>NZ_KB849420.1:730980-1048808 GCF_000368405.1 Acinetobacter sp. NIPH 817
AACCTGAACCTGAACCTGAACCTGAACCTGAACCTGAACCTGAACCTGAACCTGAACCTGAACCTGAACCTGAACCTGAACCTGAACCTGAACCTCAGTCTAATCAGGATTTAATGGTATTTGACCCAAATCATCATGAGTTGATTGGACTTGAGTCAGCAGTTGTTCAAGAGACTGTTAGTGTTCTGGAAGAAGATTTCATTCCGGTACCAGAACAAAAGATAGTACAAGTTCAGGCAGAAGTCCAAACCAAACAAATTGAACCTGAACCAGCTTTCACTGCTGAACCTATGGGTTTATTTGAAACGCCTAACGCTGAATTTTCGCTGGCCCAAGATACATCTGATCTTGTTTCTGAACCTGTTATTGAACAACAGTCATTTGTGCAAGCCGAAGTAATGGTTGAAACAGTTGCAGTTGTGAAAGAGTCTAGCGGAACTGATAACGGGCAGCTGATGCCTCAAGATATCTTGAAGCTTTCTCCTCAAGTTTTAGAAGGTGAATGGACACTTGAAAAGTGGGAGTATTGGTTTAGAAATAGTCAGCTTTCACCCGCTGTTCAAGAACTTGCACAGCATGGTGTGATGACTGGTGAAATTGGCGGCAATACTATTTTCCATATTCCTCAAGAATATGAAAATATGCTGACCCAATTGCAGCAAGGCCTTATTGATGCATTAAATGAGCAATGGCCGAATACTCAATTTACAGTTGAATATGGTGCTTTGAATACATCTACACCATATACCATTCAAAGTGCGCGTAAAGAAAAAGCCTTTCACCGAGCAGCCGAGCTGTTACAGCAACAGCCAGTTATTAAGAGCCTCATAGAAACTTTTGATGGCGAATTACAAAATATTCAATTAAAGCCTTAAATTTAACTGAGTTTTGATCTGGTGCAGAATATGAAAATAATAGAATTTTCATATTTTTCACTGGATTGAAATATTTGGGTCATGTCACTGTCATTGTACTTTTCTATGTTAGCCATTTTAGATTTTAAATGGATTGTACATAGCAATGAAAAGGCAATGCACTGGAATAAATTGTTTTAAATATTCATATTTTTTATTAATCGGCGCGATTCTGCTGAGTGGTTGTAACGACTCATCAAATGATAATTCAAATACACCAGAAACAGGTAAAAAGCCTGTAATGCGCTGTGCTCCATAAACTTAAATAATAAAAAGAACCTGATCATGATTACACGTCGTAAATTTTTAAATTATTCTTTAAATATGGGTTTGGGTACAGCGGCATTGGCAGCGTTCCCATCTAGTATTCAAAAAGCTTTAGCAATACCTGCAAACAATAAAACTGGCACCATTCAGGATGTTGAACACGTTATTATTTTAATGCAGGAAAACCGATCTTTTGATCATTACTTTGGAACGTTAAAAGGTGTTCGAGGCTTTGCCGACCGTTTTACAATTCCTCTGCCAAGTGGCCGCCGTGTTTGGGAGCAGCTTAGAAGTAATGGGCAAGTTTTAACGCCTTTTCATTTAGATGGTACAGCCAATAATGCGCAGCGTGCAGATGGTACGCCACATACGTGGAACGATAGTCAGTTGGCTTGGGACAATGGGCGTATGGCGAATTGGCCAGCCCATAAAACTGATATATCCATGGGTTATTTTAAAGAAAAAGAAATTCCATATCAGTTTGCACTTGCGAACGCCTTTACGATTTGTGATGCCTACCATTGCTCTATGCACACTGGAACAGATGCAAACCGTTCTTATCATTTAACGGGTACAAATGGTGCAACACCAACCAAGCGTTCATTTGTAAATAATGAATGGGACTGGATTGATGGTAACCCTGCCACGGCAGATCGCGGTTACACGTGGAAAACTTATGCCGAACGTTTAGAAGAAGCAGGGGTAAGCTGGATTTGTTATCAAAATATGCCAGATGAATGGGGCGATAACATGCTTGGAGCATTTTGTACGTTTAGAAAGGCAAATATTGCATCTGGTTATCCAGTTGCAAGCGGTGGTGAACCAAATAAACCATATGCAGATACGGGACAAAAACTACCATATAAAGCCTATGATGCTGCAACGGATAATTCTAAAAATCCACTTTATAAAGGTATTGCAAATACATTGCCGGGCAATAAACCAGAAGAATATCTCGATGCTTTTAAACGCGACATTCGTGAAGGGAAATTACCTCAAGTGTCTTGGATTAATGCGCCATCGATTTATTGTGAACATCCAGACCCTTCAAGCCCAGTTCAAGGGGCTTGGTTTATTCAAGAAATTATTGATGCATTAACTGCTGTGCCAGAGGTTTGGAGTAAAACAGCACTCATTATCAATTTCGATGAAAATGATGGTTACTTTGACCACGTACCGTCACCATCAGCGCCATCTCGACTCAAAAATGGCCAGTACGCAGGCAAAACGACATTAAGTAGTGCTGATATGCAGGATGAGTATTTTGACCACGCAGCGCCTGAGGGGAGTCATTCTCAGCCTACACCTGATGGACGAGTTTATGGTCCGGGCCCTCGTGTTCCGTTATATGTGATTTCACCATGGAGCCGTGGTGGTTGGGTGAATTCGCAAGTGTTTGACCATACGTCTGTGCTTATGTTTTTAGAAAAACGTTTTGGGGTTAAAGAGCCGAATATTAGTCCATACCGCCGTGCAGTGTGTGGTGATTTAACCAGTGCATTTAACTTTAAAACACCAAATGCAGATGTTTTACCGCAGCTGAGCGGTAAACAGACACGTTTGCAGGCCGATGAGCTAAGAGAAAATCAAGAAGCTTTGCCAGCTGTTCCTGTACCAACGGATATTAAGTTCCCGATTCAACAGAGTGGCATACGTCTGTCGCGTGCGCTACCTTACGAGCTGCACACCAGCGCGCGCTGTAAAGCCGATGGTAAAGTGCAATTGATTTTCTCTAATACAGGTCAGCAAGCAGCAGTTTTTCATGTTTATGACAAACTTAACCTAGACCGTATTCCAAAGCGTTATATTGTCGAGCCGAATAAGGCTCTAGATGACGAATGGGATGCTTTAAAAGATAACTTAGGCCGTTATGACTTATGGGTACTTGGTCCAAATGGTTATCATCGTCATTTTAAAGGCGATACTCAACGTATTATCGATAGTGGCATTAAACCTGAAATTCGAGTGTGCTATGACATTGCCAACGGTGATGTATACGTAGAGCTCATGAATGATGGTACCAAGGATGCAATATTGACGGTAAAACCTTGTGCATACCGCCAAGATGCACCGTTACAACTGACCGTAAAAGCGGGACAGGTCGTTAAACAACATTGGTCGTTAGCTGACGTAGGACATTGGTATGATTTTGAAATCACCAGTCAAAGTGATCCGTATTATTACCGACGTTTTGCTGGTCGAGTTGAGACGGGTGAAGACTCCTTTAGTGATCCTGCAATGATATAAGTAGAGAGAGGCAAAAAGAGTACTTTATTTTCTTTTTGCCCTGTTTTTTATAATAAATAACTTTCTAAAACCTCACGAACTGTCTCAGAAATAGGTACAGTTTTACGCGTTTCGCGATCAACAAACACATGAACAAAATGTCCTTGAGCTGACGCTTGGTCTTGACCTTGTTTAAAGATTGCCAATTCATAGCGTAAAGATGTCGTGCCGATTTTCCCAATCACAACACCCACTTGAATAATTTCTGGAAATGACAATTCCTGATTAAAGCTACAAGCTGAATCGACGACTAACCCAATTGATTTTGCTTCATGAATATCAAAACCTGTTTTTTGAATCAGTAACGCATTGGCTGCTGTATCAAAATAGCTATAGTAAGTCACATTATTCACATGACCATAAATATCGTTATCTGCCCAACGCGTTTGAATGTCTAAAAAGAACTTAAATTGATCACGGGTTTTTAAAACGGGTTTAGTCATCAATGAATCGCCTGATAAATTGCCAAAGCAGCGGCTTCTGTCATGTCACGTGGGTTATTTTGTAGTAAGCGGGTTTGCAACATGGCATCTTGAGCAAGTCTAGGTAAGCTAGACTCATCAATACCCAGATCTCTAAGTTTTAAAGTCAAACCACTACGGTCTAAATGGTTTTGCATATGATCAATAAACAGATCACATAGACCATCGGTGCTGCCATTGCTATATGGATCTAACCATTGCATAAGCTCTGCATAATATTGTTTAGCATGTGGTGCATTAAATTTTAATACTTCAACCAATACTAAGGCATTGGTGTGACCATGCGAAAGATGAAAATGTCCACCCAGTGGATAAGCTAAAGCATGTACCGCAGCAACGGGCGAGTTTGCAAATGCCTGACCTGCAAGCATTGAGCCGAACAGCATATTTTGCCTTGCTTCCAAATCATTACCGTTCTTAAGAACTTTCGGTAAGTTATGATTTAGTAGCTTGAGTGCATGTTTGGCTAAAATATCGGTATATATATTTTTTTTGTGCTTAGAAGTATATGCCTCAATGGCATGCACCATCGCATCAATACCTGTCGCAGCAGTAATATGGGCTGGAAGGTTTTGAGTAAAGGTGGCATCAAGAATTGCTGTGTCGGCATACAGTACTGGAGAAACAATCCCCATTTTTGTCGTTTCACCAGTGGTCACAATTGAGATTGGCGTTACTTCTGAGCCAGTACCAGCCGTAGTCGGAATTAAAATAAGCGGAAGGCGAGTTGTGGTGACCTGATTTACACCATACATCTCTTGCAAATGTTGAGTTTGGTTGGGGTGTGCGAGTAAAGCAATTACTTTTGCAACGTCCAAAGAGCTACCACCACCAAAACCAATAATGGCATCTACATTTTGCTGTTTTGCATAATTGGCTGCATCTAAAACCACTTGTTCTGGTGGGTCAGCCTGCACATCCGCATAAATGACATATTCAAGATTGAGGGTATCTAAAATTTGAAGGATGGGACGGTGTAATTGATTTTTAACCATACCCGCATCAGTGACCAGCAATAACTTACGGTAAGTTTTTGAGGACAATATATTCTGTAATTCTTGTATAGAGCCTAAGCCAGAGATGATATTTGGAACAGTTTGAAATTGAAAATGGCTCATATACATTATTTCCTTATTTTTGAACATTATTGTCGAATGGTTCTATAAGATTCAATCTTCAAATAACTTAGCATAAGACACCTTAAAATAAAGTAGTTCTGAGGCGATTATGTTGAGTGTTATATGAGATAGTCACTACTTTCATGTGGTTAGATTCAGACGATAAACGGAGATCATGCAAGTAATTTAAAAGATCATCGAAAGGTGGGCTTTTTGTTATTTATACTGTTCAGTAGATTTTCCTGAAGGCTGCTAATTCATATAATGTCTTAACAATTTATAATTTTATTCGGTTCAAAAAGTGAAAATTTCTAAAACTTTACTTAGTGTTATTGGATGCACTTGCTTCATGCTGAGCTCCGTAGCAATGGCGAAAACAAGCTCTAGCGTCTATTCACCTAAAAAAGGTGTAATTTGTGATAAATATATTTGTGCTGACAAAAAGGGTGTATCTAAAAAACTTACAGCCAAATACTTAGGAACTCCCAAAGCCAACAGAGCATTCTCTCAAGGCGATTTTGATACTTCAGCATTTACACTCTCAAATGGTGTGTTCTGTGATACCAAAACGAAACTATGCCATGTCGATCGATATTTCGAGAATGGTCATCGTAGCAAAATTGATAGGAATATGACTGATAAATTATTTAAAAATAAATGATTTTTGTCTTCATGTTGCTTGAAAGCCCATAATACTTGGGCTTTTTTTATATCTAAATAAAAAGTTATTCCTTATTTCTGTGAGGAGTGAGTTTCAGTTCCAGATTATTAAGATCTATGACTTGATTAGATGAATCAACAAGCTTTAATTTGATTTGATCATCTGAATTCTTCTTAAAAACTTTCACGACATCTTTATCTGCTTCAATAAAATTACCACCAGATTCAAGCATGGCAAGCAAAACAATATTTAAGCTTTTACCTTTTTTGGTGAGTAAGTATTCTTTGCGCTCTCGTACACCCACTTCTTTATAAATTGATAGTTCAAATATTTCTAATTGGATGAGGTGTTTTAAACGATTAGATAAAATTTGCTTCGATATACCTGTATTTTCCAGAAAATCATTGAATTTTGTTACGCCGTAAAAAGCTTCTCTTAACAATAGGATTGTCCAGCTATCGTTCAATATCTCAGCAATTTTGAAGATTCCACATACATCTACTGAAAATCTATGATCTGGAATAATATTTGACATTCTAGGGAGCTCCAATTAATATGAGTCTATAATTTAGACCTAGACTTAATTCAGGTAGCATTATGCCATTTATAAATATACAAACTATAGAGGGTTTACTAGATAAAGATAGTAAAGCCGAGCTTTTCAAACGAATAACAGATTTATTTGTAGAGATAGAAGGAAAGGGAAATCCAGCTTTTCAAGAGCATGTCTGGATACGAATTGATGAATATCCGCCTGAACAGTGGCAATTAGGTAGCTTAAGGCCAACGAAGGAAATGATTGAGTTGATTAGCAACGTTAAATGATTATTTTGGGCCTTTTACTAAAGCTGTATTAGAAAATCATAAGTTGTACATTAAGTAGTTGCTATCCTGTTTTAGGATTTAAAACTCATATAATTATTAATAATGTGAGTATCTACTTTGCTGTAAAAGCTCTCTTCGGAGGGCTTTATTGTTTTATTCAAAATTAGAAGGTCAGCTACTTTATCGACTGATTTATCAACTTTTAATCTATTGATAAACATTATTTTCCTTTTCAAGCCATGTGAGTTTTGACAAAATGCAACACGTCACAATGGTCAATTCGATTCTGACAATACTTTATAGTTCTGTCAGGGTTTTACATGCTCCATATTAATTTCTATTTAATTCAAATGCTTGGAAGTGGTTTCTAATGGAAACACAATATAAGGTGTTATGCGTCTGTTTAGGAAACATTTGCCGTTCTCCTACGGCTGAAGTGGTTTTTAGACATTATTGTGATGCACATCAACTTAATGTCATTGTCGATTCAGCTGGAACGAGTAATTATCATCCAAATAAAGCACCTGATCAGCGTAGTCAGTTGCACGCTAAAAAAAGAGGTTATGACTTATCGTCTTTACGTGCAAGGCAGCTTTCAACTCAAGATTTTTTAGAGTTTGATTTGATTTTAGCAATGGATCACCAAAACTTTGATGATATTCATGACATGCTACAAAGCGCGGTTTCTCAGTTTGGTACTCATAAAATTCGTGCAAAAGTAGCTTTAATGAGTGAGCATGATCCTGAATATCCACAACAAGCCTTACCTGATCCATATTATGGTGGTGCTGATGGCTTCGAGCGCGTACTTGACCAATGCGAGTCTAGTAGTTTGGCGTGGATTAATATTTTAAAAAAACAATTGAATGTTTAAGAATAGGTTTTTCAACACAATGCAAATTCAGAATCAGGTACAGCTTAAGCCATTCAATACATTAAGTTTAGATGCAACAGCTTCACATTACACAAAAGTCGGTAATATTCAGGATATTGAAGAAGCTTTGGATTTTGCTAAGCAGCATCATTTAAATGTACTTGTGTTATCGGGCGGTAGTAACATGTTGTTGCCGCAGCAGATCAATGCTTTAGTGATTCATCTTGATATTCAAGGAATTGAAGTTTTATCAAATGATCATGATTTCGTTCGGGTTAAAGTAGGTGCAGGGCAGGTTTGGCATGATTTTGTTTTATATAGCACTCAGCAAAATTGGTTTGGTTTGCAGAATTTAGCACTTATTCCAGGGTTAGTGGGTGCTTCACCCGTACAAAACATTGGTGCTTATGGGGTAGAGGTTGGTGAGTTTATTGAGTCGGTACAAGTGTATGACCGTAAATTAAAAGAAACTCAGACAATTTTAGCGGCTGACTGCCATTTCGCTTACCGCCATAGTATTTTTAAAGATGATCCGAACCGTTACATCATCACACATGTCACTTTTAAATTACTTAAACAGCCACATTTAAAACTTAACTATGGTGATTTGAAGCAAGCAGTGGGAGACAATCAGACTGCTGAGAACTTACAAAATCAAGTGATCCATATTCGCCAAAGTAAACTCCCAGATCCAAAAGAGTATCCTAACGTAGGTAGTTTCTTTAAAAATCCGATTGTTAATCCTCAAGAATTTGAACGTCTAATCACACAATTCTCAACAATTCCACATTATCCTCAAGCTAGTGGAAACGTTAAAATTGCAGCAGGATGGTTAATTGATCAGGCGGGTTGGAAAGGGAAGCAACTCGATATGGTAGGGATGTTTCATAAACAGGCATTAGTTTTGGTGAATTATGCCAATGCATCTCTTACTGATGTAAAGAAAACTTATCAGGCTGTACAACATGATGTTGATCAGCGTTTCCATATTATGTTAGAACCAGAGCCTGTGCTTTATAACAGTTTAGGTTTAATTGAAAATCATACGGAATAGTTTTATGCCAAAAGTACACTTAATGGTACGTTTAGTACAAGTAGTCACCGTGCTATTTGTACTATTAGGCTGTTTCGTGGTTTTTTTATATTCGCCGTTTTATTCAAAATTAATTGTAGCTGGACTTAATTATTTTGTACCGGTCGATGTGAATCAAGTTGCCGCTGAAAGTCAGAGACAGGCTGCATTAAGTGAACATGATAATTTAGAGCCGGGTTCAAATCTATGGATTGCTCGTCAAGCGTATTTAAAGCTGACCGAAAAAGCTTTACGTGAAAAAAAGACAACAGATCTGACTTATCTTCAAGAAAACTATAAGGCTTTGCAGCAAATTATTCTTTTAGAAGAAAAGGAACAAGATTCAGAGGCGGCCGCTTCTGTAACTGTTCCTTTAGTCGTGAAAAACTCAGAAATTGATGCTGCTGATGAAGCAAGTAGCCCTATTGATGAGGCACTCTTTATTAATAGTTCAGAAAATAAGGCCCTTACAGAGCAATATACCGAGTTTTTAGCAAGAAAACCTGTAGTGCCAGAACATCAAAAAGCTGTGAGCGAACCTGAACAGAAAATCGAGTATGTTCGTAAAAATCCTTTACCCGCTCCAGCTAAAAAGTTATCACAACCTTATGCAATTGTTGTTTTAGGTGGTGGTTTGACGCTTGATAAAAATGGAAAAGATATTGTAGTTAATGGTTATACACGCTTGAGACTAGAAAAAACCTTAGAAGTTGAAAAACAAAATCAGCTTCCTATTGTACTGAGCGGTGTTGAAGCACCTTATATGCAAGCTTGGTTAAAAGAGCGCGGCGTTGATGCAAAGCTACTAGAAAAACGTAGTATGAATACTTGTGAGAATACAAGATTTAGTTCTCTATTACTTCAGAAAAAGGGTGGAGCACCGACGGTGATGTTGGTTACAGATGAATACCATATGCCGCGTACTCGCCGACTATTTGCTTTAAATGGTATTGAAACCATTCCGGTTGTGGCTCCAATGCCAACACCACTGACACGCTGGCAACCAAGTGTGCAAAATTACGATCATAGCCGTCGTGCAAATTATGAATTACTTGCGACAATTCGCGACATGTTGTTTGGCTCAAGTGATTGTCGAGAGGTACCTTAATGTCAGATATCCCATTTCTCAATCCTGCCGTATTAAAACAATTAGATTTGCCGGTTCCTAACCGTGATCTTACGCCACAGGTTTTAAGTCCACTTAATTTAAATACATTAGAAGAACCATCTCGAGATTTACTGGCTTACCGTAAGTTATATGGTTTGCATTTACTTGAATGTGATCATTGGCAGGGCTATGTTCAAATGCCTTTGTTCCGATTACATGTGCAAGTTTTCAAGCCTAAAGTAGAAAAAATACAAGGTACTGTCTGCTTATTACATGGCTATCTTGAGCATAGTGGTATTTATCAACCCATTATTCGTGAAATTCTTGAACAAGGCTTTAGTGTCATTACCTATGACTTACCAGGGCATGGTTTAAGCAATGGCTCACCAGCAAGTATTCAAAATTTTGATCACTATCAACAAGTTTTAATGGCTGTTTATCAATATGTAAAACATGCAGATCAGTTACCAAAACCTTGGGTAGGAATTGGTCAAAGTACGGGTGGCGCAATTTGGATGCATCACTTACTAGAATATGCTGAAAAACGTCAAGATCCGATTGTAGATAGAGTTTTGCTACTTTCTCCTTTGATTCGCCCTGCAAAAACAGCATGGTGGCATAACCCAGTTGGATTGGGCATTATTCGCCGTATTAAGCGCCAAGTACCAAGACACTTTAGACGTAATAATCATAATCCTGAATTTTTACGTTTCATTCGTTTAAAAGATCCTTTGCAGCCTCGAATGATGGGTATGGACTGGATTTTGGCAATGTCTAAATGGATGCAAGAAATGGAAGAGCGGCCAGCTTGTCGTATTCCCGTCTGGCTTGCACAAGGCGCTCTCGATCAGACAGTTGATTGGCGTTACAACATTGAATTTATTCGCCGTAAATTTAGGCTGCAAACGTTATTAATGCTAGAAGAAGGGTCTCATCAATTAATTAATGAACGTGCGGATATACGTGCAGCTTTAACGGGATTGATTCCAGCATTTTTACATGCGAAGCCAAAACATTTTTATTATTAAAAAATAATGCATCTATCCAAAAATGGATAGATGCATGACTTAATCTTTGTACTTTATTTTGAGTTTTGATAAAGCTGCATAAAGTTTGTATACACGGAAGATTGTTTTTGTGGACTATACATATTGCGTTCAATCGTTCCTTTATCAGTTTTTATCAACACATTTACATTTTGAGCACTTTTAAATTCTTGCAAGAATTGACTTGGAATAATAAAGAAAGTTGTAGAATGTTTAGGAACTAATCGGCTCACATTCGTTTTTTCAGTCGATTGAGCAGGTTGATAGTTAAATCGTTTCCCATCAATATCAAATGTTAACTCGTTAATATCATAAAAGTTATAACTACTACTTAAATGAACATCTACACGAAGCTGATCTTTTTGATTCTCGTTCCATTTCACGAGTAAGCTTGGGCATAGTTCAGTTGGTGAGCAGTTTAGCTGACCCGCTGTCTTTACCTCTTTAGGAGCCGTTGTACTAACCTGTGTAGTGCTACAAGCCGCTGTAAGTAGACATGAACCCAATAAGAGTAGAGATTTCTTCATCATATAAATTCCAAGAGAGTATGCTTAATATTATTTATGTTAAGTGTAGTAAATTTTGACATAAATTAACGCATAGATGGGCTTAAAAATACAAATGGTTTTGCAATTTTAAAAGAAGAAGTGGCATCACCTGCATATATATGGCTTTGATCGGGGCCTAAATCTAGTCTACGCGTTTTACCATCTTTAAAATTAATCTTTTTCAAATCAACCCAAAATACATTTGGTGATAGTGCTGACTCGAAAAAGTAAAGCATCTGTTTATGATCGGCCACAGTTCGCCAGCGAGTTGAAGAGATATTCGGTTCTTCTTGAGTATTTAGTCCATAGGGAACAGACGCATTTCGAATGACACTAAATACAGAGGCTTGAGCTTGTTTACTATCATCATTTTTAGGAATTGCATTAATGTAAAAAGACGCGCGCGCAAAGCGATCAGATGCTCGATTTGTACCGGGGAGCATGATCGTTCCACCAATTTGTTTCCAATATTCGGCGAGGGCGAGTTGCTTATCGAAAGTAGGCGAGTTAGTCATGACCTGATAGCTGCGGCTATGGTGAATAACCTGCTTTCCGTCAATATATTCAATAATTGCACTATCACCTGTTTTATCAGAAATAGATAAATGTAGGGTGGTGAGTCTTGATTCACCAGGAACGCTATCTGTAACTATTGTGTACGGTTCTTTCTCAAGAACTCTAACAGCCTCATCAACAGTTGCGAAGTTATCGAGTACATATTGTGCCCAAGCAGCAATGCTGAGTAGCGGTTTATTAGATTTTTTTACATCGGGATACTCAGATTCAACTAACCATAAGACATTAGCAACTAATCCAGCTTCATTCATTCCATCTGTTGTGGAAACTTCATAGCCTGTGGCAATTACACTTCCATATTTAGACGTCCATTTAATTGATTTAGATCCGGCACTTCCATCACGAGAGACTCCACTCGGCATAATCCACAAATTTGTACCCGTATCAACTTTCCAGTCCATTGAGCGAGCAGTAATAATATGTTGGTTATTACCTAAATATACGGCACGTGTACAAGCAACAGCATAGCTACTTAAACCTACTGCTAGTGCGACAAAAGAAGAGATGAATGTTTTTTTCAACATGATGAGATACCTTTTTGTTATAAGCATTAAAAAAATTTTTATTAAATAAAATTAAATTGTGTACGTTATTTATACTTTTATATTAGGTGAAAAATCTATTAAAGACAAATTAAAAGGGTAATGAAATTTAAGAAAAACTCACATATTAATTTCAAATATAGAAGAGCATCACACTATAAATGTAATGCTCAACATATCAAGTTAATATAAATTAAAAGTGATTAGCATCCGCCATATTCCACATCCGATAATAAAAATTATCATCGTCATTATTAAGTTCAGACTGTAAAAGCTCGCCTTCTTTTAAGAAAAAATGCAATTGAGCATAGTTCTTAATTTCACGGTCATTTACTCGCTGAGCCAAATGGTGGGCTTTAATATCCGAAGGATGACGTAAACCGGCTGCAGCAATCATTTCTGATAATGCATGCAATGTATTTTTATGAAAATTAAATACACGTTCTGATTTAGTGGGTACATCAATTGCTTTTTGACGGTCTTTATCTTGGGTTGCAACACCTACAGGACACTGGTTAGTGTGACAGCTTTGTGCCTGAATACATCCAACAGCAAACATGAAACCACGTGCTGAATTAACCCAATCTGCACCTAGCGCAAAAGTACTGGCAATATCGAAGGCACTAATGATTTTACCACTCGCACCAATCTTAACTTGATCTCTTAGTCCTGCACCCACAAGGGTGTTATGAACAAAACGTAGGCCTTCACGTAATGGAGTACCAATATTGTCGCTAAACTCAATCGGTGCTGCGCCTGTACCACCTTCAGATCCATCAACGACTATAAAGTCAGGAACAATTTTTGTTTCTAGCATTGCTTTAACAATACTCATGAATTGCCAAGGTTGACCAATACAAAGTTTAAAACCAACTGGTTTACCGCCAGATAATGTGCGCAATTTCTGCAAGAAATGCATCATTTCAATAGGAGTAGAAAAACTAGAATGCTTTGCAGGAGAAATACAGTCATGATCGCGAGAAACCCCACGGATTTGTGCAATTTCTGCGGTAATTTTATGTTTAGGTAAAATACCACCATGGCCTGGTTTTGCGCCTTGGGAAAGCTTCAGCTCAATCATCTTGATCTGTGGTAATTGAGATTGCTTGGCAAACTTTTGCTCGTCAAATTTCCCATCTAAAGTACGACAGCCAAAATAACCGCTGGCAATTTGCCAAACAATATCACCGCCATTTTCCAGATGATAAGGGCTTAAACTACCTTCGCCAGTATCATGATAGAAACCACCTAACTGCGCACCTTTATTTAACGCACGAATTGCGTTGGCACTTAAACTACCAAAGCTCATGGCAGAGATGTTCATAATTGATGCACTATACGGTTGAAGGCATTGTGCATTACCCACCTGAATACGAAAGCTCTTTGGATCTGCTGGTGGACAAGGGCTTATTGAATGGACAATGAATCGATAATTCTCTTGATAAACGTCAATGATTGAACCAAATGGTTTATCTGCATTTTCATTTTTAGCACGCTGATAAACTAGACTTCTTTGCATACGAGAAAAAGGTAGAGCATCTTGGTCCGCTTCAATAAAGTATTGGCGAATTTCTGGGCGTATATCTTCAAATAAAAAACGGAAATGCCCCATAATTGGGTAGTTTCTTAGAATTGAATGTTTATTCTGCAAAACATCATAAAGGCCTAATAAACTTAGCGCACCCGTAAGCACCCATAACCCGTTAAGGAGAGTATCTGAAATAAAATAATAGATACTATGAGGGGTGTATACGGTTCGAAACCATGTAATGCTCAGTGCAGTAAAAATACATAAGAACCAGAGAGAATGGCGCGAAAAGAATGTATTGAGAAATTTATGTCGAATGATTTGTGCTGGACTCGCCATATTGGAACAAATTCCTAATGTTTTACTGGTACATACCTTGCCAAGAAGCAAGTGAAACTACAAGTGTGGAATTGTTAGTCTCAAGATAAAGCGAACAGTACAGCCGTGGTTCACTCAATTTAGAAATAGATTTTTAAAGAAAATATTTAAGCGATTAATAATATCTATTTGGGAGGTTTAGGGGATTAAATAAATTATCAAATACTTAATTATTAAGTTGATATATTTTATAAATTTTTAGTTGTAGTTGTAATAAGAACTATTTCTATTAAATGTTTTTATTAAAAGGGGTAATTAAATTTAACTTTAGATTTAATTAATAATAACTTTTTTTGTTTGTATATTTTTTGATTTAATTAATGTTGTGCTATTTAATTATTTTTTGCTAGTATAAATAAATTGAAATAATTTTTTTAATAGACATTACTACAACTATATAAGATTCTAAAAAATCATTTAAGGACTGAAATGAATTGGAAGCTATTAATCTGCTCTGTTTTTCTCACAGAGGTTATTCTCTTAACTTTAATGTTTTATCTCGGTTTTGATCTAGATACTTTCAAAATAGTTGCTTTAGTACAAAGTTTATTAGTTGCTGCAACTATAATATTTGACTCGATGGAAAGAAAGAATAATCCTATCTTTCCTGGATCTATCGTTTATCCATTACTTGGTATTTTATTTGTTTTTGGGTTTACACCTATTCTAGATTTTTTTGCAGAAAGACCTAAAGGATTCCATAGCTGGGACATTAAAAATATTTTAGTCATTGGGTCGCAAAGTGCAGATTATCAATTTAGGGAATTAGCTTGGTATGGTAAAGCCTATATACAGTTAGGTTTTGCTATGGTCGGTGGATTTCTTGGTTTGATTTTTCATTTAATTTTTAGAAATAGTTAAGCTAACACGCCCTCCTTCTCGTAGAAGGAAATAGTGTGCAATTGCTGAAAATTATTGAAAAATCCTAAAAATATCTATAAGTTACTTAGACTTCTTATTCATAAAATATTCTTTTGTTATTCATTTAAAATATATAGAACAATCAGTAGCTTACTTTTTGTCCATAATTTTTTTACCAAAAATTAAAAAAATATAAAATACTAAAAGTGATGGTAAACTTTAACTAATGAAAATCTATAATTTTTTTAGTAAAACTAACAAAAGCTAGATGAAATTATCGAAAATCGACATAAAAAGCGCGCTAAACCCTAAAAATTTTTATAATTGAGAAATTCATCAGAAGTTGAATTGTTAATTGATATTTAGAATGAAACTTATATTAGTGTTTTTGTTGTTTTTTTGTATTATGCGCCGTAAGTAGAGTAAAAAAATAACGCTTTGAAAAAACAATCAGAAAAGCTAGTGATTGTGATGGGGAAGGCTAGTTTTTACATCTATTAATTTTATTGGCGTAATGTAAAAAGGTTTTTAACCATGAAAAATTCTCTCATTTTATCAGTAATTACTTTGGGTTTAATGTCTATCAATGCCGCAAATGCTGCAACTGCAACAGGTACTTTGACCGTTAAAGCAACAATTACAAATAGCTGTGTATTGAATACTTCAGCTACAGGTACAACAGCTAACGCAGTTTTAGATTTTGGTACTTTAAGTTCTCTTGCAAGCAATGTAGACGCAGACACCACAACGACAGGTGGTACTGCAATTAAAGTTTTATGTAACAACACTGTGCCATGGACTTTGGCTTTCGATGCTGGCAAAAATGCTCAAACGACTCAACGTCGTATGATTGGTGGTGCAACTAGCAACGAATATATTCCTTACAACCTTTTCTCTGACACTAACCGTGCAACAGCGATTGGTATTGCAACTACTGCTTATAGCGGTACTGGTACTGGTGCACCACAAACAGTTAACGTCTATGGTCGTATTCCAGCTGGCTCAACTTTACCAAGTGCTGGTAGCTATGTTGATACTGTGACTGTAACAGTAACTTATTAATTTTTAATAAGTTTTATTGTGTCATTGCTAGCTCTTGATTTAGAGAGCTAGCCTAATTTGAGAAAAGTCGTTCTGGGCAAATCATGAGAAAAAATATCTTTGTTACTACAAGTTTATTATTATTTTTGCCTAGTATGCTGAATGCTGCATCAATTCGTCTTTCACCTGTAAGTGTTGAAATATTAAGTGATCAAGCTGCGTCCTCAATTAGTTTGTATAATCAGTCAAATGAAAGCAGTGATTTACAGGTACGTGTATTTGAATGGCGCCAAAATGCTGGGCAAGATCAATTAATACCTACAGATGAGATCGCGATTAGTCCACCATTTTTAAAATTACAACCTAATGATTCTTATAACTTACGTGTAGTTAGAATTAATCCAGTACCAGTTTCTGGTGAACAAACCTATCGTATAATTATTGATGAGTTACCAAAACCGATTGATAACCGTAAAGTAGATCAGGGGGTTAACGTACTACTACGTTCTTCATTGCCCCTATTTGTAGTCAATAAGGACGCAATGACTAAACTTACTTGGTCAATTCAGCAAGAGCAAAATAATTCCTCTCTTATAATTAATAATATTGGAAATCGACATGCACTTTTAAGCAATCTAACTATTGTTGATACAACAGCAAATAAAAGTTATGCAATTAAAGTAAATACAGTGAATGGTTATATTCTTGCTGGCAAAGCAAGAAATTTTAATATCAGTCCTGATTTTAAATTTCAAACGGATCATAAATATAATATTTCATTGAATATTAACGGTAAGCAAACATCTCTTTAAAGAGGCACACATGAAATATCTCGTAAGTGCCTTATGTGTTATGTACTTGCCGATTCATGCTTTTGCTGAATCATTGCAAGATAACACCAATGCTGCTTTACCAAGTATTCCGG
Organism: Acinetobacter sp. NIPH 817; assembly: GCF_000368405.1. Lineage (NCBI taxonomy): Bacteria > Pseudomonadati > Pseudomonadota > Gammaproteobacteria > Moraxellales > Moraxellaceae > Acinetobacter > Acinetobacter sp. NIPH 817. The sequence goes on from NZ_KB849420.1 coordinate 748,033, forward strand.
AAGTTACAAGTTCTTCTCATCAGGTATTCATTTCTGATAAGGCGTATACACAGCTTTTCTTAAAGATTTCTATTAATTCGAGTATTTCAACAGATTTGATTTCGGTACGCCAAGATCAAGATAGAAAGCTGTATATCCGTACTCGTGATTTGAAAGTTTTAAGAATAAAAATGGATGAACATATCCCGGATAATCAATGGGTGTGTATTAATGAACTAAAAGGAATTCAGTTTAAGTATCTAGAGAACGAACAGGCTCTAAATTTACAAGTTTCGTCGAACATGCTGACGGATTATTCAGTTGATTTAAATGGTCAGCAGAGTACCAACCCACATTTGCTGAAAATGAAGCCCTTAAATGCGGCTATTCTGAACTATAGTCTGTATAACACCATAACCAATGACGAGAATGTTTTCTCAGGTTCGGCAGAAGGGATCTTTAACAGCGCAATTGGTAACTTTTCTTCAGGTGTTTTATACAACGGTAGTAATGAAAATAGTTATAGCCATGAAAAATGGGTGCGCTTAGAAAGTAAGTGGCAATATGTAGATCCTGAAAAAGTTAGGATATATACCTTAGGGGATTTTATTTCCAATAGTTCTGACTGGGGTAGCAGTGTACGTTTGGCCGGTTTCCAATGGTCGAGTGCTTATACTCAACGAGGTGATCTTGTCACTTCAGCATTCCCACAATTTTCTGGCTCAGCCGCACTTCCTTCAACTTTAGATTTATACGTTAACCAACAAAAGATTTATTCAGGCCTTGTGCCATCAGGTCCATTTGACATTAAACAGCTCCCGTTTATTTCAGGCAATGAAGTCACACTTGTGACCACCGATGCAACGGGTCAGCAGAGCATTACCAAGCAGGCTTACTATTTTTCATCCAAAATTTTGGCAAAAGGCATTAACGAATTCTCAGTAGATGTCGGTGTTCCACGCTATAACTACGGACTGTTTTCCAACGATTATGATGATGCCACTTTTGCTTCGGGTGCGATTCGATATGGCTACAGCAATTCGCTGACCTTAAGTGGTGGTGCAGAGGCTTCAACAGATGGCCTATCAAATCTAGGCACTGGTTTTGCCAAGAACCTGTTTGGTTTTGGGGTGATTAATGCTGATATTGCAGCGAGTCAGTATAAAGATGAAAACGGTTATTCTGCTCTAGTGGGTTTAGAAGGACGCATTAGTAAGAATATTTCGTTTAATACCAGCTACCGCAAAGTGTTTGATAATTACTTTGACCTTGCCCGTGTGTCTCAAGTTCGATATTTAAAAGATAACCAGATGACTCCTGAACCACAGAACTATCTGAGCTACAGTGCGCTGGCAGATGAGATTTTTAGGGCAGGCATTAACTATAATTTTTACGCAGGCTATGGTGCTTATCTGGGCTATAACCAGATCAAATATAGCGACAACTCTAATAAATTAGTGTCTGCCAATTTAAGCGGAAGCCTGAACAAAAACTGGGGCTTTTATGCATCAGCGTATAAAGATTATGAACACCAAAAAGACTATGGCATTTACTTTGCGCTGCGCTATACACCATCTAGCCGAGTCAATGCGATTACAAGTATTTCTAATGAAAGTGGTAAAACAACGTATAGACAAGAAATAAATGGATTTAGCGATCCACAAATCGGTGCATTTGGATGGGGAGCTTATGTTGAGCGTGATCAAGATGTGAATCAAAACAATGCATCGGTCTATGCTTCTTACCGTGCTCGTGCAGCTTACCTAACTGGTCGATACAACCGAATTGGGGATAATGACCAAGTTGCACTTTCAGCGACAGGATCATTGGTTGCGGCAGCAGGGCGAATTTTTGCGGCTAATGAAATTGGTGATGGTTACGCAGTCGTGACCAATGCTGGGCCACAAAGCCAAATTTTAAATGGCGGGGTAAATTTAGGAGCAACTGATGGAACTGGTCGATTCTTAATTGCAAATTTAAGACCCTATCAGCTTCATCATATCTATCTAGATCCATCATATTTACCTTTAGAGTGGGATGTTAAATCCACTAACCAAACAGCATTCGTAGGTTACCGCCAAGGAGCTTTGATTGACTTTGGTGCTCATCGGGTCATTTCTGGATTAGTGAAGCTTGTTGACCAAAATAATTCACCTTTATTACCGGGATATACAGTTCGCATTAATGGGCAACAAAATGGTGTAGTTGGCTATGACGGTGAAGTATTTATTCCAAACCTCTTAAAGCAAAACAAGCTTGAAGTCGATCTACTGGATCATGGCTCATGCCAAGTTAATTTTGCGTATGAAAATAAGCAATACAGTGCTAAAAAATTGGGGCCTTATGTATGTCGATAACTACTGCGAGTCATAGTTTTTGGATGAAGAGTGAAAAGTTTTCATTGGCCATAAAGTATATTTTAGCACCTGTTTTGTTTTTTATATTATATGCATTTTTTAGCTCTGCACATGCTGCTTGTGCGGTAACTGGAACCACTAATGGTACGTATACCTATACGGCTGCCACTATTAATAGTGATGCTACTATTACCTATACGGGAACCATTCGCTGTACGAATGTGGGAAGTACTGCTCAAATATCACAATACATGTGTATGAAGACTGTATTTACAGGGGCAACCACTGCGAATAATAGTGTGACCTTACCTTATACGGTTACGGCAACTGTAGGTGGGGCTGGCTCTTCTACTACGAATCAAACTTCAAATGTTTGGTACGGTCCAGTTACAACGGTTGCACCAAGTAATATTATTAGTTACTCAGTAAGTATTAAAGTTCCAGCGAGATCGGGTTCCTTAACCACCTATCCAATAGGAACTTATACAGGCTCCATTCAACTATTCTGGGACATGCAAGCAAATTCGAGCAGTGTTTGTGAGGGAAATAGTGGGGGGGGCTGGGATTCAGGTAATACCACTATCACTGCTAATTATATTGTACCGAGTTTGTGCCAATTAGATTCCACATCAAATGTGGATTTTGGCAATATTAATGATATTGGTACGACGAGTCGTGATTACACAGCTCAAGGAGTAGTGAACACGACTTGTAATAATAGTACGCCATACAGTATTTATTTGGGCGATGGAAATAACCGTATTGTTGGTGGTTTTAGACGTATGACAAATGGCAGTAGTGAGTATATTCCTTATCAATTATATAAAGATTCTAACTATAGTACGGTATGGGACACTACTGGTGGTGTAAACACGGTGGGAGGTTCTGGAGGTGTTTCTAAAACAGGCTCAGGCAGTGCCCAAAGTACAAACGTTTATGGGAAAATTCCGCAGGGTACAACTATTTCAACGACACCTGGTAAGTACTCAGATACGATAGTTGTTACAGTAACTTATTAATAATCTGTTAGAATTTGATGTTGAGTCTGTTTTTATATTGAGTTGCTCATGCGAATAGTCATGAGGTTTAGATTTGATTTTTTAATTGTTCTAATTTGAAGATGGTGTAAAAGCTTTTAAAGAAAAGATAGATGTAAAAAGGTAATCAACGGTAATGTTGTTTTAGAATAAGTAAAAATAGAAAAAGGCAAATTAAAAAAATAAGAAAAAACATCTGATGAATAAATACCTTATGAATATTAAATGTATTTTTACACAAGTTAACAGATTGTACAAATTAAATTACAGTTGTCTTATATTCATTTAGTCTTTCTTATCAATAAAAAAAGCTTTTAAAGGCGAAGTAAGCTATTAATAATTTAGTTATTTGTATTGGAAAACAAAGTGTTAAAATTGTGGGGTTGGGATGCTTTGAATATACAATTATCTCTAATTTTAACCTATTGAAACTACTAAGGTTTACAACTTGTTCCAACCACTTACAATCCAAACCAGACTCGGCGGATTCTACTTTTTTTACTATTCCATTGTTGGTACGTTCATGCCTTATTGGAATTTATATCTTCAAGATCAAGGGTTTAATTATCAAGAAATAGGTGTCTTATCATCAATTGCGATTGTAACTCGTTTTTTTGCGCCTTTAGTATGGGGATGGGTTGCCGACAAATCTGGTAAGCGAATGCTGTTAGTGCGGCTAGCAACTTGGATGGAATCATGTATATGGTTGGCTATTTTTATAGTGCCAAATACGTTTCAATCCATAGCTTTACTCATGCTTATTTTTAGCTTCTTCCAAAATGCTATTTTAGCTCAATTTGAAGGGGTTACTTTATTTTGGTTGGGTGATCAAAAAGCTAAACTTTATGGCAAAATTCGTAAGTGGGGATCTGTTGGATTTATTGTCGGTGTATTTGTTATTGGTGCGCTTCTGGAAATAGTACCTATTTCGATGCTTCCAATTTTATTATTAATTATTGCTTCATTGGCATTTATTTGGTCTTTTACCATTCGAGAACCAGATGGTGCACCTACCTCACAGAAAAAGTTAGAACCTTTACTTCCTGTATTAAGGCGCCCGACAGTAGCTGCATTTTTCACAATTGAATTTATTTTACTTTTTTCACATGCACCTTTTTATAGTTTTTATAGTAACTTTCTAAAATCTTTGAATTTCAGTACGACTGAAATTGGTTTTTTATGGGCAATGGGGGTTTTTGCTGAAATTTTTATGTTTTCAATTGCCTCAAAGATTTTTCAACGTTTTTCGTGGCGTAGTTTAGTCGTTGTGTGTTTGCTAGTGACGAGCATACGTTGGATGCTTGTTGCACTATTTTCACATTACTTTGTTGGTCAGCTTTTTGCACAATGTTTGCACGCTTTTAGTTTTGGTTTATTTCACTTAATTGCAATGAGAGTTATTTTTCAAAACTTCTCTGCTGGACAGCAAGGGCGTGGACAAGCTCTTTACAGTACCATGTGGGGACTCGGTGTAGCTTTTGGTAGTGTGCTGGCTGGGCATTTCTGGAAAATTCTTTCTGGTGAACTCATTTTTATGTGTGCCAGCGTGGTTGTACTGTTAGGTTTGTGCTTTGTAATGTGGCTTCCGAAACAAGTCGATTCTTCAGCTGCTTAAGCTTGAGATAATTTAAAACAAAGAGTTTATATTGAAAAAAGCAAGTAAATATTAAATTGTTTGATGACTTGTTGTGGCACGTTACAGTTGAAAAATATTGTTTTTATATGGTTATGGAACAGTGATTTTGTCAAAAAATATGCTAACTTAACTTCATGCGTTTAATGATTAATAAATCTATGAAAAATATTTATATTATTGGATTATTGTGGGCTTGTTCTGGTTTAGCTGTGGCAGAAACGGCTACTCAACAGCCAGCCGAACAACCCGTTCGGACTGCAAGTAATCCTAATGCTATACGTATTGTTACGCGTCCTGAAATTATGGGATTATGGGGAATGGAAATTCCAAATAATAAAAAATGTGTGGAATATTATAACTTCCGTAGTAGTAATGATGTAGTGATCAAAAGTGGTCAAGAGTGGTCATACGGTTTATATGAATATCAACCATCTGATGACCCTAAAGAGCAGTTAGCTGCTTTAGTGATGCAGATTAAATTTGATAATAATAAAGTAGATTGTTCGGGTCAGAAACAAGATCAAACAGGTGATGTTTCTCAGTATTTTGTACAGTGGAAAAATGACCATACTATCAACTTCTGTTCAACCGCTAAGGGTGAGCAGTGTTTTGCGACTTTACGTAGAGTCCTACCATAAAGTAATGGATATAAAAAAAGCCTCTTACGTATAAGAGGCTTTTTTTATTATGCAGTTTCAGCTTTCTTCTTTTCTTCCAATTGCTTTAACAAGTGCTTTTCAAGGTAATGGATGTCCATTGCTTGAGAACAGAAGCTCTTATCTTGCAAAATGAGATCTTTATGCAGAGGAATGTTAGTTTTAATTCCTGTAAGGATCATTTCATCTAACGCTTGACGCATACGAGCAAGTGAAGTTTCACGGTCTTTACCATGAGAAATCAATTTAGCAATCATAGAGTCATAGTAAGGTGGAATGCTATATTCTGGGTAGATATGAGAATCTAAACGAATACCAGCACCGCCTGGCGCATAGAAACTTTCAATTTTACCTGGTGAAGGTAAGAAAGTTGTTGGATCTTCAGCATTGATACGACATTCGATTGCATGACCATTAACTTTGATATCTTCTTGTTGAAGCTCTAGTCCTAGGCCGCCTGCAATACGCAACTGTTGTTCAATAATATCAACACCAGTAACCATTTCAGTAACAGGGTGCTCTACCTGAACACGAGTGTTCATTTCGATAAAGAAGAATTCACCATCTTCAAATAGAAATTCAAACGTACCAGCGCCACGATATTGCATTAACTGACATGCATGAACACATGCTTCTAAGATATCAGCTCGAGCTTGCTCTGGTAGATTTGGAGCAGGTGCTTCTTCTAACACTTTTTGGTGACGACGTTGTAATGAACAGTCGCGGTCATATAAATGAATCGCATGGCCATTACCATCACCAAGAACTTGCACTTCAACATGGCGAGGTTTTTGTAAGAAGCGTTCCATGTAAACGGTATCGTCACCAAACCACATTTCTGCATCGCGCTGAGCTGCTTGAACTGATTCAAGTAGTGTATCTACACGCTCAACAATACGCATACCACGTCCACCGCCACCAGATGCCGCTTTAACAATAAGCGGGAAACCGATTTCTTTAGCTTCTGCAAGGGCATTGTGGATGGTTACAGCATGGTCACAACCAGGTACAGTAGGTACACCAGCTTTTTTCATGGCAACAATCGCAGAAACTTTGTTCCCCATAAGGCGAATGTGTTCTGGACGTGGACCAATAAAAGTAAAACCTGAACTTTCTACAATTTCAGCAAATTCAGCATTTTCTGAAAGAAAACCGTAGCCGGGATGAATAGCATCGGCACCGGTAATTTCTGCAGCAGTAATAATTGCCGGGATATTTAAATAGCTATCACTACTTGCACCGGGACCAATACATACTGCTTCATCAACAAAACGTAAATGCATCAAATCTTTATCAGCATCTGAATAGATACCAACAGTCTTGATTCCTAATGTTTTGCAAGCCCGGGTAATTCGTAAAGCGATTTCACCACGGTTTGCAATTAAAACTTTTTGCAACATAGACGTCCCCGAGGTAATTACGCGCGATAACGGAATAAAGGTTGACCGAATTGGATTACATCGCCATTTTTCACTAAAATTTCTTCAACCACGCCACTTTGAGTTGCTTCAATTGGGTTCATGATTTTCATTGCTTCAATAATACCCAAAGTTTCACCAGCAGATACAGTTTGACCTACTTTAACAAATGGTGCTTCGCCTGGGCTTGGAGCAGCGTAGAACACACCAACCATTGGAGAAGTTTCAACTGCTCCGCGTGGTGTTTTTGCAACTGGTGCTGCTGCAACAGGAGCTGCCGGAAGTGCTACACCAGCCGCAGCAACGACTGGACTACGGCGAGTTAAAGCGATTGATTGATCACCTTCTTTAACTTCAATCGCTTGCAAGTCAGACTCAATCATTAAATCGATGAGTTTCTTAATTTTGCGGATATCCATGGGCGACTATTCCTAAACTAGTTTGGGTTAGATGGTTGAATTTTTTCAATAGCGTAATCGAGTGCAAAACTATAACCTTTTGCACCAAGACCACAGATCACGCCAATTGCTTTATCGGATAAATATGAATGATGTCTAAATGCTTCTCTTGCATGGACATTCGACAAATGTACTTCAATAAATGGAATGGCAACGCCGAGTAGGGCATCGCGTAGAGCAACGGAAGTATGGGTGAGGGCCGCAGGATTAATAATAATAAGTTTTACGCCTTCGGTTTGTGCCTGATGAATGCGGTCAACAATCGCACCTTCCCAATTGCTTTGAAAAGTATCTAATGTTATTGATGCGTTTTGAGCTTGGATAACGAGTTGTTGGTTAATATCACCTAAGGTAAGATGACCATATACTTCTGGTTCGCGTTTTCCCAGCAAATTCAAATTCGGTCCATGAATCACCAAAATGGTCGAACTCATTCAGATTGCTCCAGCTCTAAAGTTGCAAATATTCTTTGCAAGATGTCTGCAAAGTTTGCTTATTATGGCATATGTTTCTACAATTTTTTTATAATTTGTTTTAATTGTCGCAGAAAGGGTATACCAAATTCGGCTTATATATTGTAAATTTTGCGATGATTTAGCAATGTTAAAAAATGACAAAATTTCAAGTAATTTAATGAAGCTCATTTTAAACTGAATTGACAAAAACAGTTCATGTATTTTGTGTAACGACTGTAGAATTCTCTCCAATTACAAGTAGCTCATTCCATCGAGTTAGATAGTTTTTTGAACGGTGACATTGTTTCATATGCCAAGATGGACTACTGGAATGATAACCGACTTGTAGATAGTGACTGCCGAATCGATTACGAACTGTACTTAGTGTTTTCATGAGTTGTTGTCTTTGCTGAATTAACTCAAGAGGTTGCCATAAGTCATCAATGTGATGTTGACGGGCGTGCAAACCACAAAATAATACTCCAATCTTAATGTACTTTTTATTTTCTTTATATAAAACATCAATTTGTTGCATGGCTGCTTTAGTTAATATGCATAGGTCATCTGTTGCATACGTTAAACCTATCGCTTGAGATGATGCTTTTTTATAAGGTGGTTTATCTGTTTTTTCATAAAGCATGACCTGAATACAGGCACACAGCTGTTCTTGTTTCATTAAGCGCCGATGAGCGCGATTGAGATGAAAGATGAGCGCTTGTTTAATAATCTCAATGCTGGATAAAGCTTGAGCGAAACTTCGTGATGCTAAAATTCGTTTTGTGACGATGGCAGGATCATCGAGTTGGATACAGGATTGGCCTTTTAGCTCACGAATAGTACGTGCCATAACCACAGAGAAAGCTTTTGCGAGATGGTGTTCATTGGCAAAAGTTAAGTCTAGGCATGAATAAATTTCATAGCTTCGTAATTGTTTGACCAATTGGTAGCCAATTCCCCACACTTCTTTGACGGAAGTTTGTTGCATGAGGTCTTCAAGCAGTAGGGGATCTAAGGTAGTGAAATTACAAATTCCATTAAAGCTTTTAATTTTTTTAGCGTAGTGATTGGCTAACTTGGCCTGAGTTTTTGAATATCCGATGCCAATACAGCAAGGTAAGCTTAACCATTTTTCTAGGGTTTCTACCGCTTTGGCACAATGAGAATGAATATCTAGAGTTTGAAGATAAGGGGTTAAACGGATAAAGCATTCATCAATAGAATAAGCTTCTAAATCATCGGGTGAGAAGAATTCACCTAAAACCGAAAAAAAGCGACGAGACATCTCAGCATATAAAGTGTAGTTACTTGAATAGACATGTACGCCTGCTTGGAGAGCTTCTTCTTCGATTTGGTACCATGGAATACCCATTTTGATACCCATGTTTTTTGCTTCCTCACTGCGTGATACAACACATCCATCGTTATTAGAAAGCACGACAACGGGCACGCCAATAAGTTTGGGGTCAAATAGTCGCTCACAACTGACATAACAGTTATTAATGTCTACAAGCGCGTAAATTTCGCGGTGTGAGATGTCCATTCTGACTTGCCCCATTAAAAATATTGGTAAAACTACATATTAGTATTAGCTTTCATTAACAATCTAGTGAGGAATGTTGGTTAGAAAACTGTATTTTGAATATGTAACGAAATCAAGTTAACAAAATTTCTAGGGGAAAGCTAGGGGAGTTCCGACAGCCGACTTTTAGCTAATAAAGCAAAGAAAATAAAACTTTATTTTTTTATTAAAAAAGGAGATCGCGCTGATCTCCTTTTTTGTGAATCATTCTATGTCAGCTTTGATTACCACTTGTGACTATAAGTCACTTTAAGTGTTGCACCATTTGCCACCAAATGGCTAGTGTTATCACCCGATCTTAATAATTGGCTATAAAGAGGATAGTATTTACGGTTAAACATGTTCTCTAAACCAATCGTCACAGTGTCTTTTTTGTTAAGTGCAAAACTACTGATTAAATCAGCTGTTGTATACGTTTTTACATCGTAGCGACCAAAACCATTTACACCATTTAAGCGGTAATCTTCTGAGCCGAAGTAAGTTGCTTGTAGGCGGTTGGTCCAAGTTTCAGTTGGGCTATAAGAAACATAAGCTGTTAGTTTTAATGGTGGAATACGGAAACCCGTCATGTCTTGTTCAGCACCGTTTTCAGGTGTTTCACGACCTTTCATCCACGTAACACTACCACCAGTTCCCCAAACATTAGCATCGTCAAGATAGTCAAAAGTTGCTTCAAGACCAGTAACTTTTTCTTTGGTTCTGCTAAGTGCCAGACCATTGCTGAAAGACTGCACAGCGCCTAGATCAGAAGTAGAGTGGAAGACGGCTAAGCTTGATGAGAAGTTATTGAAGTTTCCTTTCCAGCCTAATTCATAGTTATCAACTTTTACAGGTTCTAAAAATGAAGATGATAATTCATAATTTTTTTCCTTATCTGTATTATTGGCATTACGAATAATTACACCAACATCAGGTAATTGAAAACCTTGGTTAAATGATGCATAAATTGAGTGTTGGTCATTTGGAGAGAAAGTCACATTAGCATTGTACAACCATGCATCAGCTTTTACTTTTCCACCTTGATATACATAAGGGTTTGGCTTATATGATTGTGTGTTAGGATCAAATTGGGATAATGGAACAAAGCTATCAATTTGGGCATAGCTGTCTTCATAACGCGTACCAGCTTCTGCTGACCATTGGTCATTAAAGCGGTGTTTTAACTGTATAAAACCACCCACACTTTGCGTTGTAAGTTCAGGTAAATAAATGAGCTTGCCAGTTTTTACAAACTCTAGCCCCCCAGATTGGTCATAAATATCAGGATCGAAAGTATCTAAAGGCATTTCGCTTTTTTCACGGCTAAAGTCACCACCCCAAACCAGTGAGGAGTCACCTAAAAACTCAAGCGGTGTGGTCACAGTTAAGCGGCTGCCAAGTATATTATTTTCTTGATAGATCTGGTCTACGTTACCACCCCGATTCGGATTTTTTCGTGCATCAAACGGTGAGAAACGTGTAAAGAAGTCTCGGTAATAAATTTGAGCATCAACTTTATTCCCAAACAGGTCTTTGTTTGTATAGGTCAAATTGTAGATCTGGTTTTCATTTTTATTTTGGTCTTTGAGCTTTAAGCCTTTAATTGCTTTCGCTGGTACAGTTCCAGCAGGAGCATTCTTCACACTTGGGTCAGATGCATAATCTGAGTCTTGCTCGGCATTGTAGTAGTTTGCAGCGAATTGTAGATATTGGTTGTCATCAATATGATAACCAAGCTTACCACCTACGCTGTAAGCATCAGCATCATATAAATCACCCTGACTTGGTTCCGGTGCAACACGGTCACCACTTGCATCGTATGGGCTACCAATACGTTGATAACCAAAATCAAATGCATAATCAAATGCATTAAAGCTGCCTGTGAAATATTGGTGAATATCGCCACTTAAAGCATTAGAACGGAAATTTGTTAAAGGTGTTTGAAGTCCAACCACGGTTTTTGCGGTAGGTTCACCACCCGCAGCTTTTGTCGTAATTGAAATAATTCCACCCGCAGCACCACCGCCATAAATAGCATTACTGCCGCGAATCACTTCAATATTCGCAATACTTTCAGGATCAATTGCTGAAAGTCCACGTGATGTATCGCGTGTAAGGTTCATCGGCACGCCATCGACCAAGATCAGGGCATTACGACCACGTAAGGTTTGACCATAATCGGTAATGGTTCGGCTTGAGTCCGATAGGCCTGGTACGGCTTTCGCTAAAACAGTCGCAATACTTCCAGATGAACCATTTCTTAAAAGTTCAATTTGTTTTTCATCTAACTTGGTGACTTGTTTGGCAGAGGTAGAGAGTTCATCTGTCCGTGAAGCAGTGATTGTAATTGTAGGAAGTGCTTCAGGTTTCTTTTCTGTTTCTGTGGTTTCAGCAGGTGAAGCTGCAAATGCTGAGTTTGAAAGGAAAATAGCTCCACCAAGTGAAAGAAGTGGAATGATATTTTTAACTTCAGACTTTCTTGTAAAAAGTTTATTACTTTTTATGTTATTTCCCATTATCTCGCCCTGAGAGTGATTTTAAATTGAGCGAATTATAAATGAGAATCATTGTAATTAACAATATTATTAATTGCTTTAAAATAATATATTTGAAATTTATTCAATGAATTAGGGGAATAGGAATTTATTCCCCTAAAAAGGTGTGAACAGTTATGAGTTGTCCTTAAATGTATTTAGATGGTTTTGATGGGCACGGCGAATAATGCTGCGGTCATCACCGAGTACAAAAAGCTGAACGGATTGTTGTTTCCATGCAGCAATATCTTCAGGTTGTCGGGGAATAGCACAGAAATGCTTTTGACTATTTTTAGTCTTTATATACATCTCTTGAATCTTTTCTTTCAGTTTTGGATGGCTGGTTTGCCATGGCATTCCCATCGATTGAGAGAGGTCGGCAGCACCTTCAAGAATAATATCGATGCCTTCAACTTTTAAAATTTCATCAAGTTGTTCTAGTCCTTCTAAGCTTTCAATCATAGCAATGACAACAGTCTCGTTTGCTGCCTGTTGAACAAAACTCGCTAAATCATCAATACCGTATCGATTTAGCCTTGTCGAATTCAATCCTCTTTGCCCAAGCGGCATATAGTGGCAATAGTTCACAGCTTCTTGTGCTTGCTGAGCATTTTCAATACGCGGAAACACAATGCCTGTTACACCTGCATCGAGCAGAGGTAGTACGAGGTGGTTAGCGTTTAGAGGCACTCTTACAAACAAATCAATAGACATAGCCCTAGCGGCTAAAATCATTGTCTCGACTTGAGACGTACTAAATAAAGTATGTTCCAAGTCGATAATAATAAAGTCGTAGCCCGCTAGTGACAGTTGCTCAACATTAATCGGAGAAGCTACGGAACAAAATATTCCGTAAAGCGTTTCGCCATTTGCTATTCGTTTCTTAAAAGAAATCGAATGCTTATTCATATTCAATTTCCTTAATAAGACTGAGCGGATTTGGTGTGGTTTGTACTCTTAAGCGAATTTCTGGAAGGAAACGGCGGCTTGCCAGCTGTTCAATGTCGATAGTGTCATCTGTAAAGTTAAATAATTCATATCGTTCGCTAAATTCTGGGTGAGCTTCTTTATGCTGATTGATGATGGTTCTTAACATAGTCCAGAATTTGATTTCATCGAAGTCATAATGTTCATTTAAGAAAATCGCTAACTCTGCCAAATTTACAAACCACAGCGCATCTTGAGTAAAGTCTCTTAACTCATTTGGAGAATGGGTTTCCAAGAAAGAGTTCGGATTAATTTTGGCATGTTCTTTCGGCGCATCTTGTAAGTTGGGTAAAAGGTCGGGCTCGCGCAAAAGATGACGGCTAAAACGAATGCCATCATGGAAATCTTTCAAAGCAGCTTTAACGGGTAAGCCATTTTTATGAATAAGTACCATGTTTTGTGCATGTGACTCTAAAGCGAGGCCGTGGCACCATAAAATATGCATGATAGGCAGATAAGCATTGGTAAGTAACTTTTCTAACCAGAACGCGATCCCATACTCTTGAATCCACTCATCAATGAGAGGTTTTTGGTCCGTATCAACTTGCATCAACCCTGTTACTGGTGTTGCCGATTCACCTTCTTTTAAGTAGCTGTAAATACTTTCGCGCCAAATGCAGGCGAGTGCGCCGTATTGAACAGGAAGGGCAATCGGCTGGTTAACTGAGAGACCGCCAATCTCTCTTAAAATAACAGGTTTGCGCTGTTTTTCTAAAATATGATCTTGCTCAACAATGTTATAAAGCCAGTCACTCATTTTTGCTGCATTTTGAACGGTATGCGGTGCCAATACACGAGAGGTCGATGTATTAACTAAGTTCATTGCCAATTTAAGAGAAAGCGCCGAGATATCACTAATATTTGATAAGGTTCGAATTGACTGCTGTGGTAAATAAGTGGGGCCTTCAATATCTAACGGAATGATCAGTTGGTTGCTAATTGCATCTTGATAATATAATTCAATAATTTTATCCCACTGCCACGGGTGAATTGGGGTGAGAATATAATCTTTAAAATCTACATTTTGCTCTTTCAATTGATCATTAATAGTTTGTAAATCTTTTTCTGAAAAATGCTGTTTATAAAGCTGCTCTAAATTAATGGTTTTACTTAAAACCAGTTTGCATAAACTGTTATGAGTCGCGACCCATTGAACAGTAAAACCTTCAGAAAGCTCTGGAGCATATTTCTGGTTTTCTTTTAAATCGAAGCCAATACGAGACTTAAAACTTGGGTGATATAAATGCGCATTGGTAATCCGTGCTTCTTGTTCTAAATAAGGCAAGGTTCTTAAAGGTTGGGCAGGAACTTGGCTCAAAGTCTGAGCATGTTTAACGTAAGTCAAATTCAGCTCATCATTAAAGTTTTGCCATTTAACTGGGTCAGCTTCAATAATATTTTTGAGATCGGTAAGTAGCGTTTTTAAGTTAGGGCGAGTTTCAGTGTCTAAAGTAATATCAGAACGGACTAAGCTTGAAGGATCTAACTTAATTCGTTTAAAACTGAAATGTCTCTTGGCTGCGCAAGTATAAAAAACGGTATCGGAAATATAAAACTTGATTTGACCTTTAGAAAACTCATATTTAAAAGTATTTTCAAAAATGAGTGCTTCTAATAACTGGCCCATCACGCGATTTTCCGCGAGGGTTTTATAATTGGTTTGTTGTGTTGGTTGAAGAGGGCAAAGCGCTTCTGCGCCGCGATATTTATAAATAGGGTTTTCAACTTCAATCCAGATTGGATTGCCACCACTGTGGTAGAGCGTATTTAACATATTTGCCTTAATTGGTAATGTGAGTGAATGAATTAATAAATTGCGGTATTGCTGGCCTTTGGTGCTAAAGTTTTCTTGTGTGAGTGTAAGACGGGTGGCTTGCCAAAGTTCAGATTCTTCAATGGCCGTAACTCGTGCAATTGCACTGATGAGATGAGCAATATGGTTGATCACGAGGTAATATTTTAAAAACGTCCATGCATCTTTTTGAGAGAACCAAACAGTACTATCTTCAGAAATAGATGAGTTGTCTTCTATCATTTCTGGAACAATGCTAATGCCTTCCATATCTCGAAGAATAAGGCGATGCGGATAGCCGTTTTTGAATTCCATTAAGCTGTTTTGCATATGCGCTTCTACGCTAATGCCTTTATTTGCAAACAACTCAATTAATGGAATAAGTGAAACTTTAACGTACTGTTTCCACCAAAAAGTAATGAAGTCTTTGGCATCTTTCGATTGTAGATTTTGATTTGGGGCGGCTTGCTGAATGAAGCTTAAAAGTGGAATTTCATGGTCTTCATTTTCTTCAACCAAGCCGCCGAGCATTCTGGTATTTTCTAATACCTCTGGCGTGAGTCCTGCCCGATAAATAATGCCAAATGAACTTTCAAGCTCAGGAATTTTGACTGTTTTCGCCTCTAGTTCCGGTAGAATCACAAGGTCGGGATATTGCTCATTAATCCTATGATTAATAATAATTTTGCTCGCATCAATGGCGCGTTCCATTTCATCCATTGGGTTATTACGAATGAAACTGGTAATTCGCACATCAATGGAAAGCTTTAAGAATAGGTTCGATTGAGGTAACCACACGGTGCGAACGGATGAGGTTGGCCATACGGTTTGACCTAAAGCACCTAGATAAATAACGTCTTGGCTATCTAAATGTTTCTTTAAAGATGGATGTTGAAGTAAAAAATTAGCTTGCCAAGGGTGAGTTGGCATAAGCTCATAGTTTGCGAAGTTTTCTTGCAAACGCTCTTTTGCAGTTGCTAAAACTTCATCTTCAATATGGTAAGAAGGCTGTTCTTCACTTACCAGCTTTTGAATTAGAGAAGAATGAACCGCGAAGTAGTGAAGTTGGAAACTGGCGCCTAGCTCAGGGCTATATTTTTTCATGTCTTCTTTAGAAAAACCTAAGTTGGCTTTAGAAGTCACATGAAAAGGATGCCCATATAACATGCCTTGTTCAGTTGCTTGAAAACCGCTTAACGCTTTAGTTGCTGATTGGGAGGGCTTATTTTCTATAAAGAATTTTGTATTCTCGATACTATTAGCAATATCAAAATACAGGTTCTTATTTTGATTTTTATCTTTAAATAAGCTATTCAGCTCATCTGTAATCAGCTTCACTAAATTTTTAGGGTCGGTAAGCGAGTCAAATGTATTGTTGCTTAAGTTTTGTAGGCTAAAACCACGTTGATATCTATGATAACCAGTGGTGGATAGATGTTGAACTGCGCCATAAACAACTGTGTTAGATGCATTAAATGTATAAGCAAAATATAGGGTGTCTGGGCGCTCCGTATACAGTGTGAATAAAGGAGAATCTTGAGCTGGAATAATGTGCTCTTCAAGATTCACTTTAAGTTCACGAAAGAAAGTATTCAGGTACTGTTCGAAAAGTTTATAAGACCATGCATCTGTTGTAATAATTGAGTTCATTCTTGTGCCTCTTTTAAAATTGTATCCATTAAGAATCTGTTCAAAATCACCACTAAACCCGCACCAATAAAAAATAGTGAGGTGCAGATTAATGCAGCGGTAATATTGAAAAATGAGTAGGTGAGGGTGATGGTGATTGGGCCAATAAGTTGCCCTAAAACAAAGGCACTGTTAGAAATACCAATCACTTTTCCTTGGCTTTGAGCGCCAGCTTTTAGAGAAATGGTGTGTAAGATCGAAGGAATAAGGGCTGCAAAGCAAAAGCCTTGTATGAGTCGTAATACAAGAATCAGCCAGAGATTAGAAACCCAGATCAATGCGAAAATCGTGATGCCGCAAATCAAAGATGCGTAAATGAAGTTATTAAAAGAATCTCCTTTATCATCATTTCTTTTTCCCCAATAGGTCGCAGCAATAAAGGCTGCTCCCCATGAAAGCGCATGAATTGTTCCAGTTAAGCTTGCAGCAGATAATGATGAATGAGTGCTTTGGCTTATTTCACTAATGTATAAAACAAAGCAAGACACTAAGCCAAAGCCACCGGCTTGAACCAAAATGCCAGCGCTTAACCATGAAAAAATTGTTCTATCAAAGAAAGCCGGAAGCTTAGATTTTTCTTTGGTTTTTGTGGTTTCAGTTTTAACGGGATTGGTTAATACAATTGACGCAATCACAATGAGTGTCATCACAACAAATGCTGTTGCGTTGAGTAATACTTCAACCCGCCATTGATCCATAAATATCCCGCCGAGTACGGGACCACATAGGCAAGCGAGTGCAACACTACTTTGCAGTTGTCCAAAAGCGGCACCACGTTGTTGTTCATTGGAAAGATATGAAACATAGGCATTTAAAATCACGGAAAGACCGCAAAAACCGAGTAAAATTCGCGCGAAAATAAATAGGTCTAAATGCTGGGCGCTCGCCATAAGCAATATTGAAATACAGAAACCAGCCAGAGAAAGTAGCAAGGCTTTTTTATGGCCAAATGTGTCGGATAGATGACCCACAATCGGTGCTGTAAATAAACTGCCAATAGCCGGAGCCGCGAGTGCCAAACCTGCCCAGATAGTGGGAGCACTCATATGCGCCGTCAGTTTTTCCATATAGAGTGGCATGATCGGAATCAGCACCATAAGCCCAAAAGTGGAAAAAAACTGACAGAGCAAAATAATGAAATGATCTAGGCGAGATGAGCGCATGATTTAGATGTCCATGGTCTCATAGCTAGAAACAGACAAGCTCTGATAAGGGTTTGGTGTGGTTCCGATTTTACTTGGCATACCTGTTGAGTCACTTTCTTGCGCGAGTAAAGGTGTAAGTAGCTGTTTGAATGGCCAAGTCTTATTGTCAAAAAGATAGGTTTGAATTTGCGATTTTGTTTGTTCTGAAATGGGTTGAGTTTCTAGAAAATCTTGAATAATGTCTTGAACCATCTCCCAAAAATCGCTTTCTGTACGATCCGTATATTTCAAGGTGGCTAAAGCAATTGGGTAGAGGTTAATTTGAATCCCTAAAGTAATGAAGTAATTAAATAAGTCTTCATTTTTACTAAAGATAAGGTTGTTCGGCGTGCTGGTATCGATGGTATAAATCGGAGGAGTAAAACCACTTTCTTCAATGGCTGTTGTACATATTCTTAAGGTATCGTGGTCACGTAAAATAAAGCATTTAAACTTATTATTTTCATAACACACCATCATGTTTTGCCCGTGGCATTCAGGCATGATGCCTTTTGCCCAAAGCGTTAAGAATGTTTGAATAAAATGAACACTTAAGTCTTTTAATAATGTCCATTTGTCGCCTTCAATGCCCAATGTTTCCCAAGGGTCAACATAAGTACAGCTTAAAGCTGACATGGTAATAGGTGTAACATTTTGATCTTGGCAAAAATCGGGTAAATGTCTGACTTGGCAACCGATTACACCTAAATTTTTTACAATCGGCTCTTGTTTACCGAGTACCCACCAATGCGTTTCATTACTCAAAAAGAGACGATTTTTTATTAGAGCAGTTTCATTAATGACTTCATTTAAAAAATCATAAGCCGTATGACCATTCATTAAATAACGGCCTGGCATAGAACGGATTGCACCTAATGTTTTAGCATTGGTCGAAAGTTTTAAATGCAGAGTAGGGTTTGAGTTATGAATAAGCGTTCTTAATGAAGAAGTTGGTGAGCCAATTGTCGTGACATGGTTCAGGTCAATAGCGCCGTACTTATTTTCATCAAACTTTAAATAGCGATGTTGAGTCTCTAACAAAGGTAGGGCTAAGTAATTATCTGAAAGTTCCGCTATTTTTTCAGTAATATGCTTGTCCTCAGCTTCGCATAACAGAAGCTCTTTATGAGGAATCGAATCCATATTATTGATGATGTCATCTTTCTTAAAAGCCCACCAATACACCTCAATTTCTTTTTGAGTTGTGAGTGGTGCAAGTTCACCTTTTGAATGAGCAAACGGATGAAATGGGCGGTCAGCCACCAGCGAGAGCAATTCACTAGTAATTAAAGGCGATGAAAATGAAAGTGCTAACTGTAAAATTTGAGGGATTTTTTCAGCCGTTACTAAGTTGTCGAGCCAATAATTAATAGCTTTTTGATGATGTGGTGAAGGCCACCAAGTTGCTTTTGTTAAATAATTAAAAACCTCAGCAATAGAAATTTTAGACGTCGTATTGTTTAAGAGGTTATGAAGCAGAACTTCGGGTTGGGTGACATAGAAAGGATTTACACCATCTACTTTTAAACAGCTTAGATAGAGTTCCAACTCATCATTGAGAGTTATTGCCAGATAAGGCTTTTTATAGGAAATATGATCTTTAAAATCTCCATAATTCTCCATGTAGAGAGCATCTATCGTTTTTTGTAGTTGTGCTGTGTAAATCCGATCTAACATTTTAGTTATTCCTATTCTTATAAAAGCGGTAGAACCGTGCCAACGTTTTGTTCTTGTGCGGCATTGAAGAACCACTTAGCGCAGACAATATCGTCAATCGCCATGCCCATTGGGTTGAGCAAAATGATTTCATCTTCATGTTCGCGGCCGTTTTTATGACCAATAATGATGTCGCCAAGTTCGGCATGCAGTTTTTCACGGCTGAATAAGCCATCTTCAACGAGTACGTTGATGACTTTCTTTTCGCGGTTTGATTGGTCCCAGTCATCCACAATCACTTTGTCCACTTTTAAGAAGACTTCAGGCTCAATATCCATAATTGAAATGTTTGAAACAAAGCAGCCTTTTTTAAGCCATTCAAATGGAATGTAAGGTTTATCTGAAACTGTGCAGGTAATGAGGACATCCGCTTGCTGAATCGCAGACTTAGCACTGTCATGAATTTCAATTTCTAAATGTGGATATTCGGAAAGGAACAATGCTTTGAGTTTTTCAGCCGCTTCAGGGTTTACATCAAATAAATGTATTTTTTTCACTTGAGTGTATTGTTCAAGTACAGTCTTAATCTGCATTTGCGCAATTGGTCCGCAGCCAATCACAGTAATATCTGAAAAGTCTTTTTTTGCTAAATATTTAATTGAAACACCGGTAATTGCAGCAGTTCGCATGGCACTAATTAAGCTGCCTTCCATCACCGCGACCGGATAATTTGTTTCTGAGTCATTTAAAACAATCAGTGCGCTAGCACGAGGAATATTGAATTTTTTAGGGTTATGTTGTCTTGAGCCAATCCATTTAATTCCGGCAATCGGGTCATTGCCACCTAAATAGCAAGGCATGGCAATAATACGGTCAGCAATATGGTCGGCACCTTGCCAGCGAAGATAAGGTTTTAAGGGTTGTACAAACTGTTTATTTGCATGCAGGGTTAAACCTTCAGTAATCGCTTCAATAAATGAATTACTATGATTTGCGCCAAGATTTAATAAATCTGATTGACTTAAGTAGCGAAGGGTAGCCAAATTGCTCATGAATATGTCCTAAGGAGAAGGTTAAACAACATTTTGTAAAGTAAGGTTTTCTTGGCGTCGTACATTTCGATTGAAGTGACGTTTCTTAATCATTTCGAACCATTCATCTTCATAAACAAGATCGAGATAACGGTCGCCACGATCAGGCAACAGTGTTAAAACGCATGACCCAGCAGGAATGGTTGGAATCAGTTTTTTGATGGCTGAAATAGATGAGCCACTCGAACCGCCTGCAAAAATTCCTTCATGTTCAAGAAGCTCTCTGCAACCGAGTGCCGACTCATAGTCATCTACATAAATGACATCATCAATTTCATCGGGGGAGAGTAGTGGTGGGACAGTACTTGCACCAATGCCAGGAATTTCGCGCGGACCAGATGTACCACCGAACAACACAGAGCCGACGATATCGACTGCGATCACTTTTAATTCTGGAAATCTTTCTTTAAGGCGACGAGATACGCCCATAATCGTGCCTGAGGTACTTGCTCCAATCACGAGGTAATCAATCTTGCGATCAATTTGATTTAGGATTTCTTCTGCTTCACCAAAATAGTGGCTTTTCCAGTTGTTTGGGTTTGCATACTGATTAATCCAAACAGCATTCGGTAGTTGTTGGCAGAGACGTTTTACAGTGTCAATTCTGGTTTTTAAGTAACCGCCGTTTTGGTCTTTTTCAGAGACCATTTCGATATTGGCTTTATAAAGCTTCAGCATTTGTAAATTTGCTGAAGCAATTTTTGGGTCAATCACGGCAGTAAATTTTAATCCATAGATTTTGCATGCCATTGCAAGCGCAATAGCTAAGTTCCCTGATGAGCTTTCAACAATATGACTATCTTTATTGATGACTCCAGATTTCAAGCCTTCCTGTAGCATGAATAATGCTGGACGGTCTTTAATACTTCCTCCTGGGTTTAACAATTCCATTTTCGCAATCACTGAGACTGATTGATGCGTGAATAGCCTTGATAGTTGTAATAGTGGCGTTTTACCTATGCAGTCGAGAATATTTTCATGGATCATGGTAGATCTTCTCAGGTTTTTATGTGTTGTGAATGATAATGATTATTAATTTAATTATTATTACCATTTGTGCCATGATTGTTGCGGTTTGTAACTCAAAATAGGGGGCACTTATAGGATTTTTCACTAATTTTTTTTGTGTAATTATTTGAATCGTAATATTTATATTTTATAAAGAGAAAAATTAATAAATGTTTTAAATATAACTAGATAGGCAATAAATTACTTTTTAGCTAAAAAAAATAATCTAATTAAGACCGATGTTTGAAATTACTTTGAAGCAATAAAATTTATGACCTGACCCACATAATTTGTGTATTACTATTTTGTAGAGATCATAGATAAGTTTTATGCATAAAAAGAGAGGACTATTTGAGTACTCTCTTAAAAGGTTGAAATGATTAACGAAATTGATGATGTGGCAGTTATTGATATGAAAATGTCTGAAAATGATATGTTTAGATAGATATGATCATTTGCATAAGCGCTATATTTTCAATGGATCAGTTGAGTCCAAAAAATATAGTAATGCGTGTTTCGCATTTTGTCTTATGGGTCTTTCAAGCTGTCTTTTTTATAAAAGACAGCTTTTTTTATGCTGATTTGATTCTTAGATGACTTATGAAGAATATCGCTGTTTGGCTTGTTCATAAGCCTCAAGATTAATGCATTGAGCTCCCAAGCTTGTAATTTGTGCTTGCTCGATTTGAAGTTCATCCCATTTTTGCATTTGTTCGAGCAGCCAATAAAAGTCTTCTACTTTTGGAAGCGCACTTTCTTTTACTAAATGACGGACAATATCTTGAATCATGAAATATTTATCGACATGTACTTCTTCAGAACAATGAAAACGAACGATTCCAGACTCAACCAATAATTTTAAAATTGGCGCAAAGTCTTGTAACTCACTCAACTCTTGTTGGGCTTTCATGATTGCGGCGGTGAGCGCGACGAGCGTTTGTGGATGCTGCTCCGCCCATTCTTGCGTTACTGCTAAAACCTTATCTGCGACAGGAGGAATAACGTTTTGGCTTGAGCAAATCATTTTACTTAAACCAAGAAGCTCACCTTGGGTATTCCAAGGTTCACCTACACAGAAACCATCAATCACATGTTTGTCGAGTGCTTCGACCATGTATGGTGGTGGTAATGTTTTGAGCTGAATAGACTGCGCAAGTTTTGGATTTGATAAAGCCAGCCATTCTCTTAAACAGTAATGGTGAATAGAATGCTTAAACACATGCGCTAAAGAAAGAGGGTGACCTTGTTCAAGATAGCTCGCCACTTTTTGTGCCGTTACTTGTGCGATGTCATTTTCTTGAATTGCAAGTTGATGAGTAAGCTTTTGACTTAAGCTAATGAAAGCACGGTTTTCACTTAAAACCAGTGACGTTTGTAGAGGTGTACCAATTTGATCTGCGCCTACAGCCGCCGCAGGTAACATTGCCGATAAGCAATGGGCCGCGTCTAATAATCCAAAAGCAAGACGGTCGCGCAGACTCGCCCACGATGCTTCTTTAACTAAAGTAACTTCTAAACCTACTTCTTCAAAGAAACCTCTTTGTTTTGCCCAAAGCAACGCAAGACAATCAAGCAAAGGAATATAGCCAAGTTGTAATTGAGTCTTTTC
This sequence comes from Acinetobacter sp. NIPH 817, assembly GCF_000368405.1. Taxonomy (NCBI): domain Bacteria; kingdom Pseudomonadati; phylum Pseudomonadota; class Gammaproteobacteria; order Moraxellales; family Moraxellaceae; genus Acinetobacter; species Acinetobacter sp. NIPH 817. Next base: position 771,137 of record NZ_KB849420.1, read on the forward strand.
TAATCTGCTCATTTAGTCATCCTTTAATTGATTGCCAAGTAATTTTTGAGCGTCAAGTAAACGCCGTGCCATTTCTCCAATTGTAATGCGGTGGCTCATCGCATTTTTTCTAAGAAGCTGAAATGCAGTTTCTTCAGGTAGGCCATGCAGTTGCATAAGTAGCACTTTGGCTTTTTCGACATCCTTACGGTCGGCAAGTTTGGTTTGAGCCTCTTTTAAATCACCTTCGAGTTTTTTGTGCTTTTTATATTGCTCAATTGAGATTTCTAAAATGGTATGTAAGCGGGAAGGGTCGATGCCATCGACAATATACGCAGTTACTCCCGCATCGATGGCTTGTTTAATGGTGTCTTTATCAGAATTTTTGGTGAATAGAACTGTAGGTAGGTCATAACTACTGACACAGCTTTCAATAATGTCACGATGGGGATGATCCATATCAAGCAAGATGACATCAGCTTGCAAATGTTCCAGACGAAAGATATTCAAATGATCCAAAGTAAGGCATGCGACTACTTCAAAATCATTTTCAAGCAAACTTTTTCTTATATAGTCGGCTCGCGCATGATCATCATCAATAAGGGCTATTTTGAGTTTTGGCATAAGTTCAGAAAATCAGGCTAAGAAAATGCGCCAATTCGACGCGTTTTTGTTATCAATTATTTAAGCAAGATTAATGCCATAGCAAACTAAAGAAAAAATCGAGCTTTATCGCTAAATTAGCATGCTTAATAGCGCTACTGATCAATCTTGGTGCAAAAATGCGATTCATTTTGTAGCAGAGCGTATTTTTACCTGAACCCTATAAGGGTGCAAGGTTAAAGCAGTTAAAGATATGAGAATGATCATTTTGATATTTTAAAAAATTTTATCTATATGAAAAATAATAATAAAAAAATATTAATTTAATTTTTAAAAAAGCTGGCATGCAAAATGCTTATTCAATAACAGGTCGAAGACGACCATGAGTTTTAAAGACGGCCAATGATGTCCGTTCTGATCGAGTTTGTGAATACCTAGGTGTACACAAAGAAGTTACGTTCAGTCGGAGTGAAGGCAATGTCTTTGAATTTGTCAGCCACAAAAGCAACATCTATTAAGCTGTTTAATTTTACAGTTCCAGCGATGCGGGCCTTCCACATGAGTTGGCTCGCTTTTTTTGCTTGCTTTTTTGCGTGGTTTGCCTGTGCACCTCTCATGCCTGTTATTGCAGGTGAGTTCCATTTAACAAAAGATCAAATTGCTAACATTAGCATTGCGGCCGTTGCTGTCACGATTGTGGTGCGTTTGGCCGTCGGGCCTTTGTGTGACAAATATGGCCCACGTAAAGCATATATCACACTTTTACTTGTTGGCAGTATCCCGGTCATTGGGATCACTGCTGTTAGAAGTTACGAATCCTTTCTCTTTTTCCGCTTTTTGATTGGTGCCATTGGCGCAAGCTTTGTCATCACTCAATATCACACCAGCGTCATGTTTGCTCCAAATGTTGTGGGCACAGCCAATGCAACTGCTGTAGGTTGGGGTAATGCTGGGGGTGGTACCACACAAGCAGTCATGCCTTTGATTCTCTCCGCAATTGTGATGTTTGGCGTTGAGCAATCTATGGGCTGGCGTATTGCACTTTTAATGCCCGGCATAATGATGCTTGTAGTGGCATTCATGTATTGGAAATTTACCCAAGACTGTCCACAAGGCAACTTCGATGAGCTGCGCGCTCAAGGCATTGCCACAGATAGCGGTAAAAAAGGCGGCTGGGCTGTAATGAAACAAGCAGCTGGCAATTACCGTGTCTGGATTTTATTTGGTACATACGGCGCATGTTTTGGTGTTGAGATTTTTATGCACAACATCTTGGCCATGTATTACGTCGAAAAATTTCACTTTGGCTTAAAAGAGGCAGGCTTAACTGCCGGAATTTTAGGACTACTTGCCATCTTCGCTCGCTCTTTGGGAGGTTTTCTCTCTGACAAAGTAGCAATCAAAAAAGGTTTGGATGGCCGTACAAAACTACTCTTTGTCATGATTTTGGGCGAAGGGCTATTCCTGATTTTATTTTCACAAATGAATTTCGCGCACTTGGCCATCATGAGCATGGTGGTCTTTGCACTCTTCATTAACATGGCATGCGGTGCGACCTATGCCATGGTTCCATTTATCGACCGTGAAGCACTGGGTGGTGTGTCTGGCATTATCGGTGCCGGAGGCAATGCAGGCGCGGTCGTTGCAGGTTTTTTATTAAAAGGTATGACAGATATTCAATCTTGCCTGATGGCATTAGGTGGATTTGTCATTGTCGCTGGATGCTTCGTGATGTTGATTCGCTTCTCGGTAGAGCACAAGGCAAAAGAACAACGTCTATTTGAGCAAGCTATTTTAGATCGCAATAACGCAGCTTAAAAGCAACGTGATTTGAGGAGAAACACTATGAAATTGGTAATGATTGGTCATGGTATGGTGGGCCACAAATTCATCGAAGCCATTTTAGAAAAAGCAGATGATGAACTGGAAATCACGATTCTCGCGGAAGAGCCTCGTATCGCGTATGACCGCGTACATTTGACAGAATATTTTTCGGGGAAATCGGCAAAAGATTTATCTTTAGCTCGTTTTGACTTTGCCGATGCGCATGGCATTGACTTACGTCTTAATACAAAAGCAACGGCAATTGATACAGCAGCGCAAACAGTTACAACCAACCATGGCGATGTGATTAGCTATGACAAATTGGTGTTGGCAACGGGCTCTTATGCATTTGTTCCCCCTATTCCGGGTAATGACCGTGAAAACTGTTTTGTTTACCGTACGATTGAAGACTTAGATGCGATTCGTGCAGCAAGTCTTAATGCAAAAATAGGTGTAGTCATTGGTGGTGGTTTACTTGGTCTTGAGGCAGCCAAAGCGTTGCGTGATTTAGATCTAGAAACCCATGTTGTTGAGTTTGCGCCACGTTTAATGGCAGTTCAAATTGATGACTTAGGTGGTAAAGTTTTACGCCGCAAAATCGAAGATCTTGGTGTAAAAGTTCATACACAAAAAGCGACTCAATCTATTGAATGCGGTGACAGCACAACGCATGTAATGAAATTTGCAGATGGTAGCGAGCTTGAAGCAGATGTCATTTTATTCTCTGCTGGGATCCGTCCACGTGATGAGCTTGCGCGCAACAGTGGACTTGCGATAGGTGAGCGTGGCGGTATCGTCATTAATGATTACTGCCAAACCTCAGATACCAATGTTTATGCCATTGGTGAATGTGCACTTTGGCAAAACAAAATTTATGGTTTGGTTGCTCCGGGCTATGACATGGCACGTATTGCAGCAAAACACATTTTAGATGAAGAGTGTCATTGCTTCGCTGGCGCAGACATGAGCACTAAGTTGAAGTTGATGGGTGTGGACGTTGCCTCTGTTGGTGATGCTCATGCCATGACGCCGGGTGCATTAAGCTATTTCTATGCAGATGAGCATGCACTGGTTTATAAAAAGATCGTTGTAAATGCCGACAAAACCAAATTGCTTGGCGCAGTTTTGGTAGGGGACGCCAAAGAATACAGCGACCTTTTACAAATGATGTTAAACGGTCTAGCTTTACCGGAAGTGCCTGAAAGCTTGATCATGCCGGGCTTTGAGCAATCAGCAGGTAAGTCGGGTGGTAGTGGTGTAGATTTGCTGCCTGACAGCGCAACAATCTGTTCATGTAACAACGTATCAAAAGCGGACATCTGCCAAGCAATTAGCGATGGTTCGACCTCTTTAGGTGCATTAAAGAAATGCACCAAAGCAGCAACTGCATGTGGTGGTTGTGCACCATTAGTGACGCAAGTTTTAAAGTCAGAATTACAACGTCAAGGTGTGACTGTAAATAACCATATCTGTGAACACTTTCCGTACTCGCGTCAAGAGCTACATCACTTGGTACGTGTCAATGAAATCAAAACTTTTGATGACTTGATTCACCAACATGGCCATGGTTTGGGTTGTGACATCTGTAAACCGACTGCCGCAAATATTTTGGCTTCTTGTTGGAATGATTTCGTACTTGAGCCAAGCCATGCAGGCTTACAAGACAGTAACGACTATTACTTGGGTAACATCCAAAAAGATGGTTCTTACTCGGTTGTGCCGCGTATGGCAGGCGGTGAAGTGACTCCAGATGGTTTGATTGCCATTGGTCAAATCGCGAAGAAATATAACCTGTACACCAAAATTACTGGCGGTCAACGTGTAGACATGTTTGGTGCGCAAGTTTACGAACTTCCATTCATTTGGGAAGAGTTAAATGCTGCTGGTTTCGAGTCTGGTCATGCTTACGGTAAATCATTGCGTACCGTGAAATCATGTGTGGGAAGTACTTGGTGCCGTTACGGTGTAGACAACTCGGTTGGTTTAGCGATCGAACTTGAAAACCGCTACAAAGGTTTACGTTCACCCCATAAATTAAAAATGGCTGTGTCTGGATGTACACGTGAATGTGCGGAAGCACAAGGTAAAGATGTCGGTATTATCGCGACTGAAAAAGGTTGGAACCTTTATGTGTGTGGTAACGGTGGTATGAAACCACGTCATGCTGAATTACTCGCATCTGACCTCGATAAAGCAACGCTCATCCGTTACATCGACCGTTTCTATATGTTCTACATTCAAACCGCAGACCGTTTACAACGTACCAGTGTATGGCGCGACAACATGGAAGGTGGCTTAGATTACCTTAAATCTGTAGTTGTTGATGATTCTCTTGGTTTGGCTGCCGAGCTTGAGCGCCGTATGGAACACATTATTGGCACGTACCAAGACGAATGGCGTACTGCGGTAGAAAATCCTGAAGTACGTAAACGCTTCCAGACCTATATCAATGCAGATGTAAGTGAACAGACCGATCCACACATTCAATTTACGACTGAACGTGGTCAGATCCGCCCATTAACTGATGCTGAACGTTCAGAAGACCGCATTCCAATGGTTGAAGCATAACAAGGAGAATCTCTATGAATATTGTACAAGACAAAAATATGCTTCCTGATGATCAATGGATTGATGTATGTGCACTCGATGATTTAACCCCAAATACTGGCGCAGGTGCGCTAGTGGGCGGTCAAGCGGTTGCAATCTTACGTGTGGGGCATGAAAAACGTGTTTACGTGTTAAGCAATAAAGATCCGTTTAGCCAAGCCAACGTCATGAGCCGCGGCATTATTGGCGATTTGCAAGGTGAGCGGGTCATTGCATCGCCAATCTATAAACAACACTTTAGTTTGGCAACGGGTCGTTGTTTAGAAGATAAAGACCAAAAACTCTCAGTTTATCCGAGCAAAATTGTTGATGGTCGTGTTTTGATCAACCCTGTGCCGCAAAAAACTTATATTACTAATACAGGTGTGTCTCAAGACAAACTTAAACTGGTCTTGATTGGTAATGGTTTAGCAGGAATGCGTTGCCTAGAAGATTTACTGGATATGGCACCAGATCGTTATGAAGTCACGGTGATTGGTGAAGAACCATGGGGAAACTATAACCGCATTATGCTGTCTCCGGTTTTATCAGGCGAAAAAACCATTGAAGACATCATGCTGCACCCACCAAAATGGTATGACGATAAAGGCATCAAGTTTATTGCGGGTGACAAGGCTGTAAAAATTGATCGTCCACGTAAAGTGGTTTACACCGAAAAAGGGCAAACCGTTGATTATGACCGTTTGATCTTGGCAACAGGTTCGGCTCCGTTTATTCCACCAGTTCAAGGTGTTGACTTAAAAGGCGTGTTAACTTTCCGCGATATTTATGACGTTAACACCATGATTGAATACTGCGGTTCAAAAACCAATGCAGTCGTGATTGGCGGTGGTTTACTTGGTTTAGAAGCAGCGTACGGTTTAAAACAACGCGGTATGAATGTGACTGTGCTGCATTTGATGGACCGCATTATGGAGCGTCAACTCGACAGTCGTGCGAGTCAGTTACTGCGTCATAGCATTGAGCAAAAAGGCATTCACATTATTACCGAAGCGAATACTGAAGCGTTAATTGGTGATGAAGACGGTCATGTGAAGCAAATCCGTTTGAAAGATGGCACGGTTTTAGAAGCCGATCTTGTGGTATTTGCAGTCGGTATTCGACCAAATATTAGCTTGGCGCAAAGTGCCGGTTTACGTTGTAACCGCGGTGTGTTGGTGAATGACACCATGCAAACGTTTGACCCAAGTATTTATGCGGTGGGTGAGTGTATTGAACACCGTGGACAAACTTTTGGTTTGGTTGAACCATTATGGGGCCAAGCATTTATCTGCGCGACACATTTAGCAGAGCACGGCAGCTTAACTTTTAAAGCACCGACCGTACCGACTCAGTTAAAGGTGAGCGGTGTCGATGTATTCTCGGCGGGTAACTTTGAGCCTAAAGATGATTATGAAGACATTATTTTGAATGATGAAAAACGTCACATCTATAAACGCATTATTATTCAAGGTGATAGAGTGATTGGCGCAGTTTTATTTGGCGATACTGAAGATGGCATGTGGTATGCAGAGTTAATTGCAGATCAAACCCCAGTCTCATCATTTAGAAATAAACTGCTATTTGGTCGAGATTTTGCATTAAAAAATGCAGGCTAAATAGGGAAAGGAGCAGTTATGAATAGTATTCCAAGCGTTGAAATCGATAGCTCCGACCATGTTGCAACAACTATAACCAAAACAACATGTCCATATTGTGGGGTGGGTTGCGGTGTTAGCGTAAACGTCCAGCAAAAACCTCAAGGACCTCTGGTACAAGTTGAGGGGGATGCTGAGCATCCTTCCAACTTTGGACGCTTATGTATTAAAGGTAGCCGCTTGGCGGATACTTTGGGATTAGAAACACGTGTTTTACAACCGATGATGGGACGAAAAGCTGATCGGGTAGTAACGACATGGGATGCGGCAATCAATAAAATTGCCGATAAATTCCAATCTTGTATCGACCAATATGGCCGTGACAGCATTGCATTTTATGTTTCAGGTCAGCTTTTGACTGAAGACTATTATGTAGTGAACAAGTTTGTAAAAGGTTATTTGGGCACGGCAAATATCGACACCAACTCGCGCCTTTGCATGTCATCTGCGGTTGCTGGGCATAAACGCAGCTTTGGTGAAGATATTGTCCCTGCAAGCTATGAAGATTTTGAACATGCCGACATGGTGGTTTTAGTCGGCTCTAATACCGCATGGTGCCATCCTGTGCTTTATCAACGGATCATGCAGGCTAAAAGCCAAAATCCGGATATGTTTGTGGTGGTAATTGACCCACGTTTTACCAGTACTTGTGAACAAGCGGATTTACATTTACCGATTTTACCCGGTCAAGATGTCGCATTGTTTAATGGCTTATTTCAATATTTATATGGAAATGGTCATGCTGATCAGGCCTTTGTAGATGCTTATACCGAAGGTTTGCAAGAAGTTTTGGCAAGCAGTCAGCCAGAAACTGATGTTGAATATGTGGCAAAACGTAGTGGCATTTCTTTAGACAAATTGCAGCAATTCTTTGAGAAATTTGCACAGACTGAAAAAGTAATCACCCTATTTTCAATGGGAGTGAATCAATCAAGTCAGGGTGTAAATAAAGCTAATAGCATTATTAACTGTCATTTACTAACTGGAAAAATTGGTAAGCTCGGCGCTGCACCATTTTCAATGACAGGTCAGCCAAATGCGATGGGTGGTCGAGAAGTGGGTGGCTTGGCCAATATGCTGGCTGCGCACATGGACTTAGATAATCCACTACATCAAAAAGTAGTGCAAACCTTTTGGGATAGTCCATTTATTGCGACTCAAGCTGGTTTAAAAGCAGTGGATTTGTTCCGTGCCGTTGAAGCTGGAAAAATTAAAGCCATTTGGATTATGGCGACAAATCCAGTCGTGAGTTTGCCAGATGCCGATCAAGTTAAACGGGCATTAGAGAAGTGCGAGTTAGTTGTCGTGTCAGATATCTGCGCAGATACGGATACCACTGCTTATGCTGATGTTTTGCTTCCAGCTTTAGGCTGGGGCGAAAAGGATGGAACGGTAACTAACTCTGAGCGCCGTATTTCACGTCAGCGTGCTTTTTTACCTGCACCGGGTGAAGCAAAAGCAGATTGGTGGTCTGTTAGCCAAGTCGCGAAAAAATTAGGCTTTAAAGGTTTTGATTTTACGAATGCAACTGACATCTTTAATGAACATGCAGCTTTATCTGCACAAGACAATGCAGATATCGAAGCTCGTGAACAAGGTAATAATTTTCGTTATTTCAACCTGAAAGGGTTAATGAATCTGAGTGCTGCTGAGTACGATGCATTGCAACCCATTCAATGGCCAGTGTGGAATAAAAACCAAGATGCTAATGCCGTTCAACAACTATTTGGCAAGGGTCAGTTTAGTCATAAAAATGCCAAGGCGAAATTGATTCCAACTGTTGCAATTGACCCAGTTCATGCGGTTTCAGAAGACTATCCACTCATTTTGAATACTGGACGTATTCGAGACCAATGGCACACCATGACGCGTACAGGTTTGTCACCAAATTTGACCAGTCACCGTGCCGAGCCATTTTGCGAGATCCATCCGAGTGATGCTTTGAAGTTTGGTGTGCGTGATCAAGGCTTGGTCGAAATCCGTTCAAAATGGGGCAGTTGTGTACTACGTGTAACATTCTCGTCGGGAGTACGTCGTGGGCAAATTTTTGCCCCAATTCACTGGACTGAACAAGTTGCGTCCGATGCCCGTATTGGTAAAGTTGTTAACCCCGAAGTCGATGCTATTTCAGGCGAGCCTGAGTTCAAACATACACCTGTCACGATTCAACCATTTTATACCACTTGGCAGGGCGTACTTTATGTGCGTGAAGGATATGATTCACATATTCAAGAATCGCTACATCACTGTGCATGGTGGACCAAGGTCAAAATGGTGAAAACTAATCGTTACGAACTTGCAGACCGTCAAACTTTTCATGACACTCAAAAGAACCTAAAAAGCTTCTTGCCGTTTGCAGATGAAACTTTTGAATGGTTGAGTATCGAAGATATTTCTTCACAACTCAGTCATAGCATTATTTTGAAAGACGGCGTGGTGATCGCAAGCTTATACATCGCCCCACCAGATTTATTACCGGATCGTGATTGGGTCGCAAGTCTGTTTAAACGTGAACGTTTAAGTGCGTTACACCGAAAAGCGTTACTGGCTGGCATGCCAATGTCTGCTACAAATAATGACGGACCTTTAGTCTGTAGTTGTTTTAAAGTAGGTAAGAACAAAATTATAGACGCAATCAAAACTCAAAATATTACTCATGAAAAGCAAGTGACGGCTTGTTTAAAAGCAGGTGGTAACTGTGGTTCATGTTTACCTGAAATCCGTGGCTTGATTAAAGCTTGCCAACAGGAGGTGGAAGTGTGAATAAGGGGTATCCCGTAACTGATTTGGTCATTCTGGCGGGTGGACAAGCTCGCCGTATGAATGGTTTAAACAAATTGTTGCAGCAATTTGATGGTGAAACTCAACTGATTAAAATTCATCAGAAACTAAGATCATCAGTGTCTGAAATTTGGGTGAATAGCCATCGCGATTATTCAATTTATCAAAGTATTGTGCCGGACATTCAATGTTATCAAGATGATGCAGCAGGTTTTTTCGGGCCACTGATGGGAATGAAAAGTGCATGGTCAAATGTAAGCGCAGACTATGTTTTGTTTATCCCTTGTGATGTGACCTATATACCTACGCAAGTCGTTGCCAAATTACACGGTGCACTTCGGAAAAATAAACAGGCTCAGGCAGCTTATGTTTCAATTAATGGAGATGCCTTATACCCATTTTGCTTATTAAAACGTGAAAGCCTAAATACCATAACAGAGCAAATTGAAAAGCAGCGGTTAAGTTTGAAAGAGTGCTTTAAGCTTTTACATGCTCAAGTGGCTATATTTCAAAAACAAAACCTGTTTTTTCATAGTATTAATTCATTGGATGAGCTTCAGCAATACAAACAAATCAAAGCATTTAAAGAAATTTTTACAGCAAATTAACTTCGTATATGAGTGCTTTAAAACTTACATTGGTCGAGTGAAACACGTTTTTAATCTTTGTACTGTTGACTATTTATTGTTTAAGTTCTATTTTGGAACTTGTTGTTTTCATTCTAGCCAGATGTATAAAAATAAATGGAGCCAGAAAAATGATCGATGCAGTTCAGCAAAATAAAACAGATGTGACCGCATGTATTTTGTGTTCTAGAAACTGTGGTTTAACTGTTGAAGTTAAAGATAATCAGTTTGTCAAAATAAAAGGCAATCCTGAACATCCATTTTCTCAAGGCTACATTTGCCAAAAAGCTGCTAGATTACAGCACTATCAGCAACATGCAGACCGTTTGACTGCACCTTTAAAGCGCCAACCAGATGGCTCATTTCAAGAAGTGAGTTGGGATGCTGCTATACAAGAAATTGCTGATCGATTAGTTCAGATTAAAGATAAGTTTGGTGGAACTGCTTTTGCTTCGGTTGGGGGCGGTGGTCAAGGCAATCATCTCGGTGCAGCATATGGTCGCCAACTTTTGCTGGCCATGAAAAGTTATTATGCTTACAACTCTCTTGCTCAAGAGAAAACAGGTGATTTCTGGCTCAATGGACGCTTGTTCGGGAGTCAGGCTTGCCATACCACAGAAGATGTTGAGTATGCCGACTATGTTCTTTTTATTGGGACAAATCCTTTTCAAGCCCATGGCATTCCCAACGCCCGAGATACGCTAAAACATATTAAAAAAGATCCCAACCGAACCATGGTGGTATTTGATCCGCGTGTTACCGAAACAGCCAAACAAGCAGATATCCACGTGCAGCTAAAACCGGGAACAGATGCTTTTTTAATGTCAGCCATGATTGCGATCATTATTAAAGAAAAACTTTATGATGCAGCGTTTATTGGGCAGCATACGCACGGTTTTGAAGATATAAAAACAGCATTTAGTCGAGTTCCAATTGAAGACTATATTGCCAAAGCAGATGTTCCGGTCGATTTAATTTACCAAGTGGTTCGAGATTTTGCTAAAGCAAAAAGAGGGTGTGTACGGATTGATTTAGGTATTCAACATACTTTAAATACGACATTAAATGGCTATTTAGAAAAGCTTTTATATTTATTAACAGGGAATTTTGGAAAACAAGGTACTAATAATTTGCATACTATGTTTATTCCAATCTTAAGCGATACGGATGAAAGAAAGCCAAAATATCGACGTAGCGTTTACCATAAAATGTTCCCAATATCAGGGTTTTTTCCACCTAACATTTTACCCGATGAAATCTTGAAAGCAGGGGAAAAGCGAATTCGCGCAGTTTTTGTAGATAGCTGTAACCCGTTATTAACTTATCCCGATACACCTGCTTTTGAGGAAGCCTTTAAAGCATTAGATTTGTTGGTTGTGGTTGATGTTGCCATGACGGAAACCGCTAGGTTTGCGGACTACATTTTGCCAGCGCATACCCAGTTTGAAAAATGGGAATTTACTGGCTTTAATCTTGAGTTTCCTAAAAATGGTTTTCACTTAAGACATCCTGTATTAGCTGCTCAAGCGAATACTTTGCCAGAGGCAGAAATTTATACACGATTACTTGAAGCCATGCAGGTGATTCCAAAACGCTTTCCGCTTTTAGAAAAAATTGCTGCGGTTGACTCGAAAAAAACAGCCTATTTATCTTATCTATCCGCTTTAGGTTTAACTTTTGCCCGACATAAAAAATATATCCCTTTTGCCGCTTCAATTCTCTATCGCACTTTAGGTAAACAGTTAGAAAAATCAGCTGGTTCAGTTGCTTTTTTATTGCCGCTATCAATTCAATATGCTGTCTTACACACCAAAGCGGTACGCCGTGCAGGTTACAAAGGAAACCCTTTAACTTTAGGCGTTCGTTTATTTGAACAAATTTTAAAGCAACGCTCAGGCGTAGTGTTATCGCAACATGAATATGACGAAATCTGGAAACTGGTAGCTTATAAAGATAAGAAAATACGTCTTGCTATTCCAGAGATGTTAAACGAGCTGGCAAATTTAAAAAATCATCAGGTTAATGTTGAAGAATTTCCATTCATACTTTTATCAGGTGAGCGACGTAGCTATAACGCCAATCAAATTTACCGTGATCCTGCTTGGCGAAAAGTAGATGCTGAAGGGGCTTTACGAATTCATCCTGAAGATGCAAAGCACCTAAATGTAGATGAAGGAGGTCAGCTTAAATGTATTTCACAACATGGAGAAATTCAGGTTACTGTAGATTTTGATGAAGGAATGCGAAAAGGGGTAGTTTCACTTCCACATGGCTATGGCATGCGCTTTCAGGGTAGTGAACCAATTGGACCACAATTAAATCGACTGATTTCCGCTGAACATTGTGATCCATTATCTAAAACGCCGTACCATAAATATGTACCCATTCGCTTAGAAAAGTGCTAGAAATAATGTAAGGCAAATAAGAGATTAATGCTGCACTAACTTTATACAGTTTTAAAATTACAGTTAAGTGGTGCAGCCAAAAGTCTATTAGAAAAACCTAAGAAGTTATGGATGATAAATAGAATTGGAACAAATTTTGCATAAAGATCAGAGCACTATTGAAGAGCAATTTCTTCTTTTAATTGCCCATAAAAAGTGCCAGCAATATTTGAACTGTTCTCGACATGAGTGCAAATGATGAAACAATATTACTCTGAAACTGCGCCAATGCTTCTGCAAGATCAATATGGGCGCATCAAGCGTAAGTTACGTATTTCGGTAACCGATCGCTGTAATTTTAAGTGTGTATATTGCATGCCTGAACATCCTGAATGGTTAAATAAACAAGATTTGCTGAGTTTTGAAGCGCTTTTTGAGTTTTGCCATTTTATGGTGCAGCAAGGTATTGAAAGCATCCGTATTACAGGCGGTGAACCATTAATGCGTCAAGGCATTGTTCATTTCGTTCGCGATTTGCAAGCTTTAAAAGCATTAGGTCTAAAACGCATTTCAATGACCACCAATGGGCATTATCTTGCTAAATACGCTCAGCAGTTAAAAGATGCTGGTTTAGATGACTTAAATATTAGTTTAGATAGCCTTGATCCAATACAATTTAAAGAACTCACCAAGAAAAAATTAGAACCAGTTCTTGAGGGTATTCAAGCTGCAAAAGATGCAGGTCTACCTTTTAAAATTAACTGTGTATTGATGAAAAATAAAAATGATGATCAGATCTTACCTATGGTGAGATGGTCTATAGCCAATCATATTCCACTACGTTTCATTGAATTCATGCCGCTTGATGGTGATGCACTCTGGTCAAATAAAGATGTGGTGAGTGAAGCTGAAATTTTACAAGTGTTGCAACCGCATTATTCGGTACACGTCATCGAGCAACAACATGAGCCAGCGCGCCAATATTTGCTTAATAATAGCTATGCTCTCGGCATTATTTCTACCATTACTCATTCATTTTGCCACCAATGTGACCGCATACGACTAACGGCGCAAGGTGAGCTATATAACTGTCTCTTTGCCCCGCAGGGTTTAAATATTAAGCCGCAGCTTCAAGCATTATTACGCGCACAGAACTCAACCGATCATGTGCTGCATAGTCAGCAATTAAAAGATCAAGTTATGCCGTATATCTGGAATAAAGCCAAAGGCTTTCATGCCTTACAACATCAACAAACCCGTAAAATCAGTATGCATATGCTTGGGGGATAAATGCAGCAATCTATCCAAATTAAAATCGAATCATTTGGTGCAATTGAAAAATTGCTTCCCCAAAATCTTTCGATCGTTTGTCCTACCAATATTTTAGTGAAAGATGTCTTAGATCAAATTGTGACTTTACATCCGGAATGTACACAGGCCATGGAAAAATGTGCATGTGCGGTAGAGGATAACGTTATAACCAGACAATCTGCCTTAAGTCAGCCATGTACTTTGGTTTTATTATCACCAGTTGCAGGAGGGTGAGCCATGCGAGATTTTGCACGTATACAAGAGCAGGCTTTAAGTCTTGATGCCTTTGACCCGATTGAGTCATTTCCTGAATGCGGTGGAATTGATATTTTTATGGGTACGGTTCGTAATCATCATGAAGGTAAAGCTGTTAAAGCCCTGAAATATACCTCTTATAAACCGCTTTCTGAAAAAATGATACGTGAAATTGAACTGGAAATTGAGAAAAAGTATCAGGTATCTTATGTGCGAGTGGTTCATCGGATAGGATATCTAGATGTGGGTGAAACAGCAATTATTGCAATTGCTTATGCAGCCCATCGCCGTGAAGCTTTTCAAGCATGCGAAGAAGCGGTTGAGCGGGTAAAACATGAAGTGCCTGTGTTCAAAGAGGAGTTCTTTACAGATGGTACAAGCCACTATGTAGAAGGCTGCTGTATTCGTAAGGATGCACCGCACGAACACAAACATCACCATCATGCCGGCCATGAACACTCACACTGAAATAAGCAAAACTAGGATAAATAATGAAAAACGTAGGAATGAAGCCGGAAAGTTATCGTGTTGCTGAAGCACAAGCAATTTTATATGCACCACCGCACTGTATTGAATTATTAAGACAAGGAAATACTGAAAAAGGGGATGCATTAAAAACTGCACGTGTTGCAGGAATCTTGGCAGCAAAACGAACTGATGAGCTGATTCCTTTGTGTCATCCACTGCCGATTTATCGTGCAGATGTTGAATATGAATTAGAACATGACTTTGTAAAAATTATTACCGTGGTCGAAACCATTGGGCCAACTGGTGTAGAAATGGAAGCCTTAACGGCTGCAAGTCTTGCAGGGTTAACTATTTACGACATGTTAAAACCGCATTGTGAACCAGAAGAGCTCTGGATGGATCAATGTAAATTGCTTAAGAAAAAAGGTGGCAAATCACACTTTAAGCGACTTCTTCGTCAGCCTGTTTCGGCTGCGGTTATTGTATTGTCAGACACCGTAGCAGCAGGTAGAAAACCCGATACTGCTGGGAAATCTGTGGTTGAAACTTTAACTGAGGCAGGATTTGATCCAATTCATTACCAAATTTTGCCAGATGAAGCAGATACTTTAAAAAACTTAGTGCTTGAGTTGAGCAAGTCATATGCTTGTATTATGACCGTTGGTGGCACTGGAATTGGTAAGCGTGATATTACGGTTGATACGTTAGAACCCCTTTTAGAGCGTAAGTTAGATGGCTTAATGGAAGCTGCGCGTTCATTTGGACAAAAACGCACGCCATATGCTGCAATGTCACGTGGAGTAGCTGGTTTTATTGACCGTTCATTGGTGGTGACTTTACCGGGAAGCCGTGGTGGAGCAAGCGAATCAATGGCTGCTATTTTACCTGCATTAGTTCATATTTTTGATGTTTGCCGTGATTTACCCCATCCGGGAGGTTATGAGTAATGTCAGGTTGTGGTACAGAACGTGGGTTGATTAGCGTAGATGAAGCGATTGAGCTGATTAGTAACCAACCAAAAAAAATAGGTTCAATTCAGCAAGTGCTTCAAAATAGCCTAAGTAGATATCTTGCTAAAGAAATCTATTCAGAAATTAATTTGCCAAGCTTTTCTCAAAGTGCTGTAGATGGTTATGCGCTTTGTAGCCATGTAGAAGATTTAAATAATCAAAAGTTTCAGGTTACGGGTGAGATTCGTGCTGGAAGCGAAAGTCATGACATCCTAAGCGAAGGTCAAGCAATTCGTATATTTACAGGTGGCAAAATTCCTGAAGGCACAACACATGTTGCGAGGCAAGAAATAGTAGAGGTCATTTCAGCACAAGAAATTTCTTTAACTGAACATATTCGCCCTCAAGCTGACATTCGTTTTACTGGCGAAGAAATCCAGAAAGGACAGTTACTTGCACAAGTTGGACAGTTTCTAAATATTGGAAGCTTGGCTGCCTTAAGTATGGCTGGTGTACAAACGGTTGAGATTTACCGTGCACCGAAAGTTGCTGTTTTAATCACTGGTGATGAAGTTGCCGAAAAAGCAGAAGATCTTGCAGAAGGCAAAATCTTTGATGCGAATGGTCCATTACTAAAAGCGTGGTTTGAAGATTATGGGTTAGATGTTGAAATTATTCATGTGGCAGATGAGGCAGCACAGGTCACACAATATTTCGACCGATTAAAAGATAGTCATGATGTCATCATAACCACAGGCGGAGTGTCAGTAGGTGATTATGATTTTGTTCGGCCATGTGCTTTTGAGACTGGCTTTGAACAGATCTTCTGGAAAGTAAAACAAAAGCCGGGTAAACCACTCTTTTTTGCTGAATATTCTCACACCGAAAAAGATCATCGTTGTTATTTGTTGGGGTTACCGGGTAATCCGGCTGCAGTCTATGTATCAATGCAAGTTTACGGAAAAGTATTGCTCGACACTTTGCAGGGAAATCAAACAGGGCCAGAGTGGTTTAGTGCAATTTTAGATCATGATTTAAAAGAAGATGCGCGTGAACGGTTTCTAAGAATGCATGCTTATTTTGACAATGGACAACTTAAAGTTAAAAGTCTGGCAAAACAGCAATCACACATGCTCAGTAATTTAATGCAGGCCAATTGTCTGGTGCGAATTCCAGCAAGTGTGAAACTAGAAGCAGGTCATATTTTGAAGGGTGTATTTATCTCAAATTAATGATGAGTAATAATAGATATAACTCACTATGCAATTAGGTGAGTTATATTTGTTAAGCGAATTTATATAATAGCTTTCTATTTTTTTATAATAAAAATTCTTTTATAAAGTTGATAAGAAGTTATTTTTATAATGAATCTTGCATAAATCGTATTAAGTGGTTTAGGGTATAAACAATAGGGCCGTTAGGCTAGGAAATATCGAGGAACGCATAAAGATGAAATGGGATGACATCGGTGATCAACCTTGTTCGGTTGCTCGTATGCTATCAGTGATTGGCGATCGATGGACGATGCTAATATTACGTAATGCTTTTATGGGAATACGCCGTTTTGACGATTTTCAAAAATCATTAGGTGTAACTCGTCATGTCCTTTCAGATCGTTTAAAGCGTTTGGTTGAATATGAAATTTTAGCCAAAGCTCCTTATTTTGATCGTCAAGAACGCTTTGAATATCGCCTCACTGATAAGGGTTTTGAACTTTATCCAATTATTTTATCGATGGCGAATTGGGCAGATAAATGGATGGATCAAGGTTTAGGTAAACCTTTAGAGTATCGTCATAAAACTTGTGGCCATAAGTTCGAACCAGTTATGGTGTGTTCAGTCTGCCATGAACCTTTACATGCAAAACAAGTGCAAGTTTCAGCTGGGCCAGGTTATTTTGCATATATTGAACAAAAACAGAAACAAGCTTAATTTTCTTGTCTATAAATTATGAAGGCTCTTGTTGAATCGCATCAGCTAGAGTCTTATAAATGTGATCATGATTTGACTGTGTTACATTAAAACGTATGAATTGACCGGCATTAGGAGCTTGGCTAAACGCATTTCCTGGTGCAAGAATAACTTGATGGTTAATACAATATTTTGCAATTTTTGAAGCTTCAACACCCTCTGGCAAATGACACCAAACAAAAATTCCCGCTTGAGGCTTAATCCATGGCTTTATGCCCAAAGGTTCGAGTTTAGTAATGGTATCGTGCATCGCTTTTGCTAAACGAACTTTTAATAATTCTATATGCTTACGGTAAGATCCATCAGTTAAAGCACTTAATAAAACTTCAGCCGACACACCATTGTGAGAAAAGCTTGTGGCAATTTTCAGATCAGTGAGCTGATCAATCCATTCTGGTTTTGCAATGATATAACCACAGCGAATAGATGCTGATAAAGTTTTAGAAAAACTTCCAATAAAGATTACACGTGAAAGATTATCCAAAGCTGCAAGCCGAGGAGCTGGTGTATATTCAAAATCTGAAAAAATATCGTCTTCAACGACAATTAAATTAGATTGTTCAATCAGTTTTAAGAGTTGGTGGGCTGTAGAAAGAGACAGTGTCGCCCCAGTTGGATTGTGAATTCCTGAGTTGGTGATATAAAGACGTGGATTATAAGTCTCAATTGCTTCTTTAAATGTCTCTAAGTCAGGGCCTGTTGGTGTGTAGGGAATACCAATAACTTTGACTTGATGAACTTTAAGTAATGCATGAAAGTTGAAATAACAAGGATCATCAATCAAAACCACATCATCGGGCTTTAGTAAAAATCGACAAACTAAATCAATCGCTTGAGTTCCCGAATCTGTTAAAAGTACTTGGTTTAGATTCGCTTCTATACCTTTTGCTTTAGCACGCCTTGCCAGTAAATCACGTAGCGCCGCTAATCCCAATGGTGTTGAATAACCCATTAAACAATCATCTGGTTTTTTTGCAGCCGTCCTTAAAGCTTTACGAATACTGTCTAATGGCATCCAGTCATCGGGTAGCCAACCGCAACCGGGCTTAAAAACATCTGCTTTCGCTTCCAAAGATTGACGTGAAATCCATAATGGATCGACTGAACGATCTAATTTAGGACCTAATTCACTTAAAGAAAGAGGCGCGAGCGGACCAACAATATAAAAACCAGATCCCGTTCTTGATTCGATTTTGCCTAAAGCAATTAATCTTTCATACGCTTCTACAACTGTTGATACTGAGAATCCCAGATCATTCGCTAACTTACGAACAGAAGGTAAGCGTGCTCCCGGCAATAAAGATCGATTTTTTATCTGTCGCTCAATCTCTGAAATGACAATTTCAATTTTTGTTTTGCTCTGGTTCACGCGCTTAAAACCTCAACTGTACTGGTTGTTAATGCATAACAGTTCTTTTAAATTGTACTGCTTTGTATCTGGTTTTATCACCTTAGCACAGCTTAAATTCTTCGTATAGTGACGGAGAAAATTATGAATAGGTTTATGAATGGCTGGGTGAACGGTTTTATTGGCGTGGCTATTTTTGCAGGGTCACTACCAGCAACACGTGTAGCGGTAATGGGATTTGAACCGGGCTTTCTAACCGCAGCACGAGCTGTGATAGCTGGTATTTTAGGGCTTATTCTTTTATTGGTTTTAAAACAAAAGAAACCAGCCAAGCAAGATTGGTGGCCTCTTGCTATTGTTGCTTTAGGAGTGGTGATCGGTTTTCCATTGTTTACAGCACTTGCTCTACAGCACATGAATGCAGCCCATTCAATTGTATTCGTTAGTCTTTTGCCGCTTGCAACTGCAATATTTGCTGTACTGAGAGGCGGAGAAAAACCAAATCATTTTTTCTGGGTATTTGCAGTATTGGGGAGTGCGGTTGTTTTCGCCTATATGTTCTTCCTTTCTGGTGATACATCACTTGGAATAGGGGACTTTTATATGTTGATGGCGATTATTTTCTGTGGCTTTGGCTATGCAGAAGGTGGTGTACTTTCAAGAAAAATAGGCGGGTGGCAGGTCATTTGTTGGGCGCTCATTTTGTCTTTACCTTTTATGCTGTTGCTTACTATTTTCTATATGCCAACTTCATTCCAAAGTGTGTCTCCATCAGCTCTAGTCGGCCTTATTTATGTGTCTTTGTTTAGTATGCTCATTGGCTTTTTCTTTTGGTACAAAGGACTGGCACAAGGCGGTATTGCTGCCATAAGCCAACTACAACTTTTACAGCCTTTAATGGGGCTAGGTATTGCAGCGGCTTTGTTGCACGAACATGTGAGCTGGTCAATGTTAGTGGTCACAGCAGCAACTATTTTATGTGTCGCTGCTGCTAAAAAATTTACTTAACTTTATAAACAATTTGCTGGTTTAGGAACACCCGCCAAACGGCTTAAATGACGGGCAACTAAACCAGTATTAAATTGTTGTTGTAAAACAGCATTATTAATCTCTGGACTTACCGTTTTCATTAAAAATTTAATGAGCGGGCGAGTTGCTGGAGAGTGTCCAAACTGTTGGTAAAACTGACGTACAGCAGTTAAAATTTCGAAATGCCACTCGGTGAGTTCAATATCAAGTGACTTTGCAAGCTCTTGTGCAACTTCAGGATTCCAGATTGTATAATCAACCAAATGACCATCTTGGTCTAATTCTAAATTCATGAAACCAGCCTAAATATATTATTTAAAAGAAATACAGCGATTAAATGTTAAAACAAGATCTGCAAATTGATCATATTCCAATACATTTATCTGAGCTAAAGTATCCGCATCGATTAAATCTTTTTCGATGCTTAAGCATGAAATACTTTCAAACTGTTGAATCATTTCAGCTGAAAGTCGTGCAACAGAATCACCCATAAAAATAATCTGGTCACCTTTCTGATAAAGGTGACCTAATTCATCAATAACATTCGGTGTATTGTGATAAGTAGATTGCACGAGATAAAGTGTTGATGGATTCATTAAAATTACACCTTCATCTACCAATATAAGACATGGTCAAAAGACTGAATGAACTCATTATTTAGCTGAATGAATTCGAGTTCTTGTTCTGTTTGTTGAACAAAAGGATTTTGCTGATTTTTGCTTTCGATCAGAATTGGACTTAAGTCATAAAATTCAAAGCTTTCGACCATATTTGATGCGACTTTGAAAGCATGATGAAGTTGGCTAAAGCCTAAGTCATTTTGTAAAAGGCTAAGCGCAGCATCTTTCAATAATACTTTGACTGGTGAGCCAAAGGTTGCTAAAACCATAGTAGCAGAAAGGCTTTCATTGATTTGCAGACTGGTTAAGTTGGCTTGGCTTAAAATGACAAGTACAGATTTCACACAATATACCTTTTAAAAGCAACAATCTAAGCAAACAAAGTAACTTAAAATTGAATAAGACGAGATGCTGACTGTACCGCATCAGCAAGTTCACCTAACCCGACCAGTTGAAAGTCTTTGGCAAGGTTATGATGAGTAAGGTGATGGCGACTGGCATTTTCTGCATCGGTAATACCACGAGCGAGAGCAGCACTCACACATACAGGAAGTCGAATCGCAAGCTTTTGCCATTCATGCGTTAAATTACGCTGGTCGTCAGGAACCCATTGAAAATCATTAGCAACCTGCACGCCATCTTGGTAAAAGAATACACGAAAGTCTTCATTTTTACTTTTGAGTGCCTGAGCAAGTCCTAACGCATGCCAAGCATGAATGGAAGTAGGAGCAGAGGTAATTAGTAGTAATGTACTCATTGAGAATTCACTATGGTCATACGTCTAAATGGGCGTAGATGCATTAAGAGAAAGGTAAGTATACAATGATTTTAGTGACAGGTGGTTTAGGCTTTATCGGTTCACATATTGCGTTGAGTCTCATGGCTCAGGGGCAAGAAGTGGTAATTGTCGATAATTTGGCTAATTCAACCTTGCAAACGCTGGAACGCCTAGAGTTTATTTCTGGCATGTACGTTCCATTTGTTAAACTTGATGTACGTAATACACCAGCATTGAATAAGGTCTTCGAGCAATATTCAATTGATGCGGTTATTCACACTGCTGGGTTTAAATCAATTGAAGAATCTAATCTTAAACCTCTTGAATATTATAATGATAATGTAAGTTGCATCATGAGTTTACTACGTGCCATGCAACGCACAGGTGTTCGTCACTTTATTCATTTGTCTAGCCTTGCAGCGTATGGAAAATCCGGTCTGCAATTAAGTGAAACAGACGAATTCAATTATGCTTATCCTAACCCTTATATTAAGTCTCAACAGATGATTGAAGAAATTATCCGTGATACTTATAAAATTGATCATGAGTGGAAAATTACGATCTTGCGCTTATCTAATATCGTAGGTGCATTTGAACATGGGGTGCTCGGAGAGTATGTCGCACAGCTTCCTAAAAATATTGTACCGCTTGCCATGCAAGTTGCTGCAATGCAACGTGATTTGATTGAATTACAAGACCAAGCTGACACATCAGATCATACGACTGAACGAAGTTTTCTACACGTTTTAGATGTGTGTGAAGCTGTAACTGCCAGCTTACATTGGCTACGTGATCAAACACATTGTTGTGAAGCATTTAATATTGCCCATGACCAAGTTCATTCTATTCGTCAATTACTAGATGAAATTTCACAGGTAACTCAATCTGAAATTCCGACTCAACCTGCGATTTACAAACATGTTGAATTAAGCCAAGTTGCGGCAGACATAACGAAAGCAAAAACATTATTGAATTGGACACCTAAACGTTCGTTAAAACAAATGATTGAAGATGAATGGCGTTTTTATCAAAATACATTAAATGGAAGATAAGATAATGATTCTTATTTACAATAATGGAATGCTTGAGTACGATACTAAAAATTAACTAGCCAGAGCAAATAATTGCTTCAGCCCGTAAGTTCTTTAACCAGACAACTGAGGTTTCTATGCAAACACGAATTGAACATGACACTATGGGTGAGATTGAAGTTCCAAATGAAGCATTGTGGGGGGCACAGACTCAACGCAGCTTACAGAACTTTAAAATCGGGCAAGAACGATTACCCCGTGCCATGATTCGAGCAATGGGGCTGGTGAAAAAGGCTGCTGCAATAACTAATGCTGAACTTGAACAGTTACCGCAAGATTTGAGCCAATATATTGTGGGTGCGGCTGAAGAAGTCATCGATGGTAAATGGGATTCACAGTTTCCTTTAGTGGTCTGGCAGACGGGTTCTGGTACGCAAAGTAACATGAACTGTAATGAAGTGATTGCTAATATTGCCAACCAAAAATTAGGTCAAGCGTTGGGTGCACAAAAACCTGTACACCCAAATGACCATGTCAACCGTGCTCAATCAACGAACGATTCATTTCCAACCGCTATTCACGTAGCAGCAAGTTTGCAAATTAATGAATTACTCATTCCTGCCGTAGAGCAGCTTAAAGCGACTTTGCAAAAAAAATCAGATGAGTTTCAGTCTATTGTTAAAATTGGCCGTACCCATTTACAAGACGCAACTCCATTAACACTAGGTCAAGAATTTAGTGGGTATGTGTCTCAGCTTGAGCATGGATTAGTTCGTTTACAACAGGCGTTGACAGGTTTATATGAATTACCATTGGGTGGTACAGCGGTAGGAACAGGGCTAAATGCACATCCTGACTATGCAGTGAAAGCAGCTGCTCAACTTGCTTTGCTTACAGGTTTACCATTTGTGACTGCTCCAAACAAATTTGAAGCGCTTGCAGGACGTGATGCTGCTGTTTTTGCTTCTGGTGCATTAAAAACGCTTGCAGTTAGTTTAAATAAAATTGCGAATGATATTCGTTGGTTGGCCAGTGGTCCACGTTGTGGTTTCGGTGAAATCCGTATTCCAGAAAATGAACCTGGCTCAAGCATTATGCCGGGTAAAGTAAACCCAACACAAAGTGAAGCAATGACCATGGTTGTTGCGCAAGTGCTGGGAAATGATACGACCATTAATGTGGCTGGTGCTTCAGGTAACTTTGAATTAAACGTATTTATGCCTGTGATTGCTTATAACTTATTGCAGTCTATTCAATTGCTTGGTGATGCTTGTAATAGTTTTAATGATCACTGTGCGGTAGGAATTGAGCCTAATCAGGATAAAATTGATCACTTCTTACATAACTCTCTCATGTTGGTCACTGCTTTAAACCCCGTGATTGGTTATGAAAATTCTGCAAAAGTTGCCAAGACTGCCTATAAGGAAAATAAAACTTTGAAGCAGGTTGCTGTTGAGCTTGGTTTAGTTACAGCAGAGCAATTTGATGAAGTGGTTAAACCTGAAAAAATGGTTTCACCAAATAGTAAATAATCTCTCCTAATGGGCTTTTTTATTCTTAAATACTTCTGTAATATCCGCGAGTTGCTAAGTACAACAAAAGTCCTGAATGATCAGCGCAAAAAATCATAAGGGGAAGGCCTACTTGAAAAAGTAGGCTTTTTTTATACCTTGAAATATAAATGTCATATCTAGACTTTATTTTTGCTACGTTATTTTATTTTAAGTTTAAATAAATGAAAAAGACTAAATCAATAGTTGTTTTAGCAGTAATAACTTGTACCTTGTCGGGTTGTCTACAAATGTTTCCACCTACTGTCGCTGAGGTAAATCCTGGGGTTTATCAACTTCAGGCTCAAAGTAATGCATTTGGTTCAAGAGAAGCCTTGAGGGCAAAGTTAATCAGTAAAGCAGAAGAAATATGTAAAGATAAGGGTTTTGATGAGTTGGATAGTAATAACAAAATCGTAAATTATCATAGTGTTTATAATTCGGGGATGCTTATTCCAGTGAATACCAAAGCAGCTGTTTTAAAAGTTAAGTGTAAAGATTAATTTAAATACTAGTTAATTCATTCGAGATTTAATTTTATTGGACATATGGCAGTATAAAAAACTCATTAGATATCGACTAATGGCGGGGTTTTTTATTGTTAAGTATTTCTGTAATATCTGTATATAAGTTTAGCGCTGAATGATTGGTGTTAGAAATCAAAAGAAGGGTTGGATCTTTTCAAACTAGCATAAATTTATATGTTTTTGGGTTTTAAATATTTGAATTATTTTATTTTTAATTCGATTTATATTGATGGAGTTTAGGTGTTATCAAATTGGAAAATAACTGTATGTATCTTTCCAATTCAAGTTTTAAGCAACTTTTTCGTTAGGCTTATTTTGGGTTGAAAAGAGGAAGTAGCCTTTTTCATTAATTAAGAAAAAACATAATTTTTTTAGATGGAATTTAAACAGTGATGTATACAATTAGATATGTTCATCGAAACAATACTTACTATATCGCTTCGAATATAGAAGGAAATTTTATTATTCTTGAGTCAATTGATTCAGAATTTCGTATGGGTCATCAAATTTCTTATGATGGTGAGAAGGTATTTAACCTTACTTTGAATGATGAAACTGATGCAGTCATTAAATTAGAGAGTAATGAAAAAACTGCATACGAATACTTACTTTCAGTTAAATAAATTAGTTTTTATGATGAAGTATTTCTTTAAGAACTAGGTATGCTTAAAAGATATTTCATACAATAAAAGCTAAAAAGTTTTGTTTTTATTGAAAAAGCTATGGTATGGTTATTTAAGCTTTAATTTTGGGCAGTTAAAACAAATGAACTGTTTATTGAATAAAATCACCACCACCACGACCTCTAAAGAAGGCTGTGTGTGATTTTTATTAAAGTGACTTAATAAGATGACTAAACCCGGCCAATAATGGCTGGGTTAATTTTTCTCTGTTCATTATTGGTTCTTACAGAGAGAAATGATGGAAAAACTCAATAGCAATTCAAAATCGGCTTTACTGGTCATTGATATGCAAAATGGCCTATTTAACAGCCAATCTAAGCCACATAATGCTCAACTCGTACTTTCAAATATTCTTAGTCTTATTGAATATTACCGCTTAAATGATAGACCAATTATCTTTATTCGGCATGTTGGTGAGATAGGCACACCATTAGATCCAAGTGGACCGAACACTCAGCTAATCACAGAGTTAGCTTTTAATCCACATAAAGATATAGTCATTGAAAAAATGTACCCGAGTGGTTTTAAAAATACTGTTTTAAAAGAAGTGTTAGAGAAACTGGGTGTTGATGAACTCATCATTACTGGCATGAAAACTGAGTATTGCATTGATACTACTGTTAGGGCTGCTTCTGAGTACGGATATAAATTGATATTAATTTCAGATGGCCACACCACAACTGATTCAGCAGCTTTAAATGCTCAGCAAGCAATTGATCATCATAACCAAATTTTAAGTAATGCTTTTGCTAAGTTAAAAACGACGGAAGAGCTCATTTCTCAAATTTAATTTAGAAATGAACCGACAACTTTATTCAAAAAGTCTTATTAGCTGTATCAATAAAGTATAAGAAAATCTTTTGATGACTAGAGGTTGGTCGGTTTTTAGTGATAGCAAGAATTGAACTTGTATCAACAAAGAGCTCTTTTCGGAGGGCTTTTTATCAAGAGGGTATAAGTTTCACTAATTAATGGCGAATTAGCGTTGAATAAGCTGTCATAATTGTTAAAATGCCCACCTTGTCCTGTTTTTATATTGTTTTTGTTTTGCATTTATTTTGCAAAACTGAAGATAAAGTGATTGAAAACAGAAGCTTAGCTAAGGATTTTTGAATGCTCTCTATTTATTTGACAGATACTCAACAACATGTGCAATTTAATGATTATCCCGGTGATCAGCCTGTTAAGTTTCTGTTAAATCTTAAAAAGATTTTCCCAAGTACAGGTGACCTGTTATTGCCAGTTTTACCTGACGATAATGATTTAGAAAATGTAACATGGGAATCAACTTCAGAAGATTTTGATGTCTTTAAAAAGCTATTGGCTGGATGGGGTGTTATTGAACTCCGTTTAAATGCAATTACGGCTTATAAAGATAAAAACTTTGCGAATGAGTTAGTGAAACAAGCTCAAGCGAAACGTAAGAAAACAGCACAAAAAAATCATCAGCTCTCTTTGGTTGCTCTTGATTATATTTTTATGCACGAAGTTCACGCATTAATTGATGCAGAATTGGTCACTATTGGTGAGAAATTTTATTTACCAACCTTGCGTGAGCAATGGAAGGGTACAGTTTCAGACCCAGTGCTCAATGGAAAATTCTAATTAAACACAAAAGGTGAATTTATAAAAATTCACCTTTTTTATTTTTATAATTAAATTAATGGCTTATAACTTGATAATTGCTGGTACAAAAGTTTACAAGAAAAGAATGCGTTTTTTCTAAAGTGGCAGATACATTGCTTATATAAATACAAAATTATTGCGGGAGAGAGGTTCGAAAGAACCCGCCGAAGGAGCAACAAGCCCGGAAACTCTCAGGCAGAAGGACTGTAATAATTAAAAAATCTGGAGAGAAGCTTAGATTTATAAGAATTGAAAATAATAACTTATAAATTATAAACTCACCGAAGGGGAAGATCTAAACGTTAAAAGGTAACGTTGGGGTCGAAACTCTCAGGTACCAATGACAGATGGGCTGTACTGATGAAATGTTTTGCATTTCTGAGGAGTCTGTTATGCCACATGTTATTGTGATAGGTGCGGGAATCACAGGGGTTACCTCTGCTTATGAATTATCGCAACTGGGTTATCAAGTCACAGTGATTGATCGACATCTATATCCTGCAATGGAAACATCATTTGCCAATGGAGGGCAATTATCCGCTTGTAATGCCGAAGTATGGAACCAAAAAGCCACTGTAGTTAAAGGCTTTAAGTGGATGAGACAAAAAGACGCACCGCTACTGCTGAATCCTTCATTTAGTTTGCATAAATATAGCTGGCTAGTTGAGTTTTTATCCCATATTAAAAACTATGAAGCAAACACGATTGAGACGGTCCGTTTGGCATTACTTGCTCGTAAGCGTTTATTTGAGGTTGCTGAAAAAGAGCAGCTCGAGTTTGATTTGGAGAAACGTGGAATTCTCCATATGTATCATAGTAAGGCTGATTACGAGATTGCTAAACAAGTAAACAATGTATTGAACAAAGGTACATTAGAGCGCTATTCGGTTTCACCTGATGAGATGAAAACCATAGAACCATCATTAACAGGTGAATATTTTGGTGGTTATTACACACCAAGTGATGCAACGGGGGATATTCATAAATATTCAACCTCTTTGGCTGAAAAGACTAAACAATACGGTGTTGAGTATAAATTCGGTCTGGAAGTTACAGATATTAAGTGTTATCCAGACAAAGTGATCGTAAGTTGTCAGCCAAGTGCAGAGCACCCTTATCTTGTTGAATCCGATAGCATCCAAATCGAAGGTGATGTGCTGGTAGTTTGCGGTGGTGTAGGAAGTTATCAACTCGCCGATATGATTGGAGAGCGAGTAAATGTCTACCCAGTAAAAGGATATTCAATTACCGTGCAATTAAAAGATGAGCAAAGTGTAAAGAATGCACCATGGGTCAGCTTACTAGATGAGGGTGCTAAAATTGTGACTTCTCGTTTAGGTAAAGATCGGTTGCGTGTGGCGGGAACTGCTGAATTTAATGGTTACAACCGCGATATACGGGCTGATCGTATTCAACCTTTGGTAAATTGGGTAAATCGTAACTTTGATATTTCAACTGAGCATGTCGTACCTTGGGCTGGGTTAAGACCCATGATGCCTAATATGCTGCCGGTGGTGAAGCAATCTAGACAGCCTCGTATTTTTTATAATACAGGACATGGGCACTTAGGGTGGACTTTGTCTGCGGCAACTGCTGTTTTAGTTGGTCAGGATATTGCTCAAAAATATCCGATCTAGAAAGTAAAAAGCCAGTGTTTAAACACTGGCTTTTATTTAACGCACTAATCATATAATCGGTAGATTCCGCTAAAACGCTCACAGCCTTTTTGCTGGGTTTTCACATTCAGTAAAGCTTTTTGAAAATTAAACTGATATTTGCAGTTGTGCTCATTGTCTAAAATTTCATTTTTTTGTTCAGGTGAACTATAGGCCATCAAAGAAATTGTTTGAGTTTCTTTACGGTTATTTGGATTTCGGTATGCTATTCCTTCAATTTTGATTTTATCCTTTGCGAGCTGATGGACCTGAATGTGAACAGGCTGTGCTGCTAGATGTCCATTCTCAAACTTAAGATAATGTTGGGTAAGCGTTTGCTTAAGTGATGCATAAAAATTTAGGTCGTCAGTTCGTAAATCAAACTGTTGTTGAAAACATGCATTACTCTTGCATTGCTGAGTATGTTTAGACCATAACTTTTGTGTATCCTGCAAAAGCTGTAAGGGGGCATCAGTAACTAAATATGCAGAAAGATATTTATTATTGAGTTGCTTTCTCGATTCACTAAATGTTTTTGAACAGATTTTAAGCTCAGCTCCACGATTGGAACAGTCTATTGGTTCTGCAAAAACAAGAGATGAACATAAACAACTCAGTGTCACGGCAAAACTTAATCTTTTCAATTGATTCATATCAGTATTAGACAGCATGATCGCTTATACTTTCAGTCTACTTTGCTAGGTGTACTATAGCGAAACAGAAAGGCTGAATACAAGATTTCTTAAGTTTTTATGGAAGGTAATAGTTATATGGTTGCTCAAATTCGTATTGGACAAGGAATGGATGTGCATGCCTTTGAAGAGGGGAACTTCGTTACATTGGCTGGCATTCAAATTCCACATACGCATGGCTTGAAAGCGCACTCTGATGGCGATGTTGTACTCCATGCTTTGTGTGATGCTTTGTTAGGTACTTTGGCACTTGGAGATATAGGGCAACATTTTCCTGACACTGACCCAGAATTTAAAGGTGCGGACAGCCGAGTATTATTAAAGCATGTTTACCAGTTAATCTTAGATCGCGGTTATCAGTTAAATAATGCTGATATTACGGTGGCTTGTGAGCGTCCAAAATTAGCTAAACATAATTTGGAAATGCGTCAAAGTATTGCTGATGTTTTAAATGTAGATGTTAATCAAATCAGTATTAAAGCAACGACAACCGAAAAACTTGGGTTTACCGGTCGTCAAGAAGGGATTTTAGCTACAGCAACTGTTTTAGTCTCTCATCACACCAAGTGATCGGCTTGTTGCAAAGACTGCTGAAGCTCAAGAGTTGCCTTACGGCCTTGTAGCTGTAAGGTAATACTATGAATAAGTCCTGTCCAAGTTTCATTGGGTTCCCAAATTTCATGAAGTAAATCTTGAGAAGTAGGCATGTCCATATTCATATAAAACTGTCTATAGACATACATTAGGCAACTAGAGCGATCGTTTTTAGAACAGTGAATCCAGACAATTTCATTCTGGACTAAATGATCAATAAGGTCGAGTACCAATAAACATTGCTCGGCCGATGGAGTTTCCCAGTCAATTGGAATATGGATGTAATTTAAACCGAGGTCTAAACAAATACGATCTTCATTTTCAATATGATTTGGTGCGTTACTTAAAGCGAGATTAATGACTGTACTACAACCATATTCTTTAATTAGTTTCAGTTGTTCAGCAGAAGGCTGTGCTGAACTAAATAAATGTTCATGAATAATTGAAAATGCGGGAATTTGAGATAATGATTGTTCAAGGGTAGTCATGATCGCACTCTACGAGAGTAGGCTTAGCTTATTGTGTAGAATGTTATACACGATTCTAGGGAATAGTTGAAATACAGCCTGCTTATATATTCAACAACGTTATCAAAACTTTAAAAATAATTAACTGGAAAAGTACAAGTTTTATAAAATAAAAAAACAGCATCATAAAGATGCTGTTTTTTTGTCTAAATAATTATGATCTTAGATTTTCATTCAATAAAAATTCTACTAAAGCTTTCTGAGCATGAAGACGATTTTCTGCTTCGTCCCATACCACTGCATTTTTATGATCAAGCATAGTTTCAGAAATTTCTTCGCCACGATGAGCAGGTAAGCAGTGCATAAATAAACATTCAGGATGAGCAAGTCCCATTAATTTTTCATTGACTTGAAAAGCTGCAAAAGCTTTTTCACGAAGCTTCTGTTCTTCTTCTTGTCCCATGCTTGCCCATACATCTGTCACAATGAGGTCAGCATTTACAGCAGCATCTTCTGCGTTGTCAAAAACTTCAACACAATGACCAAACTCTGCTAAAAATTCAGGTTTAGGCTCATATCCTTTTGGAGATGCAATTTTAAGTTTAAAGCCCATCATGTGTGCAGCTTCAATATATGAGTTACACATATTATTGCCATCACCAATCCAAGCAACGGTTTTGCCTTTGATGCTACCGCGGTGTTCATTATAAGTCTGTAAATCTGCAAGTAACTGGCAAGGATGATGGTCATCTGTCAAACCGTTAATCACAGGAACTTTTGAATACGATGCAAAACGTTCAACAATGTCATGACCAAAAGTACGAATCATCACAATATCAAGCATACTAGAAATTACACGTGCTGAATCTTCAATTGGTTCGCCGCGGCCTAATTGTGTGTCGCGAGGTGATAGGAAAATCGCGCTACCACCAAATTGATTAATGCCTGCTTCAAAAGAGATACGTGTACGCGTGCTTGATTTCTCAAAAATCATTCCCAATACTTTACCAACAAAAGGTTGATATACCTTATTGTCATGCTGCATTTTTTTAAGTTCGCTTGCGCGTTCTAAAATGCGATTAAGTTCTAGAGTGGATAGATCACGTAAAGTCAGGAAATGTCTTAGAGCCATGTAGCTACTCCATAATAATTGTTATGAAAAACAACAATTATCTGTTGTTGGCTGGGTGGATGTGGGAAAAAAGAAGTCTACTATACTATAAGCATTTTAAAATGCAAAAGAATTAGACTTTATGATGACCCTTTAAGAAAATATCGACACAATAGTTAATATAATCAATTACTTCTTTCTCAGTGGGTGGTAGGGGCATTCCCATAATCATGCGCCATTCTATGTCACGTAAAATTCCAAAATACATGAGTGAGGAATAATCTGGAGATGTGCAAAGAATTTCTTCAGTTTGATGGGAAATTAGAAGTGCCTGAGCAATTGTGTTTTGCACATCTTGAGCACATTTTTCATATAAGTATTTGCTCAAAGTTGCATTGCATTGTGTTTGTTCGATAACTAACCGTAAAAAAGCGATATGTTCGGGTTGAATAATATGAGTATAAAAGCGAATGAGTGTTTGAATTAAATAGTTGCGTAAAGATGTTTGGGAAGGTTGAAATGGTACACAAATATCTTTAAAAAACATTTCACGGCGATAATCGCAAATTGCGGTAAATAAACCATCTTTATTGCCAAAATATTTATAAATAGACGCTTTTGAACCACCGGCATGATTAACAATGTCATCAAGAGAAACGGCTTCATATCCTTTATCCAGAAACAGCTCGGTTGCGCTTAGCAAAAGAGCTAGGCGACGTTCTATACCTCTGCGTGTTTGGGGCTTCTCACATACTGAATGATGTGACTCAAGGACGGAATCATGCATAAAATTTCATAACAACAGTTAACTTTGCTTGTTTAGTATAGCAAAACTATCTTTAAGGATGGTCATCGCTATTTTTTTAGATCATCTGCTGAACAGTAAGTAGAAATTTAAAAAAATAAAAGAATAGAAAATATAAACTTAGAGTGAATTTTGAAATGATCTAATGATGTAACCTGATGTTCAATTTTGAATTTAATAAAAAATAAAGCGGCTAAGAATGTCTTAGCCGCTTTTAATTTAGGCACTAAGTTTTTTAGGCCTCGGTTTGGCTAACCTTATGTTCATCTTCTTCATCATCGTCTGCAGAATCCATTCCAAGTTCTTTTAACTTGCGAGTTAAGGTGTTGCGGCCCCAACCTAATAATTCTGCTGCGTGACGTTTGCGTCCACGTGTTTGTTGTAAAGCAGCGTTAATTAAGGTGCGTTCAAACATTGGTGTAGCAATATCCAAAATCTTCATTTCACCATTCTTAAGCTTTTGAATTGCCCATTGATTTAGTAACTCATCCCAATGGTGTAGAGAAATGCGTTCAAATGAAGGGGCAGGTTGCCCAGAATCACTATTCTTTTGCAGTGGAACTTGTTTAAGTTCAGAAGGTAAATCTTCTGGATAAACTTCACGTCCAGTGATCATCACAGTTAACCAGCGACACGTGTTTTCAAGTTGTCGAACATTACCGGGCCATGGTAACTGTTGCATATAGTCGGTTGTTTCAGTACGTAAGATTTTTGGACTCACGCCAAGTTCTTTACCGGCACGTGCAAGAAAATGCTGAGCCAGCATTGGTATATCTTCGCTACGATGAGCAAGTTTAGGAATGTGAATACGAATTACATTTAAACGGTGATATAAGTCTTCACGGAATCGGCCTTCATTCACCAGTTTTTCTAAGTCCTGATGCGTTGCTGCCACAATTCGAACATCAACTTTAACTGGAATATGTCCACCTACACGATAAAATTCACCGTCGGCGAGCACACGTAGTAGTCGAGTCTGTGTTTCAAATGGCATGTCGCCAATTTCATCAAGGAATAGTGTTCCACCATTTGCTTGCTCAAAGCGACCTTGATGTTGAGTGTTTGCACCTGTAAATGCACCTTTCTCATGACCAAATAACTCGGTTTCAATCAAGTCTTTTGGAATTGCCGCCATATTTAAGGCAATAAAAGGTTTCGCACGGCGTGGTGAGTGCTTGTGTAAAGCATGTGCAACTAATTCTTTACCTGTACCAGATTCACCATTAATTAAAACAGTAATATGAGATTGAGATAAACGACCAATAGCGCGGAAAACCTCTTGCATGGCAGGAGATTCACCAATAATTTCTGTTGATTGAAGTGGTGAAGCTGTTTTTGTAGCTTCTTGTTGTTGTAGTTTATTGATATGCAGAATTGCACGATTGACTAAAGCTAAAGCTTCATCAATATCAAATGGCTTGGGTAAATACTCAAATGCACCTGTTTGATAACTTGATACAGCAGACTCTAAGTCAGAATGTGCTGTCATGATAATGACAGGTAAATCAGGATGAGTGTTTTTGACTTTAGATAAAAAAGTTAAACCATCAATTCCAGGCATTCGAATGTCAGTTAAGATGACATCGGGAGCATCATGATGCAAACGTTCAAGCGCAGTTTGAGCTTCTTCAAAATTGGTAACGTCAAAGCCTTCTTCTTTAAAAGTCTTTTCCAATACCCATCGCATGGCGCGATCATCATCAATAACCCATATTTTATTTCGCGACACGGTCTGACTCCCAAGGTAAATATAAGCTAAAAATAGTTTTTCCAGGAACAGATTGGCATTCAATCATTCCGTTATGTTGATGCATAATATTCTGTGCAATACTCAGGCCAAGCCCAGTACCTTTTGCTCGTCCAGTAACCAATGGGTAAAATACGGACTCTAAAATACTCTCAGGTATACCTGGCCCATTGTCTTCAATATCAACCCGCACTGTAGATCGATTCAGTACTCCATTAATTGTGACAAGTCGTTGTATGCGAGTACGTAGAATTAGCTCTGGTTCATGATCGATAAAGAATGCTTTATTCTCTGTTATGGCTTGAATTGCATTTACACTAATGTTGAGCATGACTTGGATTAACTGATCACGATCGGCATTCACATCAGGTAAAGACAAATCATAGTCACGTATAATTTTAATTTTTTTCTTTGTCTGGTTCGCAATAAGCGAGCGTACACGTTCTAAGGGTTCGTGTACGTTAACATTTTCATAGCTTGGTAATTGTCTAGAACCCAACATGGTGTCAGCCAAGTTAGTTAAACGATCTACTTCATTAATGATGACATCGGTGAATTCAGCATAAGTCTTATCATTTAAACTACGAGCGAGTAACTGGGTTGCTCCCCGAATACCTGCAAGTGGATTTTTAATTTCATGAGCAACGCCACGGACAAGCTGTCTAGCGACCTGATGTTGTTGAACTAAATTTTCTTCTTTTGAAATCTTTAACATGCGGTCAATTGGGTTGAGCTCAATCAACAATAATGGATGATAGCTTTTGCCGGCATTTAATTGAGAAACTGTGTAATCGACATGTAGGTCTTTAAAGTTAACATTAATGACAGCTTCTCGACGCGTATAAGGTTGTCCGGTTTTTATGGTGTTTAATAAAGCTTCATGGGTATTAAAAGTATCATCTGGCGCATGAAGTAAATTTAAAACAGGCTGTCCTGAAGCACGAAGCAAACTAATGTCAAATAGTGCTTCGCAGGCTGAATTTAAGTAAAAAATATTTAAGTTACTATCGATTAATAAAATCGCAGTAGTTAAATTGTCTACCAATAGGCGATAGTCGATAGGGTTGTGTTGATCCATTAGCGAATCGTTCCTGTCTTAAAATAGCGCAATGGCATCTTCATTGGTTATCGGATTTTCACCGTTATAGAACATGAACGATGCAAAATATACGCCAACTTTGTTTATGGGTTATTTTAAAGTTTTAAGGTACTTAAAAACGCGCTGAAATCGTTCTTTATATCTTTTGATCAAAACAAATAGCTTTAGTCTAGATAATAACATGATCTAAATTGGTGCAAAGGTGAGTTTTGGTGCAAATGTTGGTTGTATTTTGGTGCATTACACAAAGAGTAGCCTTTCCACCTATGCTTGAGACAAGAAAAGACATACAATACGCGCATTCAAGTGGAGCGCAGATTCATGAAGACCCCCAAAGTCGGTTTTGTTTCTTTAGGTTGTCCTAAGGCATTGGTAGATTCTGAACGAATTTTAACTCAGTTAAAGACTGAAGGTTATCAAGTTGCATCAGATTATGATGGTGCTGATTTAGTAGTTGTTAATACCTGTGGTTTTATTGAATCTGCGGTACAAGAGTCGCTAGATGCAATTGGCGAGGCCATGAGTGAAAATGGTCGAGTAATCGTTACAGGATGCTTAGGTAAAGACGAAGATAAAATTCGTCAAATGCATCCGAACGTTTTAAAGGTTACTGGTGCAGCAGCTTATCAAGATGTGATGGAAGCTGTACATGAATATGTACCAGCACCACCTAAACATAATCCGTTTATTGATTTGGTTCCTGAACAAGGAATTCGCTTAACACCAAAGCATTATGCCTACTTAAAAATATCTGAAGGATGTAACCATCGTTGTACCTTCTGTATTATCCCAAGTATGCGTGGTGACTTGGTTTCTCGTCCAGTTGGTAGTGTATTGGAAGAAGCGGCGGCACTTAAAAGAGCAGGTGTTAAAGAAATCTTGGTTATTTCTCAAGATACATCAGCTTATGGCGTAGACACCAAGTACAAACTTGACTTCTGGAATGGTCAGCCTGTTAAGACAAAATTCTTCGACATGTGTGAAGCACTAGGCCAATTGGGCATCTGGGTGCGTCTACATTATGTATACCCATATCCACATGTTGATGCAGTTATCGATTTAATGGCTCAGGGAAAAATCCTGCCATATCTTGATATTCCTTTCCAACATGCAAGCCCACGTGTTCTTAAATTAATGAAGCGTCCGGCACATAGTGAAAATACACTAGAAAAAATTAAGTTATGGCGTGAAAAATGCCCTGATCTTGTGATTCGTTCTACTTTTGTGGTTGGTTTTCCAGGCGAAACTGAAGAAGACTTCCAGATTTTGTTAGATTGGTTAGTTGAAGCTCAACTTGATCGCGTAGGCTGCTTTACCTATTCACCAGTAGAAGGCGCTACGGCAAATGATTTACCCGATCATGTGCCAGAAGAAATTAAGCAAGAGCGTTACGAGCGCTTTATGCAAGTACAGCAGCAAATATCTGCTGCTAAATTACAAAAACGTATTGGTCAAACGATGACTGTATTAGTCGATGGTTTAGAAGACGAATATCCTGTTGCCGTTGCACGTTCTTATGCCGATGCTCCGGAAATTGACGGTAATGTGTTTGTAGAAGATATCGATAAGAGCACTATTCAACCGGGCGATATATTGGAAGTCGAAATTACCGATGCAGATGAATACGATTTATTTGCAAAGTTAATTAAAATTAAATCGGTTTAATCGAAATATATTTAAAGAGCATTCAGTTTAAGAGGTTTTGGAGCAAAGTCATGGCGGAAACAATTAGCCCACGTTATTCACGTATTCTATTAAAATTATCTGGTGAGGCATTGTCAGGTAATAAAGATATGGGTATTGATGCCCAAGTTTTAGATCATATGTCACTTTCAATTGCGCACTTGGTTGGTTTAGGTGTGCAAGTGGGTATCGTTGTGGGTGGCGGTAATTTGTACCGCGGTAGTCAGTTGCAAAAAGATGGCTTGGTTGGTCGTGTAACAGGCGATCAAATGGGTATGCTTGCAACTGTAATGAATGGCTTAGCTATGCGCGATGCTCTAGTTCGCCGTAACATCAGAACTCGTCTTATGTCTGCATTACCAATTGGTACAGTGGTAGAGTCTTATTCAAGTCGTGATGCGATTCGTCATTTGAGTCAAGGTGAAGTTTGTGTTTTCGTTGCGGGTACAGGAAATCCATTTTTCACGACGGATACAGCAGCATGTTTACGCGGTATTGAAATTGAAGCGAATTTGATCTTAAAAGCGACTAAAGTTGATGGCGTTTATAATAAAGATCCAAGTAAATATGATGATGCTGTTAAATACGATCATTTAACTTTTGACCAAGTGTTAGATGAAAAGCTTGGTGTTATGGATTTGACTGCTATTTGTTTGTGTCGTGACCATAATGTGCCATTGCAAGTTTTTGATATGAATAAATCAGGTGCATTATTGTCAGTAGTAATGGGTGAAAAAGAAGGAACGCGCGTTACTAAGTAATGTACGTGTTACCGAAAGCTCTTTATACTAGCGCTAAATTAAATTTGTTAAATATATCTTTGAATAAATAAGTAAGGTAGATCATATGATTAACGATCTGAAAAAAGACAGCGAACAGCGTATGTTAAAAACTCTAGAGTCTTTAGAACTCGGGTTTGCTAAAGTTCGTACCGGCCGTGCACACCCATCAATCTTAAATGGTGTGATGGTTCCTTACTACGGTTCTGATGTGCCATTAAATCAAGTAGCAAACGTGGGTATTGAAGACTCTCGTACACTTATTGTTCAGCCATTTGAGCGTACAATGGTTTCAGCTATTGATAAGGCAATCCGTGAAAGTGATCTTGGTTTAAACCCGATTACAGCAGATGCAATTCGTGTACCTTTACCAGCATTAACTGAAGAAACACGTCGTGATATGCAAAAAGTTGCGCGTAATGAAGCTGAAAATGCAAAAGTTGCGATTCGTAATATTCGTCGTGATGTTTTAGGTGATATCAAAGCATTGTTGAAAGAAAAAGAGATTTCTGAAGATGATGAGCGCCGTGCAGGTGATGATATTCAGAAAATTACTGACAAATATGTTGCAGAAGTAGACAAGCGTCTTGCAGCGAAAGAAGCAGAATTGATGAAGGTCTAATTTTTATGACCGATTCTGAAGAGTATCATCTTCCCAAGCATGTTGCCATCATTATGGATGGCAACAACCGCTTTGCAAAAAAAAATCAAATGCAAAAAGGTGATGGGCATCGGGAAGGTAAAAATGTTCTTGATCCTATCGTTGAACATTGTAAAAAAACTGGTATTCGTGCTTTAACTGTTTTTGCATTTTCAAGTGAAAATTGGAATCGACCGCAGTATGAAGTCGATCTGCTTATGAAGCTTCTGGAAGAAAGTATTCATGAGCAAATACCTCGCATGAAGAAATTTAATATTGCTTTGCGTTTTATCGGTGATCGTTCTCGATTATCCTCACACTTAGTTGCCTTAATGGAAGATGCAGAGCAACAAACAGCACACCATGACACTATGACCTTAACCATTGCAATAAGCTATGGTGGGATGTGGGACATTGCTAATGCAGCAAAACAGGTTGCAGAGGCCGTTTCCCGTGGTGAATTTAGTGCTGATCAAATAAATGTTGATTTGTTCGAAAAATATGTCAGTCTAAACGATCTGCCGGCTGTGGACTTGTTAATCCGCACAGGTGGAGATTATCGCATATCTAATTTCTTGTTGTGGCAAGCAGCTTATGCGGAACTGTATTTTACCGAAGCGTTATGGCCAGAATTTACAGTAAAAGAGTTCGATCATGCATTGAATGTTTTTTCAGGGCGTGAACGTCGTTTTGGCAAAACATCTGAACAAATTCAGCAAGAGAAAATAGAGAATTTATAATGTTAGAGCGGATTGTTACCGCATTGGTACTTGTTGCAGTTGTTTTAGGCTGTATGTTTGCTACGCAATCACATTATCCAATGTTGGTTCTTATGATTGTTGCAGCAGGGGTAGCGGGGTATGAGTGGTATAAATTAATGCCTCGCGAAACTGCAAATGCTGTAAAACCTAAAGCTTGGTGTTACGGTCTGCTTGTTGCATTTGTTTCAGGTGTCGCCCTATTTTTCCATGATATTGCATTACTTTTGTGGTCTGCTTCAATTTTGACTTGGATTGTCAGTGTATATTGGGTTAAGTCATTTCCTGAATTTGATGGTTGGTATAATGCAACCTTGTATGTGATTGGTATAATTTTAGTTTGTGCTGCGGTAACATCAATTTTTGTAGTATGGCAAAGTTCACCATGGTGGTTAATGTATTTGTTCTTGCTCGTATGGGGCGCAGATAGTGGTGCTTACTTTGTTGGTCGTAAATTTGGAAAAAGAAAACTAGCTCCGACTGTAAGTCCTAATAAATCAGTAGAAGGTTTGTATGGTGGTATTATTACAACCGTAGTAATAATGGTGGTTGTGCAATATCATTATCTAAATTTAACTTTAATTCAGCAAATTCTGTTTCTTATATTGTCGTTAATTACGGTATTTGGTTCAGTTTTAGGTGACTTATTTGAATCAATGATTAAACGTCGTGCCGGTATTAAAGATTCTGGTCGTGTTTTACCAGGTCATGGTGGTGTGTTAGATCGTATTGATTCTTTACTTGCTGCAGCCCCGATCTTTGCAACGGGAATGTATATATTAAAACTTATTGGTGTAGATTTATAGATGACACAATCTGTTTGCATATTAGGTGTAACCGGTTCCATTGGTCAAAGTACCTTAAAAATTTTAAATCAACATTCTGATAAGTATTCAGTGTTTGCGGTTTCAGCTCATAGTCGAATTTCTGAGTTGGTTGAAATTTGCAAACAATTCCAACCAAAAGTTGTAGTTGTTCCAAAGCAAAAAGTTGATGAATTAGCAGCTTTATTTGTAGAAAATGAATTACAAAATATTGAGATTTTGACTAATCAGGAAGGGTTAGTAAGTATCGCATCTCATCCAGATGTTGATATTGTTATGGCTGCAATAGTTGGTGCTGCAGGTTTGTTGCCAACTCTAGCTGCTGTGAAAGCTGGTAAACGCGTATTGCTTGCTAATAAAGAAGCTTTGGTCATGTCTGGTGAAATCATGATGCAAGCAGCACGTGATCATCAGGCGTTGTTATTGCCAGTTGATTCAGAACACAACGCTATTTTTCAGTCCTTGCCTCATAATTATTTAGAAGCCGAAAGAAATGGACAACCGCAACAGGGTGTATCAAGAATCTTATTGACCGCTTCAGGTGGACCATTTTTAAACCATTCGTTAGAACAATTAGAAAAAGTTACGCCCGCACAGGCTTGTAAGCATCCCAACTGGTCTATGGGACAGAAAATCTCAGTTGACTCAGCTACTCTTATGAATAAAGGGTTAGAGTTGATCGAGGCATGTCATTTGTTTTCAATATCTGAACATTTTGTTACAGTTGTTGTTCATCCACAAAGTATTATTCATTCTATGGTGCAATATGTGGATGGTTCAACATTGGCACAAATGGGTAATCCAGATATGTGTACGCCAATTGCACATGCTTTAGCATGGCCTGAGCGTTTACAGACGAGTGTTCCTGCTTTAGATTTGTTTGAATATTCTCAGCTTAATTTCCAAGCGCCAGATATTCAGAAATTCCCAGCACTTGATTTGGCTCGTCAGGCAATGCGTGCGGGAGGTTTGGCACCTACTATTTTAAATGCTGCAAATGAAGTTGCTGTTGCTGCATTTTTAAAGGAACAGATTGGATTTACAAATATCCCACAAGTGGTAGAGCATACTTTGCAAAAATTGGAAAATTCAGTTGCTGAAAATATTGAGTGTATTTTAGCTAAAGATGAAATAGCACGACATGTAGCACAGCAATATATATCAAGTATAGGAGGCTGAAATGAGTGCATTATTTATGATTGCAGCAGCGGCTCTTTTACTTGGTCCTTTAATTGCAATTCATGAGTTTGGTCATTATTGGGTAGCACGAAAATTAGGTGTTAAAGTTTTAGTGTATTCGATTGGTTTTGGACCTACATTACTCAAGTGGACATCAAAAAAATCTGGCATCAAATATCAACTTTCAGCTTTACCATTGGGCGGCTATGTAAAAATGCTCGATGAGCGTGAAGGTAATGTTGCAGAGCAAGATTTACCTTATGCATTTAACCGTCAAAAACCATGGAAACGTATAGCAATTGTTGCAGCAGGTCCATTAATTAATCTGATTTTTGCTGTTTTACTTTTCTGGATCTTGTTTTTACCAGCACAAGAACAACTGAACACTAGAGTCGGTAAAGTTATACCAAACTCACCAGCAGCAACTGCACAAATGCAAGTTGGTGACAAGATTATTGCTGTTGATGGAAAAGAAACGCAAACTTGGGAAAAGCTTAACTTTGCTTTGATTGATCGTGTAGGTGAAACTGGTAGTGTAAATGTTGATGTAGACCGTGCAGGTACTGAAAAAAATATTGTTTTACCAATTAAAGACTTCTTAAAAAACCAGAATGAATCAGCTTTAGATGTGTTAGGTTTTTTACCATATCGTCCTGTTATTCCTGCTGTTGTTACTGAATTGACTCAAGATGGAGCTGCAATTCGTCAAGGAATGAAAGTAGGTGATCGTATTGTTTCAATTAATGGTCAAACAATGAAAGACTGGTTTGATGTTGTCGAGGTCGTGCGACATTCTCCAGAAAAATTACTCAATATTGATGTGTTGCGTAATAGTCAATTAATCCATTTGCAAGTTATGCCTCAAGGGAAACGGGATAACATGGGGCAAGTGAGTGGTGTTTTGGGTGTGAAAAGTGATGCAGGAAAAATTACAATTCCTGACGAATATAAGCAAACAATTCAATATACTCCAATACAAGCTTTCGAGATGTCACTAGAGAAAACTGGTCAAATCTCTAGCATGATATTGAGTTCAATAGTAAAAATGGTTAAGGGTTTAATTGGTTTAGAGAATCTTTCTGGACCAATTACAATCGCGAAAGTAGCAGGACAAAGTGCGGAAATGGGATGGCAGACCTTTATCTCATTTATGGCTTTAATGAGTGTAAGTCTTGGAATTTTAAATTTATTACCAATTCCAATGCTAGATGGTGGACATCTCGTTTATTACATTATTGAGGCTATTCGTGGTAAGCCTGTTTCTGAACAAATACAAATGTTTGGTCTAAAAATTGGTATGGTACTGCTCGGTAGTATGATGCTTTTAGCTTTATTTAACGATTTTATGCGTTTGTAAACGTATATGGATTTATAACTTACTGGAAAAACTGGCATGCGGCACACACATTTTTTAATGCCTTTGGCACTTGTTAGCGCTATGGCAGCGGTACAACAAGCATATGCAGCTGATGATTTCGTCGTTCGAGATATTCGTGTAGATGGTTTGGTCCGTCTTACTCCTGCAAATGTTTCTACCATGTTGCCAATCAACAGTGGCGATCGCGTTAATGAACCGATGATCGCAGAAGCAATTCGAACATTGTATGCCACTGGACTTTTTGACGATATTAAAGCATCAAGAGACAACGATACTTTAGTTTTTAATGTCGTAGAGCGCCCAATTATTTCAAAACTTGAATTTAAGGGTAATAAACTTATTCCTAAAGAGGCTTTAGAGCAAGGCCTCAAAAAAATGGGCATTGCTGAAGGCGAAGTTTTTAAGAAGTCAGCTTTACAAACAATTGAAACTGAATTGGAGCAGCAATATACCCAGCAAGGCCGTTATGATGCTGATGTAACTGTTGATACGATAGCTCGTCCAAATAACCGTGTTGAACTTAAATTAAATTTTAATGAAGGTACAGCGGCTAAAGTTTTCAATATTAATATTATTGGTAATACTGTTTTTAAAGACAGTGAAATTAAACAAGCCTTTGCAGTTAAAGAAAGCGGTTGGGCTTCAATTGTAACTCGTAATGACCGTTATGCTAGAGAGAAAATGGCAGCGAGCCTTGAAGCTTTGCGTGCGATGTATCTGAATAAGGGTTATATCAATTTTCATATTAATAACTCACAGCTTAATATTAGTGAAGATAAGAAGAACATCTTTATTGAAGTTGCTGTAGAGGAAGGCAGTCAATTTAAATTTGGAAAAACCAAATTTTTAGGTGATGCACTTTATAAACCTGAAGAGTTACAAGCTTTAAAAATCTATAAAGATGGCGATACTTATTCGCAAGAAAAAGTAAATGCCGTTAAACAATTATTATTGCGTAAATACGGTAATGCTGGTTATTACTTTGCAGATGTAAATATTGTTCCACAAATTAATAATGATACAGGTGTTGTTGACTTAAATTACTATGTAAATCCAGGTCAGCAAGTTACTGTGCGTCGTATTAATTTTACAGGTAACAGTAAAACTGCCGATGAAGTATTACGTCGTGAAATGCGTCAAATGGAAGGCGCTTTAGCGAGTAATGAGAAAATTGATTTGTCTAAGGTTCGTTTAGAGCGTACAGGATTCTTCAAAACTGTTGATATTAAGCCAGCTCGTATTCCAAATTCACCAGATCAGGTGGATTTAAACGTAAATGTTGAAGAGCAACACTCGGGGACTACAACATTAGCGGTAGGTTACTCACAAAGTGGTGGTATCACATTCCAGGCAGGTTTGAGCCAAACTAACTTTATGGGAACGGGTAATCGTGTTGCGATCGATTTATCTCGTTCTGAAACTCAAGATTACTATAACTTAAGTGTTACCGACCCTTACTTTACAATTGATGGGGTAAGCCGTGGTTATAACGTTTACTATCGTAAAACGAAACTTAATCAGGACTATAACGTTAATAACTACGTTACCGATAGTTTTGGCGGTAGTTTAAGTTTTGGTTACCCAATTGATGAAAATCAGAGTTTAAGTGCGTCATTAGG
The DNA here is from genome assembly GCF_000368405.1 of Acinetobacter sp. NIPH 817. Classification (NCBI taxonomy): domain Bacteria; kingdom Pseudomonadati; phylum Pseudomonadota; class Gammaproteobacteria; order Moraxellales; family Moraxellaceae; genus Acinetobacter; species Acinetobacter sp. NIPH 817. The sequence continues at coordinate 814,755 of NZ_KB849420.1, forward strand.
TGTTGATAATACTAAAGTAACGACGGGTCCATATGTCTCTACCTATGTTCGTGATTATTTATTAGCGAATGGGGGTAAACCAACTGGTACGTCGACTTGGTGTGAAAGTGGTAAGACGGAGACTGAAGAGGATCCCGCAAATCCTGGCACGCAAATACCAATACCTGGTACATGTGAAGGTGGATTTAAACCCTATAATAGTGCTTTCGAAAGTGAATTCTTTACTTATAACTTGAACTTAGGTTGGTCATATAACACCTTGAATAGACCAATTTTCCCAACTTCAGGTATGTCTCATCGTGTTGGTCTAGAAATTGGTTTACCTGGTAGTGATGTGGATTATCAAAAATTAACTTATGATACTCAGGCATTCTTACCAATTGGTAAATCAGGATTCGTACTTCGTGGTTATGGTAAGCTTGGTTATGGTAATGATTTACCATTCTATAAAAACTTCTATGCGGGTGGTTATGGTTCAGTTCGAGGATATGATAACAGTACACTTGGACCTAAATACGCAAGCGTAAATTTACAAGAAACAAAAACTAATGATCCTTCACCAGAAGAAGTGGGTGGTAATGCTTTAGTTCAGTTTGGTACAGAGCTCGCTTTACCATTACCATTCAAAGGTGACTGGACCCGTCAAGTGCGTCCAGTTTTATTTGCTGAGGGCGGTCAAGTTTTTGATACTAAATGTGATATTAATAATACTGCCTACGCAAATAAAGGCATGATGATTAATGGTCAGCAAATTGATGATGTTAGAAAATATTGTGAAGATAACTATGGCTTCGACTTAGGTAATATGCGTTATAGCGTAGGTGTTGGCTTCACATGGATCACTATGATCGGACCATTATCTCTTAGCTATGCCTTCCCTCTAAATGATAAGCCTGGTGATGAAACTAAAGAGATCCAGTTTGAAATCGGTCGTACTTTCTAAGTACGACTTGACTAAACATGCAATAAGGACACAAATTTAAATGAAAAAATTAAATATATTAATGTTAGGATTAGGTTTGACAGTTTCTGCCATGACTAACGCTGCCGGTTATGGTGTTATTGATCTTGCTAAAGTTGTTGAAAGCAGTACTTATTTGAAACAACAAAACGCAAGTTTAAATCAATCAGTTAAGCCAACCACAACTCGTCTTGAGCAGTTAGGTAAAGAATTAGAAGGTCTTCAACGTCAAGCCCAAACTCAAGGGCAAAAAATGAAAGAAGATGATATCAAAAAGCTTCAGGTGCAATATCAAACAAAACTCAATGAATTTAATTCTACTCAACAAGGTTTGCAGTCTAAAGTTCAAACTAGTTTGCAAGGAATGAACTCAACTTTTGAGACTCGTGTGAAGCAAGCAGCTGAACAATTACGAAAAGAAAATAATCTTGACTTCATTTTGAATAAAAATTCAACTGTTGCCTATGACGCTAAATATGATTTAACTGATAAAATGATACAAAAGGTTAATTCAATGAAATAAATTAATGAAAGTGCAACATTATCGTTTAGATGAACTAGCTCACCTAGTAAATGGTGAGCTAGTAGGTACGGGTAGTCTTCAATTTATAAACTTAGCAAGTTTAGAAAATGCTGAAACTCATCAAATTGCTTTCGTGAATGGCGAAAAATATATTGATCAAGCAAAGGCTAGCCGTGCGGGTGCGTACATTGTTACAAGCCTTATTAAAGAACAGCTGCCTGACAAACAAAATTTTATTATTGTTGATAATCCTTATTTAGCTTTTGCCATACTTACTCATGTGTTTGATAAAAAAATCACATCGGTAGGTATAGAAAGTACAGCTCAAATTCATCCTTCTGCGATCATTTCCGAAACAGCATATATTGGTCATTACGTCGTAATTGGCGAAAATTGTGTGGTAGGCGATAACACCATTATTCAGTCTCATACTCGATTGGATAATAATGTGGAAATTGGAAAAGATTGTTTTATTGATGCTCATGTCACAATTACTGGTGAATCTAAATTATTTGATCGTGTGCGAGTTCACGCAAGTACTGTAATTGGTAGTGAAGGCTTTGGTTTTGCGCCATATCAGGGAAAGTGGCATCGCATTGCTCAATTAGGTTCAGTTATTGTTGGTAATGATGTCCGCATTGGTTCAAATTGTAGTATTGACCGAGGTGCACTCGATAACACCATTTTGGAAGATGGGGTAATTATTGATAACCTTGTGCAAATCGCGCATAACGTTCATATTGGTTCAAATACAGCTATCGCTGCTAAATGCGGAATTGCTGGTAGCGTTAAAATTGGCAAAAACTGTATTCTAGCAGGGGCTTGTGGTGTATCAGGTCACCTTTCTATTACCGATAATGTGACTTTGACCGGAATGTCAATGGTCACAAAAAATATTTCTGAACCTGGTACTTACTCTTCGGGAATTGGATTATTTGAAAATAGCCATTGGAAAAAGACAATTGTACGCTTGCGACAATTAGCAGATGTGCCATTGACCCAAATCACTAAACGACTTGATCATATACAAGCTCAAATAGAGTCTCTTGAATCAACCTTTAATTTGCGTAAATAGAATATTATGACCGAGTCAACTACACCTAAATTTGCCATCCCTGAATTACCAATGCAGATTCAAACGATTCGTCAATATTTGCCGCATCGTTATCCTTTCTTATTGGTTGATCGTGTGACTGAAGTTACTGACAATAGTATTGTTGGTTATAAAAATGTTTCTATCAATGAAGAGTTCCTACAGGGACATTTCCCAGAATATCCAATTATGCCTGGTGTTCTAATTGTTGAAGCATTAGCTCAAGTTTCAGGTGTTCTAGGGTTTATTATGAACAATGAAACGCCAAAACCTGGTTCTTTATTTCTTTTTGCTGGTGCGGAAAGAGTTAGATTTAAAAAACAAGTAGTTGCTGGTGACCAACTTGTATTAAAATCTGAATTAGTAATGCAAAAACGCGGTATCTACAAATATAATTGTACGGCTACCGTGGACGGTATTGTAGCAACAACCGCTGAAATTATGATTTCACACCAAAAAACAGAGCAGGCATGAGCAATCACGACTTAATTCATTCTACGGCCATTATTGATCCATCTGCAGTGATTGCTCCAGATGTCCAGATAGGACCTTATTGCGTTATCGGTCCAAATGTGACGATTGGTGCGGGTACTAAACTTCATTCTCATGTAGTAGTGGGTGGTTTTACCAAAATTGGTCAAAATAATGAGATTTTCCAGTTCGCAAGTGTTGGTGAGGTTTGCCAAGATTTGAAATATCAAGGTGAAGAAACCTGGTTAGAGATTGGTGATCATAATTTAATTCGTGAACATTGCAGTTTACATAGAGGAACTGTGCAAGATAATGCTTTAACTAAAATAGGAAGTCATAACCTATTGATGGTTAATACACATATTGCACATGATTGTATTGTTGGTGATCACAATATTTTTGCGAATAACGTTGGTGTTGCTGGACACGTACACATAGGTGATCACATCATTATTGGTGGTAATTCTGGTATTCATCAATTCTGTAAAATTGATTCTTACAGTATGGTGGGTGGAGCATCACTAATTTTAAAAGATGTACCAGCTTACGTTATGGCTTCTGGTAACCCAGCTCATGCGTTCGGTATTAATATCGAAGGAATGCGTAGAAAGGGTTGGTCTAAGAATACAATTCAAGGTCTCAGAGAGGCTTATAAATTAATTTTTAAATCAGGTCTTACTTCTGTTCAAGCTGTTGAGCAGATTAAAAATGATATTCTTCCGAGTGTTCCTGAAGCTCAATTGTTAATTGACTCTGTTGAACAGTCAGAACGCGGTATTGTGCGTTAAGAAAATATATTAAAAAAAGACACTGCATTTTGCAGTGTCTTTTTTTTCTTAAAATTATTATTTATTAAAAAATTTGGCTTCTTCAGATTTTGGATACTGACTTAAAATTTTAGTTTTATATTGGTTTGCTGAAGCTATATTTTTATCGACATCTTTAGCAATGCTATAGAGTTGATAAAGGGCGCGAGGAGCTTTACTCGAATTTGGATATCGAGTTGCTACTACATTGTAGTTCTTTTTAGCTTCATTATAATTCACCGGATCAGTTGCTAAATTAAACTCAGCTAACCAAAAATATGCATTCCCTGTATAGACGCTATTAGGATGATTTTTGATAAAGTTCTGCATTGGAGCAATCGCTTTTTTTGCGCCACCTTGCTTATAGGCGTCCAAAGCTACGGTGTAAGCTGCCTTTTCAAGCTCTATAGGGTTTGATTGGTTTTGTGAAGGTGGTTGTGAGGCTTCCGGTTGGGATGGAGGAGTAGTGGGTGGGGTGCTTGTTGGGGCAGCATTCACTACTTTATTTTCAACTGCAGGAGTTTCTGTGCTTGCCGTAGCAGGTGTATCACTGTTCGCTGGATTATCTGATTGTGCACTTTCAGGATCAACTTTCTGATTAAGGAGTTCTAGGCGTTGATCTAGGTCTGTGTAGCGATTAGATAGATCTTTTTTCAATTGTTCAATATCATTTGATTGTTCTTCTAACTGCCCACGTAGGGTACGTATATCATTTTCTAATTGTTGATTTTTTTGCATTAATTCCCAGTTTAAATTACTAGGTACCGAAACATTATTGGAAGAAGTATTAGTTGCGCTACCACCGCTTTGGCTTAAACCGCGAGACTCAATTGGAATGTTGGCATAGAGAGAGGTAGTGCTCATTAAGGCAATAAATAAGAAAGAATGCTTCATCAATCGCATGAGTATAGGTCCATAATTTTATGTAAAAGCCAACTTAAAAAAGGAATATATAAACTATTCACTTAACTATCTAACTAAGATTTTAATTGGTCAATGCAATTAAAACAGCTAACAATATAAATGCAAGAATAGTTTACAATCTTCAAGCATATTTTATCCCAAATTAGATACAACAAAGAATATAGGGGAGAGAATTATAGGAATTTAAGGCTTTTTGCTGATGAATTAATCAATTGAAACATAAACTTGCTTAAAACTGTGAAGAAGGCTTGCAACTATTTTAAAAATCTCTATACTCTGTTTTGCAATGGTAGCCCCGCTGGTGGCTTCGCAATTGTACTCTGTGAACCCCGCCAGGACCGGAAGGTAGCAACGGTAGCAGATCTATGATGTGCCGAAGTTTTGCTAGTGGGGCTGCCACCATTCTTTTAATCCACTCTTCGTTGGATTGCTTTCATAATTACATCTAAATCAAATCCTCTATATTGTAAGAACCTCATCTGTTTTGCTTTTAGTTTAGGATCTTTTTCTACTTCTTCACCGAATTTCTTCACTTTCAGTTGATAAGCCTGTTCTACCCAATCAATATTATGAATTTCATCGGCAATTAAATCATTTTCGATTTGTTTTGTTTTTAAGGCTTGCTTAATACGTTTTGGACCTTTTCCTTTACGCATTTGGCTAGCTAATGTTAATTCCGCAACACGTTGATCACTTTGATAGTTTTGTTCAGATAATTCTTCAACAAGTCGCGTAACCTCTTCAGGGTTTTGTGCATAACGAGTTAATTTTTCAGTAAGCTCTGCTTTGGAGTAATCTCGACGAGTCAATAACGCAAAAGCATAAGAGCGTAAACGTTGACCTGTAAGCAAAGCTCTTTGTTGAGACTGTTCTTCAGTTCTTTTGAACATAGTATTAGGGTTCCCTTGTAAAAAAACGCCCCGAAGGGCGTTTTAAGGCTCATGACTAATTAAGATTCTAGTAGAAGATCAACTTCTTCTTCATCTTCAACTTGAGCAGTATTAGTGCCAGTTGTTAATAACTGTTCACGGATATTGCGTTCAATTTCTCCAGCCATCTGAGGGTTTTCTTCAAAGTGGCGAATAACATTGTTCTTACCTTGACCAATTTTATTACCTTGATATGAATACCAAGCGCCTGCTTTTTGTACGATATCTTGTTGTACAGCTAAATCTACAAGTTCGCCTAGCTGGTTTGTGCCTTTACCATATAGGATTTGGAAAATAGCCTCTCTGAAAGGAGGAGCCATTTTGTTTTTAACCACTTTAACTCGTGTTTCAGAACCGACGATTTCATCGCCTTCTTTTACTTGACCAATACGGCGGATATCTAAACGTACAGAAGCGTAGAACTTCAATGCGTTACCACCAGTTGTGGTTTCTGGACTACCAAACATTACCCCAATCTTCATACGGATCTGGTTAATGAAGATAACCATACAGTTTGAACGTTTAGCATTACCCGTAATTTTACGAAGTGCCTGACTCATTAGACGAGCTTGCAAGCCCATATGAGAGTCACCCATCTCACCTTCAATTTCTGCTTTAGGAGTAAGTGCAGCGACTGAGTCGACAACGATTAAGTCAATTGCACCAGAACGAACGAGCATATCTGCAATTTCGAGTGCTTGTTCACCGTTATCAGGTTGCGATACAAGCAGGTTATCAATGTCTACACCAAGCTTACGCGCATATTGTGGATCTAATGCGTGCTCTGCATCGATAAAGGCACACGTACCACCAGTTTTTTGACATTGTGCAATTGCTTGTAGAGTCATTGTGGTTTTACCAGAAGATTCTGGACCATAAATCTCGACAATACGACCTTTTGGTAAACCGCCAATCCCCAATGCAATATCTAAAGTCAAAGAGCCTGTAGATACAGCTTCAACAGCTTGAACAGTGTTGTCACCGAGACGCATCACCGTATTTTTGCCAAATTGTTTCTCAATTTGACTTAGCGCGGCTTGTAATGCTTTGCTTTTATTCTCATCCATCTCAAAAACCTCAATACTCTATGTTCATCACGTTAAACCCAAGTGGATGCATTGAATCTCAACTTGTTTCACTAGGGTAATAGTGACAGATTTTTTCTATAGCTTCTATGTGTTGTATGTGTGTGTGCGACACAACTCGACGTTTTTATTCATCACCGTATGACCAATTTTGATCATTCTCCTGTTTAAACCGAATAATTTGACGACGATCCTTTTTACCCGGTCTATGGTCAGGTCGAGCTAGATTATGCAATTTTCGTTGGGATGCAATCAACTCCCGTCTAGCAATACTTACTTCGGTTTCTTCATAAAGTTGCTGTGCGATTGGAGCTGGACCACGTGTGTTCGAAAGAGCTTTTATCACAACAGTTTTTTTATCAAACCCTTGCTGAATAACAAGTTCCATTCCAACTCGAATTTCTTTGGAAACTTTTACACGCTCATTATTGTGATGTACTTTACCTCCTTCAATCGCTCCTTTAGCAATTGAACGAGTTTTAAAAAAACGAGCAACCCATAACCATTTGTCTACACGCATGGTCTCTATAGCATCGTTTTCAGGCAATTTTGACATCATTATCCTTTCTATCAATTTCATTCAATATAGACAGCAATTCAGTAAGCCGATCTAGTGCTTTAAATTCTAAATCTTGATGCTGTTTTATATCCTTTAGACTTGAGGGCTGCGAGATAGTAAACAAGTGTTGAATACCAAATTTTTCTGCTGTCTTTAATACTGGAGCTGTATCATCAATAAAAATCGTTTCATCTGGATTGAATGGATGTAATCTTTTGAGTTCTTGCCAAAAACTAATATCTTCTTTGGCATAACCTACTTGTTCGCTTGATATGATGACATCAAAGAAATGTTCAATCGCAATATTATCGAGTTTTAAACCTAAGCTCGCGCGGTCAGCATTTGTAACTAACCAACACGTGTATCCTTGCTCTTTAAGTTGTTGCAAAAGCTCAATACAGCCAGAACGAGCTTGGATCTTAGATTGAAATTCTTGTTGTAATTTGAGTACATCAACGCCTACAGTTTTAGTCCAATAGGTTGATGAATACCAAACAAGCGTATGGCGATGTGATTGATAAAATTGATATAGCTTTTCTTTGCTCTCGGAAAGAGGAAGTTGATTTATTTTTGCATGCCGTTCAGGAAGACATTCATTCCATATGAAATCATCAAAAGCGAGATCTAAGAGTGTACCATCCATATCAAACATTATGATTTTAGACATTTTTTTAAATATCTCCAAAATCATTCAGAGCAAAATTTTTAAGACACATTTACCATATATCCTTTTAAAATCATAAATTAAATAAACTTATAAATACTCAAACTAATTTAAAGCTCCATCCAATAATTTTCTAAAATTTACATAGCTTCATAGGATGGATAGGCGAGATCAATGGTTTGAAATTATAACGTGGAATTTGGTAAAACAAAAAATAGTAATGAGATAGTTTTAGTAGAAAATCTCTCCCTTAAATTTAAAATTTATTTAAGGTTTTAGCACGTAGGATTAAATTTGCTTACATAGGATACGTATTGACAAACATTTTATAAATTGAAGGATACTTATTTAAAGTTATATTTAAAATTATTCCTATAAGAACTTAGAGAAAGCAATGAAAATTGGATTTATTGGTGGAACCAATGACGGTATCGTAATCAATGCTGCCGATGGCCTTGATACTTATAAACTTGAGTGGCACTACAAAGCAGAAAAACATTGTGAGTCACAACTTACCTTAGGGCTGAATGGACCTGAGTATGATTATTACAATTTATTAATTCTAAGAAAGAATAAAGAGGCTAAACTTTTTTACGTACTTACCACCATGGAAAAAGAAGAAATAGCAGATAAACTTAATGAATATTGGGAATGTTCGACCTCCGTCGGCTATGATTTTGATGAGTAAGCATTCGTGATTTCATATAGCACATGTTCTCTTAATTCGTGATGAAGAGGAACTTTAGGATGTTCGAAGTTTTTAACTTTGTGCATTCCAAGTCTTTTCATGACAGCTTGAGAGGGGGTATTAATCGTAGCGGTGAATGAAACGATTTTATCTAAATTCAGTATATTAAAACCATAATCTAAAACTGCTTTTGCACCTTCTGTTGCATAACCTCGTTTCCAAAATTCTTTTGCAAGCCGCCACCCAATTTCCACACATGGAGAAAAGTCAAATTGTTCAGGTTGGCTGTGTAGACCAATGAACCCGATAAATTGATGGGTTTCTTTTAATTCTACTGCCCAAAAGCCCCAACCTTTTTCTTGGATGAGAGATGAAATTTTTTGGATTAAATTAAGGCTTTCTTGGGGTGTTAAAAGATTTGGGAAAAATTGCATAACATCTTGATCTAAGCCCATTGTTATAAATGGCTCAAAATCATTTTCTTTCCACTGTCTTAAAATTAAACGTTTTGTTTCGATCATGAGATGGCTCTTTAATTGAAAATGAGGGATCAAAGTGGTTTTTGCACAATCTTCTGTAAAATGATCTTGGAATTAATGCTGACTACACCTTTTATTTTATTTAAGGTATTAATAACGAAATGAGAAAAAGAACTCAAATCTTTGGTCGCCACGTGTAAAACATAATTAGATTCGCCAGTAATAATATATGCATTAATGACTTCATCAAAATTTTTGATCTGACTTAAAAAAAAGTTGTGATCATTTTCAGTTAGCTGGGCAAGTTTTATTTCGACAATTGCCTCAATTTTTATTCCTAATTTTTCATAGTTAACTTTGGCTTGATATTTTTCAATTACACCATTGCTTTCTAAAATTTTAACTCGTCGATGACATGCCGAAGCCGAAAGGTTAACCAGATCGGCCAGTTCTTGGTTACTTAACCGAGCGTTATCTTGCAAATATTTTAAAATTTTTAGATCGATTGCATCTACATTCATTTTCGAATCTCATCCAAGTTTTTTAATTTTAATTCGAATTTTATACGAAAATATCTAATTTTAATCAAATATTATCGAATAAATCGAAAGAATGAGCATGATAAAATTCAAAAACAAAGGAAATGTTGAAAATAGGTGAAATAACAAATGATTACTCACGAACAATGCCTCTATTGGGATCAGGAAGATGAACTCAAAAAGTTTAAAGATGAATTTGCACTGCCAAAAAACGTCATTTATTTAGATGGGAATTCTTTAGGTGCAAGACCAAAGAAATCATTAGAGGTTGCTCAGCATATTATTGCCAAAGAGTGGGGCGAGGACCTCATTAATAGTTGGAATAAAGCAGATTGGTGGGGGCTACCGACTAGACTCGGAGATAAAGTTGCGCAGCTTATCGGTGCCGAAAAAGGGGAAGTGGTTATTTCAGACTCAACGACCTTAAATTTATTTAAAGTTTTATCAGCAGCGGTAAAAATTCAAGCCGAAAAATTTCCGGAACGTAAAATTATTGTTGCGGAAAAAGATGCTTTCCCAACCGATATTTATATTATTGAAGGCTTTATAGACTTGATTAATCAAGGTTATCAAGTTGAGTTAATTGATGGGGCCGATGATTTGTCTAGTGTTTTGGCAAAAGATGTGGCTATAGTTGTTCTTTCTCATGTGAATTATCGGACTGGATATTTCTATGATATGGAGTCTATTAATCAACAGATCCACGCTAAAGATGCTTTGATTATTTGGGATTTGTGTCACTCGGTTGGTGCCGTGCCTATGGATCTTAATCAGAGTAATAGTGATTTTGCGATTGGTTGTACTTACAAATACTTAAACGGTGGTCCGGGTTCACCTGCGTTGTTATGGGTAAATCGAAAGCATCGTGATCAGTTCTGGCAACCTCTCTCGGGCTGGTGGGGGCACAAAAAACCATTTGATATGGCTCAGCACTATGAACCAGCTAACAGTATTCGTCGTTATTTGTGTGGGACTCAACCTATCATTTCGATGAGCTTAATCGAATGTGGTACCGATATTTTCTTACAAGCTGATATGCAACAAATACGCGAGAAATCACTTAAATTAACTGATTTGTTTATTCAACTTGTTCAACAAGAATGTCCTCAGTTTGGTTTTGAATTGATTACACCTTTAAACCATAAATATCGTGGGAGTCATGTCAGTTATAGACATGAGTTTGGTTATGAAATTATTCAGGCGCTTATTGCTCGTGGTGTGATTGGGGATTATCGAGAGCCGGAAGTATTACGTTTTGGAATTACACCTCTATATTTAGGTTTCGAAGATATTTGGAATGCCGTACAGCAACTTAAGCAGATTATGTTGAATAGTGAATGGAAAAATGAGCGTTATCTGGTGCGTAGCGAAGTGACCTAATCGTTAAAGGTTAATATCGGAAGAATGGCTAGGAGGGCCTATGAGCAGTTTTGATGAAATACAAAATCGAGAAGCGGGTCTACATAAGAAATTATCCGCAAAACAGATGGGAATGATTGCAATTGGTGGAGCGATTGGTACAGGGCTGTTCATGGGAAGCAAGTTTGCAATTAGCTTTGCTGGACCAGCTGTCATCGTGAGTTATGCCATTGGCGGCTTAATTGCATTTGCTATTATGGCTTGTTTAGCTGAGATGACAGTTCAGCATCCTACGTCAGGCTCGTTTGGAGCATATGCTGAGCATTATGTAAGTCCTCTTGCTGGGTTTTTAGTTCGTTATTGTTATTGGGCATGTATTGTATTAGCAGTCGGTACAGAAATTACAGCAGTTGCTGACTATATGAAATTATGGTTTCCAGATGTAGGCTCTTGGGTCTGGATTGCATTTTTCTCGCTGACGTTACTTGTGGTTAATGCATATAGCGTTAAAGCTTTTGGATTGGTTGAATATTGGTTTTCGACCATAAAAGTCTTTGCAATTATTGTATTTATTCTTTTAGCAGTTGGTATTTTGACTCAAAGTCATGGAGGAGCAGTTCAGGTTGTTTCTAATCTAACCGAGCATGGGGGCTTTTTTCCTCATGGTTTTAGTGGAGTCTGGATTGGGGTAATCATTTCAATATTTAGCTATTTAAGTATTGAAATGATCGCTGTAGCGGCAGGTGAGGCTAAAGATCCAGAAAGAGCCGTTAAGAAAGCTTTTAAAAGTACTGCAATTCGCTTAATCCTATTTTATTTACTGTCTTTATTTCTCATTGTGGCACTTGTTCCTTGGACAACTTTAATTGGAGCCGATGCGACCAGTCCTTTTGTGATGGTAATGAAAATTGTAGGTATTCCATATGCAGACAGTATTTTAAATTTTATTGTAATTGTGGCGGCCTTATCCGCTATGAATAGTATGTTGTATATCTCGACACGTATGTTATTTAGTTTGTCACGCGCAGGTGATGCACCGAAATTATTTGGTCGCATTAGTCATAATGGCGTACCAATTAACGCATTGCTGTTGTCAGCAGTGGGTATTGGTATTGCAAGTATTGTTTATACGATTAATCCAGCCTCTGCTTTCCCAATCATGATTGCTTTATCTATGTTTGGCGCGTTGTTCACTTGGGGCAGTATTTTTGTTACGCATATGTTTTTTAGACGGAAAATGGCACAACAAGGCCAGCAGTTAAAGTTTAAGGTTCCAGCGAGCCAGTTAATTTCACTGTTGGGGGTAATCGCAATTTTAAGTATCACAGTCACAACATGGTTTACCAATGAATTCAAGTCAACTTTACAATTTGGAGTCCCATTAGTTGTTGTACTTACGGTTTTCTACTATTTAAAACGCTCGTCAGCCAAGCTTGCCTTAAATGCTCATAAAGAATCGTTGAAGTGAGAGACCTATGAGACCCTATGACAATGCTAGAACCGTGGCTAATGAACATGAGATATTGGCAGAATTTCAACGGACAAGTTTACTGAGCTACCAAGAGTTTATTCATATTGCAGATATTCAATATGGTCCGCACTCAAGATCAACTTTAGATTTATTCCCATTAGAGCAAGCCAAAAAGACTGTTATTTTTATTCATGGCGGCTATTGGCAATGGTGTGATAAGTCAGATTTTGCATTCATCGTACCGTATGTTCTAGCAAAAGGAGCCCAGTGTGTTCTTTTAGAATATGATCTGGCACCACAGAGCAAAATTTTAGATATTGTTTCTCAAGTTAATCAAGCTCTCGATTTTATTCGAGAGCAAGACTGGCGAACCGACGAGGTGATTTTGGTTGGGCATTCGGCAGGGGCGCATCTGGCTGCTTCGTCATTAGGCCATCCACTCATATCTGAGATGGTGTTGTTAAGTGGGATTTATGACTTAAGGCCTATACAGAGCACTCATTTAAACCATGCTCTCAATCTTTCAAGCGAAGATATCTTAAAATATAGTCCTATTCATCACAGTGATCGAATTACTATCCCATGTTCAATTTTCTGTGGTGAACTTGAGCTCGAAGAATTGAAATGGCAAAGCCAAAATTATTTTGAAATTAAAAAAGAGCAAGATAAGGATTTTGTTTCTTTTAAGCTTATTCCTAAAATTAATCATTATTCTATTTTAGAGCACTATTTTAAGTCGATATTAGTTTAAGCAGTCGAATTACAATATATGCAATGTGATTGTATGATTAATTAATTTTATAAAATAGAAAGATAAAGTGTGAGGTGAATCACATCTTAACCTGTTTTTTTATAGAAATTATTTATTGTTGTTGACCTAACAGTGGAACTTAATTAGATTAAAAAGATAGTGCTTTCTCACTAGACAATAAATTGTTTAGCTGTTGTTTAGTTGAGTTTTTAAGTCCGTAGCTTCCCAAGATGCGGACTTTTTTATTTTACTTTTAAAAACAATAAGATAAAGGGTGATGTAGCTATAATATCTATCCAAAGATTAATATGAATGAATAAGATATACCTGTGATAAATAAGAAATAAATTAGGATTTTCTTTTCATGATTTAACTTGAATTATCATTTAATAAATAGATTAATTAAAATATAAGCTTACTAATCATTCATGAGTTTGTCATATAGGCTCGATAAAATATAAGAAAATAAAAATTATAAAAATAATTAAATAATATATATAGCATTTGAAAGTAATTAATTTAGTCGGTCTCATGAGTTGGTTTTTTTATTTATAAAGGAGCCTTTATGAAAGTACAATATTTTGAAGGTGACATGTATAAACATATGTGTCCAGGTTGCGGGTATCTTCACTATATTCCTGTACATTATCCTTTTTCTAATGGTAACCAGTGGACTTTTAATCATGATTTGGAAAAACCAACTTTTGATCAGCTCATAATTATGTATGGGCATTGTAATTACTTTATTAAAGGTGGTTTTATTGAATATAGTGTTAACTGTAGACATCATTTAGCAGGATGTACGGTTGAGTTGCCAGAACTAAAATTAAAAAATTATAGGTTTTATTAATTTTGGTATTTGTATTATATATTTAAGATCATTTAAAATTTTTATAATCGGTAAGTAATAAAGACTTTTTTAATATATCTTTACATGTTTAATACTAAATACGTATAGTTAAAGAAATTGTAAATTTATTTTGGTTGAAGCTAGGATTGAAATTTGCAAAAATTTATATAATTCACTGTTTTATATTTTATTTATGGATATCTGGAAATTTTTAAGAAGTTTTAACACCATTGGAACATATCTCATTATTTCTACATTTATATTGTTTTTAATGATTATATATTTTTACATTATACATCCCAATTAATCTAAATTATCAATAGACTAAAATAATCTTCGATTTTTTAATTTATTTGAACTGGTTCTCACTTTTAATTGAAAAAGATAAGAGTATTGTATAGACCCAAGTTTTATGAAAATATAACTTGGTTATAATACATGGAGAATATAATAAAAATTCCTTTCTAAAAAATTTTAACCTCTAAATATAAAGACTGTATTGATCATAACAACGATGTCTGAAGTAAAAAATATGGAGATTTTTTATGAAATTTTGCCAAATATCGGCTGCTTTCTTATCAATGGCCGCCGTCAATCTAGTCCATGCAGCACCTGCTACAACAAATTCTGTATTAAGTTCCTCTGAAGCAAAAGGAATTATTAAAAACCAATATATTGTTATTCTCAATAAGGATGTTGGCCCTTCTAATGATTTTGCACAAAGTATTGCTAAAGAACATGGGGGAAAGATATTACAGACTTACGATACTGTACTTAAGGGATTTGCAATTTATTTACCCGATGTTGCGGGTACTGCTTTTGTTGAAGCCATGAAAAAAAATCCCAAAGTTCTTTCAGTAGAAAATGACACAGTCATGAAAATTGATGCAACTACACAAAGCAATCCAGATTGGGGCTTAGACCGTATTGATCAGAAAACTTTACCTTTAGATTCAGCTTATTCATATTTACAAACAGGTTCGGGCACAACAGCTTATATTGTTGATACCGGAATATTATCTACACATCAACAGTTCTCTGGGCGGGTATTAAGTGGCTATACCGCGATATCTGACGGAAATGGTACAACAGATTGTAATGGACATGGTACTCATGTAGCAGGAACAGTTGGTGGGAGTACGTATGGTGTTGCTAAAAACGTAAGTTTAGTACCAATACGAATTTTAGGATGTGATGGGTCTGGTGCTTCGAGTAACGTGATTGCAGGGTTAGATTGGATATTAAAAAATGGTAAAAAGCCTGCTGTGGTGAATATGTCTTTAGGCGGTGATGCGAACACATCCTTAGATAGCGCGGTAGAAAACTTATTTAATAACGGTTATGTGATGGTTGTTGCTGCAGGAAATTCTAATGCAGATGCATGTAGTTCTTCTCCAGCAAGAGTGAGTAAAGCAATTACTGTCGCTGCTACAGATGATACTGATACTCGAGCGAGTTATTCTAACTATGGAAGCTGCGTTGATATTTTTGCGCCGGGAAGCCAGATTAATTCTTCATGGATTGGAAGTAATACAGCAACTAAAGTTTTAAATGGAACTTCAATGGCTACTCCACATGTTGTTGGTGTCGTAGCTGAAATGTTGCAAAGTACACCTACTGCAACACCTCAGACCATCTCGACCAATCTTTTAAATCAAGCAAGTAGTAATGTGGTAAAAAATCCTTCTGGTAGCCCAAATCGGCTGTTATATAAATCACCTTAATAAAGGAATTTTAAAATTGGAAAAGGTCCCTAAGGACCTTTTTTAGATTTTTGCATGAGTACCGTATTTATCAATCATGATTGAACTGGCTTCATTTAAGCCGCGAACCGTTACCTTAATACCGTTCTTTTGAAATTTATTTACTACTGAATCTAGCATGGCAACTGAAGTCACGTCCCAAATATGAGAGTGGGTAAGATCAATAATGACTTCTTTAATTTCTTCTTTAAAGTTAAAACTTTGCATAAATTTTTCAGATGAACTGAAAAATATTTGACCTCTTAATTCATATAGACGAGCTTGATTCTCGAATGAAGTTTCTATACGAATATCGTTTTCAAGTTTATTTGCTAAGAAAAGTGCTGAAAGTAATACTCCAGTTAATACACCTAACGCTAAGTTATGGGTAGCAACCACTACAATAACTGTAGCGATCATAACGACATTACTACTTTTAGGATTATTTTTAAATTGAGTCAGAGAGCTCCACTCAAAAGTACTGATCGATACCATAATCATGACAGCAACCAGAGCTGCCATAGGAATCACCTTTAACCAATCACTTAAAAATACAACTAAAATAAGTAAGAATATGCCTGCGCAGAAAGTGGATAAACGTGTACGACCACCCGATTTTACATTAATCATTGATTGACCAATCATGGCGCAACCAGCCATGCCGCCCATAAAACCTGAAGCAATATTTGCGATACCTTGCCCTTTACATTCTTGAAATTTATCACTAGATGTATCTGTCATTTCATCAATGATTGTTGCAGTCATCATTGATTCAAGTAAGCCAACCGCGGCAAGGGCCAAAGAATATGGAAGAATAATAAGAAGGGTTTCTAAATTTAACGGAATATTCGGAATTAGAAATATAGGTAACGTATCTGGTAATGACCCCATATCGCCAACCGATCGAACGTCAAGACCTAAAAAAATAGCGAGTAATGTGACTACTACAATACAAATAAGTGGCGAGGGAAAGAACTTTCCAATTTTTGGAATATAGGGGAAAAGGTAAATAAATCCTAAACCAATTGCTACTAGTAAGTAGACATGCCATGTCACATTTACCAATTCTGGTAATTGAGCCATAAAGATGAGTATGGCGAGGGCATTAACGAATCCAATAACCACCGATTTAGAAACAAAACGCATGAGTTTGGCGAGTTTGAAATATCCTGCCAAAATCTGTATGACGCCAGTCAATACCGTTGCTGCAAATAAGTATTGAAGTCCATGATCCTTTACGAGCGTTGTCATAACCAAAGCCATTGCGCCTGTAGCCGCCGAAATCATAGCGGGACGACCGCCTACGAAAGAAATAATAACGGCAATACAAAAGGATGCATATAAACCGACTTTGGGATCTACACCCGCAATAATTGAAAATGCAATTGCTTCTGGAATTAAAGCAAGACCCACAACAAGACCGGAAAGAATATCTGCGCGGACATTAGAGAACCATTGTTCTCGGACATTCGATAACATGAGAAATAGCCTAAGTTCTAAATTTTGAAAGGCTAGTGATGTGATATACCAACACAAGCGACTACACCACATCACTAAACAGTGATGAGTTATTTACAGGAGATAAGCGTAAATAAACTTAAGGTGGCGTAAGTGTCATAGGTATAGAGAGTTTGAGGCATTTAAAAGTGCCCGAAGAATAGCATAAGTTTTTAAAGTTGACTAACCTAAATCGACTAAACCGATTTAATCATAATTCTTCATTTCAGCTTTCGGCATTGAAGTAAACTCATTCGAAGGCATATCTAAGAAAAAGTCTTTTGCTTCAGAATGAGTGCAGTTGAGCCAATCATTTCTGAGATGATCCGGTATCACAATAACCGAACGTTTTTCATCATCCGGTTTATGAAATTGTTTCATAAAAGGGTGATGATCAGCATTGATTGTTAATAGCGACATTGATCTCACTTTCTGTTCATCAATAAGTGTTTCCTCAAAGATCGCAGCCAGTGTAAAAGGTTGCCCATCTTGCCGAAAAATACCATACCAATGTGCTTTTCCATTGATATATTTAGGTTCATAAATGGCTTCAACAGGAATAAGCGCAAATTGGTCATTTAACCAAGCATGTTTAAAAGAGCGCTTTTGTTGTACTGTCTCTGTTCTGGCATTATAAGTTGCATATTTGAAAGCAATTTCTTTGGCATAAGGGGGAAGCATTCCAAATTTAGCTTTTCTCCACTCAAGCTCATTTTGATTCAATAAAAGGAGTGGACAATCATTACTTGGGAAAATATCCATCTTATATTCAAAAGTGGGTTCAAATAACTCTAATTGATTGGCATGTGTTTTCTTAAGAGGTTTAAAGTTTGCACACATAAGACACCTTCATTATTGTAAAAATAGCTCTCAATTACAGCTTCTAACTTTTAGTCTTTCATGATGTATATTTTTATAATTAGAATTGTCTCTTTGAGTATTAATTTTTAACTATCAATTGCTTCGTTAATAAATATTTATTTAACTCCTGGCCATTTTAAAAAAAATTTCAGATATAAAATTAATAGAATAGATAAATCGTATAGTTAAGTTGCTCATCTTAAAGAGAGTTTTTTCATTTTTAATAGCTACTTTTATGCAACAGAGCCTTTCAGAAATTTGGATTTTAATAGATTTGTTATTCATCATAATACAAATCATATAGAGAACTCGTACAAACCCTTTATTAGAGGTTTAAAAATTCTCGGAAAATTTTGACAATTTATAAGGTGGACACATGAATAAACATTTATTGGCTAAAATTGCTTTATTAGGCGCTGCTCAGCTAATTACACTCTCAGCCTTTGCTGATGTTCCTCTAACTCCATCTCAATTTGCTAAAGCGAAATCAGAAAACTTTGACAAGAAAGTTATTCTATCTAATTTAAATAAGCCACATGCTTTGTTGTGGGGACCTGATAATCAAATTTGGTTAACAGAGCGGGCAACAGGCAAGATTTTAAGAGTGAATCCAGAGTCAGGTAGCGTAAAAACAGTTTTTCAGGTGCCTGAGATTGTAAATGATGCTGATGGACAAAATGGTTTATTAGGCTTTGCTTTCCATCCTGATTTTAAAAATAATCCTTATATCTATATTTCAGGTACATTTAAAAATCCGAAATCTACAGATAAAGAACTACCGAATCAAACGATTATTCATCGATATACCTATAACAAGTCAACTGATACGCTTGAGAAGCCAATCGATTTATTAGCAGGATTACCTTCATCGAAAGACCATCAATCCGGTCGTCTTGTCATTGGTCCAGACCAAAAGATTTATTATACGATTGGTGACCAAGGGCGTAACCAGCTTGCTTATTTATTCTTGCCAAATCAGGCACAGCATACGCCGACTCGACAAGAAGTGAGTAGCAAAGACTATCATACCTATATGGGTAAAGTACTACGCTTAAATCTTGATGGAAGTATTCCAAAAGATAACCCAAGTTTTAACGGGGTGGTTAGCCATATTTATACGCTCGGACACCGTAATCCACAGGGCTTAGCATTTACTCCGAATGGAAAACTATTGCAATCTGAACAGGGCCCAAACTCTGACGATGAAATTAATCTCATTGTTAAAGGGGGGAACTATGGTTGGCCAAATGTAGCAGGTTATAAAGATGACAGTGGTTATGCCTATGCAAATTATTCAGCAGCAACCAATAAAGCACAAATTAAAGATTTAGGGCAAAACGGAGTAAAAGTAGCGGCAGGTGTACCTGTAACGAAAGAGTCTGAATGGACTGGTAAAAACTTTGTACCGCCGTTAAAAACTTTATATACCGTGCAGGATACCTATAACTATAATGACCCAACGTGTGGGGATATGACCTACATTTGCTGGCCAACCGTTGCACCGTCATCTGCTTATGTCTATAAGGGCGGCAAAAAAGCAATTGCGGGTTGGGAAAATACATTATTAGTTCCATCTTTAAAACGCGGAGTTATTTTCCGTATTAAGTTAGATCCAACTTACAGTGCTACTTATGATGACGCTGTGCCGATGTTTAAAAGCAACAACCGCTATCGTGACGTGATTGCAAGTCCAGATGGGAATGTTTTATACGTGTTGACTGATACTGCTGGAAATGTCCAAAAAGATGATGGTTCTGTAACGAATATATTAGAAAATCCAGGATCTCTAATTAAATTTACATATAAAGCTCAGTAACACAGGCCATTAAAAAACCGATCTACATAAGATCGGTTTTTTTAGATTAAGAAAAACTACTCAGTTACGACTAATACCGGTAAATGAATTTCTCCTAAAAGAGCTTGAGTCACACTTCCTAAGAAGAACTTTTTAAACCCTTTTCGACCATGAGAACCAATCACTAATAGGTCTGCTTTGAGTTCAGTAGCGGCTTTAATAATTTCTGTGTGAATTGTTTGACCCTCAACAATTTTTGTTTCAACAGAAATTCCATGTTGGCTAAATTGTTCTTTCGCTTGGTCTAAAATACCCTGAATAGATGCTCTAGCTTTATTAAAGTAATCCTGTGCTAATTCTGTACTATCAATGAATTCTACAGAAATAAAAGGATCTATAGTAAGCGCATATACTAGAGTCACTTTACTACCAAAGGCCTTAGCAAGTGTTGCTGCATGATTGACAGCAATGAGTGAAGTAGGAGAACCATCGACTGGAACCAAGATATGGTGATAACTCATATATTGCTCCTTATTGTCCTGTGACAATGTATGGTGCCAAAACACCGATTTATTATCTTTATGCTTATATTATGAACAATTTTTGAAAGATTATTGTTTATTTTTAGTATGAAGAAAAGTGAGAGATTTTATTATAAATTTTATCTTAAAGCGTGATAGTGACTTTCTAAGTAAGGTTGATTCTGTTTAAGTATTGAAATGACTTGATTGGCATCTATAGCAGATTCAAACAAAAATCCTTGGCCTATGCTATATCCAAATTGTCGAAGTAGTTCTTCTTGTTCAGAGGTCTCTATTCCTTCTGCAATAAGTCCCAGTGATAAATTTGGAGCAAGTAGCCCAATTGCTTGAACAATCGCATAAATTGATGGGTCATGCTGCATCTTTTGTATAAAACTACAGTCTACTTTTAAACTATCAATTGGATAGTCACGGATATGGGTAAGTGATGAAAAACCTGTACCAAAGTCATCTAGAGCAATATGTACACCATGTTGTTTTAATTTATTAAGTGCACGGATCACATACTCTGAACCTCTATCGCCCAACATATGTTCAGTGACTTCTACTTCAATATAATGTGTTGGAATTTGAAATTGATTGATCTTTTTCAAAAGCCGTTCAGCATAGTTGTCTCTTAGAAACTCAACTGGAGCAGCATTGAGTGAAACAGGAAGAGGTTTAATACCAAGATCTATCCATTTTGCGATATCACGTAAAACTTGATGTTGCATCGTTTCACCGATTTTACTCGCTAAATTATAATCTTTAAAAGCCTCTGCAATTTGAGAAGGGTAACCTCTTTGAGCGGAAGTTGTATGCCATCGTAATAAAGCTTCAAAACCTACAACACGATGAGTTTTTAAATCGACTTTAGGTTGATAGTAGGGCTGGATGGTATGATGACGAATAAGCTGACGTGCTAAATTAAGCTGAGAAGCGACTGTTTCGGTCATCTGCATCATGCATGGGTCATACATGCGAATACCACCACGGCCACGTGCTTTTAAATCATGCAATGCCATATCTGCACAACTGAGTAAACCTGATTGATCGACGGCATCTTGAGGATAAATCGCACAACCAATACTCATACCACCATTTAGAACATTGCCTAAATAGGTAATAGGTTGATTTAGTTGTTGAAGTAAGATTGCGGCTAAGTCTCGCACATCACTTTCAGATTTAAGGTTATTAATAATAACTGCAAATTCATCTCCACCCAGTCTTGCGACAAAGCATCTTTCATCATCAAAACAATGACTAAACCGTTTGGATAAAACTTTTAAAAGATGGTCACCTGCGCTATGCCCTAATGTGTCATTAATATGCTTAAAATGATCAAGGTCAATTAATAGTAAACCCACACTTGTTTGGCTGTCTTTTGAATATGCAAGAGTGCGTTTAAGTTGAAATTTAAATGAACGCCGATTACATAACCCGGTCAGCTCATCTCTTTCACTCATATTTCTAAGTTGATTTTCTGTCAGATGCTGTTGAGTGACGTTACGGGATACACACAGTATTTGTATGATTTCACCATTTTCCCGATGAATCGGGGTCAGCATATTATCCCAATATTCGGGGTTCTGATCTGGTAAACAACTCATTCCTGCGAATCTGGCAACTTTGCCTTGAAGGGCTTTTTTTAAAGCCACACGACCACGTTTACGAATATGAGGTGGCAATAGCTCAAGCCATTTCATCCCAAATTTTGTTTCATCGACAGGGACACCTAGAGCGAGGCATCCTGATTTATTCATATGAGAAACGGTGCCGTCTACATTTAATACTTTAATGCAATCTACACTGATGTCTAACATTTGATTTTGTATTTCAATATTCTTTTGCAAGTTTTGTTGCTCTTGAATATCGTGATCAATATCTAAAAAGCTGACATACCATTCGCTGGCTAAAGACGAGCCGCGATATTTGGATGCTTGAATGGAAAGTTTGCACCATCTATATTGATTGCCACTTTGTAAAAGTCGGCATTTTAATTCTATTCTTTTTTGCAGGCGAATTGCTTCGAGCCATCTATTTTTGACTTCGTCTAAATCGACAGGAGATATAAAATCTAACCATTGCTGAGGTAATGGAGAAAAAGTATCCTGCCAATATTCTGTACACTCTACATTGCAATATAATATCAAGCCATTTTCATCACTGACCCAAGTCGGTAGTGGAATCTGCTCAACAATAAAATGCTTTTGGGTGTTGTTCGACATTGAAGTCATAACATGCCTAGAAAGATTGTATGGGCGGGTAATCTAATTATTAGTCGTTATTGTAATCTTTCTGTAGTAATCAAAACAGTAATAAATAAATTTCAATTGTCTTTTTTTTGAACTAAAATTTAGATCTTAAATAAATTATATACTTAATATTTAATTTATGTTTTTGTTATTTATTGATTTTTATCTTTCTTAAGTTAAAAAAAGATTTATGCTTATTTTTGTAAAAAACTTATTAAAACAGAAGCTTATATTCGTCTTTACAGCGCTGTCTTAATAAAACCTGTAGAAATAAATTATAAAAAAGACATGAAGTAAATTGTGATGGATAAAATTTTAATAAAACAAAATTTAACCATAATATATATAAGAGCGGAGATTTTAAAAAGTCTAAAAAATACAATAACCACCATTAAGTTTACAAAAGTAATATAAAATAAAGGCTTATATTATCGTAAAATTCTTTCCATCAAGAAGGATATATATTTCCTTTTTGTGCATTTTATAGCCTACATTTTCCCCAAGATGTAGGTTTTTTTTATCCTTAATTTTTGACTTTATAATCTTTAAATATTAAAAATAAAAAAAGCCAAATGGCTTTTTTTATATAGTTTCAGGTTTTTTCAACTCTTGTTGAATATAAAGATTCATATAATATTGTTCAATATAATCATCAGCATAGTTGTTTGCTAAGGTTTTTGTTGCCACTTGTTCATGTTTTAAATAGCAGTTTGATTCGAGGTCTTTTTCAAGCACCCACCATTGACGGTTAATACGACGCACTTGAAACTTGTCACTTTTGTATTTTCTTTTAGCCATTTTCAAAAATTTGCTATGCAGTTGTTGAAAGAGAATTTCTACTGGAGTTAAGGACTCAAGTCAACAGATGAGAAGTTATTTGCTTATTTTATGTGAAGTGTTGTTTTTATCAATACTCAGACGAGGCATTAAAATAGAAAAGCTCTCCTAAGAGAGCTTAATAATATGTCTATCTTATTTTTAACGAGAAAGATTCTTTAAAAGTAATTTTAAACTTTCCATCATTTTTTCTAATTGCAAAGGGGTGATACCTTCGAAAGATTGTTCGAGTACTACGCTGGTTAGATCATTAATCTTATTGATCATTTCAGTACCCTTGTCTGTAAGTACTACACGGGTGATTCGACCATCGGTCTGGCAAGAATAGGTTTCCACCAAACCTTCATCTTTTAAACGATAAACAATCTTGGTAGTCGTCGACATTTTTGAAATAATCATATCTGAAAGTTCAGAAACACTCGCATGGGGCTTACTACTTAAAGCCAACATAATGCGTCGACGTGAGTTATCTAAACCATATTTTTTTAAAGCATTATCAATGTTTTGTACATACTGAGCATGTACTTGAGTAATCCAATAATATGGAAAATCTTCAAGAGTAAAAGATTCTGTTGTAGGTAAAAAACGCGCATACTTCTTTGTCATTGACTTTTCCCCATACCTTGGTGGATCGCATTTCTGGTGAACTATCTTTAATAGTTGAAAAATATAGTTTCATCAAGCAAGTTATATCAGGACTTTACTTGGTGAGCAAAATTTATATAGCTAAATTTAACAATGACATGGTTTAAAGGATCTTGTCTTGATAAGTTTTCCTATACTTTGCACAAACTAAAAATACTCTTCTACTATGGTCAAAGTTTGTTGAAAGTTAATGTGACTTGATGAGTCATAGCCATTAATTCCTTAAAATCTTTGAACAGATATACAAGATTGCATCTAGGCTTGCTTGATCGTTAATTGAACGATATTGGCTTACAAGCGCATCGTAGAAAAAAAATGATGATTTGAACGTGGCATTGAACGAGATAGTTTTTGTCTCTAAAGTCATAATTATGAAAAATTAAGATATTTAAATAATAAATATTTATAAATATCAATTATTTGTTTAATTTTATGGGTTGTGAAATTTACCATACATTTAACATGAATCATCTATTATTTAGTGAAATAAATTTGATTTATTTATTAACTTATTGATTATTATATATAAAATTAAATACCTGATGGAGTGGTTAACTTTGTATATTTAGCTTTTTTGTCTATAAATTATATTTTTAAGAGTTTTTGCTCATGTTCATGCTACTCATCTCCTAAATCGCAGATAGGTTCACTTTAACAATAAAGTTGGGGGAAGTACTAGCGCAGCTTATAGCAACAGTTATTTAGATTAAATTATGCGAATAACGTAAAGCGGATAATTGAAGGGTTTTCTTTGATGAAACATATGACATGTAAAAAAGGGAGAATTTATATTCTCCCTTTTTAAATTATGCAGTGGTCACAATTTTTTCTTCTATTTTTTTCTTAACAATCGCATAGCTTATGCCTGTAACGATACTACCTGCTGCAATGGCAGCAAGATATAGCCAAGCATGGTTAATTGCATTTGGAATTAAAAGAACAAATACGCCGCCGTGAGGAGTAACTAATTCGCAATGGAATAATGCAACAAGTGCTCCAGTTACAGCGCCACCTAAAATGCAAGTTGGAATAACACGCATTGGGTCTTTAGCTGCAAAGGGAATAGCACCCTCGGAAATAAAACATAAACCTAATACGAAAGCAGCCTTACCTGCATCTTTCTCTCCTGTACTAAATTTATTTTTAGCAATGAAAGTCGCAATAGCCATACCAATAGCAGGAACCATACCACCCGCCATTGTTGCTGCCATTGGCATATAGGTATTTGTTGTCAATAATCCCACAGTAAAAGCGTAGGCTGCCTTATTGATTGGACCGCCTAAATCGATACACATCATGCTTGCTAATATAATTCCCATTAACACAGCATTTGTTGTACCCATGTTATTTAAGAAGTCTTTCATTAGCTCGAAAATATGTGCTACAGGTTGTCCAACCACATAGAACATAATTAGACCGACAAATAATGTACCTAATAATGGAATAATTAAAATCGGTTTAAGTGCCTCTAAACTTGTAGGAAGTTTAAGTTTTTTAGCAATAAATAGTGCGATATAACCCGCAAGAAAACCTGAAACAATACCGCCTAAAAAACCTGCTTGTAGCTGAGAGGCGAGTAAGCCCCCAATTAAACCAGGTGCAAGACCAGGGCGATCAGCAATTGAGTAGGCAATATAGCCCGATAACATCGGGACCATGAGCATAAATGCGGCAGCGCCAATTTGTTTTAATATAGCGGGTAAACTTCCAGTTTGCTCAGCAGCATTTAAGCCAAAGCATAAGGAGAGAGCAATTAACAGACCTCCAGCTACTACCATTGGCAACATAAAAGAAACACCAGTTAAGAGATGTTTATATACGCCAACTTTTTCGGTTTTATCTTTATTTTCTGTCGATGCTTGTTGCTTACCTTGTTCTAAAACTTGCGCATTGCTGATTGCTTCAGCAAGGGCTTTATCTGTTTGCTTTAGAGCAAAACCTGTACCACACCGATAAACACGCTTACCTACAAAACGGTCTGTGTTAACTTCAATGTCAGTCGCAAGAATCACAATGTCCGCTTCAGCAATAGCTTGGGCTGATAAAATATTTTTTGCACCAACAGAACCTTGTGTTTCTACTTCAATCTCATATCCAAGCTTTTCTGCACCTTGTTGTAAAGCTTCGGCAGCCATAAAAGTATGGGCAACACCCGTAGGACACGCAGTGATTGCTACAAACTTTTTAGTAGTAGTTACTGCTAAGCTATTATCACTTAGCCAATCTTGAGCTGGCTTAAAGTGATCTAAGGCAGTTTGGAAAGCTGTGTGAGCATCATTTTTTATCTCTTCAATGCTAATGAAAGATAATGGATATGTACCAAAACTATTAAGATCTTTCGGGCGTTGTCCAACAACAATGACTTGGTCAAAGTTTTCACTTATTTCAAATTCATCAAGCGAAATAATGTTATTTGTATAACCCTGTTGGGATGCGACTTGTGCAAGTTTCCGAGCTAAAATCAAAGCATTGACTTGCTGTTGCGGACTATTAATGACAAATAATAAATGTTTAGCAGTTAGCATCAGATTCACTCAATGAATTGATTGTAGTTTGGGCTTTTAACTGGTTTAGCGTTTCAGCATTGGGAATACGAAAGCCAATTTGTGTGACGGCATGGCTTGCGATTGCGGTAGCAGTTTTTAATGTTTCTTCATCAGAGAAGCCATTTATTAAGCCATGAATCATGCCTGCTAAAAGAGAGTCACCTGCACCAACGGTACTTTTAACGATCACTTTAGGGGCTTTTGCATGAAGCGGGTGAGTGTCGTGTAGCCAGTTTACACCGTCTTCACCCATCGAAATAACGACATGCTCAATTTTAGCTAAGTTTTCAAAAAGCTTTTTTTGTTCAGCGTAAGTCGCGGCAGGGAGTTGATAGCTTTCTACTAACTCATCTGTATTTGGCTTAATCATCCATGGTTGACATTCAATTGCAGCGACCAATGCTTTACCACTTGTATCAAGTGCAACTTTTTTTCCTTGCTGTTGAATGAGCTTAATAAGTTGCTGTAATTCATCAACACTAAAACCTTGTGGAAGGCTTCCGGCAATGGCAACCACATCTACCTGTGGCAAAATCATTTCGATTTTTTGAAAGAGGTTCTTTTTATCTAGTTCAGAAACTAAGAAACCTTTTCCATTTAAATCGGTCATACGCCCAGAATGTTCAGCAATTTTTATATTTTGACGAGTCTCGCCTTTAATATAAATAAATTCAGGTTGGAATTGAGCTTCTTTAAAATGATCATCAAAAATTTGTTTGTTCGTTGTTCCTAGAAAGCCAGAAACAATAACTTTATGCCCCAAATCTTTTAAAACTTGTGCAATATTTAATCCTTTGCCTGCTGCATGTATTTCTACAGATTCTTGGCGATTTACCTCGCCAACCTGTAACTCATTGAGTTGTATCGTTACATCAATTGCAGGATTTAAAGTAATTGTTAAAACTTTAGCCATTACTGTTCCTAATCTTTAGATTTCTTGTTCGGATAACTGACGTACAGCAGTAGCGCTCTCACATTGTAGTGCGCTTTTTGCAAGCGCTTGAGCTTGGCTGTAGTTAAGTGTACGAATTTGGGCTTTTACTAAAGGAATACTATTTGGAGACATGCTGAGCTCATCTACGCCTAATCCCATAAGAATCGGTACAGCTTTTGGATCAGCTGCGAGTTCGCCGCATATACCCACCCATTTGCCATGCTTGTGCGCAGCTTTTACAGTGTGATCAATCAATTGCAAAATACTTGGGTGGAGGCCATCTGCTTCAGCCGAGAGGATAGGGTGACCACGGTCAATAGCTAAAGTATATTGGGTTAAGTCATTTGTTCCTATACTGAAAAAGTCCACTTCTTGAGCAAGAATAGGCGCAAGTAAAGCAGCAGAAGGAACTTCTATCATAATACCAACTTGTAAGTCAGCGCATGGATGTGCAGCTTTAACTTCATCCAGAATAGCTTTGGCAGCACGCCATTCTTCCACACGGCCAATCATTGGAAACATGATTCGTAAAGGACGATCATCTGCGGCTTTAAGCAAAGCGATAAGTTGTTGACGTAACAGCTCTGGCTGTCTTAATGTCAAACGGATACCTCTTAGGCCTAAAAATGGATTTTCTTCTTCAGCAATTGGAAGGTAAGGAAGTGGTTTGTCACCACCTACATCAAGAGTACGTACTACAAGTGGGCGACCAGCCAGAGCATCTAGCACAACACGGTAATCTGCTTCTTGAGTAGCTTCACTTGGAGCACTGCTATGAGCCATAAAAACAAGCTCTGTTCTAAGTAAGCCAATTGCTTCAGCACCACATTCTACTGCATGAGCTGTAGCTTGAACTTTTCCTAAATTGGCAGCAACTTCAATTTGATGTTGATCTAGGGTAATCGCAGGTTCTTGGCTGTGACGTTCAGCCTCTTCACGAATTTTTTGTTGAAGCTCTCGTTCTTGTTTTGCTTGTTCGATTTGCTGAGTATTCGGGTTTAATACAAAAGTTCCTGTATCTCCATTAATTAAAAGAGAACTTTTTTGTTCAATCTCTAGTACTTGATCACCAGCACCAACAATTGCAGGAATACCTAAAGCACGAGCAACAATAGCGCTATGTGCACTTGCACCGCCT
The DNA here is from genome assembly GCF_000368405.1 of Acinetobacter sp. NIPH 817. NCBI lineage: Bacteria > Pseudomonadati > Pseudomonadota > Gammaproteobacteria > Moraxellales > Moraxellaceae > Acinetobacter > Acinetobacter sp. NIPH 817. The sequence continues at coordinate 843,678 of NZ_KB849420.1, forward strand.
ATAGCTGTCAAAATACCCGCTACTCGATCTTTATTAAGGCGCGCCACATCACTTGGGCCCACATCATACATGATCAAAATATAAGGCTCTTTAGGTTCCTCGATGATAACCTCACCACAGAGCTGTGCTAAAACCCGATCGCCAATATCACGTAAGTCTGTAGCACGCTCAGCCAGTAAGCGGTCTGGTAAAGCTGCTTGCTCTTTAGCTGCTGCTTCAATATGTTCATGCCAAGCAGCAGGAGCAGAAAGGTTTAAGTTAATCTTTTGATAAACACCATTAATAAGATCTGGGTCGTCTAGCATTTCCAAATGTGCTTGGAAAATTTGCTTAATTTCAGCTACTTCAGATTTTGCAATAACTTGGTGAATATTGTTTTTAACTGCGTGAAGAGCAATATCAAGTTTCTCTTTTTCTGCTTTAACGCTTAAACCCATACGTTCATATTGATAAACCTTAGGTTTGATGACATGTACGGGGCCAAAAGCTAGACCACTAGAAGCTGGAATACCTGTATTTGTACTCAATGTTTTCGGCAATGATTTTACTGTTTGAGGAGATTGAGCTTCTTGGCTATCTGAAGATTGAATTGGTTCAACCTCTTCTCCTAAGCCTTGTTGCACGGCCTGAATAACTTTATCTAAAGCGTCTACAGCATCTGTTTCCGGTTCGGCAATAAAACGTAAAGTCTGGCCACGTTTACACCCTAAAGCTAAGAGGCGCGTCAAACTTTTGGCCGAAACAAAATTACCATCGTCTACTGCGACTTGAATATCACCTTGAAAACTTTTAGTTAAGTTCACCAAATGAGTCGCTGGTCGAGCATGTAAGCCATGGGCATTGGCTAATACAACTGAACGATGAGGCCAATCTGGAATAACATCAGCACCAATAATTTTAGCAATCTCATTTGGTGCTTGTGTTTGATCTAGCTGTGCGACTTGTTCTGGATTAAATAAAATATCAATCAGTCGGTTAAATCTTTGGCTATCTAACTGCTCATTGGCAGCAATACAGACGAGTGTATTCAGTTTTTGTCCATTTACATCTAAAGCATGGCGTGGTTTTACAATACTGATTGCTGGCTGTTGAACAAATTTATTGCTAGAAATAGACCAGATCTGGTCTTGTAACTGAATAACTTGATCTGGCTCAAGTGAGCTTAAAAAACCACATTTTACGAAATTATGTTTTTTGAGAATTTGAGAGGCTGACCACAATAAGTCTTCGATATCTTGAGATTCAATTTCAGTTTGAATTAAATTTTCGTGCAGAGTTAAGGATAGGGGTTGAGCTTGTAATAGTTCAATAATTTGCTCAGGTTGCGTCGCATTTTTTACTTGTTCACTTACATCCTGCATTAATGCTCTAGTTAATATTTGTAGTACTTGTAAATGTTCATCAGATTTTGCCGCAATAACTACAGCCAGATAAATCGTGTTTTCCCCATCCCATATTATTCCTTCAGGGAAGTGAGCTAATCGAATACCTGTTTGTAAAATAAATTCACGAGATTGTGGCGTACCATGTGGAATAGCAATACCTTGGCCTAAATAGGTAGCGCTTTGTTGTTCACGATTGATGAGTCCTGTTATATATTCAGGTGTAACTAACCCATCTTTTACTAATATATCTACTAGACACTGTAATGCATGCTTTTTATCAACAGCATGTTGATTCATATGAATATGTCGAGGCTCGAGTGCTAGCATACTTATCCTTGAACAATTTCTTAGGTTTTAACTAAAACAGAAAAAAAGAAGCTGTTTGTATTAAAATAGGTTGGTTTACCTGTTTTTAAACAACAGCTTCAGACAAATTACCATAGCAGAACTTTAAGTTTATATCGACGTATTTACGTAAATAATGCTTATTAAAAATACAAAGGAATCATGACTTAATATATTTTAGTTTTTTATGGTAACTATAAATTTAATAAAGTTATTTTATAAAATGGGGGACTGCTAATAATAAAAAAACCTCTACACCGGATTACGGGCATAGAGGCAAAAACTAAATGATAGAATTTAAATTACTATTGAATTTCTTGCTCTAAGACTGACCATAGCTTTTGATGTGATTTTTTAAACATTAACATGTGCCCAATTGATTTATAGCCGAGTTTTGTTGGGTTCAGTTCTAGCATTTTAGTAGACGCATTCGGATATAAACTTAATAAATCTGCAACGTTGTGTTGAGTAGCAATTTCATCATCACTTGCCCAAATTGAAGTAATAGGGCAAATAATTTCAGTATGAAAGTCATGAAAGATAGTTTTACCAATAGCATTTTTCACATAGCCCGGGTGACTACAAAACTCTCGCCACTGTTGTGCGACTTTTTTAGGCAAGTTTTCACCCATTCCAATAAATTGAGTAGCACCATAGCCTTTTAAACTACTTGAAATTGGAAAGATAACGTTAAACATGACAGGGGCTAGAAATTTTGTTTTACCTTTTAGTCCTTTTACATGGCCTGTAGAACCTGCTACTGCAACAACTTTTGCTACTTTATGAAAATTTGGCACAATCCCTAGCAGTTGCCCACCCGCACTATGGCCAAGAAGAGTAACTTTTTCTGCTTGAGTTTTTTCTAATAAAGTTTCAATTGCACAAGGGATATCAAGCGTTCCCCAATCATTAATACTCGCTGTACTTTGCTTTAATGGCCCATGCAATGAATCTCCAATTCCACGGAAATCAAAGCTTAATACATCATAGCCTTGCTGGCTTAACCATGTAGCAAAAGAATGATAAAAGTTTTTGGTAATACCTGTTGCTGGACAAATCAAAACAGGATGTACCGATTTCTTTGATTGAGTTGGATAAAATTGTGCAGCAAGTTGATAACCATCTTCGCAGGTCATCCAAAATGATTCAAAAGTGTTATCCATAATATTACGTAATAATTGGCTTATTAATGACTTTAATTTACATGAGTTCCAAAACGATACTTGATTAAAATGTGACTATAAAGTCAAGATTTGTGCTATACAGCTCATTAAATTTTTTAATAAAACGAATAATTGGAAAAAAGATGGATTTACCGAAAGCTGTACAGTTGGCAATTGTGTTTAGTGGCATATTTTTATGGGTAGGAATGTTCACTGGGGTGTGGAAGTATTGGCAAATACGGCGTTCAGAGTTACATCGTGCCCACTATTATGTTGATATTGCTCATCGAAGTAGTTTGCTGTATGCGGCTGCTAGTCTCATTCTTGCTGTATTGAGCTATTTTACTGTTTTAAATGAAAATGTTGCTTTGTGGTGTGTGTTAGCTAATATTTTCTTTTTTAGCTTTTCAATATTGGTTTATATCATACATGGGTGTTTACAGGACACGACAAATCAATTCAAAACTCCCCATCGGTTGGGCAGATTTAATTTACCTTCGTGGATGATGTCTTTTATGATGGTGGGATTAATTGTGACTGAACTATTGGCTACAGCTATTTTAGTTATTGGAACAATTTTTTTATTTGTAGGTGTATAAAAATGGATGATTGCTCATCCATTTTTTAAGAATTCAAATTTTGTTGACTAAGACGTCTTTTAGCTAGTTTTCGCATCTTATGATCGACAAAGGCCCACACACAAAATATGAAAGAAACGACCATCGCATACATAAAGTATTCGGGTTTCAGATTTCCTTTAATCATACCTTGAAACAGTAAAGTCAGCATAAGAGCAAGCGGTGTTACTCCATAAACAACTGAATCTTTGCTGTTCAGAGTGTTAATGAAGACTTGTTTGTTGAAATGTAATGATAACATCTCCATCCCTCCTTGTGGTTGCGCTAAAACCTAATGTTTTAGTCAAGAATAAGTTTTAAGTTTAATGTTGTACTGCTATTTTTGATTCAGTTCAATAGCAAATAGAAAATTTTTTGAGCAGTTTTATAAAAACCTCTATATTTATAAAGGTTTAACGTATCAAAAAAGTAAATGTTTAATATTTTTGTATGAAATACTTATTCTTTTAGAAAAGAGAAATTATTTAAATGAAAAGTGCATTAATTTCTCTTTCCTGGGATTTTGCTTTAGCTATTATATTTTTTTAAAAAAACTATCGATCGCATGTTGAGCAATTTCTGCATCTTCAAAAGATTGAACACCCGATACACCAATAGCACCTAAAATTTCACCTTCATAAATAATCGGTATTCCACCTTCTAACATCCCTTGAGCACTAGGCATACTTAAGAAACCAAGACGCCCACTTTTTAGAAGTTCTTCGTAAAATTTTGACGGTCTACCTGATATTGAAGCACATTTTGCTTTTTCTAGGCATAGATGTGTAGTTAGAGGAGAAGCACCATCTAATCGTTTCATGAATAATAGAGAGCTTGTTTCGTCAACAATTGCAATGCTGACTTTAAAGTTGTGTTCAATTGCATATTTTTGAGCTTCTTCCATTAAAAACTCTGCATCTGCTAATGTTAGGTAATATTTAGTTTTCATTGTTGCTCTTCTTTCCTGAGTAGCTAAAAATTATTTTAGTGTAATTTTACAGTAAAAATTAATTATATCTATAGTTGATTTGTCATTAAAAACTAGTGGGGAAATAAAATGCTGGTTGGGTAAACACAGCATTTTATTCAATATATAAAATCATGTTTGGATAAAACTCGATTTCAAAAAAAGTCACTAGATTAAATGCTTTTGAATTTAACTTTGTCGATAATTACGGTAACTGCAAGAACAACTAAAGATGGGATTAACCAAGCTAAGTTTTGTTCATTTAATGGTAAATGCTGAAGGAATTCAGGTAAATAATTGCTGAAGCCTGCAACTTTAAGGCCATCGATAATACCGAAAATTAAAGCAATACTTGTTACTGAACCGACAATGAAAGAAGGTTTATGCCAAAATTTCCAGAAGAAGCTCAGCATAATCACCACAATTGCTGGTGGGTAGATTGCACTTAAGACAGGTACTGAAATAGCAATCAGTTTAGTTAGACCAAGATTCGAAATAACGAAAGAGAAACCAACTAAAATAAATACTAAAAGCTTATATGGTAATTTCGTTAACTGAGCAAAGTACTCACCACACGCACAAGTTAAGCCAATTGCTGTAACCATACATGCTAAAAAGATTAGTCCAGTTAAGAATAATGAACCCATATTTCCAAAAGCATGTTGTACATATGCATGTAAAATTACTGCGCCATTTGCTGCATTTGGTGCTACTTCATGGCTACCTAAACCTAATTTGAATAAGCTTAAATAAACTAAAGTAAGGCCAACACCTGAAATGAGACTGGCAATAATTGCATATTTGGTGACTAACTTTTTATCAGTAACGCCGCGAGAGTAAATCGCTTGAATAATAACGATACCAAATACTAGTGCACCTAACGTATCCATAGTGAGATAACCGTTTACGAAGCCCTCTGAAACCGGAGATGTGACATAATGGTTGATCGGAGCTGGTACGTAACCCGCAGGAATCATTACTGCTGCAATACCTAAAATTGCTAAAGCAATAATTTTTAGTGGGGCAAGTACATGTCCTACAGTATCCAATAACTTGTTTGGATAAAGTGAAACTACAGTTACAAATGAAAAATAAATTGCGCTATAGATTAAAAGACTACTACTTGAGGTTCCAAAATAAGAGGAAAAACCAATTTCATAAGAAACAGTAGCTGTACGTGGGGTAGCAAATAGAGGGCCGACTGATAAATAACAAACAACAGTTAAAATCAGACTTGCTACTCGACCTAAGGGAGAGCTAATAATTTCAATGGAACCCTGCATACGAGAGAGTGCCATGATGGTAATTACAGGTAAGCCGACAGCCGTAATTAAAAAGCCTAGTGCAGCTAACCATACGTGCTCACCAGCTTGTTGAGCAACGATGGGAGGAAAGATAATATTGCCAGCCCCAATAAAAAGGGCAAAGGTCATAAAACCTAAGGCAATAATATCTCCGGTACGAAGATGTTGCATAAATTAAAGATAATAAAAAAAGAAGGAATTTTAGAGCAAAAGTAATCATGATCAAGCGCTAATTTATGTGAAAAAGCTTTTTTTCAGGGGGTTAAAACCATATATAGTGTTATAAGCGTTTGTTTGGTTAAAGTATGTACTTGAAAGGCCAGAAAAAGGGGAAAAGAACTTCTTTTTAAGTTCTGACTTTTTATAAAAAATATGTAAGAATAAAAATATAAATTTTTATTGTGAATGCCGAATATTTAAGCAGTTTAGGCTTTTGGTCTGACTTATATTCATCCTAAAATATTTTGACTTACCTTAGGTTTTTGTAGGGAAGGGCATGTTTCTTGTCTGCGAGGATAGAATTGAATGAGAGCTTCTACTGTTACCATTAAAACTGAACAAGATCTGGAAAAGTTAAGAGTTTCTGGGCGCTTGGCTGCACAAGTTTTAGAAATGATAGAGGCCTATATTAAACCGGGCGTATCTACTGAGTATTTAGATAACCTCTGTAATGACTATATTGTAAATAATTTAAAAGTTATTCCTGCTAATGTGGGATATCACGGTTTTACAAAAACGATATGTACTTCAGTCAATGAAGTTGTTTGCCATGGCATACCATCGCCGAATAAAATTTTAAAAGATGGCGATATTATTAATATTGATGTTGCAATTATTAAAGATGGTTATTTTGGTGATACGAGCCGCATGTATTTTGTGGGTAATGTAAATCCACAAGCAAAAAAATTAGTTGATACAACTTATGAAGCGATGGTTGCTGGTATTCACACTGTTAAGCCAGGAGCTACATTAGGTGATATTGGTTATGCTATTCAGTCGGTTGCTCATCGAGAAGGCTATAGTATTGTTCGAGAATATTGTGGACATGGGATTGGTAAGATCTATCATGAACAACCTAATGTTTTGCACTATGGGCAGCGCGGGCAAGGTTTGGTCTTAAAGAAAGGAATGGTTTTTACCATTGAGCCAATGGTAAATGCAGGTAGACCGCAAGTGAAAGAGTTAAATGATGGGTGGACCGTCATTACTCAAGATCATTCATTATCTGCTCAATGGGAACATATGGTGGCAGTAACGGATACTGGCTTTGAGCTATTAACTCCATGGCCTGAAGGTGTGGGAAACTATCCTGTAATTTAAAAAATATAAAAAAGTTCGATAATTTATCGAACTTTTTTATATTAACGCTCAGAAAGATGTTCAACTAAGTAATCAATGAATACTCGAACAGCGGGTAGCAAACCTCGGCGTGATGGATATACGGCATGTAATATTCCATGAGGTGCTTTCCATTCAGGTAAGATTTGTAAAAGTTGTCCAGACTTCAGAAAATCTTCTGCTGCACTCTCTGGTAGTAAAGCGATACCACAATTTTGACTCGCCAATTGCGCCAACATATGTATGTTCGTACCCATCACAATAGGGCTGACTTTGATTTTCTTCTGCTCATTGTCTGGTCCATGCAAAAGGAATTGCTGATCAAGGTGCTCTTCAGAAAGGCTTAAAATACGATGTTCGCTTAGCTGTTCAGGAGTTTTTATATCACCAAACTCATTTAAATAAGCCTGACTTGCAAATAGGCTCTGTTCTATGACAGCAAATTGTCTAAGTACTAAACTCGGGTCATCATCTAATTTTGAGCGAACTCGTAATGCGATATCAATCCCTTCATTAATCACATCTACTCGACGGTTACTGACCATCAGTTGCAAACGAATTTCTGGATATTTTTTTAAGAAAGCAGGTAGGATTTTTGGAAGTTGATTTTGAGCAACATCAACTGGAACACTAACTTTAACAACACCTCTAGGTTGAATACTTAAGTGATCAACTAAGTCATGGGCAGCTTGAGCAGCATTCATCATGACTTGAGCATGTCTGTAAATATCCATCCCAATATCTGTAACAGCAAAATGACGAGAACTGCGCTGGATTAAGCGAACCCCTAAGTTTTCTTCTAAGCTGTAAACGCGACGACTTAATTTTGATTTTGGTATATCCGTTACACGCTCAGCAGCACTAAAGCCACCATGCTCAACAACAAGAGCAAAACAATAAAAATCATCAAGATCGGTGAGCATTAAAATATCCTATTTCTGCAACAACCATGATTTTACATTATTATTTTTGCAACGATAATTCTTATACTAAATTTTTTGTAAGTGGGGGGTAAATTCATTGCTAATTCATAGAAATATTTTTTGAAATTATATTGTAATTACGTTGTGTGTTTTATGTATGTATAAAAAAGGATTTATAGGTTATCTATAGAACTATTTATCAATCTCTTCTACACTATATTTTTTTCTACTTTTCAAATCTAATGCCTTATCAATTGATAGAACTTAACCATGCCTCTACAAATATTGAATGTCCATTTTGCAAACAAGCGATAATTGACTGGGCACAAGAGCAATATGTTCAACCATGTGAACATACTTTATTTATTGCCATGGATTTGGGCTTTGAATTTGTTGCAGATCGATTTGAAGAGTGCATGAACCAGAGCGTGGATGACTTACACGAAGATCCAAATATGAATATTTTTGAAGCTTTGACTACAACAGCTTATGAAAATTTGATTGTTTTAAAATCTGATTTAGGTGTGGAAGGTTTATTCCGCTATGTTGGGGTAAGCGATCTTTAAAATTAAGAGCATAAAAAAGCCAATCTATTGATTGGCTTTTTTATTATTTACGCTTCTGGTGCAGCGCTATATTGTTCAACTAATGGTTTTAATTCACCATTTTGGAACATTTCTAGCATAATATCGCTACCGCCAATAAGTTCGCCATTTACCCAAAGTTGCGGGAATGTAGGCCAATTCGCAATTGCTGGTAACATTGCACGAATATCAGGATTTTCCAGAATATTTACATATGCAAATGGACGACCAATTTGACTGAGCGCTTCTACAGCACGTGCAGAGAAACCACATTGTGGAAACTGTGGAGTGCCTTTCATGTAAAGTAAAACGGGATGCTTCGCAATTTGATCGCGGATTAACGCTTCAGTATCACGTGCTTGTTCAGTCATAAATAGATCCTCAACTAATCTAGCAGCATTATAGGGGGTGTTTATGTTGCTTTGCAAACCACCTTAATGCCTAAAGTTGCATTGAATATTCAATATTTTATTGTATAAACCGAAGTGATAGCGAAAAGCGGACGAAATTTTAGATAAATGATTGATGAGACTTTTCATCAGAGCCAGTTTTTGTTTATATAAACCCTTCTAAAAACCTCATACAGACAGAGTTCGTTATGACTGATATTACCCTAGCTCCAATACAACCTGATCAACCGTCACACTTAATGGCTACTTATGGTCGCCAAGCGATCAGTTTTGTACGAGGCCGAGGGGCATATCTATATACTGAAGATGGTACAGAATATCTAGATGCTTTAACGGGTATTGCTGTATGTGGTTTAGGTCATGCTCACCCAGTTATTGCAGAAGCAATTGCAGAACAAGCAGCAACACTTGTGCACACAAGTAATCTATTTGAAATTCCTTGGCAAACTGCTGCTGCTCAGAAGCTTGCAGAGGTTTCTGGTATGGAAGAAATCTTCTTTTCAAATAGTGGTGCTGAGTCAAATGAAGGTGCGATTAAGATTGCTCGTAAATTTGGTACTCAACAAGGCGTACGTTTACCAAAGATTATTGTGGCAGAACAATCTTTTCATGGTCGTACTTTAGCAACACTTTCAGCAACTGGTAATAAGAAAGTACAAGATGGTTTTGCTCCTTTAACTAATGATTTTATTCGTGTGCCATTTGGGGATGTAGAAGCAATTCAAGAAGCTGCATTGCAGCATCCAGATATTGTTGCAATTTTGATTGAGCCAATTCAAGGTGAGGGTGGTATTAATACTGCTCCTCAAGGCTTTAGCTATCTTGAAGAAGTCCGTAATATTTGTAATCAGCACAACTGGCTAATGATGTTAGATGAAATTCAAACAGGTAATGGCCGTACTGGTAAATATTTTGCATATCAGCATACCAATATCGTGCCTGATGTTTTGACGACTGCGAAAGGACTTGGAAATGGTTTTCCAGTTGGAGCAGTAATGACACAAGGTAAAGCTGTTGGTTTATTAGGACCTGGTAGTCATGGTTCTACCTATGGCGGTACTGTATTAGGTTCTCGTGTGGTTTATACAGTAATTGACACAATTCAAAAAGAAAATGCTGTAGAAAATGCGGCAGTAGTAGGACGTTATATTGTTGATCAACTTCGCACACAGTTAGCTGACAAGAATGTTCAGGTGCGTGGTTTTGGTATGATGATTGGTATTCAATTACCTAAAGACTGTGCTGAACTCGTTGCCATTGCTCGTGATCAGCACAAGCTTATTATCAACGTTACAGCAGGTTCGGTGGTTCGTCTTTTACCGCCTATTAATATGACTCAAGCGCAGGCTGATGACTTATTAGAACGTTTAGTTGCTTTGATTAATAACTATCTTTAAGTTTCGGTATTAAAAATGGGCATCTATATGCCCATTTTTTATTTCGAATGATTAACCAGAAATATACTGCTTTAACTGTTCAATTAAGTTTTTCTGATCTTCCATTGCTGCTTTTACCAAGTCACCAATAGAGATAAAGCCAACTAATTTTTCATTGTCCAATACAGGTAAGTGACGTAAGTGACGATCTGTCATAAGCTGTAAGCACTCTTCAACTGTGTTGTTTAGGCTTACTGTAAGCACCTTAGATGTCATAATTTCAGCAACTGTAGTGCTATATGAAGAACGTTCCATCAGTGTCACTTTTCGTGTGTAGTCACGTTCAGATAGAATTCCGACAACTTTTTCACCTTCGGCTACCACTAACGCACCAATTCCTTTATCAGCCATGATCTTAATCGCTTCAAGGACAGTGGCTTCAGGAGAAATTGTAAAAATATCTTGCTCTGATTTGTTTTTGATTACTTGTGCAACGATTGTCATTTCTTCTGTCCTGTGTTTTATCATTTTGTTTTAAATTAGCCTGATTTTATAAAAATGCAAAGACTTGGTAGTCATTCAAATACAAGTTTTACACTCAAGCGTTCAAAAAGCATTCTAATAGAGGTTAAGAACCTAAAGAAACTTTAGGCTCCTTGCCAGTGCGGATGTTTAAAAAAGAAATGTTGCATTTGTTGGGTAGATAATTTCAACTTGCGATGAGAAGAATTAAACAAAGCTGGTGTAACGTTGAGTCGAGTTAAGGTTGGTAATAAAGACTCGTGAAAATCTTTAGGAGTAATTCTTCTTGGTTTGTAATGTGGCCAATGTTCTTTAGCGTAGCGATGAGCTTGCAATCCATTGAGCCAGAAGGGAAAAATAAAGTCTTCTTGATCTGATTTAATTGCCCAGCCCTGATGAAATAATCCCCAGAGAACTCCGCAATACATCATCGTTCTTAAAATATAAATTTTGATCATCAAGTCTTTTGAAACCGGTTGCAGATTGCTTAAACTATTCATTGTCAAATTAATGGTTCTTAACTTATCTTGCTTATTATAGAAAAATCAGATGACATTTCAGTTTAAACAGGTATCAAATCGTAAACAAATATTCCCAGCTATAAAAATGCCACATGAGAACGTCAATATGATTAAGGCGTTGACATTAGCGTTAGACAAACGAAGTGCGTAGCAAATTATATTTAGAATGCTTTTTACAGGCGTAAAAAAACGCCACCTGAGCCATGACTGAAGTGGCGAAGTAAGGCTTTATATAAATTGATAACTTTGTGTTTTTACGGGTACAAAAAAACGCCACCTAAGTGACGTCTCTTTATGCTTGCATTGTGGCTAACTTTTGCCAATATTGTGCTTTAAGTGAGTCACGTTCAACACGGAAACCTTGATAATACAATTCTGCTAAGAATAGAGCGGCTTTACCATGCCCAGCGCGAGCAACTTCTTCTAACTGTGTAACTGCATCTTGAAAGTTCATTTGAGAATGAATTGTGTTTACTGCAGTTGCATATACATGTTCTAAATCATGATGAGAGATACGTTGAATCATAGAAAACTCCTTATTGTAATTATGATTACTTTTTTCTAAAGGCTAGTGCCTTTAAATTAATTTAACTTAGAATTATTAAACTAATATTACAAATTGATGGATTTGTCAACTATTTGTCATTTCGTTTAGTTCACTATTAGGATACATGATTAAACATTATTCACAAATAATTTTGATTAAAATCAATATGAGAATAAAAGACAAGGAGAATAAAATATGACAAATACAATCGACGGCTTTGTTTTTGACACGCCTCCTAAAGAGGAACAAATTATAGAACTGGCCCATTATCACCGTAAATTATTAGATGAAGCTATCTTTCATGAGGAAATCCATTTAGGGGATTACTGTCTAGCACAGCGTAAAAGGGTGTTTGATTTTGCTGGTCATTTGGAACCCGCCCAAAAAAACTGGTTTTATCAAGTTTATGATGGGGAGCTTCGAAAAATTGCTGATGAAGACGAATTGCATCCAGCAGATGCAGAAGAAGGGTTAAGTATTTTTGCTATGTTTTTAGTCTTGGTGATTATTGCGGCAATTTTATACTTTTCCGTCATTCGTTCACTAATAAGTTAAACATACTCATACTATCCAGTAAGGTATGATTATTAACCTTACTGGATGTTTGATCTTGTACTTATGAGTATTGAACCCTACACTACACTAATTCGAGGTAGGTCATGCTCATATTCAAACAAAATTTTCTTAAATTAAAGTCTGAGTTAAAAGTTGATCAATGTTTTAACCTGTTTGTGGTTATTGTCATTGGCTGTATTTTTGTGCTGTCATATTTAGCATTACTTCGGCCTATTAGTCCGGATCAATATCAACGAATTATACAACTTTCTCATCAGGCTACTTATCCAAGAACTCAAGACATGGCTGAGTTGCTTATAGCTCAGTCAGAAATTCATCGAGCTGAGTATTTAAAGTTAATGCATGCGTACCAATTTGAGGGTGCTCATATTAAGCAATATCCAGCACTCGCTCAGGAAGATACCCAGTAATTGGATTAATCAGGCTAAATCTTGGTTTCCAAAGCTTTTTGAGCACTATTGTGGCAGGCAAAATTTTGAATTTATGCTAAACTTTATCTTTTTAAACGCGCTGCTTTTCAAGGAATCCGCATGGAGCAACAATCGAATATGCAAAATAAATTCTTGATAGATGCTGAGATCGGTGATGACGATGTCACATTACCTAATTTACCTGCTATCGATGTTCCCATCGTTGAATCTCCTGTTAAATCGCAAGAAAATATTGAAGCAGCCAAAGTTGAATTAGCTTCTACAGAAACTGCGGTTGAACAACCAAAAACTGGTTTTTTTGGCCGAATGAAAGAGGGGTTAACCAAAACTCGTCGTAATTTCGCTGATGGTATGGTCAATATCTTGATTGGCGGAAAAGAAATTGACGATGAGTTACTTGAAGAAGTAGAAGAGCAATTATTAGTTGCAGATATTGGTGTTGAAGCTACTAAAACGATCATTACCAATTTAACAGAGCGTACAGCTCGTGGTGATTTGATCTATTCCCACTCTCTATATAAAGCGTTACAAGAAGAGTTGGTTGCTTTGCTGGCCCCACGTGTTAAACCTTTGCATATTGATCCTAACAAATCGCCTTATGTGATTTTAATGGTTGGGGTAAATGGTGTTGGTAAAACTACAACTATTGGTAAATTAGCGAAACGTTTGCAAGGTGAAGGTAAAAAAGTGATGTTGGCTGCTGGGGATACGTTCCGTGCCGCAGCGACAGAACAATTACAGATCTGGGGTGAGCGTAACGATATCTCTGTGGTAGCTCAAGGTCACGGAGCTGATAGTGCTTCTGTTATTTTTGATGCTTTTGAAAGTGCTCGTGCTAAAGGAATTGACGTATTAATCGCAGATACGGCAGGTCGTTTACATAATAAGAGTAACTTGATGGAAGAACTCAAAAAAGTTAAACGTGTGATGCAAAAAATTGATGCAACTGCACCTCATGAAATTATGTTGGTAGTAGATGCTGGCACAGGGCAAAACGCGATTAACCAAGTGCAAGAGTTTGACCAAGCTGTGGGTTTAACTGGTATTACAATTACCAAGTTAGATGGAACTGCGAAAGGTGGCGTGCTCTTTAATATTGCAAGTCGTACTCATGTGCCAATTCGTTTTATTGGTGTTGGTGAAAAAATTGATGATTTAAGACCATTCTCGGCTAAATCATTTGTTGCGGCGCTGTTTGAAACTGATAAGTAAAACGGTTGCTAGCATTCAAAAGCTTCACTAAATGTGAAGCTTTTTTTATATGTATATCTTTTTTTATTGTTGCGAAAATAAAACGAACTGTCATATTTTTAATGCTGATTATGAAAAATGACTTTAATACACTGTATTCATTCCCAAACAACGGCCCTTGGTCAAGCAATAGGTAGGAAATAACAAAATGTCTACTTTCTTAGATAAAATTAAAAATCGTCGTACTATTTATGCAATTGGTAAAAATGTTGCATTAGATCGCACTAAAATTGAAGAAACAATTCGTGAAGCGGTTAAACATAGTCCATCATCATTCAACTCACAATCTTCACGTGTGGTGACACTATACGGTGAATCACATGCTAAATTCTGGAATTTAGTTCGTGAAGCATTACGTAAAATTGTTCCTGCAGACTCTTTTGCTGGTACAAATGCAAAAATTGATAGCTTTGTTGCTGGCGTTGGTACGGTTTTATTTTATGAAGACCAAGCTGTTATTAAAAGCTTACAAGAGCAATTTGAATTATATGCAGACAACTTCCCAGTTTGGTCTGAGCATTCAACTGCAATTGCACAGTTTGCGACTTGGACAGCACTTTCAGAGCTTGGTTTAGGTGCTTCTTTACAGCACTATAACCCGATTGTTGATGCTGATGCTGCTGAAGCATTTGATGTGCCAGCAAATTGGAAATTACGTGCTCAATTGGTATTTGGTTCAGTGGAAGCGCCAGCAGGCGAAAAAGCATTTATTAATGATGCTGATCGTTTCAAAACTTTCAACTAATTGAAAGTTAAAAAAGAGTACCTACTTAGGTACTCTTTTTTTTTATGTGTTTTTTGAATTAATAAAAAGGTTAAACCAACGGAAATTGATAAAATTCAAATGCATATTTAATAATAATAAATCGAAAAATTAGCGGATCACTGCACTGTCATAAAATAGTCACAATCATATTGCATATTGCTCATGATTTCATAGCTTATCAAATATAGAGAAAGAGACAGATGACTTTAAGATTAGGTGTTGCTGCAATAAGTTTATTACTCAGTAGTTCGGTATTTTCAGCAGTTACAATTACAGCGCCAGAGGAAATTGTAATCCTTGCTGTGAATGGTCAAGAAGTCAATTCTGGGTTATTTCGTTCATCTAAAAATAATTATAAAGTTGATGCGGGTGAAACTAGCTTAAGCGTGCGCTATCAAGAATATTTTGAACATTTAAATGGTGAGCATGACATTGTTAAATCTGGTGTAGTCACAATTCAAACGCCTGCATTGCAAGATGGGAAAACTTATAAGCTTTCGATGGTAGATGTACCTAAAGATTATGAAAATGCGAAAAAATATGCTGAACAACCAACAGTTGCTTTATACAGTGCAAATAATGAATTAATTGTGAAACAAACGGGCGCAAACAATGAAGCTAAGCCATGGTTTGCAACTGGCTTGTTGGGTAAAGTAACTGACTTTACAACTAAATCATCTAAGCCACAGCCTGAAGCAGTATATGCATCGGCTAAACCTGCTTCTGCTCAAGTTGTTGTGCCAACTGCAACGTCTATGGCAGTAACAGGTGGAGCACAAACGAATGATCAACGTTTAGTTGAAACTTGGCAGAAAGCATCTAAAGCTGAGCGTCAAAAATTCATGGCATGGTTAGCTGAACAATCAAATTAATTAATTGCTATTTAAAATAAAGCCGATTTAATATCGGCTTTATTTTTAGAATTTTTATAAATAGCCTAAGTACACTTTATGAATAATTTGAATTTCCGTTTATCTTCATTTGCTGATATTCCACAGCTTGTAGATTTAATTAATAAGTCTTATCGAGAACAGCAGGGTCGAAGTTGGACAACAGAGCTAGAATGGGTAAAAGGACTACGTATTACAGAGCATCAATTAGAAGAGCAACTACAACTTAGGAATTCAACATT
Organism: Acinetobacter sp. NIPH 817; assembly: GCF_000368405.1. Taxonomy (NCBI): domain Bacteria; kingdom Pseudomonadati; phylum Pseudomonadota; class Gammaproteobacteria; order Moraxellales; family Moraxellaceae; genus Acinetobacter; species Acinetobacter sp. NIPH 817. The sequence continues at coordinate 859,836 of NZ_KB849420.1, forward strand.
ATTGGTAGCGGAAACTGAATTTTCTAAAATTATTGCGTGTGTAGGGCTTACATTTGAAAATAGTCAGGTTGAGATTGGAACATTCTGTACGGATCCTCAAGTCCAAAATATGCGAGTGGGTCGGTCTGTTTTAGAGTATGCAGAGCAATATGCATTGAAAGAAGGTCCACATCTGACTAACGCCGTAATGCATGTACTAGATGTCCGTTCTGAATTGATCGCTTATTATGAAAGACGTGGATATGTGAAAACGGGTAATGAACAGCCATATCCAGTTGAGGCAAATGTAGGCATGCCAAGGGTGCCTATTAAGTTGGTTGAAATGAAAAAAGACCTCATTTGAGGTCTTTTTGATTTAGGTTAGAAACCAGATGTAATAGCCTAAAAGCATGAGAGGCCAAGCCACCCATGGGCTAAATAGCCATTTCCATAGCCAGAAGTTGGGGACGAAACCTACTCCGTAAATAAATCCACCAGAAATACCAATCATCACCAGCATAAGCTGGCTATGATTGTAATGTCCGTTAGCATCTAGCATGAGTGAAGGGTAAACCAACAAAATTGCAGCAAGAGGCAATGCCAACAGAAAAGAAAGGGCCATTGCAAATGCTTGAGCTTTTCGATGATTTGATGCTGTCATTGCTTTTGCCATCATTTATTCCTCATCTAAATCTTGATGATGTTCGATATAAAGCGCGCTGAGTACGCCCGCAAAACATGCCATCAAAATGCCTAGGATCCATGCGAAATACCACATTGACTTCTCCTTAATACAAGCTATGCGAGTTTGACTCGATATGTTTGTTAGTGATGACTCCCCACATTTTGTAATAAGACCAACTGGTATAGATCAAAATAAGAGGAACAAATATGCAGGCTGCGACAGTCATAACGCCTAAAGTAAGGTGACTTGATACAGCATCCCACATCGTCAAACTAGAGTTAGGATTGATACTAGATGGAAGCAGGAACGGAAATAGGGCAAAACCAGCAGTTAAAATTGCCCCTACAATCATTAAACTTGTGCCAGTAAAACTTAAGCCCGCCTTTGCTTTTGAAGATGAGAAAATTGCGATGATTGCACCTGAAATTGCCAGAACTGGGGCAACTTTAGTAATTGGATAAGTGCTGTAATTATTCATCCAACCTGGATTGCTATTAGTCACCACTTCTTTAGCTAAAGGATTAAGCGCAGCATTTGGATCTATGGCAACAGCATAGCTATAACCTGGCACTTGTCCGAAATAGAGCCATGCTCCAATCACAAGGAAGCAAATTAAAAATACAATTGCCATAATTTGAGTAGCTTTGGCAGAGCGTTGTTTTAAAACTTCATCTGTACGCAACATGAGCCATGCACCACCATGCGCACAAAGCATAGATAGACTCACAACACCGCAGACTAGAGCAAATGGATTGAGAAGGGCAAAAAAGCTACCTGTATATTCAGAGCGTAATGTGTCATCTAAACTAAAAGGAATGCCTAAGAATAAATTACCAAATGCCACACCAAACACAAGTGCTGGAACGGCACCGCCAATGCAAAGGCCCCAATCCCAAGAATTACGCCATTTTGTATTATCTAGTTTAGAGCGATAATCGAAACCGACCGGTCTTAGGAAGAGTGCGAATAAAACTAACAATAGTGCCCAGTACATGCCAGAAAAGGCAACTGAATAGACCATTGGCCAAGCAGCAAATAGTGCACCGCCCGCCGTAATAAACCAGACCTGGTTCCCATCCCAGTGTGGCGCAATCGTGTTGATTGCAGCACGGCGTTCGCTATCGGTTTTTCCAACGAAAGGCATGAGAGCCATAGAACCCATATCAAAGCCATCAGTCAGAGCGAAGCCGATCAGAAGTACGCCAACTAACACCCACCAAATGATTTTTAATAATTCATATTCAATCATGATAAGGCCTCCCCATTAACAGCTGCTTTTGGTTCTTGCTTTTCAAAATGATATTTGCCAGTGTGCAGAGAGCTTGGTCCTAAACGAGCAAACTTGATCATTAAATACATTTCAATAATTAAAAGTGCTGTATAGAACGCTGCTAAGGCAAGAATCGAACCCCATACATCACCAGTACTTAAACTTGAAGTAGATAGGTGGGTTGGTAAAATTTCTCCAATAGACCAAGGTTGGCGGCCACCTTCAGCAACATACCAGCCTGTTTGGGCTGCAATCCAAGGAAGCGGTAGCGCAAACAATGCGTATTTAAGTAACCAAGGTTTGTTTTCAGCATTTCTTTTTGCTACAGCCCAAGTCGCTAAAATGAAAAGAAGTAGCATTAAGAAACCAGAGGCAACCATTGCGCGGAAAGAGAAAAATAGCGCTGTAACATTTGGAACAGTATCTTTTACAGCAGCTTTAATATTTTGCTCGCTTGCATCAACTACATTTGGTGCATATTTCTTAAGAAGTAGGCCATAACCTAGATCTTTTTGATTTTTCTCAAAAGAAGCCAATAATTCTGGTGAGCGATCGCCTGCACGTAATTTTTCAAGTTCAGCATAGGCAAGCATACCGTTACGAATACGAACTTCGTGCTGCTGCATGAGGTCTTTAAGACCAGTAACTTCTTTGGTTGTTGAGCGAGTTGCAATTAAACCTAATGCATATGGAATTTTAACTGCATAATCTGTCCGCATCTCTTCATGATTTGGTACGCCAAACAAGGTAAACGGAGCAGGAGCAGAGTGAGTATCCCATTCGGCTTCTATCGCAGCGAGTTTAGTTTTTTGAACATCCCCTAACTCATAACCAGATTCATCGCCTAACAAAATTACTGAAAGTGTAGATGCAAGACCAAAAATCGCAGCTATTGCAAATGAACGACGTGCGAAAGGTAGATCACGTTTTTTAAGCAAGTAGTAACTTGAGATAGCAAGTACAAAAATTGCACCAGTTACATAACCCGCAGATACAGTGTGGACGAATTTAACCTGAGCTACAGGGTTAAAGATAAGCGCGCCGAAATCAACTAATTCCATACGCATCGTTTCAAAGTTAAATGCGGCACCTACTGGATTTTGCATCCAACCATTCGCCACTAAAATCCAGAGCGCTGACATGTTAGAACCTAAAGCGACTAACCATGTTACGCCTAGATGCTGAACCTTAGTTAACCGGTCCCATCCAAAGAAAAATAGACCTATAAATGTCGACTCGAGGAAGAATGCCATAAGGCCTTCAATTGCTAATGGTGCACCGAAAATATCACCTACATAGTGTGAGTAATAAGCCCAGTTTGTTCCAAACTGGAACTCCATTGTTAAGCCAGTCGTAACTCCTAAAGCAAAGTTAATACCAAATAATTTTCCCCAAAATTTAGTCATATCTTTGTAAATTTCTTTACCAGAAATGACATAGGTGGTTTCCATGATGGCAAGGATAAATGCCAAACCTAAAGTTAAAGGGACGAAAAGAAAGTGATACATTGCGGTCATTGCAAATTGAAACCGCGAAAGATCAACCACGCTTTCAGAAATCATCAACGTGTCTCCTTAATGTTGGAAATGTTATCGCCAGCAATATGCTCGGCGACCTGATTGTCGAAATTTTTGGGGATGGTGGGAGCATCAAACCAAATATGTTTAATCGTTAAAAGAAGCACTATTTTTATTATTAGAATAATAGTGATTTCTTTAATTAAGCGACTATTAAGATTTTGAAAATTAAGGCTCATTAATTAAACCTCATTTGATATTAATTTTATTATTAATCAAAATATAATAAAAATAAACATTAAATATATTTAAAATGAATATTTAAATTATTAACCTTTATAAAACAATTGCTTAGTAATTTAAAATAAATAACATACTAAAATAGTTTGAATTGATTATTAATTCCCACTAAAACACTTGTAAATAAAATTCTAAAGTTTATTAAAATAGTTTGTTTTAATTAAATACCAACTAAAATGGTTGAGTATAATATTTAGTAATCTTATCTCTAACTAAATTAGTCGGAATAATAAATGATTAATTAAAAAGAGAATAATAAAATCAGGGCGCAATGAAGCCTGCAAAAAGTGATAGGAAACTACGAGAATAATTAAGAGTTAATCGGGTGCAAAAAGATCGTTGGATACAGAAATTTTCTTAGCTACATAATGGCTTTTATGTACTCTGACAAGAATAACTTGAGAGTATAATTCGAGTTCGCCGTATTCTGGTTCTACTTGAACGTAGTGGAGTTGACCAAATTCATCACGCACGCGGGCTTGGGCAGAAAATCCAGGTCTGGCATTACCACTGGAAATCGTCGCTAATCGCCCTAAAAGGTTATAGTTGGTGTGAGTGAGCTTGGGCTTAATTACTTGGTCAAGGCAGTGGATCATGAACACAGTAAAAAATATTGCGATTACAAGAGCTGGGACGATTAAATAAAAAGGGGAAATAAAATAATGCTGTATTGCGAAGAAAGAGAGTTGTAAAAAGTAGCCTGCATAACTGAAATTGATGAGTAAAAAAACGAAAATTAGAGCTTTAGAAAATTTAACATTAAGTAGCGGTGAATTAGAAAGCCAATGGGGCGCAATTTTTTTGAGTAATTGACTTGGACGGAGTCCAATATACATACCAATGGTTTCTACCACGCTGAGCAATATCAAAGCCACTACACTTAAGTGAAATGGCATAAGATAATAATTGAAAAAGAAATCAGCCATGGCAGAAACTCTAATGTTTATAGCTTCAGTCTACGATATAGATACCGCCATCTGAATGTACTTTAAGCTCAACTTTATTTAAAAAATCGCCTAAACATGGTCCAGAAATACATTCACCTGTTTCCACGGTAAATAAAGCACCATGAGTAGAGCATTGGATGTATTCTTGATCTTGATCAAGAAATTGATTTTCTAAATATTCAAGCTCAGTTTGCAAATGAGGGCATAAATTCTGATAAGCATAGAATGCGCCGTCACGTTGCGTAACGAAAATAGTTGTTCCTTGTAAAGTGTCAAAAGCTCTAGCTTCACGCTCAGGAACTTCTTCCGTCATACAGATCCTTTCCATTTCAAGCACATTCCTTCTGAAAATTTTCAAGAAGTTTAGCATAGTCATTAATTGCTAAACGTGGACCAAATTGAGAAACAACTTCACTCGAAATTAAGACAGCTAACTGTGCAGCAGCATTTAAATCTTGATGATGGTTGAGGGCATAAAGGAATGCGCCTGCAAATGCATCTCCTGCACCATTTGTATCAACGGCTTCTACATGACGGCCTGCCACATGGAAATGTTGGGTAGGGTTAGAAACTAAAGCACCTTTAGCACTTTGTGTAATGACTACTGTATGATTTTTAAAACGTAATTGGGCAAGAGCATCTTCTACAGATGTTGTATTTGTATACATTAAGGCTTCTTGTTCATTACAAAATAGTAAATCTACGCCATCATCCATAAGTTCTTCCAAGCCTTCGCGAGCGTATTGCACCATCGCAGGATCTGAAAGAGATAGGGCAATTTTAACACCATTTGCTTTTGCAATTTCTCTCGCTTGTTTTACAGCTTTACGCGCTGTTTCACTTGTAGAAAGATAACCTTCAATATAAAGCCATTTTGCTGTTTTTAATGGTTCAAAATCGATTTGATCTTGAGAGAGTTCAGCAGTGATACCTAAATAGGTGTGCATTGTACGTTCAGAGTCAGGGCTAATGAGTACCATGCAAGTACCTGTCACACCTTCACTGATAGATTTTGGAGTAGTCTTAATGCCAGCTTCATTTAGACCTTGCAGATAGATTGAACCTAAATCATCGTTACCAACGCGGCAACCATAAAAAGCAGTTCCACCTAATGCACTAAAGGCTACAGTAGTATTCGCAGCAGAACCACCACTTGCTTGACCTTTATAGTCTTGGTGCTGTTTTAACTCTGCATAAAGAGCAGCTTGAGTGTCACCATCGGACAACTGCATTGTGCCTTTTTGCAAGCCTTGTTGATTCAGAAAATCATCAGACACTTTAAATTCTTGGTCGATTAATGCATTACCAATTGCAAAAAGATCTACAGTTGCCATATGTGTTGTCACAAATAAAAAAATCAGGTTGCTAAGTTTACACCATTGCTTGGTTTTGCTGTAGTTTGTTGAATAAAATTCAGTTAATTCAAAAAATAATGGAGAAATATTGTTGTTTGAATATTCGTGGGATTAGAAGATAGGTCCTTGATATAAAATTGATAAGCTTTTTATTTAATATCTATCGTATAAATAGAATTAAAAGCTTTTGTTCTGGTAGGATAAAACGTTCATGGCTATGTGCTTGATATCAAAGCCGTGGCAATGAAAACTAATACTCAACAAAAACATAGTATTTTACTTGGCTTTTGTTCGCCAATCTCAAGCTGACTCAGGCTATAATGAGACTTATTCACTTATCCGATATGTTAGGAGATCACATGACTGTAGATGTCACTGAAACCATTTCTCAAACTGTTCACCCTGCGTTTCAGTTGCTACGTCAGCACCATGTAGAAGCATTAGATATTTTAGTGTCTGAATATAAGCATAAAGTCACAGGCGCGGTGCATTATCACTTGGCAACTGACTATGATGAAAATGTATTTCTTGTTGCTTTTAGAACACAGCCTATGGATTCTAAAGGCACGGCACATATTTTAGAACATACCGCTTTGTGTGGATCTGAAAAGTTTCCGGTACGTGATCCGTTCTTTTTGATGATTCGCCGTTCTTTAAATACGTTCATGAACGCTTTTACAGCAGCAGATTGGACTGCGTATCCATTTGCTACTCAAAACAAAAAAGATTTCCAAAACTTACTCTCTGTTTATCTTGATGCGGCATTTGCTGCTAATTTGAATCCGCTTGATTTTGCTCAAGAAGGTATTCGTATTGAACTAGAAAATGGACAACCTGTTTATAAAGGTGTGGTTTTTAATGAAATGAAAGGTGCGATGAGTGCACCGTCTGACCAACTTTATCATCAGTTGGCTCATCATTTATTTCCTGAAACGACCTATCATTACAACTCAGGCGGCGACCCGAAAGATATTCCTGATTTAACGTATGAGCAGTTAGTCGATTTTTATAAGGTACATTACCACCCAAGTAATGCTGTTTTCATGACCTTTGGTAATCAAACAGCATATGAATTACAAGAGCAATTTGAAAAACTAGCTCTGCATAAATTTTCTGCTGGAACAACTCTATATTCTAAGCCGGAAAAACGTTTAGCAGCACCAATTGAAGTAACAGAAAATTATGGTGTTGATAGTGATGATTTAAAAGATAAAACTTATCATGTTCTATCTTGGTTATTACCAGAAGCAAATGATGTGAAATTGCGTTTGGGAATGCGTTTGGTTGAAGGAATTTTGTTAGAAAATTCAGCTTCACCACTGCGTCATTACTTAGAAACTTGTGGTTATGCTCAATCAACAGGTCCATTAATGGGCGTAGATGACAGCAATTTTGAAATGACTTTCTACTGTGGTGTCCAAGGTTCAAATCCTGAACATGCACAAAGCTTTAGAGAGGGTGTTTTAAATATTCTGCGTGATGTTGCTGCAAAACCAATTGACAGTAATTTAGTCGATGCAATCTTGCATCAGATTGAGTTGCATCAGCGTGAAATTAATGGTGACGGTACACCTTATGGCTTAAGTTTAATTTTAAATGGCTTAAGTGGTGCGATTCACCACAACGACCCAATTCAAATTTGGGATGTTGATAGCGCAATTGCACAAGTTAAAGAAGAGTTGAAAGACCCAATGTGGTTATCAAATCTGATACAAACACATTTGCTTGACAACCCACATCGTGTGCAAATGACTCTAGTTCCAGACCCAACTAAGTCTGTAAAAGAACAAGAAGCAGAAAAAGCACGTTTAGCTGCTATTGGTGAAAAGTTAACAGATGCTGATAAGGCTGAAATTGTTGCTAATACCAAGGCGCTAGAGGAACGTCAGGATACTCCAGACAACCTTGAACTATTACCAAAAGTAGGTTTGGAAGATGTACCTGCTGACTTACATATTGTGCAGGGTCAGTTACGCGAAATTCTTTGTAATCGTATGGATACGCCGTTGAATTTGTACCATGCCGGTACGAACGGTATTTACTATCAACAAGTACTCATTCAGATTCCTGATGATATTGTGAAGTCACCTTATTTTAATTTGCTTTCTATCTTGATGGGCGAAGTGGGTGCAGGTGAGTATGACTATCTTGAACTACAAAACTTACAAACGGCGGTAAGTGGCGGTTTAGGAATGGGCGCTTCATTACGTAGTAAAGTTGACGACAAAGATAAAATTAGCGCTTGGTTAACCTTAACGACTAAATCGTTAACTCAGAAGTTTGATGCAATTCATTTATTAAAATTAGCATTTGAACAGCTTCGATTTGATGAGAAAGAGCGAATTATTGAGTTATTGCAACAACGTAAAACACGCTGGCAATCTCGCTTATCTGGAGCAGGTCATAGCTACGCAATGCAAATCGCATCACGTAATATGAGTGCATTGGCTCAACGCGACTATCAAAACACTGGTTTAGGTGCATTAAACTGGTTAGGCGAGCTTGTTACTAAGATTACTCAAGACTCTGCTGCATATGATGATCTGATTGCAGAATTAAAACGTATTCATCGTAAATTATTGCAAGCACCTAAACAGTTCTTGCTTGTATGTGAAGAACATCAGTCTGAACGTTTGGTTGAAGAAGTGCAGAATGTTTGGGATAAACTAAACGTTGATGCAACCGCAACAGAGTTAACTCACGTAGAACAGGCAAATGATAATAATCATGAAGCATGGTTAATTCAGGCAAATGTTCAGTTCTGTGCTTCAGCCTATCAGGCGGTGGATGTGTCCCATCCAGATGCAGCTCCGTTAATGGTATTGGCAGCTTATTTACGTAATGGCTTTTTACACAGCGCCATTCGTGAGAAAGGCGGTGCGTACGGTGGTGGAGCAAGTTATGATGGGAATGCATGTTCATTCCGTTTCTATAGTTACCGTGACCCACGTTTAGCAGAAACTTTTAAAGACTTTGAAGCAAGTGTGCAATGGCTATTAAATGCGGAACAACAGCCTCATCAGCTTGAAGAAGCGATTCTTGGATTAGTTGCAAGTATGGATAAGCCAGGTTCACCAGCGGGTGAAGCGATTACTGCATGTTATGCATTATTGCATGCAAGAACACCAGCTTTCCGCCGTCTCTTGCGTGAGAGATTGTTGCATGTAACTTTAGATGATTTACAACGTGTTGCTCGTCAATATTTGGTTGAGCAAACTCCTGTAAAAGCTGTAGTTGCACCTTTTGCCAAACGTCATGAATTGCAGCAGTTAGGTTTTACCATTCAACAAGTTAATTAAAATAAAAATTGGAGATGAACATGGCGTTCAGACAATTTGAACGCACATCTTTACAGCTAAGCATGGGAATCGTGCTTAGCTGTTTGTGTGCGTCTGTGACATATGCTGACACCTTGGCACCTGTAACCCCCGCGACAGTAGATGCATGTGTTGCTCTTGCTTCGAATGCCGATCGTCTGGCTTGTTATGACTCTGTATTTAAACCGTCAGCTTTACCAGTTATTCAAGCTGCGGCTGTAACTGAGCCTGCTAAAAAAATTGATACACCTGCTGTGCCACCTGAAACCTTTAAAGAAAAGGTGGTAGATACGGTGAGTAATATCAAAATCATTGGTAAAGCACCAAAAATTGAACCTACTACTTCTTTGTTAGATCAACGTTGGGAGTTGTCTGAAAAAAGTAAACTAGGTGTATGGAACATTCGTGCTTATCAGCCAGTCTATTTGCTCCCTGTATTCTGGACCAGTGACAAAAATGAATTTCCACATAGTCCTAACCCAAATAATACGGTGACAGAAGATCAAAATCTGAAATCAACAGAAAGTAAATTTCAGATTTCTTTGAAAACCAAAGCTTGGGAAAATATTTTTGGCAATAATGGCGATTTGTGGCTAGGGTATACACAATCTTCACGTTGGCAAACATTCAATGCAGAAGAGTCTCGTCCTTTCCGTGAAACGAATTATGAGCCTGAAGCAAGTTTAATGTTTAGAACGAACTATGAATTGTTTGGTTTAGATGGTCGTTTGCTTGGGGTTACTTTAAACCACCAGTCAAATGGGCGTTCAGATCCTTTATCGCGTAGCTGGAACCGGGTAATTTTTAATGTCGGATTAGAGCGCGGTGACTTTGCTTTAATGTTACGTCCATGGATTCGTCTCGAAGAAGACAGCAAAGATGATAATAATCCAGATATGGAAAATTACATCGGACGTGGTGATTTAACAGCATTTTATAAGTGGAAGGAAAATGACTTCTCTTTAATGCTGCGTCATTCATTGAAAGGTGGTGATGACTCTCATGGTGCTGTTCAATTTGATTGGGCTTTTCCAATCAGTGGCAAACTACGTGGACACTTCCAATTGTTTAATGGTTATGGGGAAAGCTTAATTGATTATAACCATCGAGCAACTTATGCTGGTTTGGGTGTATCACTATTGAATTGGTACTAAACAGCTATAAAAAAGCCGCTTTTGAAGCGGCTTTTTTATTATCCAATTTGAATGTTGGCTTGAGGGTGTTTGAGTCGACTTTTTTTAGGAGTAGCGATTAAATAAGCCAGTGTTAAAGGACCAAGCCGTCCAGCAAACATGAGGAGGCTTAAAATAAATAAACTACCATTATGTAAATCTGGTGTTATTCCGCGCGAGAGACCCACGGTACATGCTGCTGAAACAACTTCAAAAAGCAAATTCATAAAATCTGCTTTAGGCTCTAAAAGTAAAAGAATAAAGAAGCCCATGAAGATGAGTATGCTCGTAATAGCAGTCACTGCTAATGCTTTGTAAGTCGTTTCGTGTGCGACTGAATAATTAAATATTCTAATTTCATCTGTACGGCGTAAAAATGAAATTACACTGAGCACTAAAATAACAAAGGTTCCGACTTTGATTCCACCCGCTGTACTCAGTGAACCGCCACCAATAAACATCAGTAACATCATGAGTAAAGAACTGCTATTGGTCATTGCACCTGTATCAATAGTATTAAACCCTGATGAGCGCGGAACAGTGGCTTGAAACCAAGCATTTAATGCTTGATCACCTACACTGAGCATTCCTAGTGTATGAGGATTTTGAGCCTCTAAAGCCCATATTAAAATAAAGGCAACTAGATTAATCACTGTAATGGTTGTAAGAATCAGCTTGCTATTCGGGGTGAGTTTTTTCCATTTTTTATTTTGCTTAATGTCCATGAGAACTAAAAAGCCAAGACCACCCAAAGTGTAAAGTACACTAACAGTTATACAAATCATATAATTGCTTTGGAAACTTATTAAACTATTGGAAAATAGTGAAAAACCAGCATTATTGAACGAGGATATACTATAGAAAACTGCATAGTAAAGACCACGTGCAAACCCATATGTTGGTGTAAAAGCAGTAGTGAGAATAATTGCACCAATAAGCTCAAAAATAAGGGTGTAAGTGACAACTCCTTTAGCAACAAAAGTAACTTTTGATAGGCTCGTTTGACCTAGACTATCTTGAGCCATCATTTGTTGTTTAAGACCAACTTTGGGTGACAAACTTAATGCAGCTAAGATGGCAAAGGTCATAAAACCCAAACCGCCAGACTGGATCAACAATAAAATAATGGTTTGCCCAAAGAGGGTAAAAGACTCATGAATATTTAAAACAGATAGGCCAGTAATTGTAACTGCTGAGGTGGCTGTAAAAAGAGCATCCATCCAGCTGACATTGCCTGTATTCGCAAATGGCAATTTAAGCAGTAAAGTACCAAAAATAATAAAGCCTAGAAACCCCAGGGCCAAGAGTGAAGGAGGGCTTAAATTTAATGTTTTATGGGGCTTGGGATATATAGACATATTCTAGATTTCGCCTCTTATATGAAGCAATTAGAAAGTTTCTTTAACTGCGGTAAATGACCTTCTAAAATAAGAATATCATTCGTTTGCAAGGTGAAATTTTCTTCGGTCTCAAACAAAATTTGCTGCTGTCTTTTTACGAGCAATGTTTTAACTTGTGATGCTTGCTGCATAATGCCATATAAGTTAATGCCATTAAGTTTCTCAGGTATTTCAATTTTTATAATGTAGTGATCGTCTTCTAAAGACATATAGCGACTAACCATTGGATAGTTCAGTGCTTGAGCAACTCGTACACCCATATCTTCTTCAGGGTGAATAATTTTATTGATATTGAGGTGAGACAAAATGGTGTGATGTGCTTTGGTTTTTGCCTTTACCCAAATCTTATCCATACCTAAATTTTTTAAATTCAGTACACACAAAATACTTGCTTCAATATCTTCACCAATTGCGACCACAACTGCATCACAATTTTGAATGTTAAGTTCGTCAAGCACGTGTTCGTCAGTCGCATCGGCAATGACGGCATGAGTTAAAACGTCGGCAAGATTTTCAACATTCTTTTTTACCGTATCAATGCCAATAACATCATGATTTAATTTTGTGAGCTCTTGAGCAACAGTTGCTCCGAAACTTCCTAAGCCAATGACTGCAAACTGTGCCATATTGATCCTTGTTTCCTGATTAGACGTTTATTTTTAAGGAAATTTTCTTTGAGATAAAGAGAGGCAATGTAAATATGAGGGGAATATTAAAAGAATTATATGAATAAGCCGACAAATTTGTCGGCTTATTCATCAAAATTGAAAATTATTTCAAGAAACGTTTGTAGCCGACATTATTCGTAATTTCTGCATACGGATAACTAATCTGCTCAAGAGTTTCAATTAGACCATCAGGGTTCTGTTTCGCATCGGTTGCTTGTAAACCTACTAAAACACGTCCTTCTGCTGCGCCATGATTACGGTAGTGGAACAACGTAATATTATGGGTTGGGCCTAAACGAGTTAAGAAGGTTAAAAGGGCGCCTGGACGTTCTGGGAACTCAACACGAAACAATCTTTCATCATCTATATTTGCATGACCACCAATTAAATAACGAATATGTAGTTTGGCAACCTCATCATCAGAGAGGTCATCTACTACATAATTTTGTTGCTTTAATTGTTCTAAAATTTCATGACGTTCTGCATCACCACCTTTTAAGCTAATACCGACGAATACTTGTGCTTCATTTGTATTGTTTGCGCGGTAGTTAAACTCAGTAATGTTGCGTCCATGTAAAGCACGGCAGAAGCCTAAGAATGCACCTTTTTCTTCAGGTAGGGTCACTGCATAAATGGCTTCACGTTGTTCACCTAGCTCGGTACGCTCAGCAATATAACGTAGGCGGTCAAAATTCATATTGGCGCCGCATACAATCGATACAATATTTTTATTGCTGATTTTATGTTCGGCAATATATTTCTTGATCCCAGCAAGAGCCATTGCACCAGATGGCTCAACAATGCTGCGGTTTTCATCAAACGTATCTTTAATGGCAGCACAGATTTCATCTGTATTTACCGTCACAATATCTGGATCAACAATTGGGCCTGAGTTATCAGATTTGCGCAGACGAATAATGTCAAATGGTAAAGCACCAATTTGTGCAACAGCTGTACCATCTGCAAACAAGCCTACATGCGGCAAGATTACGCGCTCATTGGCTTCTAAAGCTGCTTTTAAACATGCAGACTCTTCATATTCAACACCAATAATTTTCACATGGGGTGCTACTTCACCAAGGTAAGCTGCTACGCCTGAAATTAGGCCACCACCACCTACAGCAACAAACACATATTCTACATCACGCCATTGACGTAAGATTTCATTTGCAATTGTGCCTTGACCAGCAATAACAAGTTCATCGTCATAGGGTGGAATGAATACAAGGCCTTCAACTTCGGCACGTTGTTGTGCATATTTATTTGCTACATCAAAACTATCACCATGTAACACAACTTGTCCGCCCAAGCGTTTAACTGCTTGAACTTTAATGTCAGGAGTGGTACTTGGCATAACAATAATTGCTGGAATTCCTAAGCGTTGACCTGACAATGCTACACCTTGAGCGTGGTTACCAGCAGAGGCGCAAATTACCCCGCGTTCGAGTTGTTCTTTAGGTAACTGGCTAATACGGTTATAGGCACCACGTAATTTAAAAGAGAAAACAGGCTGTAAATCTTCGCGCTTAAAACGAATTGTATTATTTAATTTTTGACTAATTCGTGGAGCTGCTTCGAGAGGCGTTTCAATTGCAACATCATAAACCGTTGCTTGTAAAATTTGTCGTACCACACGAGACAGCATGTTCATCTTCCCTATAACAGTTTAAAATAGGAAATTATTGTAGCAAACCCTTGTGCATTTGCGCCGATTATTGGTGCATAAATGTCAAAAAATAGTTGAGTGATGTCATGAGTCTATATGCAACCCAAGATGAAAAGAAACAAGCAGCTGCGAAAGCTGCTTTAAAACACTTACCCAAAGGTGGCATTTTGGGGGTTGGGACTGGAAGTACAGTAAACTTTCTAATTGATTTATTACCTGAATTACAATTAGAAGCTGCTGTGGCAAGTTCTCAAGCAACTGCTGATCGCCTTAAAAAATTAGGCATCGAAGTTGTCGATATGAACCATGTGGGTGGTTTAGATGCCTATGTTGATGGTGCAGATGAAATTGATCGTCATATGCATATGATTAAAGGCGGCGGTGCTGCATTAACACGTGAAAAAATTGTAGCTTCAATTGCTAAGAAATTTGTTTGTATTGTTGACGATTCAAAATGGGTTGATCAACTCGGACGTGATTTTCCACTTCCAGTAGAAGTTATTCCAATGGCTCGTTCTGCTGTAGCTCGTAAGTTGGTGAGTTTAGGTGGTGACCCAGTTTATCGTGAAGGTGTAGTAACAGATAACGGGAATGTAATTCTAGATGTATTTAATCTTAATATTTTAAATGCAATTGATCTGGAAAAAACCATTAACAATATTCCGGGTGTTGTGACTAATGGTATTTTTGCTTTAAACCCAGCAACGATTGCAATTGTTGCAACAAATAATGGTATTGAAGAGCGTACTGCACAGTAATGTCTGTGGAAATGCCAGAAATTAAAATTGTTCGACACGTAAGAGCAAGAAAATTGCGCTTACGTGTTGAGCCTGCTTCAATCCGCCTCACAGTTCCTTTGTTTTGTAGTAAAAAACAAATTCAGCAATTTTTGGCTCAATCTGAACAATGGTTGACCGAGACGTGGAATAAGCAACAAAACGTCCAATCAGCTTCTATTGATATTCCTTCCGAGATTTACTTCTTTAATAAAGAACATCCATTTCAGGTCATTGTTCAAAAGCAGCATCGAGTTTTTCAATTCGATTGGGAAAGTAGTTATTTATTTCTTAAGGACACACAGCCATATTTGGCATTACAAAGTGCAGTGATTGCGTTTGCAAAACAAGAATTGCCAAAACTTTTAAACGAATTAAGTGAACACACTCATTTGGCTTATAGGGAATGTACAATTCGCCGTCCGAAAACTCGGTGGGGAAGTTGTAGTAGTCAGCATAATATTATGCTGCATGCAGGATTAGTGTTGATGCCACATGAGATTGCTCGTTATGTGGCTATTCATGAATTAGCTCATACTAAACATTTTGACCATAGCCCAGCTTTTTGGGCAGAAGTTGAAAAGTACGATCCATATTTTCAAAAACACCGCAGACAACTTAAATCAAATCCGTTGCCTGCATGGTGGTATGTCTCAAATTAACTAAAACTACATTCTAGTTGTGATGTTTGTAAGTTATCTGGTGCTTTTCGGCTGTCTAAACCTGCTTTAGCACTCACGATTTTATTTGCTTTAATCGATAATTGTATAAAGTTGTATTGTTGCGTTGAGTTATTGGGTTCGGCGGAACTTGAATTGAGTAAATAACTTGAGCTTGCAGCATCTGTTTGCAATAAATTATCTGTACTGTCCGCACTTAAAGCAGAGCGATAAGTCTGTGATCCTTTAATAAGTTCGATTTGACCATTCGCACGGAAATTAAGTTGACAACCTGTTGCGGTGTCTTCGTAGTGACCCACTAGATAGTCTGTAGCAGGTAGTTTAGGATCGGAAAGATTAATACTGGTCAAACCTTGTTTGCAAGGATATGCAGAACCGTTGCAGGTGGCTGTAATACCGCTAAAACCTACAGCACGACGATAATCACCAGCACCATCTATGCGGAAATAGTCAGTCGTATTTCCGACAGGTACGACCCCTGAATATAGTTTCTTGTCCAGTAAATCATAGCTCGTCTGATCTAAACTTTGGCTATTGGCCAATTTAAAAGTAGCGGATTTTAAATTGGTTGCGAAATTGTCGCGTGTTGTTTTTTGATTAGCTGCAATATCTAACAGCGTATTTTTGACTGGATCAATATTATCTGGAGAGGAAGTGAAAATAGGGGTGAATGTTGTTTGATCACCATGAAGTTTTTTTCCATCTAAAAAGCCATCTTTTAAATCGGTTGCCAAACTTTTAATGAGCTCTTGGTATGTAGTTGTTTCACCATGAAAAGTTGACCAATATTGTAAGTAGCCAAAGCTAAGATAACTATCTACGTACGTACTCGGCTTTATAGAGGAGTATTGTATGAGGGGGTTAGCTGGACTTAAACTTGGAATATCGGCATCTTTGAATGCATTAAGAAGAGATCTATAAACATCTTCTGAAGCTAAATTGACATGTAATTGTTCAATGAGGGTTAGGTTAACCGTCTCTTGAGGTAGTTGCCCCGAGCGTATCACGGCTCGTTGATAAATCGCTTCACTACTTGGGCTGATGAATAGGGTTCTGCCACTTAAACTGTTGGGTGAAATAAATGCATGATAAATACCAGAAAAATTTTCGTATTTTAAAGTAATTGGATTAAATACAAGAGATGAATTTTGGGTCGTAATTTCTACAAGATATAAATGATTTAATTTGGCGGTAGGAATTTTGACATTAAAGCTGTTTAAACTTGCAATTGAAGTATCTACTAAAACAGAATTGGTGGTGTTGTCATATACTTTGAGTTGGATATTCAGAATTTCTACAGGGGATTTAAGAATAACATCAGTCATTGCCTCGGGAGTAGGATCAACAGGTGTTGGAGTGCTTGGTGAACTAACACTACTACTGCCTCCACCTCCGCAACCTACAAGTGCAGCACTTAAAATTAATGTGCTTAAACCAAGGTAAGTGCGTAATTTTGTTTCTTTTGAGTGATGAAGCATCCTAGCTCTCCAAAATTAAATCTGATATTTGTTTAGTTCTGACAGTTGAATAAGTGCTATCTAATTGTCGCTAAAATTAAAAAAATTAAAATTACCAAGCATGAAATGGTTTTGTAAGCTTGGACATCCTGTCATACTACAGCACAAGTATAGATTCAAAAATTGAGGTAATGCACGTGATTTCTGTCGGAATTGTTGGTGGAACGGGTTATACAGGCGTTGAACTATTACGTATTTTATTACGACATCCTAAAGCGCAGGTTCGAGTTCTTACTTCACGTACAGAAGCGGGCAAACCAGTTGCAGATATGTTCCCTAATTTACGTGGACATACTGATCTTCAATTTTCTGATTTAAATATTGATGACTTAAAAAAGTGTGATGTTGTATTTTTTGCTACACCGCATGGTGTTGCGATGCAGCATGCAAAAGAATTGATTGCTGCTGGTACTAAAGTGATTGATTTAGCTGCTGATTTTCGTTTACAAAACCTTGAGCAGTTTGAGAAATGGTATGGCATGGAACATACGTGCCCAGACGTTTTAGAAAACTCAGTATATGGTTTGGCTGAATTAAACCGCGAAAAAATTAAACAGGCGCAAGTTATTGGTAATCCTGGTTGCTACCCGACTACAGTTCAATTGGGTTTGGCGCCACTTTTGAAATCAGCGCAAGCATTGATTGAAACAAAAAATATTATTATTGATGCGAAGTCAGGTGTTTCAGGAGCTGGCCGTAAAGCAAGCTTAGGCATGATCTATAGTGAAAATGCTGATAACTTCAAGGCTTATGGCGTTGCTGGTCACCGTCACCATCCGGAAATTGTTGAAGCATTAGAAAATATTTCTGGACAAAAAGGTGGCTTCGAAGGGCTCTTGTTTGTTCCTCATTTAGTTCCAATGATTCGCGGTATGCTCAGCACAATTTATGTCGATTTGACAGAAACTGGAAAACAAACTGATATTCAGGCATTGTATGAGCAATTTTACGCAAATGAAAAATTTGTTGATGTGATGCCTGCTAACAGTTCGCCTGAAACACGTAGTGTGCGCGGTGCGAATGAGCTTCGTATTGCTTTATATAAGCCGCAGCCGAATAAACTTATTATTCTTGCGGTACAAGATAACCTTGTGAAGGGTGCATCTGGTCAAGCTGTACAAAATATGAACCTTATGTTCGGCTTTGATGAAGATGAAGGCTTACAAGGGATTGGTTTATTACCATAAAAAACTCTTTTTTGCTTCACACACATTTAAATTTCGATTTAAATGTGTGTCTTGACTCTGATCTTAAACACTGAGATGACGATGCAAAACTCTGGACAGACGACTTCGGCAGAAAGTTCGTTGCAAAAGAAAAATTTTTTAAATACTAATAAACCTTTGTTTATTGGTGCGGCTATTTTAATGAGTGGTTGTCTTGCACTCGGCTATACAATTGGGCACCGTCAAGGTTTAACTGTTGTAGGTTACGATGCAGATGCAGAGCAATTGGTTGAAGTGGTGCAAAAGCAGAAAACAGCTTTAGATGCGGTTAATAAAAGCCTGAACGCTGCGGTACAAGAGCGTGATGTTGCTGTAACAAATGCAAATGATCTGTTTGAAGCCCTTAACCAAGCCAATGCTGATAAAACGCAGCAAGAAGGTATGAGTAATATCTACCGTGAGATCTTGAGGCAGCGCGGTGGTTTAAGCTTGACCATTCAAAATTTGGCAATCAAACCTCTGCCTGAAAATGCTTATGAATATCAGTTGGATCTAGTACAGGTAAGCCCAAGTAAGCGCCGTGCTTCAGGATCAATTGAGATAAGACTCATTAAAGATACAGAAGTTTTAGTTGTACCACTTGAAGCTAAAAGCTTTAACTTTACTGACTTCGAGCGCTTAACAGGTCGTTGGACGATGCCTAAAGGTTTTACACCTCAATTTATTGAGGTACGTTTAACAGGCGGTTCTGATACACCAGTTATTAAACGTTTTAGTTGGCAGCGCGGTAAACCTGTCGAAACATCTTCTGCTTTCGTGGCAGAAATTCCTCAAGCTGAAGCAAATTCACAATAGTAACATCCTATGCGAACAAATAAGCGTCAAACAAACTTAAAAGATATTAAGGCTTCTTTTCAGCAGTCTGGTTATGTCGATTGGCACTTCCATCCACGCTTAAGTGATTCGCAAAACGAAGATCATGACGGAGAGGTTGTTGTACAAACAGCACCTCCTGAACTCAAGCGTCCGCCATTGTATGCAGTCGTATTAATGAATGACGATTACACGCCAATGGACTTTGTAATTGAAATTTTACAACAATACTTTGCAATGAATCTTGACCAAGCAACTCAAGTAATGCTAACAGTACACTATGAAGGTAAAGGTATTGCTGGGGTATATCCAAGAGACATCGCGGAGACCAAAGCAAACCTTGTTAATAATTACGCTCGATCGCAAGGTCATCCATTACTTTGCCAGATTGAGCCTAAAGCATAAGGGGGTTACATGCTCAGTCGTCAATTAGAAGTATCATTACGTTTGGCTGTTAGCATGGCTCGTCAAAAGAGACATGAGTTTCTTACAGTTGAACATTTATTATTAGCACTACTCGATAACGATTCGGCCGTGAATGCTTTAAAAGCATGTGGGGCTGATATAGTTTCTTTACGTAAAGAATTAGAAGAATATGTAGAACAACATACTCCTAAGCTTGGCGAAAATAGCGAGCAAGCGCCTCATCCAACAGAAAGTTTCGACCGCATTTTGCAACGTGCTATTTTCCACGTGCAATCAAGTGGCGGTGATCGTACTGTTGAAGGGGCTGATGTTTTGGTCGCAATGTATTCAGAGCGTGATTCTTTTGCTGTGTATTTGCTTAAACGTCATCAAATCAATCGATTAACATTGACTCAATACTTGTCTCATGGGACACGTAAAGATGAAGTGCAAGTTGAAGAAGAAGTTGAAGATATTGAGGGTGAAACTAGCACGGGCAATGCAGGACCATTAGAGCTTTATACGCTGAACTTAAATGTTGAAGCCCAAAAAGGCAAAACTGATCCACTTATTGGCCGTGAAAAAGAAATTGAGCGTACAGCGCAAATTCTGTGCCGCCGTCGCAAAAATAATCCATTACTTGTCGGTGATCCGGGCGTTGGTAAAACCTCGATTGCTGAAGGTTTGGCATGGTTAATTGTGAATGGTAAGGCACCTAAACCTTTAAGTCAGGCTGAAGTCTATAGCTTAGATATTGGTGCATTAGTTGCTGGGACCAAATATCGCGGTGACTTTGAAAAACGTTTAAAACAATTGCTTAATGCTTTGAAGAAAAATCCAAATGCGATTTTATTCATTGATGAAATTCATATGATCATTGGCGCAGGCTCAAGTATGGGTAGCACAATGGATGCTTCGAATTTGATCAAACCGGCTTTGGCTAATGGTACTTTACGTTGTATCGGTTCAACGACGTTCCAAGAATATCGTCAGGTTTTTGAAAAAGACCATGCGTTATCACGTCGTTTCCAGAAAATTGATGTCAATGAGCCAAGTATTGCTGAAACAATTGATATTTTGCGTGGCTTGAAATCTAAATTTGAAGATTTCCACCACGTACAATATGATGATAAGGCATTGGTATCAGCGGTAGAGCTTTCTGCTAAATTCATTAATGATCGTTTCTTGCCAGATAAAGCAATTGATGTGATTGACGAAGCTGGTGCTCAGCGTCGTTTGAAAGCTGAAAGCGATGATAGTTTGATTACGGTAGAGAATATCGAAGATATCGTTTCTAAGATTGCTCGTATTCCGCCTAAAACTGTTTCTAAAGATGATAAGTCAGTGCTTGAAAATCTTGAGCGTGATTTAAAACGCGTTGTGTTTGGTCAAGACGAGGCGATTACCGCTTTAGGCTCAGCGATCAAGTTGTCTCGTGCTGGGTTGAAATCACCAGATAAGCCAGTAGGTAGTTTTGTTTTTGCTGGCCCAACAGGGGTTGGTAAAACCGAAGTGACTAAACAGCTAGCAAAATTGTTAGGTGTAGAGCTTGTTCGTTTCGATATGTCTGAATATATGGAGCGTCATGCAGTTTCACGTTTGATTGGTGCACCTCCGGGTTATGTGGGTTATGACCAAGGTGGGCTATTAACTGATGCGATTCATAAGAACCCACACTGTGTTTTATTGCTAGATGAAATTGAGAAAGCACATCCAGATGTGTTTAATCTGTTGCTACAAATCATGGATCATGGTGCTTTAACGGATAACAACGGACGTAAGTCAGACTTTAGAAACGTTATTATTGTCCTGACTACGAATATTGGAGCAGAAAGTATTTCTCGTGCGAGTATTGGTTTTACTGAACAAGATCATAGTTCTGATAACCAAGAAGCAATGAAACGCGCTTTCTCACCAGAGTTCCGTAACCGTCTAGATAGTGTTATCCAATTTAAGTCATTACCAACAACTGTGATTGAGTCTGTGGTTGATAAATTCTTAACAGAATTGCAAGCACAACTAGATGACAAGCAAGTTGTACTTGATGTGGATCAAAGTGCTCGTGATTGGTTGGCAACAAATGGTTATGACCGCTTGATGGGCGCACGTCCAATGCAACGTCTCATTCAAGAACACTTGAAGAAACCACTAGCTGAAATGATTCTGTTTGGCGAACTTGCAGATCATGGTGGTAATGTGGCTGTATCAGTGAAAAATGAAGATGGCAAAGCTGTAGGCTTGAAACTTGAAGTTTTTGAAGATCATCATACGGCAGAACCAGCGTAACTTATGTTAATTGATAGTCTTGTGATAACCCGAATACTGAGTGTATTCGGGTTATTTATTATCACAGCAATTGCTGAAATTCTTGGTTGTTATTTCCCTTATCTGATTTTAAGAGAAGGCAAGTCTGCTTGGCTGTGGCTACCTACAGCTTTAAGCTTGGCTGTTTTTGTCTGGCTGCTGACTTTACATCCAGCGGCTTCCGGGCGCATTTATGCTGCATATGGCGGTATTTATATTTTTACTGCTCTCATGTGGTTGCGTTTTGTGGATCAGGTTGGATTAACAAGATGGGATATATTGGGGGGTCTAATCGTGCTGTGTGGAGCTGGCTTAATTATTTTACAACCACAAGGGCTGATTCGTTAACACAATGAATGAATCAAATCTTAAGCGTAAAAATAAGAAGTTTTTTCTAAAAAAAGACTTGTCAAAGCTCTCAACAATGCGTATTTTAGATTTAAGGAACATTTTTTAATATTTGAGATAAAGATGTTAAATCTATCTGTGAACACTAACGCTTACTATTACTTTTGGCAATTTAGATAGTTGCCTGAGCGTATTCGGGCATGAGAAAGTTGCCCATCACAGTTAATACCTGATCGGCAACCCCGATCAGGTTTTTTTATGCTTTATCTTTTTTGAATCGAGGAACTTAAAATGAACAACATGACTTATTCATACTTTAGCAACTTTTATTGGTTTTACTTTTGCTTACCTTTACCAACGAATAGATCCAAAACGCTCAAATAAATGATCGGACTGAATAGATTGCAGTCCCAAGGAAAAACCAATGAATGCCCTAAATACTTTATTGACACAAAGCAATACAAAAGAAACACCAGTTAGTTTACCTGTCCAGTTAAAAGCAAAATATCCGCTTGCACATTCTTTCGTGCGTCAAATTGCCGAACATCGCCAAACTATTCAAAATATTCTTAACGGCAACGATCCTCGGTTAATGGTAATTACAGGGCCTTGTTCAATTCATGATCCGGTTGCAGTACTTGAATACGCTGAAAGATTGCAAAAATTACAAGAAAAAGTAAAAGATCAGATTTTTATCGTAATGCGTGCATACATTGAAAAACCTCGTACAACTGTAGGTTGGAAGGGTTTCATGTATGATCCAAATTTAGATGGTTCATCAAATTTACAACTTGGTTTAGAAAAGTCTCGTGAACTTTACCTTCAAATTATTGAAAAGGGTTTGCCCATTGCGAGTGAAATTTTAAGTCCAATGGCAACAGGTTATTTTGATGATTTATTGGCTTGGGGCGCAATTGGTGCTCGTACCAGCGAGTCTCAGATTCACCGTGAAATATCGAGCCACATGCCATACAGCATTGGTTTCAAGAATGGTACGGATGGTTCAATTCAGATTGCATTAGATGCAATTCAGTCAGCACAAAATGAGCATCAATTTTTAGGAATGAATCAACAAGGCTTACCTTCTGTAATTCAGAGCGCTGGCAATCCATTACCACACTTAATTTTGCGTGGAGCAAATCATGGGCCAAATTACGATTTAGCTTCAATTCAAGCAATACGAGAAAAACACAAACAAAATCTTCCTGCATTAGTTATTGACTGTAGTCATGGTAACAGCAGTAAAGATCCGTTGCGTCAGCCAGAAGTTTTACAGCAAATCGTTGCTGAACGTTTAATAACCCAAGTAAAGGGAGTCATGATTGAAAGTCATTTGGTTGATGGTAGCCAAAAAATTTCTTGTGATATGACTTATGGGCAGTCCGTAACTGATGGTTGTTTAGGTTGGGAAAAAACTGAGCAACTTTTGTTAAGTGTTTCTGAGCAATTAAAAGTGAAAGAGTTAGCTCACTCTGCTTAATCATTTTTCGACTAAAAAGGGATCTGCGAACAGATCCCTTTATTTTTTAAGAAGCATGTTTTAGTTCTGATAAGAATGTAGTAATTTCATGCCCAAATTTTTTCGGCTCGGTTAATAAAGGTGTATGGCCTGAGCGCTCAAAATATATTGCTTTTGCGTGTTCAACACTATGGGCAATAAGTGTCTGTCCGGTTTCTGGATAAAGCGTCGAGTTGCGACCAATAAAGAAGGTTGTTGGGCATTGTAACTGTTGAATGGCCTCACGATAATCTTCATTGTGATAAAGATAATTTTCGACATACCAAAATAAATAATCTAGACGCTGAATTGGTAATAAGTATTTTTGTAGAAATGGCTGTTTGAGTGCTGTTTTAAAAACTAAAGGGCTAAATGGATTGCTACTTTGTAACTCAATAAAATCTACCCAGAGACGAACCAGTTCTTGTCGATCTGGAAGCGATAATTCATAAAGATATTTGGCATTTTTATGCTTTGATAATAATTGATAGATATCATTTAATAATTGTTTGAACTGGATATGTAGAGGACCGAATAGACCATATTCCCATGTTGAATCCACAGATATTTTTGGTGTTTGATCGATATGCAAATAGGCTTTTAATTGCTGCGCCAGATGAGCATGCTTCATACCATGCATGGCCGTTGTAGCACCCATTGAATAACCCATCAAGATAAAGTTATCCAGTTTTAATTGTTCTATTAAATGGGCGACATCTTGCCAGTGACTAGAAATTGCATCTTGTTCAGGGATTGCACAGTTCTTTGACCCCCCAAAACCACGCCAATCTGGAATAATAAATTCATAATCTTTACGGTTTGCATAAATAAAAGGAAGCCATTGCCAGCTTTGCATGCCAAGACCAGATAAAACCAAAACTGGTTCACCACGACCAACACGACGAACAAATAAATTTTCCCGATCGGGCATGGTGTAATATGGCATGACTATTCTCCGGCTAAGCTATCTTGAGCAAAGCGTTTTAATTGAGGGATGACTTGTTCCAACCATTTGATCCATTCACTTTCCATTGTAATTCCAAGTTCTAAGATCATTTTATGGATGTATAACACACGGTCATTTAGATCATCGCTGTCTTTAAAGTCTTTATCATAAATACTTTGATAAAGTTTGAGCTTCTCTTGATGTAAACCAAGATGCCTTAACAGTTCAGGTAATATCTGATTATTGCTCAATTGTGCTTCTGCACGCAATCTAACCATTAAATCATCACGAAGCTGTGCGGGTTCACTTTGTTGAGTCATCCATGAAGCGAGTTCGATACGTCCCAGTTGTTCAACCTGATAGGTTTTTTTTCGACCATTATCCATTTCATTTTCTAAAGTGGAAACCCAACCTTTTTTAAGCATGTTATTGAGTTCACGATAAATTTGCTGGTGAGTGGCATTCCAGAAAAAGCCCATTGAGCGGTCAAAGCGGCGGGCGAGTTCAAACCCTGTACTTGGACGTTCAAGCAAGCTGGTCAATAAAACATGAGGAAGTGACATGGCAATCCAGTTTGTAAGCAAAAGTAAAGTGTGACTGATGAGATTATGCAACATGTTGCATAAAAGTCAAAATTTGATTATAAATTTATGCAACAAGTTGCATTAGCAAGCTTATTGCTAGCCAAAGGAGAAAATATGTCAGCTTATCCGCATTTATTAAAGCCACTTGATTTAGGCTTTACTACTTTAAAAAACCGTGTGCTTATGGGGTCTATGCATATTGGGTTAGAAGAAGCACCGCAGGGATATGAGCGCATGGCTGCGTTTTATGCTGAGCGTGCAAAAGGTGATGTGGGGTTGATTGTAACTGGCGGTGTTTCTCCGAATGATGATGGTGTTGTATTTAGCCATGGTACGAAATTAGATACAGTTGAAGAAGCTGAAAAGCATAAAGTGATTACTCAAGCTGTTCATGAAGCTGGGGGTAAAATTGCTATGCAGATTTTACATACTGGACGTTATTCTTATCAGGCAAATAACGTTGCTCCTTCAGCAATTCAAGCACCGATTAACCCAATTAAGCCAAAAGCTTTAAGTTCTGCCGAAGTGCAGCAGACCATTGATGACTTTGCAAACTGTGCCAAATTTGCTCAGTATGCGGGTTATGATGGCGTGGAAATCATGGGTTCTGAAGGTTATTTAATTAATGAGTTCATTGCCGCGCGTACGAATCATCGTGATGATGAATGGGGCGGTAGTTACGAAAACCGTATTCGTTTTCCTATTGAAATTGTAAAGCGTACACGTGCTTTAGTGGGTGAAAACTTTATCATTATTTATCGCCTATCGATGCTTGATTTAGTTGAAGGTGGTTCAAGTATTGAAGAAGTGATTCAGCTTGCAAAAGAAATTGAAAAAGCAGGTGCAACTATTATTAATACAGGGATTGGCTGGCATGAAGCTCGCATCCCAACAATTGCGACGAAAGTCCCTCGTGCTGCGTTTACATGGGTTACTGAAAAACTTAAAGGTGAAGTCTCTATTCCCTTAGTTACTTCTAACCGAATTAATACACCAGAAATGGCTGAACATGTATTGGCATCAGGTCATGCTGATATGGTTTCTATGGCACGCCCAATGCTCGCTGATGCTGAATTTGTATTGAAGGCAAGCGAAGGCCGTAGTGATGAAATTAATACATGTATTGGCTGTAACCAAGCTTGTTTAGATCACATTTTCTCAATGAAAATTGCAACTTGTTTAGTGAACCCGCGTGCATGTTATGAAACTGAACTAATTTTTAAAGATGCACAAGTTCAAAAGAATATTGCTGTTATTGGGGCAGGACCTGCGGGTTTAAGTTTTGCTGTATATGCAGCTGACCGTGGTCATCAAGTTAAAATTTTTGAGGCTAATCATCAAATTGGGGGCCAATTTAATATTGCAAAGACTGTTCCTGGAAAAGAAGAGTTCTATGAAACCTTACGCTACTTTGCTCGCCAAATTGAGTTACGACCAAACATTGAATTAATTTTGAACCATAAAGCAACTTATGAAGAGTTGAGCCAAGCAAATTTTGATGAAATTGTGGTTGCAACTGGTGTAACACCTCGTCAATTACAATTTGAAGGTATTGATCATCCTAAAGTACTTAGCTATTTACAAGTTTTAAAAGAACGTGTGCCAGTGGGACAGCGTGTAGCCATTATTGGGGCGGGAGGTATTGGTTTTGATACGGCTGAATATCTCACTCACGAAGGCGAAAGTGGCAGTTTAAATCCAGAAAAATTCTACGAAGAGTGGGGAATTGACACTCAATATGAGCATGTAGGTGGTTTAAAACAGCCAAAAGTTGAGACTTCTGAACGAGAAATCTATTTACTGCAACGTAAGACTGCTGTTGTGGGTGCAGGTTTAGGTAAAACTACAGGATGGATTCATCGTGCGGGCCTTAAAAATCGCCAAGTTAAAATGCTTGCAGGGGTTCAATACGACAAAGTGGATGATCAGGGCTTACATATCACTATAGATGGGCAACCGAGTGTGCTTGAGGTTGATCATGTTGTGATTTGTGCGGGGCAAGAGTCATTTACTGCAATGTATGATCAATTAAAAACAGATGGAAAAAATGTTCATTTAATTGGTGGTGCTAAAGAGGCAGGAGAGCTAGATGCAAAACGTGCAATACGCCAAGGCGCTGAATTAGCAGCAGTACTCTAAATTTTAAATGGGCATTTCTTTTAAAGAGAAATGTCCATTAATTCACTCGTCAAATTATAGGATAAAAAAACAATGACACTTGAAACTATAAAACAGTCTTTAGAAAAATGGCATCAAATGGTTAAGGCCGGTAATTTGTCAGATCTAAATGATTTGCTGGCAGATGACGTAGTTTTTCGTTCACCAGTTGCCTATAAACCTTATGAAGGAAAGCAGGTCGTTTTCTTCATTCTTACCAATGTCATCCAAGTGTTCGAAAACTTTACTTATCATCGTGAGTTTTATACTGAAGATGGCGAGAATGTAGTGCTTGAATTTAGTGCCAATGTTAGTGGCAAGTCATTAAAAGGTATTGATATGATTCGTTTTAATGAACAAGGCAAAATTGTTGATTTTGAAGTAATGATTCGTCCAATGAGTGGCTTAGCTGCGCTGGCTGAACAAATGGGTATAAGAATTGCCAAGTTTCAACCACAATAATTTTAGTAAATAGCCTAAGTATGATAGAGGTTAATATAATGTGGTTAAAACTTTCAACTTTAGCATTGTTACCTGTACTGTTTGTGCAGGGAACAAAGGTTCGTAAGAATACACCACGCTTGCTAGAAGCCAGTGGTGAAAGAGAAGGCATGGTTGGCAAGGGCAGACCATTATCTCTGCTTATTTTAGGAGACTCTGCTGCTGCAGGTGTTGGAGTTGAAACCCAAAAAGATGCTTTATCTGGTGCTATTATTTCTGAATTGAAAGATCAATATTCAATACGCTGGAAACTGCATGCAAAAACAGGTGATACAACTAAGCAAGTTTTCCAAGCGGTACAGCATTTAGAGCAACAGAGTTACGATGTGGTTGTTACATCGATTGGTGTTAATGATGTGACAAAATTAACGTCAGCAAATTCATGGATAAAACAACAAAAGCAATTATTTGAATATATACAAGCATGTTTTCAGCCTAAACTCATTATTGTTTCAGGCGTTCCGCCCATGCAACATTTTCCAGCTTTACCCAATCCATTGGCTTGGCTGTTTGGAAAATACGCGGAGCAAATGAATCAAGTATTATATAAATGGGTAGAAGCACAAAACCAATTTAGATTCATTCAATATGATATTGAAAGTTTTCAAGCTTTGAATCTGCCTATGGCAAGTGATGGCTTTCATCCAAGCAAAGAAATTTATGCAATTTGGGGACAGCAGGTTGCGGCATTAGTGCGGCAATCATTTAACTCATAATCAGAGGTCGTGATTGGATATGGGCATATCTACTTTAAATAAAATTAAAGCTTTCGGTTCAGAATTGTTTGACTCAGTACTCGGTGCTGAACAGCCAAAAATCTATTATGACCCACAAGGGAAAATTAAAGATGTTTTGGATAAGTTACCCCAACTTAAGCAGAAATATCGTCCTACACCGTGGTTAAGTAATAATCATGTTCATCTTTTGTACTTTGATATTATTAGAAAAAAAACCATTAAACTTGAATATGATCGAATTGATCAGCTCACCATGAAAGATGGTGGCGTAACTGCCATCGCGTGGTATGGGGATGATCTCCCTGCAGATACTCCTACAGTTGTTATCATGCACACCATTACAGGGACACCTGAAAGTATGCGTGAATTGGTGAGAGATATTCATCAATATACGGGATGGAGAATAGCACTATGCTTACGCCGTGGGCATGCGGGTTTACCTATGCCTGTACCACAGATTTCTCTTTTCGGATCAACCAGTGATCTTAAAGAGCAGCTTACGCATATTCAAAATTTGTTTCCTGAATCGGATTTGTATGCAGTTGGTTCTTCTGCTGGCACAGGATTGTTAGTTCGTTATTTGGGTGAGCAAGGCAATGACACACCATTTAAAGCAGCTTTTGCAATGTGTCCAGGCTACAACACTGAGATTGGCTTTAAAAATGTTCACCCGTTTTATAGCAAAATGATGACAAAAAAGTTATTTAAATATTTTATTCATCCTTATCAAAGTACTTGGAACCAGGTTGCTTCTTTAGAAAAAGTTCTTGCAACGACTAGTCTTGAAGAGTTTGAAAAAGAATACTTTGAAATGGCAGGCTTTCAGGACTATCAAAGTTATTGTCAGGCAATTAATCCCATTTATGTATTTGAAAATGTCAAAATTCCATTAATGATTCTTAATGCTGAAGACGATCCAGTATGCTCTATTAAAAATTTAGAACCATATAAAGAAACTATTCAGCAAATGAGTAATATTGCAGTGGTAACCACTAAAAAGGGAAGTCATTGTGGTTTTTACGAAGGTTGGAAAAGTACTTCATGGGCAGCCAAATTAATATCGAATTATTTTATGGTTGATCATAAACAATGATTGCGTTGCCGTAATTGTTTAAATAAAGCCCATTCAATAGATGGGCTTTATTGTTTCATCGGATCAGGATAAAAGTAATTTTGAATTTTTTAGTCCAATTTTGATTTTAGTACTGGCAACCAGATCTTTTTCGTCAGTTTGGTTAGGATGAAAGTCAAAGCGATAATAGTCAAAAAATTTCGGAGTTAAAACTTTATATTGTGTTGTCATAAAACCAAGAAACTTACGCCAAGATTTAAAATTAAGTAGTTGGCGATCTCGTTTCATAAGAATGAATTGATAGATTGTTGAGAAGCCAGTAATTAAAAATAAACTTAAAGTAAATACGGTGATACGTGGGAGATATGCGCTTAGCCCACTTCCATACAAGTGTTCATAAAGATCAAAGGCTACAGCTTTATGCTCAGTTTCTTCAATACTATGCCATAACCATAAGTTACGAATAGTTGAGTCTGTCATCAGTTCATTAACAGACTGCATCATGCTAACTACAAGTACTGCGGTGTAGTGTTCAAGGCCTACCGTTACAAGTAGGTTCCATTTTTTACTAAAAACTTTTTCAATACTTTTTAAAACAATACCCGTTACTTTTTCTAAAGATTCTGGATCTAAACCATGTTGTTGTGCACTCACATGAAAAGCATGATGTTCTTTAGAATGCATTGCTTCTTGACCAATAAAAGCACTAATTTCACGATCTAGAAGTTCATTCGACTTTGCTTTTGCGCGTAATGCTCGAACTGAACGAACAAAATATGATTCACCCTCGGGGAACAATGTAGATAAACCCGTAAAATAATGTGTAAAAGTGGGTTCGTTATTACACCAATAGCGAGGTACATTTTCAAAATTATAGTCCATACGACGGACTGGAAATGAGGCAGGCACGCGATTTGATACGGTATTCATTTTAAGCTCCAATCTTCTTTTAATTAAAGTTCCAAAAAGGAACTTGATTAAAAATTACATCTCGGAATAGGGAGCGTCAATGTTTTTTGAAGTAAAAGAAGTAGGTTGTCCTGAATTGATATCTAGGGAAACTCTAAAGACAAATTGGAATAAAAAAGTGAAACTAATGAGTGAATTGATAATTTTAATAATATTTAAAAAGCCCAAATCAAGTGTTTAATTTGGGCATATTCATACGAGAACTTAGTTTTTAAGCGCTGGCGTAGCAGCAGCAATTGCAGCGGCAACAGCATCATCTTCAGTTTGAGATGGTTCTGCTGGCTTAGCAGGTTTTGACTGAGCTTTCTCAGGCTTAGGCTCCGCTTTTGGCTCAGGTTTAGGTTCTGGCTTAGGCTTCGGCTCTGCTTTTGGTTGTTCAGAAACAGTTGTTTGTGAATTTTGCTCAGAATTGGCAGGACGAGTTTCACGGCGAATTTCAGTTGTAGTATTCGCTGTTTCTTCGTGATGAACTTCGACTTGCGTTGGTTCCTGAGTTTGAGCTTCTTCAGTTTTAACACTTTCTAAAGACTCAAATTTTGCAGGTTCAGCAGGTTTAGGTTCTGAAACAGCAGTTTCAACCTTTTCTTGCTCTTCTTCTGGTGTTTCTTTTTTGACGCATGCGGTTAACAATAGTCCAGCCGCAATAGCAGCACAGATTAAAAGTTTTTTATTTGCCATTGTCCTAAACAACATTTAATTGAGGAGCTCGCATTATAACAGCAAAAGAGAATGAAAAAATCATGTGAGATTGACCTAATTTTTTATTAAAAATGCTGATAGAATAGCCAGTTGTTTAATGATCTTTGAATTGGTGCGGTTTGACTTTGCTTTATAGGGGCAGAGTACAGTAAAATTGCCCAACATTGTAGGCCGATTTCGGCTTGATTGTACGAGAAACTTAATGACCCATTTTATTTTTGTTACTGGTGGTGTGGTTTCATCGCTAGGTAAAGGTATTTCTGCTGCTTCAGTTGCTGCACTTTTGGAAGCCCGTGGCTTAAAAGTCACAATGGTTAAAATGGATCCTTACATTAATGTCGATCCGGGGACAATGAGTCCTTTCCAACATGGTGAAGTTTTTGTCACAGAGGATGGTGCCGAAACTGATCTAGACTTGGGTTATTACGAACGTTTCCTACGTCGTGCGAAAATGACCAAACTGAATAACTTTACGAGTGGCCGTGTTTATCAAGATGTTCTAAACAAAGAACGTCGTGGTGACTACTTAGGCGGTACGGTTCAAGTTATTCCACATATTACTGACAATATTAAAGAACGTGTACTTCGCGCTGGTGAAGGTTACGACGTTGCAATCGTTGAGATTGGTGGTACGGTTGGTGATATCGAATCACTTCCATTTATGGAGTCAGTTCGTCAGTTAATGGTTGAGCTTGGTCATAAACGTACCATGCTTATGCATTTAACTTTGTTGCCATATATTAAATCGGCAGCAGAGCTTAAGACGAAACCAACTCAGCATTCTGTAAAAGAATTACTTTCAATTGGTATTCAGCCAGATATCTTAATCTGCCGTACTGAATATGATGTAGATGTTGATACTAAACGCAAAATTGCATTGTTCACTAACGTGGAAGCGCGTGCCGTTGTGGTATGTAAAGATGCGAAAACGATTTATCAAATTCCACGTACTTTCTATGAACAAAACGTTGATGACTTGATCTGTGAACGTTTTGGATTTAA
Organism: Acinetobacter sp. NIPH 817; assembly: GCF_000368405.1. NCBI lineage: Bacteria > Pseudomonadati > Pseudomonadota > Gammaproteobacteria > Moraxellales > Moraxellaceae > Acinetobacter > Acinetobacter sp. NIPH 817. The sequence continues at coordinate 892,346 of NZ_KB849420.1, forward strand.
TGATCTTCCAGAAGCAAACCTAGAAGATTGGGACAATGTAGTCGAAGCATTACTCAATCCTGAATACACTTTGCGTGTAGCTATGGTTGGTAAATATGTTGAATTACCAGACGCTTATAAATCTGTTAATGAAGCATTGTTGCATGCAGGCATCAAAAACCGTGTGAAAGTACAGATTGACTATGTCAATGCTGAAGAGCTTGAAAGCCAAGATGTTTCTATTTTGCAAACTGCTGACGCAATCTTAGTCCCAGGTGGCTTTGGTGAGCGTGGTACTGAAGGCAAAATGAAAGCTATTCAATATGCACGTGAAAACAAAGTTCCATTCTTGGGTATTTGTTTAGGCATGCAATTGGCTGTAATCGAATATGCACGTCATGTTGCTGCAATGCCAGAAGCATCTTCTACAGAGTTTAACCGTTCTACCAAGTATCCATTAATTGGTTTAATTACTGAATGGTTAGATGAGCGTGGCGAGTTACAACAACGTAGCGTTGAGTCTGATTTAGGCGGAACTATGCGTTTGGGTGCACAAAAATCTGAATTAGTTGAAGGCACTAAAACACGTGAAGTCTATGGTAAAGCAGAAATTACTGAGCGTCATCGTCACCGTTATGAAATGAATAACCGTTTCATTGAGGCGATTGAACAAGCTGGTATGAAGATTTCTGGTTACTCTTCGGCTCAACATTTGGTTGAAACTGTAGAAATTCCTGAACATCCTTGGTTTATTGCTGTACAATTCCACCCGGAATTTACAAGTTCACCACGTGATGGACATCCATTATTTGCTAGTTTTATTGACGCTGCGAAAACACAGCATCAAAAAAGTAAGTAATGCGATTTTAAATAAACTGGGAAAGTTTAAATGTCACAATTAAAACCACAAGAAGTTGTACGTTTAGGCGATATACAAATGGCAAATCATTTGCCATTTGTATTATTTGGCGGAATGAACGTACTTGAATCAAAAGATTTAGCTTTCGAAATTGCAGAAACTTATGTTGATATCTGCAAACGCTTAGATATTCCTTATGTATTTAAAGCGAGTTTCGATAAAGCAAATCGTTCTAGTCTGCATTCGTTCCGTGGTCCTGGACTTGAAAAAGGTATTGAATGGTTAGGCGATATTAAAAAACATTTTAATGTTCCTATCATTACCGATGTTCATGAGCCACACCAAGCTGAAGCAGTTGCAGAAGTAGCTGATATTATTCAGTTACCGGCTTTCTTAAGTCGTCAAACTGATCTTGTTGAAGCGATGGCAAAAACACAGGCTATTATTAACATTAAGAAAGCTCAGTTTTTGGCACCTCATGAAATGCGTCATATCCTGAATAAATGTTTAGAAGCAGGAAACGATAAACTAATTCTTTGTGAACGTGGTTCAGCATTTGGCTATAACAACCTTGTTGTAGACATGCTTGGCTTTGACATCATGAAAGAAATGAATGTTCCTGTTTTCTTCGATGTAACACATGCGTTGCAAACTCCTGGTGGTCGTGCTGACTCGGCAGGTGGTCGTCGTGCTCAAATTACAACTTTAGCACGCGCTGGAATGGCAACAGGCTTGGCTGGATTGTTCTTGGAAGGTCATCCAGACCCAGAACATGCAAAATGCGATGGACCTTGTGCATTACGCATGTCGCAGCTTGAGCCATTCTTGGCACAAATAAAAGAATTGGATACTTTGGTTAAAGGATTCAAAAAGTTAGACACCCATTGAGTTTTTACTCATTTACGCTGCTTTAATCGCAGCTCATATTCATTCAACAGAGGAATTGTTCATGAGCCAAATCGTTGACATCCGTGCACGTGAAATTTTGGACTCTCGTGGTAACCCAACCATCGAAGCAGACGTAATTTTAGAATCTGGGGTTGTTGGTCGTGCATGTGCACCATCTGGTGCTTCAACTGGTTCTCGTGAAGCTTTAGAACTACGTGACGGTGATAAATCACGTTACTTAGGTAAAGGCGTTAAAACTGCGGTTAACAACGTAAACACGATTATCCGTGACGCTTTAGTGGGCAAATCAGTATTTGAACAAAAAGACATCGATAATACGATGATCGAACTTGATGGTACTGAAAACAAAGAAAAATTGGGTGCAAATGCAACTTTGGCTGTGTCACTAGCTGTTGCGCGCGCTGCTGCTGATGAAAAGAAAATTCCTCTTTTCCAATACATCGCTGACTTACGTGGTCAAACGATTTTGACTATGCCTGTACCAATGATGAACATCATCAATGGTGGTTCACATGCAGACAACAACGTTGATATTCAAGAGTTTATGATTGAGCCAGTAGGCTTTACTTCATTTGCTGAAGCATTACGTGCTGGTGCTGAAATCTTCCATTCACTAAAATCAGTTTTAAACAAAAAAGGTTTAAACACTGCTGTAGGTGATGAAGGTGGTTTTGCACCAAACTTGCGTTCAAACGAAGAAGCAATCACTGTTATTCTTGAAGCTATCGGTCAAACTGGTTACAAAGCTGGTTCTGATATTATGTTGGCGCTTGACTGTGCATCTTCAGAATTCTACAAAAATGGTCAATATGTTCTTGCAGGTGAAGGCAATAAAGCATTCACAAGCAACCAGTTCTCTGACTATTTAGCAGGCCTTGTAAACCAATATCCAATTATCTCAATTGAAGATGGTTTAGATGAGTCAGATTGGGAAGGTTGGTCTTACTTGACATCTATCCTTGGTGACAAAATCCAATTAGTTGGTGATGACTTATTCGTTACAAACCCTAAGATTTTACAACGTGGTATTAATGAGAAAGTAGGTAACTCTATCTTAATCAAATACAACCAAATTGGTACGTTGACTGAAACTCTTGATGCAATTTACCTTGCTAAAGAAAATGGTTATACAACTGTAATTTCTCACCGTTCTGGTGAAACTGAAGATTCAACTATTGCTGACTTAGCAGTAGGTACAGCAGCTGGTCAAATTAAGACTGGTTCACTTTGCCGTTCTGACCGTGTTTCTAAGTACAACCAATTACTTCGTATTGAAGAATTGACTAAAGCTGCTTACCGTGGTAAAGCTGAGTTTAAAGGTTTAAACTAATCTTTAAATAAAAAGTTAAAATTTGTTTTTTAACATTTTAAGGTGCTATTTCTCTCTTTTAATGGGAAATAGCGCCTTTTTTATTATCCTAGACGACGGGTCTTTAACGACTTAGCCCAACTATGGTGTTTGCAACGAGAACATTCTTGATCGAGAGTATTTAGAATTTTCGTTTCACCACATTTCATGCATGAATAAAAAGTATTGATTTTAAGTACGTCAGCTTTGCAATAAGCATCTGGAAATAGGGGGAGTCCCCATTTTACCTCTTCATCTTCATAGTAAAGTAAACTCAGGATACCGTCAGATTCCAACAAAGCTGTTCTCACTTGACCTAAATGTTCAACATTTTGTTGGCGCATCTCTGAGAAAAACTCATCATGTGAATATGATTGTTTCTGGAAATCTTTGTAAACTAAAAGTCCATCTTTGACTACACAGAGAGCTCTTCCTTCCAATAGGTCTTCAATTTTTTTATTCTTCACCATGGCCCAGGTTACAAGTCGGTAAAGAAAAAGAATAGCCGTAAAAGCCACTAAAGCATGGGCAATAGGTAAGTCCTTAGTGAACATCGGGTCACCAGCGGCTGAACCTAAACATAAAATAATGGCAAGTTCAAAAAGTGAAAGCTGCCGAATTCCTCTTTTACCCGATAACCTTAAAAAACTGATAATAATAATAAACATCACAAAACAGCGAACTAAAATTTCTAAAACAAACTTCCAAGTCGTATCGCCGATGAAAATATTAAAAAAATCCATTTTTTTCTCCTTATTAAAATAGTTAGAAGAAATCCTTGTAAAATTTTTACCAAAGTAAAAAATAAAAAAATATACATTTTAAGTAGTTATTAGTTAATAATTAAAAATATATGTGATTTTGTATGGATCTCACGTTTAAAAAAGATTTATGAAGGAGGCTGTAAAGTTGTGCGAGATAATATTTGCAATAGAGTGGGGGAAGCATTAGAAACTATATTCCAAGGCGTGCTTTCTTATTGTTAAATAAATTAAGCGGAATAACAGTGCAGGCTATAAATATGGTAAATCATAAGAATAAGAAGATCGATTAATGACAATCAGAGGTATAAGGGATCGCGTCTAAACGTGTTTGAAAAATAGAAGAGTTCATAACGTTTTCATACATTTGCTGATATGTTTTTTTGTGATCTTCTATGTTGTGATAATCTATAATTTCTTGGAGTTTATCTTTATATTCTATATGTCCAGCATGGAACATTGCTGCGTAGTGGCCCCATAAAGCATATTGATATCTCAAAGCAGCTTTGGGGATTAAATTTATCTCATTTAAGTAACTATTAGCGGTTTTTTCATAACATGCTTTTATTTCATGAGCATCTTTTTGCATTTTTCTTAAGAAAATACATTGCATCTCTTGTAGTTGTGAACTATCTGTTTTATTTAAAATTTTTTCGGTAACTATATATGCCTCTTTAAGGCAACCTAAGTGAATAAGTACCTTGCGTTTGGTTTTTAAAATATCTAAATTATTATCATTAGAAGGAATTTTTTTTAATAAGTTTTTAAATTTTATATGGGAAGTATCTGGTGGCCGCCCAGCTTTTAGACTGGAAACAATATCATTATATTCAAATATATAAGGGTTAGAAGGTGTATATTGTTTATGATTGCTCTCCATATTAATTATTTTTGAAGAGCTATCATCCGTAGGGTGATCACAAGCGCTTAAACCTAAGCTTACTAAAGAAAACGCTAAAATTTTGTGCACTACAGTTTATACCTTTATTCTCTTTCATGAGATTTATGAAGAATAATAAAATATAAAAGAAAATACTGTGTAGTTTTTTATTTCTCATGTTCATGAGCAGTTCAACAGTCAATTTGAATTTGAAAATTGGGTTATATATTTTTGAATCAATAATATAAAACCCATGGTTTCAGCACCATGATTGAGCAAGATCAGTATTCAATCTGTTAGAAATCCAAATTTTGATGCGTGGATAGCGATTCTTTAATGCAATGATGGATTAGCAATTTAAATTAAATAAATAAGAATAATTATTAACTTAAAGTTGATAACAATTATCATTCGTGTTAATTTTTGTGCCGAACTTTTACTACTGTGTAACAAGGAACAAAGTAGTGGAAGGCTAAAAATATGGTTCAGCACATTGGTTATTATGGAATTTTCTTATGTACAATCCGCCCTTTAGAAAAGTATTTAGAATTCACCCTTTAGCACTTTCTATGGCTTTAACGGTACCTTCATTTGTTTATGCAGAACAAAACGAAACAACCACTTTAGCAACGATAAAAGTACAAGCAGAACAAGAAAATCCAGCCGTTACTGAAGGTTCAGGGAGCTATACAGCAAAAAGCACAAATACTTCTACAAAATTAAATTTATCTCTTCGTGAAACTCCTCAATCGGTCAAAGTTTTAACCCGTGAATATTTAGATGATCGAAAAATCGATTCCTTTCAAGATTTAATGAATAATATTACGGGTGTTTCAACCTCACGTACCGATGAGCGTCAAAGAGTTTATGCACGTGGTTTTGAGGTGGATTATTACTTAATTGATGGAATACCTAGTACTACAAACTTAGGCACTGGAGATTTAGATTTAGATATTTATGATCGTGTCGAAGTCGTAAAGGGTGCAAGTGGCCTAACCACAGGTGCGGGAAACCCAGCAATGGCGCTGAACATGATTCGGAAACATGCAAATTCAAAAGAACTCACTGGTAATGTCAGCACATCTTTAGGTTCGTGGAACTCTTGGAGTAGCTCAGCAGATGTTTCTACGCCACTTAATGCAGATGGATCATTGCGTGGCCGCATGTTTGTAAAGCATTCTGATGAAAAATCATTTATGGATTTCTATGAGAAAGAGCGCAATGTATTTTATGGTGCGGTTGATTATGATTTGAGTGATAAAACAAGCATGTCGCTTGGTGCAACTTATCAAGAATTACATCGTGATGGTATTCGTTGGGGCGGTACACCTGCTTTTTATACTGATGGGACTCGTACCAATTTTTCCAGAAGCTTAACAGTAAGTGCACCTTGGACCTATTGGGATGTAAATACAACGGCAGTATTTGCAAATTTAAAACAGAATTTATTTAATGACGTTAATTTAAATATTGCTTATACCTTCCGTAAAGAAGATACCGCTTCTATGTTGTTGTATACAGCTGGAAAAGTAGACAAGGCAACCAATACCAGTCCATTAAAAAATGAAGAGGGTAAGGATAATGTCTCAGTATATGGCGCAAAAGCTGCAAATGAAGAAAACAATATTGATGTTTTTATCAATGCTCCATTTACGCTATTTAATCGTCCACAAGAAATCATTATTGGTGGATCGTGGAATAAGAATGAAAAAACAAAAGATATTTTTGGCGGATCTAACACCAATCAAGACATTGAAAAGTATTTAGGTGGACCACTTAACTATAATGATATGGCTCAAGAGTTGCTTCAGCCTGTTGTTTTAAACGGTAAAAATGCGCTAAATGAAACCACACAAACTGCCGCTTATATTGCTGGTAAATTTCAGATTCTGGATCCTTTGAAAATTATTGCTGGTGCACGTTTATCTAACTGGGAATATAAGTCTGAAAATGATAAAGGTAACCGTGAATTTAACAATGAATTAGCACCATATGTTGGCGCTATTTATGATTTTGCCCAAGATCATTCTGTGTATGCGAGCTATACAGAAATTTTCAAACCTCAAGAACGTAAAGATGTAAATGATCAATATATAGATCCGATTACAGGTAAGAGTTATGAGGCTGGCTTAAAGAGCGAATGGTTTGGAGGGCGTTTAAATACAGCATTGTCAGTATTCCGAATAGAACAATCTAATTTTGCTGAATTGATACCTGACACGTTTATTATTCGCAATGGTATAAAAACCACAGAGCAGGCCTATCGTGCTGTAGATGGGGTTGAAAGTAAAGGTTTTGAGTTTGAAGCTGATGGCGAGATTAATGACAATTGGGGTATTAACTTTGGTGTTGCTAATTTTGAAGCAAAAGATGCACAAGGCACAAAGGTTAATACGACAAACTCTCGAACAACCTCGAATCTATTTGTTAAATACAAACTTGATCAATGGAGTGCAGGGCTTGGTTTAAATTATAAGAGTAAATACTATACGGGTAGTGGAAGCTCTCGTATTGAGCAAGATGCGTATGTTTTAGCAAGTGCGATGCTTGGCTATCAAGTAGATACAAATATCAAACTTCAATTGAATATAGATAATATTTTTGATGAAAAATATTATGAAGGTATTGGTGCTAACTCAATGAATTGGGGAACGCCGAGAAATGCAACGGTGAGTGTTCGTTATAACTTCTAATTACTGGCTCATTTAAATCTCTATTGAAAAGTCCTCTTGTGAGGACTTTTTTCTATTTATTCAATATAATTTCTTGATACGCAGAATAGCTTTTATATCCATAGAGTGATTTATAAGCAGTTGTACTTATAAATATGATTTCCCTTTCAAATTTCATTCATTTTTGACAAAATGAAACATGTCACAATGGTCAATTTAAAGTAACATGCGCATTAATAGTTTTGCACTGATTTTGCAGGAATTTTGCATGCTCTTTTTAAATTGTTATACAATACAAAAGCTTAATCAAAGTTTTTAATTAAAAATCTTAATGATATGTTAGAAGTATTTCGATCCACTTCAAGCAAACTGATATTGCTACTTGTTATTGTTTTAGTAGCTATCCTGCAATATCAATTTTGGTTAGGTGAGGGTGGCTATATCCCTCATCAAGCTCTCATGCAACAAATTCAGCAACAAGCTGAGGTAAATGAAGAGCTTAAAGAACGAAACCGTATTTTGGCAGCAGAGGTTTTTGACCTGAAAAATGGTACAGAAGCAATAGAAGAACATGCCCGCCTTGATCTTGGTTTGGTTAAACCTCACGAGACATTTGTTCAAATGAGTACGATCAGTACCCATTACAAACCTATTTATATTGACCCGAACGCTAAAGTTGATTTGGAAACGAATGAGACACCTGCATCCCCAGATATCCCAGACTAAATTGTGGGCAGTGATTCCAGCTGCAGGATCAGGAAGTCGTTTTTCTAAAACTGAATTGAAGCAGTATCAATATATTCAGAATAGAACTGTTTTAGAACATACGATTGGCCGTATAAGCCAACTTCCATTAAATGGTTATGTTTTGGCAATTGGTACACAAGATACCTTTGCTCAGACTCTAGCATTTCAAAATATAGATAAGGCACATTTTTGCATTGGTGGAGCTGAGCGAGTCCATTCGGTTTTAAATGCGTTAAATCATCTTTTAAATTTTGCCGATGAAAATGATTGGGTTCTTGTGCATGATGCGGCTCGCCCTTGTGTAACCATTGATTGTTTAAATGCACTTGTGACAAATGCAATTGAATCAAATGAGAGTGCTATTTTAGCAATTCCTGTTCGTGATACTTTAAAGCAGGTTAAGTCAGGCAATCAAATTGATAAAACAGTTAGCCGAGATTTATTATGGCAAGCTCAAACTCCTCAAATTACTAAAATCGGTAAACTAAAAAAAGCAATTGAACATGCTTTAGAAAATAACGTCACTATTACCGATGAGGCAAGTGCACTCGAGTATATGGGTGAAACTGTACAGGTCGTAATGGGTCGTTCGGATAATATAAAAATTACCTATCCAGATGATTTAGAACTTGCACGTTTGATTCTGCAATCTCAGTCTTAATTCTATTATTTTTAACTTGCTTGGTTGATTTGCCCATCTAAGCAAGTTTTCTACATATCTATTTATAACCACTCATATTCTTTTACATTGATAAGTTTTAGGATTTATCAAGATCGGACAACTATACTAGATAATGTTCGATCATCGAACAAAAAATATTTATACCGAACAAAACCATGGTTTGATAACTAGATCAAATTACAAAAATTATCAAGAATGTTTAAAAGGAAATCTAAGGGAAACACTCGGGATTGAGTGAAATATCTATCTGTTCATTCTGCCTCTGTGTGCCTAAATCTCTTATCTATTCCTTCCTGAATGAGCACAATGGAGTTGTCTAATGATTGACAAAAGTAAGTCCTCACTAAGCGAGGTACTATCGCAGATTAAAGATGGTGCAACCATTCTGATTGGTGGTTTTGGTACCGCAGGACAACCCGCTGAACTCATTGACGGACTCATTGAACTGGGTATTAAAGATTTAACAATTGTCAGCAATAACGCCGGTAATGGCGATTATGGTCTGGCTAAACTGCTTAAAGCTGGTTCGGTTAAAAAAGTAATCTGTTCTTTCCCGCGTCAGTCAGACTCTTATGTGTTTGATGAACTGTACCGTGCCGGAAAGGTCGAGCTTGAAGTGGTACCACAAGGTAATCTGGCTTGCCGTATTCAGGCAGCGGGTATGGGTTTAGGCGCTGTATTTACCCCTACAGGCTTTGGAACACTTTTAGCTGAAGGCAAAGAAACCCGCCAGATCGATGGTAAAGATTACGTACTCGAATATCCAATTAAGGCTGACTTTGCCTTGATTAAGGCCTACAAAGGCGACCGCTGGGGCAATCTGGTTTACCGTAAATCTGCACGTAACTTTGGCCCAATTATGGCGATGGCTGCAGATGTCACCATTGCTCAGGTTTCTGAAGTGGTTGAACTCGGTGGATTAGACCCAGAACACATCATCACCCCAGGTATTTTTGTACAGCATGTTGTACAAGTAGCGCCCGCACAATAAGCAATAAGGAGAAATAACATGAGCTACCAGAAACTCAGCCGTGACCAGATTGCAAAACGTGTGGCACAAGATATTCCAGATGGTGCCTATGTGAACTTGGGTATTGGTTTACCAACCAAGATTGCAAGCTACTTACCTAACGACAAAGATATTTTTCTTCATTCTGAAAATGGTTTGTTGGCTTTTGGTCCACCGCCAGCGGCAGGTGAAGAAGACCCTGAACTCATTAATGCGGGTAAAGAGTTTGTGACCATGCTTGAAGGCGGCAGCTTTTTCCACCATGGCGACTCATTTGCCATGATGCGTGGTGGTCACCTTGATATTGCCGTGCTTGGCGCCTTTCAGGTGGCAGCAAATGGTGACTTGGCCAACTGGCACACAGGTGCACCGGATGCAATTCCTGCGGTAGGTGGTGCGATGGATTTAGCTGTAGGTGCTAAAAAAGTATTTATCACTACTGACCATGTGACCAAGCAAGGTGAGCCAAAGATTGTGGCTGAGCTGAGCTATCCAGTTACGGGTAAACACTGCGTTGACCGTATTTACACCGACCTGTGTGTGATTGATGTGACCAAAGATGGTTTAAAGGTGATTGAGAAAGTGGAAGGTCTTAGCTTTGATGAGTTACAGGCTTTAACTGGTGCAACTTTGATTGATGCGACTCAAGGGTAAGGAAGTAGGGAAATGACATTAAAAAACGCTTATATCATCGATGCCATCCGTACCCCATTCGGCCGTTATGCCGGTGGCCTTGCTCCTGTCCGTGCCGATGACCTTGGTGCTGTGCCAATTAAAGCGCTCATGCAGCGTAACCCGAATGTAGATTGGGAACAGGTCGATGATGTGATCTACGGCTGTGCCAATCAAGCCGGTGAAGATAACCGTAACGTCGGCCGTATGTCAGCATTACTTGCAGGTTTACCGTATCAGGTTCCAGCCACCACCATTAACCGTCTCTGTGGTTCTTCACTTGATGCAATTGCTATTGCTGCCCGTGCCATTAAAGCAGGTGAAGCAAACTTGGTGATTGCAGGTGGTGTGGAAAGCATGAGCCGTGCACCTTATGTGATGGGTAAGTCAGACAGTGCTTTTGGTCGTAGCCAGAAGATTGAAGACACCACCATGGGCTGGCGCTTCATTAACCCTAAACTTAAAGAATTGTATGGTGTAGACACCATGCCCCAGACTGCCGAAAACGTCGCTCAACAGTTCAACGTGAATCGTGCAGATCAGGACCAGTTTGCCTTGGTGAGCCAACAACGCACCGCAAGCGCGCAAGCCAAAGGCTTTTTTTCTAAAGAAATCGTGGCAGTTGAAATCCCTCAGCGTAAGGGTGATGCTGTTGTGATTGATACCGATGAACATCCGCGTGCATCAACCACGCTAGAAGCTTTAAGCAAACTTAAACCTGTTGTCAAAGCAGATGGTTCTGTGACTGCGGGCAATGCTTCAGGCATTAACGATGGTGCAGCAGCTCTGCTGATCGCTTCTGATGAGGCAGTTCAAGCTTACAACTTAAAACCGCGTGCCAAGATCGTTGCTTCAACAGCAGTAGGTGTAGAACCACGCATTATGGGTTTTGCTCCGGCACCAGCCATTAAAAAATTACTTAAACAAGCCAACCTGACTTTAGAGCAGATGGATGTGATTGAGCTGAATGAAGCCTTTGCTGCACAGGCTTTGGCAGTTACTCGTGATTTAGGCTTGCCAGATGACTCTGACAAGGTAAATCCAAACGGTGGTGCGATTGCCTTAGGCCATCCTCTCGGTGCATCAGGCGCACGCCTTGTAACTACAGCTTTAAACCAGCTTGAGCAAACAGGTGGTCGTTATGCCTTGTGTTCAATGTGTATTGGTGTAGGTCAAGGCATCGCATTGATTATTGAGAGAGTCTAATCATGAGCCAGTTATATGCCAGCTTGTTTTATCAAAAAGACGTCACTGACATCTTTAGTGATTCATCGTTAATCACATACATGATTCAGGTTGAAGTTGCATTAGCTCAAGCACAGGCACAAGTTGGTGTGATTCCTCAAAATGCAGCGAATGCAATTGCCCAAGTAGCTGAGCAGGCGCTAGAAAAGTTTGACTTTGCGGCCTTGGCAGAGGCAACTGGCTTAGCAGGAAATATTGCAATTCCATTTGTAAAACAACTTACGGCAATTGTTAAAGATGTAGATGAAGATGCTTCCCGTTATGTGCATTGGGGAGCTACTAGTCAAGATATTTTAGATACTGCATGTATTTTGCAATGCCGCGATGCGTTAAAGATTGTGGAAGCACAGCTTCAACAGTGTTACACCACAGCATTACAACAAGCCAAACAGTATCGTTATCAAGTCATGATTGGGCGTACATGGTTACAGCAAGCTTTGCCAATTACTTTAGGACATAAGCTTGCTCGTTGGGCTTCTGCATTTAAACGTGATTTAGACCGTATCCAAGCCATGAAATCCCGTGTACTTACTGCTCAGCTAGGGGGTGCTGTGGGTTCATTAGCTTCTTTGCAAGATCAAGGTTCGCTTGTAGTCAGTGCATTTGCTCAGCAACTGAATCTGACTGTACCGACAAGCACATGGCATGGTGAGCGTGATCGTATTGTAGAAATCGCAAGTGTGCTTGGCATGATTGTCGGGAATACCGGCAAGATGGCACGTGATTGGTCACTCATGATGCAAACCGAAATTGCAGAATTGTTTGAACCAACTGCAAAGGGTCGTGGTGGTTCATCAACCATGCCGCATAAGCGTAATCCAGTTGCAGCAGCTTCAGTACTTGCAGCAGCAAATCGTGTACCAGCGCTTATGTCTAGCATTTATCAAAGCATGGTGCAGGAACATGAGCGTAGCCTAGGCGCATGGCATGCAGAATGGTTAGCAATTCCTGAAATTTTTCAGCTTTGTGCTGGAGCATTAAGTCGTACTGGTGAAGTTTTACAAGGTTTTGAAGTTAATGCTGAGCATATGCAACGTAATCTTGAATGTACCAACGGGTTGATTATGGCGGAAGCTGTCATGATGGCGCTTGCTCCAAAAATTGGACGTTTAAATGCACATCATGTCGTTGAAGCGGCTTGTAAAACAGCAGTAGCACAAAACCAGCATTTATCTGAAGTTGTTAGTCAGTTAGATGAAGTAAAAGAACATTTTAGTCAAACAGAAATTTTGGAAATATTTAAAGCAGAAAACTATTTGGGCAACATTCAAGCTCAAATTGATGCTGTTCTGCAAGAAGCACAAGGAGGAGACATAAAGTGAAACAGCTTATAACCAATCGACAAGGTAAACAGCTCGCTGTATATACCGACGGATTAAAAGATGCTCCAGCACTTGTGTTATCTAACTCGTTAGGAACAGATCATGGAATGTGGCAGCCACAAGTAGATGAGCTTAAAAGTCATTTTAATGTCATTACATACGACACACGTGGTCATGGCGAAAGTGATGTGATCGCTGAAACATCTTTACAAAATTTAGGTGAAGATGTTGCTGATATTTTAGATGCCTTAGATATTGAAAAAGCTCATTTTTGTGGCATTTCAATGGGCGGAATTACAGGGCTTTGGTTAGCTATCCATTACCCAGAGCGCTTTCTAAGCATTACTGTCGCAAATTCAGCGGCAAAAATTGGACAGGCTGAGGCGTGGTTGAGTCGCGCAGAATCAGTAGAACAAAATGGACTGGCTGAATTGGTTAAAACCACGCATACGCGTTGGTTTAGTGAAAAATTCGACTATCAACATAATGTGGTTGCACAAACGACGATTCAAAGTTTGGCAAACACACCAGCACAAGGTTATGCCAATGCGTGTCGTGCTTTAGCACATGCTGATTTAAGAGATGAAATTACGCAAATCCAAGTTCCGATATTGCTCATTGCAGGAACGGCAGATCCAGTGACAACAGTAGTAGATGCTGAGTTTATGCAGAATGCTATTAAGAACAGTCAAATTGCTAAATTGGAAGCATCTCATCTTTCTAATATTGAGCAACCGCAAAGATTTACTCAGGAATTGACTAGGTTTATTCAGCAAATCTAATAGCTTAGTAGTTTAAAAGGAATTGGCCTTAAGGAGGCAAATATGGCGTCTCAGGATTACGCTGCACCAAATAAAAGTATCGATGCTCAAGCATTAATTAATGATGCTCCACTCAGTAAGTATCAATGGATGATCGCAATCATCTGTTTCTTAATTATTTTTACTGATGGTATCGATACTGCTGCAATGGGTTTTATCGCTCCAGCTTTGGCTCAAGACTGGGGCGTTGATCGCTCTCAGTTAGGCCCAGTGATGAGTGCTGCCCTTGGTGGAATGATTATTGGAGCTTTGGTTTCTGGCCCAACAGCTGACCGTTTTGGTCGAAAAATCGTTTTAGCTTTTTCGATGCTTGTGTTTGGTGGTTTTACTTTAGCGTCTGCTTATGCAACCAACTTAGATAGTCTTGTCGTTTTACGCTTTTTGACAGGTATTGGTTTGGGGGCAGCGATGCCAAATGCCACCACATTATTCTCTGAATACTGTCCAACACGCATTCGTTCACTGTTGGTGACATGTATGTTCTGTGGCTACAACTTAGGTATGGCAACAGGTGGCTTTATTAGTAGTTGGCTCATCCCGACCTACGGTTGGCACAGTCTATTTTTACTTGGCGGCTGGTCACCTTTGATCTTAATGGTTTTAGTGATTTTTGTATTACCTGAGTCTTACCGCTTTTTAATTGTTAAAGGTAAGAACCCTGAAAAAGTACGCAAAATCTTAAATCATATCGCGCCAACTCAAGTTCAAAATGCGACTGCATTCCATGTACCTGAAGAGAAAACTGAAACAGCTCAAAAGAAAAATGTTTTTGGAATTATGTTTTCTAAACCATATGCAAAAGGAACACTTTTACTTTGGTTGACCTATTTCATGGGCTTAGTGGTTGTTTACTTGCTTACAAGCTGGTTGCCAACCCTCATGCGTGAAACAGGTGCTTCAATGGAGCGTGCTGCATTTATCGGTGGATTGTTCCAGTTTGGTGGTGTGGTGAGTGCGTTGTTTATTGGTTGGGCTATGGACAAATTTAACCCGAACCGAGTGATTGCCATTTTCTACTTTGCTGCCGGTCTGTTCGCAATTGCTGTGGGTCAAAGCTTAGGAAACTCAACATTACTTGCTGTATTGGTTCTTTGCGCAGGTATCGCGATTAATGGTGCGCAATCTTCAATGCCAGCGTTAAGTGCTCGTTTTTATCCAACGCAGTGCCGTGCAACGGGTGTGTCTTGGATGACCGGAATTGGGCGTTTTGGCGCGGTATTTGGTGCTTGGATTGGGGCTGTATTACTTGGCAATGATTGGTCGTTTACTGCCATTCTCAGTTTATTACTAATTCCAGCGACTGCTGCGGCTGTTGCTGTATTTGTTAAATCACTTGTTGCGCATACCGATGCAACTTAATAGAGGTCTATCACAATGAATGATGAACAACGCTATAAACAAGGCATTGAAGTGCGGACTGAAGTTTTGGGTGAAAAGCATGTTGGTCGGTCTTTGCAAAACCTAAATGACTTTAACCAAGATTTCCAAAATTTTATTAGCCGTTACGCATGGGGTGAGGTGTGGTCTCGTCCAGGCCTGCCACGTCATACACGTAGTTTAGTGACGATCGCAATTTTATTGGCACTTGGCCGTGAAGACGAACTGCGCATGCATTTACGTGCTTGCTTCAACAATGGCGTAACCAAAGACGATTTAAAAGAGTTGATCTTACACAGTTCACTCTATGCGGGTTTACCTGCTGCAAACGCTGCAATGCATATGGCTGAAGAAGTCTTTAAAGAGTTGGGAATAGAAGTCAACTCAGTTGCAGCGAAAGAACAGGATTAAGGAGATAAAGATGTCACAACATAGCTGGGGTGCTTACGCCCAACGTAATACAGAAGATCATCCACCTGCATATGCAGAAGGTTATAAGACAAGTGTTTTACGTTCGCCAAAAAATGCATTGATTTCTATTAATGAGACTTTAACTGAAGTTACTGCGCCGCATTTTTCTTCAAATTTGTTTGGCCCAAAAGATAACGATTTGATTTTGAACTATGCCAAAGATGGTTTACCAATTGGTGAGCGTGTCATTGTTCATGGTTATGTCCGTGACCAGTTTGGTCGTCCTGTAAAAAATGCACTTTTAGAAGTATGGCAAGCCAATGCTTCTGGTCGTTATCGCCATCCAAACGATAAGTTTATTGGTGCAATGGATCCTAACTTTGGTGGTTGTGGTCGTACATTAACTGACGAAAATGGTTTTTATATTTTCCGTACCATTAAACCAGGTCCTTATCCGTGGCGTAACCGTATCAATGAGTGGCGTCCGGCTCATATTCACTTCTCTTTAATTGCTGATGGTTGGGCTCAGCGCCTAATTTCGCAGTTTTATTTTGAAGGCGATACACTCATTGACACTTGCCCGATTTTAAAAACGATTCCTTCTGAAGATCAACGTCGTGCATTGATTGCACTAGAAGATAAAAACAACTTTATCGAAGCAGATAGCCGTTGTTACCGTTTTGACATCACTTTACGTGGACGTCGAGCGACTTACTTCGAAAATGATTTGACTTAATCGGGAGCACGAGCATGAATAACTGGAATTTTCAGGAATTAAAAGAAACTCCATCTCAAACGGGTGGTCCTTACGTTCACATTGGTTTGTTACCACAACAAGCAAATATCGAAGTTTTTGAAAACAACTTTAATAACCAGCTTGTACAAGACCAAACCAAAGGCGAGCGTATCCGTCTTGAAGGGCAAGTATTTGACGGGTTGGGTTTACCACTACGCGATGTGCTTATTGAAATCTGGCAGGCCGATGCAAATGGTATTTACCCAAGTCAGGCTGATACACGTGAGCAAAAAGCTGACCCAGCTTTTCAAGGTTGGGGCCGTACTGGTGCAGACTTTGAAACGGGTATTTGGAGTTTCAATACAATTAAACCGGGTGCAACTGCGGGGCGTAAAGGTTCAACTCAGGCACCCCATATTGCTTTAGTGATTTTCGCTCGCGGTATTAACTTAGGTCTTCACACACGTGTTTATTTTGAAGATGAAGCTGAGGCAAATGGCAATGATCCAATTTTAAATAGCATTGAATGGGCACCACGTCGCCAAACACTTATTGCAAAACGTTCTGAGCAAAATGGTGAAGTTGTTTACCGCTTTGATATTCGTATTCAGGGCGATGACGAAACTGTATTTTTTGATATTTAAGAAACACCTAAGGCTACACCTGATTATTCAAGGATGCGTGTAGCCTTTTTAAGGATGAATGATATGAACATGAAAACATTATTAAGCCTAAGTTTGCTTGCACTCCCATTTTTTACTGCACAGGTGAATGCTGAACCTGTTGCTTTAGCTGCTCAAATACAACCTGCCGCTACAGCCATTAAAACGATTGTTCCGATTACCGCAAAAACTAAAGAACAAGCATTGGCACAAGCTCAAGTCATTGCAAATACTGCAGATGCTGATTTGGCAGAGTTTCGTATCGATTTACTCAGTTTTGCCAGCGAGACAAAACAAGTCATTGCCTTAGGTCATGAGCTGAAAAAGATTTTAGGCAATAAACCAATGATTGCCACAATTCGTACCAAAAACGAAGGCGGTCAGCTTGAAATTAGCGATGCTGATTATGGCAAGTCATATCAGGCTTATTTAAAAAATCCGTTCATGGACTGGTTAGATGTTGAAATGTTCCGTGATCAAAAAGTAGTTTCAGAGATTGTTCAAAAAGCACATCAAAAGAAAGTGTTAGTGGTGATGTCTAATCATGACTTCCAAAAAACGCCAAGCCAAGATGAAATTGAAAAACGCTTGTTAAAACAAGATCAAATGGGCGCAGATATTCTAAAAATTGCCGTAATGCCAAAATCTAAACAAGACGTTTTCACTTTAATGAACGCAACTTTAAAAGTAAGTCAGCAAACAACTAAACCATTGTTAACGATGTCGATGGGGCAATTAGGTACGATTTCTCGTGTTGCCACAGCCAATATGGGCGGAAGTTATAGCTTTGGCATGATTGGTGAAGCATCTGCACCGGGTCAAATTGATGTAACCAAGCTCAAACAGATTTTAAAAACCGTTCAACCAGCAAACCCATAAATCATAAGGACATGATGAAATGAATACATTACGTTTAACTACTCTTGCATTAGGTTTGATGGTTTCAGGAATGGCAGCGGCACAAACTTATGTTGTTGACCGTTATCAAGATGATAGCAATAAAGGTTCTTTACGCTGGGCAATTGAACAAGCCAATGCAAATTCAAGCGAAGCGAGCGAGATCTTGATTCAGGCGGTAGGTAAAGCACCTTATGCGATTAAATTAAATAGCGCACTTCCTGAAATTAAAGTACCTGTCAAAATTATTGGTACCCAGTGGGATAAAACGGGTGAATACATCGCAATTGATGGATCAAATTACATTAAAGGCGAAGGGGCAAAAGCTTGCCCAGGTGCAAACCCTGAACAATACGGAACAAATGTCCGTACCATGACTTTACCCGGATTGGTACTACGTGACGTCAACAATGTCACTTTAAAAGGTTTAGACATTCATCGTTTCTGTATTGGTGTATTGGTTAACCGTTCAAGCAATAATCTTATTCAGCACAACCGTATTAGTAATAACTATGGTGGTGCGGGTGTCATGCTTACTGGTGATGATGGACAAGGTAACCCAACGGCAACCACGACCAATAACAATAAAGTTTTAGACAATCTCTTCCAAGACAATGGCGATGGTCTAGAACTGACACGTGGTGCTGCGTTTAACTTAATTGCGAATAACCATTTTGTTTCAACCAAAGCAAACCCAGAACCATCACAAGGTATTGAAATTTTGTGGGGTAATGACAATGCCGTAGTCGGTAATAAATTTGAAAACTATTCGGATGGCTTACAGATTAACTGGGGTAAGCGCAACTATATCGCCTACAACGAAATGACCAATAACTCGATTGGTTTTAACATGACTGGCGATGGCAACATTCTTGATAGCAATAGAGTGCATGGTAACCGTATTGGTGTCGCGATTCGTTCGGAAAAAGATGCAACTGCAAAAATTACATTGACTAAAAACCTGATTTGGGACAATGGTAAAGATATTAAACGCTGTGAAGCGGGTGGTTCATGTGTACCGAATCAGCGTTTAGGTGCAATTGTATTTGGTGTACCTGCACTTGAGCATGAAGGATTCGTAGGTTCTCGTGGTGGTGGTGTGGTTGTTGATCCATCTAAACAACAAAAAACATGTACTCAACCAAATCAACAAGGCTGTAATGCTCAACCTAATCAGGGTATTAAAGCTCCTAAATTAACTGCGAATAAAGGTTCAGTTGCAGTAGAAGTTAATGGTTTACCAAATCAACGTTACCAAGTTGAATTTTTTGGTAATCAAAATGCGGCATCAAAAGAAGCTGAGCAATATTTAGGGGCAATAACAGTTGCTACAGATGCACAAGGAATCGCAAAAGCGAATTGGAAGCCAACTGTAAAAGTTGCCTCAATTACAGCGAATATCACTGATCGTTTTGGTGCGACTTCTGAGCTTGGTTTTACAAGTGTTAAATAACAATAACGAAAGCGCCTCAAACTGAGGCGCAGCATAGAAATATAGAAATGATAAAAGGGACTTAAAATGCCGAATTTAATGAAACTGAGTGTATTAACAATCGCTGTATTAGGTAGCCAATTTGCGCTTGCGAATGAGCCGTGGTCGCAAGATCGTCAATGGTTGCTTGGCGATTGGAATGGTGAGCGTCAGCAACTAGAGCAACAGGGTTATAAATTTACAGCTTCTATTATGAGCCAAGCTGCCACAAATCTAGATGGTGGTTACAACGACAGCAATACTTTTGAAAATGCTGCACAACTTTCTTTAGGTGCAAACTTCGACTTAGAAAAAATTGCTGGATGGAAAGATACAACAGCGAGCCTAGTCGTGACTAAACGTGACGGGAATGCATTAACTCTCGAGCGTATTAAAGACCCGCGTTCTAGCCAATTGGGTAATGCCCAAGAGATTTATGGCCGCGGTAAAATCTGGCGTTTATCTCAAGCATGGGTCAAAAAAGGTTTTGTTGATAACACAGTACAGGTCAAAGTGGGCCGTATGGGTATGTCAGAGGACTTTAATAGTTCTCAATGTGAGTTTCAGAACTTATTGCTTTGCGGTGGGCAGTTAGGAAAATCAATCGGTTCAATTTGGTACAACTCACCAGTCGGTGTTTGGGCTACAAATGTTAAATATCAGTTTGCGCCTGAGTGGACATTGGGATTGGGTGTTTATGAGGTAAATCCAGACAACATTAAAACCGAATCAAACAGTGATGGTTTTAATCTGGATATGAACAACGTGAAGGGCGCAACCATACCGGTTGAACTTGCTTGGAAACCAAAACTTGCTGCTTTTAATGGCTTACCGGGTGAATATAAAGTAGGGGTGTTGTACTCAACCGCAGAAGCAAATGACATAAAAACAGCGGGCAAAGTTCATGACGGAAAACAAAGTTTCTGGATTAATGCTCAGCAACAACTTACCCATAAAGGTGAAGACCCTAAACGTGGTTTATATGTAAGCTTGAACGGTGTTGTAAATGATAAAGCAACCACCTTTGTTCAAAGTACACAACAACTTGCACTTTGGTATAAAGGGCCGTTTGATAGCCGTCCAAATGATTCGATTGGTTTTGGTATTGCCAATTATGTGGTCAATGATCGTGCTAAAGATAAGCAGATCGCAACGAACGAAAGTCGTGGATATTATAGCTATGATGCGATTGCATCTGACTATATTCCAATTCAAGACGACGAACTAAATGTCGAGTTGAACTATACCTATCAATGGTCTCCGGCCGTTATGTTACGTCCAAACATTCAATATATCCATCAACCTGCTGGTGTAAAAGCGGTCGATGATGCTTGGGTGGCTGGTCTTAGCGTTAAAGTCAATTTTTAACAATGTTGATGGCTGGTTAGACATAGTTTAACTGGCCCAAATGCTTGAACTATTGTGTTCAGTATATGTGGAGTAGGATCTATGTCTGAGTCAGATTCTAAGTTTCATATCTTATTCAAAATATGGTTTTTTCTATTAGGCCTAGTTTTATTGGCTACTGGTGTTTTTTACATCGTAGGCGGTGGCAAGCTAGTTTCATTAGGTGGATCTTGGTATTTCCTAGTCGCAGGACTGTTAATTACCATTTCTGCGTTTAGTATTTTTCGTAAAAAGGCACTTGGTGT
Source organism: Acinetobacter sp. NIPH 817 (assembly GCF_000368405.1). Classification (NCBI taxonomy): domain Bacteria; kingdom Pseudomonadati; phylum Pseudomonadota; class Gammaproteobacteria; order Moraxellales; family Moraxellaceae; genus Acinetobacter; species Acinetobacter sp. NIPH 817. Next base: position 913,458 of record NZ_KB849420.1, read on the forward strand.
CTGGATTTTTGCGGCTGTTTTTGTTGGCACAGTCATTTGGTCATTTGTTGATGCTGGATGGGAATTTTGGCCGTTATTTTCGCGGTTAATGTTTCCTGCGGGTCTTTTTGCCGCATTGTTATTTACCTTGCCTTCAATTCGACGTTACCAATTTCAAACTAGTTTGGCCTCCTCATCTTATGCAGTGGGTGGGTTAGTTGTTGTCGGTATGTTGATTGCGTTCTATCAAATGTTCCAACCGCATCCAACAGTAGCAAGTTCAGGTGAAAAGCTGCCTTTAGTACCAGTTGACCCTGCTAAAAAGCAGGTGAATTGGGAAAATTATGGAAATGATGCAGGTGGTAGTCGCTTTGTTGCTCTCGATCAAATTAACCGAGATAACGTTCATAAATTAAAAGAAGCTTGGCGTTTTAGAACAGGTGATTTTACAACAGGTAGTGGTAATGGTGCAGAAGACCAAATGACCCCGCTACAAGTTGGAAATAAAGTTTTTTTATGTACACCACATAACAACATTTTTGCGATAGATGCTGACTCGGGTAAACAACTCTGGAAAGCTGAAGTGAACTCTAAAGCCGATGCTTGGGAGCGTTGCCGTGGGGTCGCATACTTTGATTCGACCAAGCCACTTGTACAACCAACTTTGGCTGGTGCAAATGCAGTAACCACAGTTGCAACCAATACAGCATGTCCACGCCGTTTATATACCAATACACCTGATGGTCGTTTAATTGCAGTCAATGCAGATAACGGTCAGCGCTGTGCTGATTTTGGTGTAAATGGAACGGTTGATCTGTTAGAAGGTCTGGGAGCTGGAACTAAAGCTCCACGTTTTGAAGTGACTTCTGCACCGACTATTGCTGGAACAACCATTGTGATGGGTAGCCGTATTGCCGATAACGTAGCAGCAGATATGCCGGGTGGTGTTATCCGTGGTTATGACGTTATTACGGGTAAACTTCGCTGGGCGTTTGATGCACGTAATCCAGATCCTAACTATGTTCTTAAACCGGGTGAAACCTATAAACGTAGTTCGGCAAACTCTTGGGCTGCGATGTCATATGATCCGCAAATGAATACGGTGTTCTTACCTATGGGTAGCTCATCTGTCGACATTTGGGGTGGTAACCGTAATCCGTTAGATCATAAATACAATACTTCTGTTTTGGCACTTGATGCGACAACAGGTAAAGAAAAGTGGGTATATCAAACTGTTCATAACGATTTATGGGACTTTGATTTACCAATGCAACCAAGTTTAGTTGATTTCCCATTGAAAGATGGTACGACTAAACCTGCTGTTGTGATTGGAACCAAATCAGGTCAATTCTTTGTGCTTGACCGCGTAACTGGTAAACCACTGACTAAAGTAATTGAACAGCCAGTTAAGCCTGCCAATATTCCGGGTGAGCAATACAGTGCAACTCAACCACGTTCAGTTGAAATGCCTCAAATTGGTAATCAGACTTTAACTGAATCAGATATGTGGGGTGCAACGCCGTTTGATCAACTTATGTGCCGTATTAACTTCAAGTCAATGCGTTACGAAGGTCTATTTACTGCACCGGGTACTGACGTTTCATTAAGCTTCCCAGGTTCTTTGGGTGGCATGAACTGGGGTAGCATTGCTTTTGATCCGACTCATCGTTATATGTTTGTGAACGATATGCGCCTTGGCTTATGGGTTCAATTGATGGAGCAAACTCCTGAAGATATTAAGATTCAGGCGAGTGGCGGTGAAAAAGTAAATACAGGTATGGGTGCTGTACCAATGAAAGGTACACCATATAAAGTGAATAAAAACCGCTTTATGTCTGCTTTAAGCATTCCTTGTCAGAAACCACCATTCGGTACTATGACTGCAATTGACATGAAAACTCGTCAAGTCGCATGGCAAGTCCCACTGGGTACGGTTGAAGACACAGGACCTATGGGCATCAAAATGGGCTTAAAAGCACCGATCGGTATGCCAACAATTGGTGGGCCGATGGCAACTCAAGGTGGTTTGGTTTTCTTTGCTGCAACACAAGATTACTACTTACGTGCATTTGATTCATCTACAGGTAAAGAACTGTGGAAATCACGTATGCCAGTAGGCAGTCAAGGAACTCCAATAAGCTATGTTTCACCGAAAACAGGTAAACAATTTGTTGTTGTTACGGCGGGCGGAGCACGTCAATCACCTGATCATGGTGATTATGTAATCGCTTATAGTTTAGAGAAGTAACTTAATGGGCAAAAGAAGAGTATTCTTCTTTTGCCTTTAACTTTAATATATTTTTTATATTAAAATGATTGAGTAAACTCTATTGTTTTAACTAGATAGCTTTACCAAATAGTAAAAAAGTGTTTTAACTCATTGCAAAACCTAAAATATTCCTCAGATTGATAATGCTTGAACACTAGATGTAGCCGAACGATTAGATGTTTTTTCACAATGTTTTACCTATAAATAAATCTTCTTTGTTTGTTAAGTTTTGTTTAACTTAAAGTTGTGAATTTTAATTAGAAATAAACATTATTGACTTTTTAGTCCTGAAAAGTAGGATTTTTTTGCTGAAAAAACAAGCGTAAATATATATTTATATTATATTTATATAATTTATAGCATTACGTTAGAATAGTCATCGCAGGTTATTACTACCCAGTAATAATTTGTATTTCAGGAATTTAAGCTTTTATTGGCTTAAGGCTCATCGCAAGATGGGCCTTTTTTTATGTGATTGAAATCGTAATATTTGATTATTATAAAAATAGCCTAAGCATTAAGACATATAAATTTATGAAAACAATCACATAAAATAGTCTTTAATGACAAGAAGTGTATGATTTGTTAAATTAAACCTACTTGATAATAATAGGTGATGTAATGAGATTTTTGGTTCTTGCAACTTTATCTAGTTTAGCTTTGATGGGTTGTGCTTCTGTTCAGCAAGCACCGAATACACAAGAAACAATTCGTTATGCTTCTAGCCCATGCTTTGGTGCATGCCCAATCTATTCTGTAGAAGTAACACCTACAGGTTTAATTCGTTTTGAAGGCAAGCAATACACTAAAGCTATTGGTGTTAAAGAAATTCAAGGTAGCGTAAAAGACTATAAAAAACTTGCAGATGATCTAAAAGCTTATCGTCCTGAAACAGGCACACAATCTAAAACTGCGGGTTGTCAGCAAACAGCAACTGATATGTCTAGCTATTACATTTCATGGATTCAACCAAATGGCACGGAAACAAAATTAAGCCATTACACAGGTTGTATGTCTCCTGCAAATAATAGATTAAATAAAGTCATGGAAAAACTGCCAGAACAATTAGGCATTAAAGATCTAATTTAATGACAAAAGCCCCAAAACCTTGGGGCTTTTTCTTGTTAAGAAGAATTATAAACTCAAAAGTTTTATTTTAAGTATTTCTAAAGGAATAAGCGTATAATACACATTATAAAAACATATATTGTTAAGAGTGGTTATATGTCAAATATTGTCTATGCCTTTTTAGGTGGTTTGTTACTCGGAATCGCAACAGTTGGCTATTTATATATAAATGGCCGTATCGCTGGAATTAGTGGATTGCTTGCTCAAGTCATTAATCCTACTAAAGATACTTTTAAAAATTCTGCATTCTGGTTTATTGCCGGACTTGTCATTACACCTTTCATATATGGCTATTTTTATCAGCCTGAAATTGAAATTAAAGCCAATACATTTGCACTTATTTTAGCAGGTGTACTTGTTGGCTTTGGGACACGACTAGGATCAGGCTGTACAAGTGGTCATGGTATTTGTGGGATGAGCAGGCTATCAAAACGCTCAATGATAGCGACAGCAGTTTTTATGTTTGCTGGCATGTTAACCGTTTATATCATTCGTCATGTATTGGGGTAATCCTATGAAAAACATTTTAGCTTTTATATTTGGTGGTTTGTTTTCATTAGGCTTAATGATTTCTGGCATGTCTAATCCTGAAAAGGTATTAGGTTTTTTAGATATCTTTGGGCAGTGGGATATTAGCTTAATGTTTGTGATGTTAGGCGCGATTGCTGTGGCATTTATTCCATTTCAAAAGGCGATGAAAAGCCCTAAAACGCTTTTTAATGAGAAAATTCAATTACCAATGAATACACAGATTGACCAAAGGTTAATTGTTGGTGCTTTTATTTTCGGTATAGGCTGGGGAATAGCAGGGATATGTCCAGCGCCCGCTTTAACGCTTGTTGGATTAGGACATTTTGAAGCGCTTTATTTTATTGTGGCCATGTTATCGGGAATGTTTATTTACCGAGTCTTAAATAAAGGAAATTAAACCTATGCAACAACCTCTAGTAAAAGATTTTTTTGATGAAAATACCAATACTTTTAGCTATGTTGTTGCGGATTTAGCGATTCGTCAATGCGCTATTATTGATAGTGTGCTTGACTACGATGCAGCTTCAGCAACTACAAAAACAACTAATGCTGATCTGATTGTCGATTATGTCTTGGCTCAAAACTTTAAAGTGCAATGGATTTTAGAAACTCATGTCCATGCCGACCATATGACCGCAGCCCAATATTTAAAATCTAAATTGGGCGGTACAGTTGCAATTAGCAAGAAAATTTCTGTTGTACAGGAAACATTTTCGGCTATCTATAATTTTGACTTTAAACAAATCAATGCAAATCAGCCTTTTGACTATCTATTTGAAGATAATGAGCACTTTAAAATAGGGAATATAGAAGCATATAACATTCCTACACCAGGACATACACCAGCTTGTCTCAGCTATATAATTGATGATGCTGTTTTTGTGGGTGATACTCTATTTATGCCCGATTATGGCTCAGCGAGATGCGACTTTCCGAAAGGAAGTGCGGCTGCACTTTATGATTCTGTACAAAAGCTTTATACACTTCCTGATAACATGCGTATGTTCTTATGCCATGACTATAAACCCGAAGGCCGTGATGAATATGTCTGTCAAACAGATATTAAAACTCAAAAGCAAAGCAATATTCATTTAAACCGACGTGTTTCCAAAGACTCATTCATAAAAATGCGTCAAGAACGAGATGCAACTTTGGCAATGCCAAAATTAATTCTGCCTTCAATTCAAATTAATATGAACGGTGGAAATTTTCCGGAGTCAGAATCAAACGGCATTCGTTATTTGAAAATTCCTTTCAACTACTTCTAGAAATAGCCTAAGCATTTATTTTGAATCGTATTCATGCTCTAAATAGCCTAAGCGAATAATGAAATTTATCCTATCAAAATAGCCTAAGTAAAATTTAAAGAACTTGTCTTAAGTCCCGCGAAGTCTCTTGCAATAGCGGCAAAATATGTTGAACTAAATATTCTTCAGTTGTTTTCATGGTCGGAGAGACAATATTTAAAGCTGCAACAACTTTAAAGTCTTGTCCATAAATTGGTACAGCGAGCGCATGAACACCTAATTCGTGTTCTTCACGTGAGTAACACCAATCTTGTTCTCGAATCTCTTGTAGTAACTCTAAAAACTTATCATTTTCGACATGCGTATATTTAGTTAAACGTTGGAGAGGATATTTTTGAAGCCAGTCCAATTGTTCTTGTTGGCTTAAATGTGCCAATAAAATTTTACCCGCAGATGTCGCATGAGCAGGCAGGCGGTTACCTAAGTGCAAACCATATGGATTTACACGGTCAGTTTGTTGGTGGGCAGCACTACGGGCAATGGTAATGGCTTCATAACCATCAAGTACCATCACCGAATAAATAAGTGAAGTTTGGTTAGTTAACAGATTTAATAAAGGCTGAGACACTTTTGGAAGTTGAGCTGCACCTAAATAAGCTCCTGAAAATTTAAGAACTTTCGGGGTTAAATAGTAATAGTGCCCATCTGACTCAAGATAACCTAAATATTCTAAAGTTAATAAATGACGTCTTGCTGCCGCTCGGGTAAGTCCAGTTTTTTCAGCAGCCATAGAAATATTTAGGCGATGTTGATTACTGCTAAAGCTATCTAAGATTGACATGCCTTTACCGATGCCAGCAATGTAATCTTCATGACGAATCGTTTTTTTGTTGTCCTGATTCTGGATTATCCGTTCATCTTTACTCATTACTGGTCCTTGTACGATAGAAGCTTAGTCAATCAATTTGCTTTACTGAAAAAGTTTAATAATTTCATGTCGCAAAAATTGATGTCTTAAATTATCCCTTAAATCTTCGTGCCAAAACATACCCATTTTAATATTGGTTATCTCAAAAGGCAGAGAATGTAAGCAAATTTCAGGACTATAGGATAAATGCTGCAAAATCATACGAGGCATGGTCAATATTGCGTTGGCTTGAGCTCCCAAAACTTGTAGTGCCGTTGAGTAATTTTGACAGCGCATAAATACATTTCTTGAAATTTTTTGGTGTTGATTTAAATAAATATCTTCAAGCAAAGCGCCCGTACGGCGTGACGAAACCCCAATGTGTCGACCACTGATATAACTCGATAAATCGACTTCTTTAAGTTGACTGCAAATGACGAACTCATCTGTTACCAAATGATCAAAGGTAATTTTTGGAGATAAATATTGTTCTAGGTCAATCACGAAATCGAGCTGCTGCGTTGCCAAGTCAGCCATAATATGTTTTCGATCTAGCTTCATACTGACAAACTGCAAATCTAAATTAAGATTTTGAAAATGTTGAGCAAGCCTTGGAAGAATAATCGGTTCAATCTCATCATGAACGGCGATTTTTAAGCTTTTTAAACTGGTTGGATCAAAGACATGTTTCTGTTGGCTAATATTTTGAATCGTTAAAAGTGCTTGCTTAACAGTTGGATAAATCTGTTCTGCAAAAGGCGTTGCAGACATTTTATTGCCTACACGTATAAATACATCATCTTCAAGTTGTTGGCGTAGTCGTTGTAAAGCATGACTTGCTGCTGACTGCGTAATATTGAGACTGCTTGCCGCATTTGAAATACTTTTTTGCTCATAAATTGCGATAAATAGCGGATATAAATTGATATCAATCCGGTGAAAAAAACTTAAGTCTAGGCCATGCAGGTTATGAATATTATTCATGAGGTGTTATTTAATAAAATCATTTCATTCATATTAAATTTCAAGTTATGTTGATGTAAAGACCAAATAATGATGTAAAGGAAAAAGAATGTTTGAACTCTCCAAGAAAGCTCAGGATTTTACTGAGCGAACAAGAAAATTTATTTTAGAAGAAATAGAACCTATCGAAGCAAAATTTTGGGAAGAAGTTCACGAGTTAAATCCAGATGGAAACTGGAAAAAATGGCAATGGCCTGAGCTTTTAGAAAATTTGAAATCTAAAGCAAAGCAAGCTGGTCTTTGGAATATGTTTTTACCCGATGAAAAGCTGGGTGCAGGGTTAACTGTTCAAGAATATGCGCACATAGCTGAATTAACAGGCCGCAGCTTATTGGCACCCACTGTTTTTAACTGTAATGCACCAGATACGGGAAATATGGAATTGTTATGGCGCTATGGCAGTGAGCAGCAAAAAAAGCAATGGTTAGAACCTTTATTGGACGGAAAAATTCGTTCGGTTTTTTGCATGACTGAACCAGATGTTGCGTCAAGCGATGCAACCAATATGCAAGCGACTGCACTCATTGACGGTAATGAAATTGTTTTAAATGGCAAAAAGTGGTGGTCGTCTGGCTTAGGTGATCCAAATGCCAAAGTCATTATTTTTATGGCGCATACTCCAGATGAAACCAAAGACCGTCATCATCAACACTCTATGGTTTTAGTACCGATTGATACGGCAGGTGTTGAAATTCAGCGGATGTTACCTGTGTTTGGTGACTACGATGCACCGCATGGACATGGTGAAGTTCATTTTAATAATGTTCGAGTGCCTATCGAAAACTTTATTGGTGGTGCGGGCCAAGGTTTTGAAATTGCCCAAGGTCGTTTAGGACCAGGACGTATTCACCATTGCATGCGCTGTATTGGAGCTGCTGAAAAAGCTCTAGAACTCATGATTGATCGAGGCATGTCTAGAACGGCGTTTGGCAAAGAAATTTTGAAACTCGGTGGAAACCTCGAACGCGTGGCTGATGCTCGAGTCGCCATAGATCAAGCCAGACTTTTAACCTTGTATGCTGCTTATAAAATGGATACTTTAGGAAATATGGCCGCTTTAACAGAAATATCTGCAATTAAAGTAGTGGCTCCGAGTGTTTTAGAAAAAGTAGTCGATATGGCGATTCAGCTACATGGCGGTGCGGGTGTTTCAAGAGATTCACCATTAACAGGTTTCTTTGCCCAAGCACGTAGCTTGCGTTTAGCTGATGGCCCAGATGAAGTACATAAAGGCATGATTGCCAAATTAGAGTTGGCCAAACGTGGTTATTTCGGTCGTCATAAGAAAGTATAAGTTTAAAGGAAGTGAATATGTCGGTAATTGATATAGGCGGTGAAGTACGTGAAGGTGAAGAGCTTGATATTGGGGCAGTTGAAAACTGGTTAAAAAGCCAAGGTGTTGAGTTGGTTGGTCCAGCAGTTGTTACTCAATATACAGGTGGAGCGTCGAATTGGACTTATCGTTTAAAGTATGAAAATACCGATTTAATTTTACGGCGTCCTCCAAAAGGAACAAAAGTGAAGTCAGCCCACGATATGGCCCGTGAATATATGGTGCAGAAAAATCTTGCACCTTATTATCCTGTGCTTCCTAAAATGGTTGCACTTTGTCAGGATGAATCGGTCATTGGCTGTGATTTTTATGTGATGGAACGCATTGAAGGAATTATTCCTCGTGCAAAATTACCGCCTGAGCTTGGCTTTAATGAAGAAAATGTTCATGAGCTTTGCATAAATGTTATTGATAAGTTGATTGAATTACATCAAGTTCCTTATGAGAAAACGCCTTTAGCTGAACTTGGCAAAGGAACAGGATATTGCCGTAGACAAGTTGAAGGTTGGGATAAGCGTTATGAAAAAGTCCGCACAATCAATGTCCCTTCTTTTAAATATGTCCGAAAATGGCTAAACGATAATATCCCTCAAGACTCTACGACTTGCATTATTCACAATGATTGGCGTTTTGATAATGTGATTTTAGATCCAGAGCATCCAACAGAAGTGATTGGTGTGCTCGATTGGGAAATGGCGACCTTAGGTGATCCATTAATGGATTTGGGCAGTGCTTTGGCCTATTGGGTTGAGCCAACGGATAATATGATTTTTAGATCGACACGCCGTCAGCCGACTCACTTAAAGGGAATGTTCTCTCGTAAAGAAGTCGTTGAGTATTATTTACAAAAAACAGGATTGGAGCCTCAAAACTGGGCTTTTTATGAAGTGTTTGGTGTATTCCGTTTAGCAGTGATTGCCCAGCAAATCTATTACCGTTATTACCACAAGCAAACCCGAAATCCTGCATTTAAAGATTTCTGGATCGTGATTCATGCGCTACATATCAGAGCTTTAAAACTTATCGCACAGCAAAAATTGCAAGAATCTGAATTTGCTCAGCAATCTTTACAGAAAATACAGGGTATTTTAAGAAGATGACCACAATTTATCTAGTAAGGCATGGACAGGCATCATTTGGTAAAAGTAACTATGATGAGCTGTCTGAAAATGGTGAGGCTCAGGCGACTTTGTTAGGCCGTTATTTTAAGCAAATATTGAAAGAACAACCGTATGTGGTTGCTGGAACTATGCAGCGCCATGAGCAGACTGCAAAGCTCGCACTTGATGAATGCTTTCCAGATGCGGTGATTCAACATAATAATTTATGGAATGAGTTTAACCATCAACAGGTTTTTGCCCGTTATGAACCGCGTTTTGAACAGCCTGAACTGTTAAAAGCTGACGTGGCGCAAGAACAGAACCCTCGTGCTTATCTTGCCAAAATATTTGAAGGTGCCATTGGACGATGGACAGATGGTGATTTTCATCATGAATATGATGAGTCATGGCCACATTTTAAAGAAAGAGTCGAAACAGCATTGCAGCAACTTTGTGATGAGTTAGCAAAAACCAAGCCTCGCTATGCAATTGTTTTTACCTCTGGTGGTGTGATTTCTGTAGCAATTGGAAAATTGCTTGAACTGAGCCCCAATCGAACTTTTGCCTTGAATTGGGCAATTGCGAATACAAGCCTCACGACTTTACGTTTGGTTGGAAATGAAGCTCAGGTTTTAAGTTTAAATGAACATCATTTTATAAAAGCTGAGCGTCCAGATTTACTGACATGGATTTAAAATAAGGATAAAAGCATGGCAAAGACAATTTTAATTACAGGTGCAAGTTCTGGATTGGGCGCGGGTATGGCACATGAGTTCGCAGCCAAAGGCTATAACTTAGCGATTTGTGCACGCCGTTTAGACCGATTAGAGTCTTTAAAAACCGAACTAGAAAATCAGTATGGTATTAAAGTAATTGCAAAAAGCTTGGATGTAACTAATTACGATCAGGTTTTTGAAGTATTTCGCGCCTTTAAACAAGAGTTTGGCTATTTAGACCGAATTATTGTAAATGCGGGAGTCGGAAATGGCCGTCGTATTGGTAAAGGTAATTTTGAAATTAACAGAGCTACAGCTGAAACAAACTTTATTTCTGCTTTAGCACAGTGTGAGGCGGCGACTGAAATTTTTAGAGAGCAAAACGCCGGTCACTTGGTGGTGATGTCATCCATGAGTGCGATGCGCGGATTACCAAAACACTTATCGACTTATGCAGCCAGTAAGGCCGCGGTTGCTCACTTGGCCGAAGGTATTCGTGCTGAATTATTAGATACACCAATTAAAGTTTCTACAATTTTTCCGGGTTACATCCGTACCGAAATGAATGATGGTGCTAAACATTTGCCATTTGAAGTAGATGCCAAAACAGGATGTAAGGCTTTGGTCAAAGCCATTGAAAAACAACCCGTGAAAGCGTATGTACCGCAGTGGCCATGGTTACCTATGAGTATTGCTATGAAAGTTTTACCTCTAAAGTTGGTCAATAAATTAGGTTAAAAAATTACCCCCTAAACTTTAGGGGGTAATTTTTATTTAGAATTTTTTGGTGTAATTGACAAAAAAGCGGTCTTCACCAAAGTCATTGCCGTGTTTAACGTTGTAATCAATACGAATGTATTGCAGAGCAACGCCTTTTAAGAAAGGTTGCTGGAACGCATAGTTTAAAATCACATTCGATTCAGTTTCATGGTTCTTTTCACCGTTGGCTGCTTTGAAGTCATGTCCGTACACATATTTAACCATCGCATTTAAGCCCGGTACATAATCTTTAAAGTCATAGCCGTACATCACATGGTAAGACTTTTCATCTTCTTTAAAGAATCCAGTAGCGTTCCAGTTGATGAAATAAGTTTCTGGTAAGAAGCCATCTGGTAGCGGGTAAGCCGACTCACCGATAATTTGCTGGTAACCCAAACCAAAGGTATGGTTTTTTACTTTAAAGGTTTCAAGTAATCCAATGTTCTGCGCATCAATATCAAAGGTATTGCCGTCATCTTTTGCATTAAAGTACTTAAACTTAGAAGTAAGAGCGAAAGTTGGCTGCTTCCACGTATGTTCAAGCCCAACATAATGCTTGTTATACAGATCTTCTAAATTACCAAAATAATATTCACCCTTTAAAGACGGCGTAAATTGATAGCGCAAGTCAATGTAGTTAAGGCCATCAGATTCTTTGGTAATTCCATTTGACGTGAAAGAAAACTTTTTAAAGTCTTCTTCATTTCGGGGAGAAACTTTTTCCACTCGGCCAATTTCGGCATAGAGCTGATCTGAAAGTTGTGACTTTAGGTTGGTTCCCCAATAAGAAGTGAGTAGCTGACGACTAGCATCTACCGCCGTTACAGGTAAATCGAGCCAGAGTTCACCAACACTCAAAAGAGTTTTGTCATAACCCAGTTTTAAGGTTGCACCATATTTTAAATAATCTGAAGCTTGAGATTGCGTTTCTTTATTAAAAGGCAGAACAGTATCTGCGACGTGTTTGTCAGAACTTAAGCGCACAGCATATTGAACAGAAGCATCGGCCCCAATCGTGATTGGCTTATCTGCTATGATTAACGGAGTGTCATGCATTTTTGATTTATAAAATAAAGATGCTGCCTGAGACCAGCTGCCAGTATCTTTTAAGGCATCATTATCAAAATCACGATTGATATATGCATTTTTTAAAGTGAATTTCCATTCATCTTCGGTTTGCTGATTCGGATTTGCAGCCCATGAGCTGCTGCACATAAGTAATAAAGTAGCAACAGCTAAAGTGTGTGGTTTAAAACGGTGAAATAATTCCATAATCCATTTCCCAAATGTATGCCAGTCCTCGGCACTACGTAATTTTGAATATTTCGGTACTCTCAAAGCGTTTAGTTAGAGAGTACATTTTGCAATTTGTGAGACCTATTAATTTAATTTTTCAAGTTTCATACTTTCACTAAAAAATTTGCAGCCTTTAAACAGCAGAATTAAAGCCAGTACACACGACAGACCACCCACAATAGACAAAGAAGAACCCACCATTAACGGACTACCAAAAACTTTATCTGTAATAATGGCTACCAATGTTGTACCAATACCGAGTCCAATTAAGTTACTCACTAAAAGGAAGAGGGCAGAAAGGCGTGCTCTAAATTGGTTTGGAGCTAACATTTGCAAAGCAGTTGCTGAAATCACTAAAGGGAAAGATGCAAAGAACATTGCAGGAATCAGTAAGCTGACTGAAAGCCAAAGCTGATCTGTTTGGGTAAAAAATGCAATTGGAATAATCAGGCCAACAATACCAATCACACCTGTAATCATCGGTGCATCTTGACGCCCTTTTTTAATAAACCAGTCGTTTAGCCAACCTGCACAAAACACGCCTAATGTGTTTGCAATTAATAGAATTGTGCCGAGCATATAACCTGTTTCAGTCGGTGCGAGTTGAAACTTTCGAATATAAAATGCAGGTGTCCAGCTAGTTAGGCTATAGAGCGCCATTGCATAAAAGGTAAAACCTAAATAATGACAAGCAAATGTTTTCGAATGTTTTTTAATAAACTGAAGACATTGTGAAAATTTGACTTGGTCAACTTTTCCATTTTGGTTGAGCTGTTGGCCTTTACGTGCTGGGTCTTTAACGGTCAGAATAAATAGCAGACCAATAATGATGCCGGGTAAACCTACTACAAAAAAGGCAATTTGCCATGCCTTGAGTGCCCCTAATAATGGAACTTCAATGAGTGTCACGCCTTTAAGTAAGTTAATGACATAACCACCAACTAAAAAGGCGATACCGCCCCCTAAAAAAGCGCCAATTGAATAGATCCCGACCGCGCGGCCTAGTTTGTCCTTACTAAACATGTCGCTGAACATTGAATAAGCAGCTGGAGATAACGCAGCTTCACCTACACCGACCGCCATACGGCTCAAGAACAGTTGAATAAAGTTTTTACTTAAACCACAAGTTGCCGTGGCTAGACTCCAAACAATAATTCCAATTGAAATCAGTTTTGGTCGTGAAAAACGATCGGCAATATAAGCTAAGGGTAAGCCCATAACGGCATAAAACAGTGAGAAGGCAAGGCCATGTAACAGGCTAAATTGTGTATCTGAAAGTTGGAGATCTGCTTTAATGGGTTCAATCATCAGCGCCAGAATTTGGCGGTCAATAAATGAAAATATATATGCCAACATACAAAGTGTGACGACATACCATGCATACGCATTGCTTTTCTTTTGTGTCCTTTCAACAGCGATATTACTTTGGTTCATACACTTAATCCTTATGTATAAAACGCTTAAAGAAATTGATATCTAACTTTTATTATTCCTCTGAAGTTTTTGATATTTCCCCCTTTAGATAAGAATAATAAATAGGCTAGAAATGAGTAGTTTGGTCTCGTACAGACCGGAAGAGTGTGTCTAAACCCGATTAGGAGTTAATGGGTTTTTAAATATCATGGAATTATTATTTTCTTTTTATATGTAAAATTCCATTACTTATTGAGTATGTTAGAATACCTAAAAAGTATGTTAAGTAAACAGATAGTAATAATTTATTGAATTAAGAAACTGATTTTTATTTTATTTTTTAATATTGAAACTTCTTTTGATAAAGAGCAGCGAGAAAGGAAGAACTATTTCCTCCATGCTGCTCTTGAGCGTATCTAACCCGATATCAAGTCAAATAATTAACTTGATGGCATGAGGTCAAATAATTTTTTTAACTGGTGATTTAAATTGTGAAGCTCATCTTCTGAAAAGGCATTCAGGATGCCTGCTAAGGTGACCACACTAATTTGATTAATCTGTTCTACCAGCTCAACACCTTTGGCCGTTAATTTCACCATCGAAATTCGTTCATCAGTGGTAGAAGAGTAGACCTCGACAATTCCATCTTCTACTAATCGATATACAGCTTTTGTTGCTGTCGTTAACTTTAAGGTAGAAAGATTAGCGATATCGGTAATACTGGCTTCACCCAAAGCATTAGTACTTAAAATGATTTTACGGCGTGTATTATCAATACCTAGTTTTTTTATTGATTTTTCAATGAGTTGTGAATATTTTCCATTCACTTGGGAAACCCAAAAAAAAGGGAAATTTTGAATACTCGACGGTTCTTTATTAGGAAGAAATTGTTCTAAATGATCAAGCATAGCTAAGCAATAACTTAGTGAAAAAAGGGTAATCCTATTATAAACAAAATTTTGCATATTTCCTTGAGAACAAATTATAAAAAATACTTGACAATTCCATTAAATTTTCTCATATTTTAATTAATAGATAAAAATACATGGAAAAGTGAATGAATATTATTAGCCAAAGCGTGCATAAAGGAAGTGGCAAGCTCAAGGTGATGGTCAAGGACACAATTGATATTCAAGGTCTAAAAACCATTGCTGGTAGTCGAGCTTTATTAAATGTTGAACCTGCGCATGATGATGCTGAGGTGGTTAAAAACATTTTAAAAGCTGACTGTGAAATTATTGCGAAAACAAATTTGCATGAGTTGGCTTTTGGTATTACAGGCATTAACCATGCTTTTGGTACACCCATCAATCCTAAATATCCTGAACTTATTCCAGGCGGCTCTTCGAGTGGTTCGGCTGCGGCAGTTGCTGCTAAACAAGCTGACTTTACTTTAGGTACAGATACGGGCGGCTCTATCCGTATGCCTGCTGCGTGCTGCGGAGTTTTTGGATTAAAGCCAACTTTCGGTCGCGTGAGCAGAAAAGGCGTTTATCCACCGTCAAGTTCTTTAGATTGTGTTGGCCCTTTTGCAAATTCAGTCGAGATGATTGAAAAAGCCATGCAAATTATTGATCCAACTTTTAACCCTACCCCATGTATTAGCACACCGAAACTCGCTGTGCTGGATGTACAAGCAGATGAGGTTGTTTGGAACTGTATTTATCAAGCACTTCAAAAAGCCAATTTACAGACCACTTTAGAAAAAGTTGAACATTTTGAAGCTGCTTTTGATGCAGGCATGCAGATTATTAATTATGAAAATTGGCAAGCTTTTGGTGAGTTAACTCAAACAGGGTTAGTTGGTTCTGATGTAAATGGTCGTTTATTAAAAGCTGCCGCAACAACTTTAGAGCAAGTGAAACAAGCAGAAGTTGTGAAAGCGCAGCTGACCCAAGAACTTGATGCACTACTAGAAAAATATGATGCATTGGTTTTACCGACACTTCCACAAATTCCACCGAAAGTTTCTGAAGCTGAAAACACGGTCGCTTTTTTAAATCTTACGGGTTTAGTTCGACCATTTAATTTATCAGGACATCCAGCCATTTCAGTGCCACTTGAAACCAGTGAAGGGTTACCCGTGGGCCTACAGATCATATCAAAGCATCAAAAAGATGAGCAATTATGCGCTATAGCTAAATTTTGTGTTGATGCAATGCAATAAATTACAAGGAGTTAGATGATGAATAAGTTGTCTAAAATGGAGTTTGCTTCTCAAGACAAAGCAGTTGACTTAGATGCTTTGTGCCAAGAAATACGTGAGCGTGCCTGTACAGGTGAATTCGATAATCAGGCCTACGTGAGCCAAGACATTATCGAAAAACTTAAACAAATTGGCGTTTACCGTGCCTTGGTGCCTAAACGTTTTGGTGGTGAAGAATGGTCACCACGGCAGTTTTGCGAATTGATCGAAACTTTATCTAAAGCTGATGGTTCGGTGGGCTGGGTAGCAAGTTTCGGCATGAGCCCTGCTTATTTAGGAAGTTTGCCAGAAGAAACGCTTAAAGAATTGTATCAAAACGGACCAGATGTGGTATTTGCTGGAGGTATTTTTCCACCACAACCTGCTGAAATTACTGATGAAGGTGTTGTGGTTCGTGGACGTTGGAAATTCTCAAGTGGCTGCATGGGGGCCGACATTGTGGGTGTAGGGATTTCACCACTTAAAAACAATGAAATGCAGGGCTTACCACGTATGGCCGTGATGCCTGCGAAAAAAGCCAAAATTGAAATGACTTGGGACACCGTTGGCCTAAAAGGTACGGGAAGCCATGATTTGGTGGTCGAAGATGTATTGGTCGAAAAGAAATGGACCTTTGTACGTGGTGAACCTTCAAAACTAAGTGAGCCATTTTTTAAATATCCGTCACTGTCTTTAGCGACTCAAGTATTAACTGTGGTAGGTATTGGTGTTGCTGCTGCTGCACTAGAAGAATTTGAAAAATTAGCGCCGGGCAAAGCATCTATTACAGGCGGGTCAGAAATTGCAAACCGCCCAGTGACTCAATATGAGTTTGCTCAAGCTGATGCAGAGTTTCAGTCTGCAAAATCTTGGTTTTATCAAACCATGGATATTGTCTGGAATGAAATTATTGCTGGGCGTGAAGCCACTGCTGAACAAATTAGTGATATGCGTCTGGCATGTACCCATGCAGCTCGAGTTTGCGCCAAAGTCACCCGAAAAATGCAAATGCTCGCGGGTATGACGGCAATCTATACCAACAATCCATTTAGCCGTTTTGTAAATGACACCAACGTGGTGACTCAACATGCCTTTATGGGGGATGCGACCTTACAAAATGCAGCCTCAATTAGTTTCGGGTTAAAGCCAACCCCTGGTTATTTATAAGTTTTAATTTTTAAAAAGGATATTGAGATGGAAGCTAAAAAATCATTACGTGTTTTGTTCTGCATGGGTATTAACCAGAACTTTTTTGACGCCGAACCTGCTGAAGCAAAAGCAGTTTGGGCAGCGTTTGGTGAAATGTGGAACGGCATTCATGACTTACCGGGCGTACATGTTTTTGGAAATCTTGATGATGACCAAAGCATGGTTGGCCCAAGTGGTGGCTGGCCTTGGACAACGTACTTGCTTGCCGATGTTCCGGATATTGAAACAGTACATGCAGCTTGTAACTTGTTTAGAACGACGGTGGTGGGTGAAGGTCCATACAAACTTTGGAAATATTGCAAAGTTGAAGCTCGTGTTGGGCGCGAATTGATTATCCAGCGTTAAGGCGATGGCAATGAATGACAAAGTGAATATTGCAGAAATCTTAGAGCGGTTAGAACAGTTAGAAGCGCACAACGCGATTCGTAACTGTCTGAACCGTTATATGGAAATTTGCGATGAGCTCAATGCAAATACAGATCTTGACGAGTTGATGAATCTTTTTGATCAAGACTGTATTTGGGAAGGTATTGGCGAGAAATATGCCAAATCTTTTGGCCGTTATGATTCTTGGCAGTCGATTTACGACATGTTTAAAAGCTATACCCAAAAAGAATCTCACTTTGTTATGAATGCACACTTTGTCAATTCAGAACAAATTTATGTAAATCAAAATGATGCAAATGCTTCTTGGCTCATGTTGCAAACTTCAACCTTTAAAGATGGCCGTAGTCATCTGAATGCAGCAAAGCTCAATGTGAAGTTTCAAAAGCAAGCAGATGGAACATGGAAAATTAAACATTTCCAAACACAGAATATTTTCAGTCGTCCCGTATCGCATTGGCACAGTGAAGCTGAATTGCCGGTACCTTCCCAGGAATGACCCAGGACATATTTAAAAGGACTATTGATATGAACAGTATTATCCCGACGCATAACATTGGCATTGATTACGATGCTTTGGTTCAAAGTGACCGTGCTCATACTTCTCTTTATAAAGATGAACGCATTTTTGATGAAGAAATGGAAAAAATCTTTTATAGCACTTGGGTGTGGGTTGCACATGCCAGCGAAATTCCAGAAGGCGGAAGCTATAAAACCATTAATATCGGTAAACAGCCTGTGGTTGTGGTACGTGACCGTAAAAAGAAAGTCCATGTACTTTTAAACCGTTGCCGTCACCGTGCAGCAACTGTATGCGAACATAAGAAAGGAAAAACCAACAGTTTTGTATGTCCGTACCACGGTTGGAGTTATGCACTTGACGGTAGTTTGCGCGGTGTGCCATCTCCGGAAAGTTACGGCGATTGTTTAGATAAATCAGAGTTACCGTTGGTGAGTCTACGTGTAGAAGAATATAACGGCATGATCTTCGCTTCATTTAAAGAAGACATTCAACCGCTTGAAGAGTTCCTTGGGCCAGCAAAAAAATGGATTGACCTGTTTATGAAACAAGGTGCAGGTTATCCAATTAAAGTGTTGGGTGAACACCGCTTCCGTTTCCCGGGTAACTGGAAAATCCAGCTTGAAAATACAACCGATGCTTATCACTTCCCATTGGTACACAAGTCATTTTTAAGTTCTGTCGATGAAAAAACCGAAGAACTCTTTAACTTCGAAAACCAACCGGGCTTTGTTGAAGACTTAGGTAATGGTCACAGTGTGATGGTGATGATTCCTGAATTGGTTGATCTAGACGAAGAGCTTATGGAGCGACCAATTCAAGAGCGCTTTGAAGAGTTGGCTCAAGCATTGCGTGACGAAGGGCATGAAGAATTAGAAGTACGCCGTATTGTTCGCGCAGTGGGTGGTTCTGGCTTTAACTTAAATTTATTCCCAAATATTGCATGTTCAATGGCGTTCTTCCGTGTATTACAGCCAATTTCAGTTGCTGAAACAGAAATTCATCACTCGGTAATTACCATGGACGGTGGACCACAAATTGCCAACCAATACCGCCTACGTTTGCATGAACATTTCCAAGGTCCATTTGGCTTTGGTACGCCAGATGACTCAGAAGCTTGGGAGCGCGTACAACACGGCGCTAATGCTGGCAATGATTTATGGATCATGCTCAACCGCGGTTTACCGGGCGAAGTCAAAACCGAAGATGGCTTAAAAAGTGATGTCAGTGCTGAAACAGGTATGCGTGCAGCCTATCAGCAGTGGAAAAAGATGATGACGGCTTAAGGAGAGAGCAATGAATATGAATCTGCAATTATTAAATGAAGTCACTGCTTTCATCTGGGCTGAAGCAGATATGTTAGATCACAGTGAATACCGTGAATGGCTCAATTTATGGAATGAAAAAGGCGTTTATATCATTCCAATTGACCCAAACCTAACGGACTATGAAAACAACTTAAATTATGCCTATGACGATAATCATATGCGTACTTTACGTGTAGAGCGTCTTGAAAATGGTGAAGCAATTTCTACAGCACCTAAAGCAAATACTGTGCGTAGTGTTTCTCGTGTACGTGTTATTCAAGACCAAGATAATGAAATCGTTTTGCGTTGTGCTCAAAACTTACGTGAATTCCGTAAAGAAAACCTCAAGCATTACACCGCAGATATTACTTACCATTTGACTCGTGATGCGGCTACAGGCTTTAAGATTAACCGTAAAATCATTAACTTGGTTAACTCAACCGATACCTTAGCTGGTATTAGCTACATTCTTTAGGAGCGGTAACATGAAACAAGTTGTTTTAGTGACAGGTGCTGCTTCTGGACTCGGTAATGTGATTGCTGAATATTTTGCGAGCCAAGGCCATCAAGTGATTTTGTCAGCGAGTACGCTTGAAAAAGCCGAAAACGCCAAGGCACAAAGTCAAAATGCACAAAATATGTTTCCCTTGAAATTAGATATTTCTGTCGAAGCAGATTTTCATGCTGCCGTGAAATGGATTGAAGAGAAATTTTCTAAACTTGATGTGTTGATTAACAATGCCACCGTCACCAAAGCAACGCCAGTATTAGAAATTACCGCAGCAGATTTTGATTGGGTGACCCAAGTCAACCAACGTGGCACCTTTCAAGCTTGTCAAATTATTGGCCAATATATGGCTAAAAAAGGCCATGGACGCATCATTAATATGGCGTCTTTAGCTGGACAAAATGGCGGTACTGCAACGGGTGCGCACTATGCGGCAACCAAAGGTGCCATTGTGACGTTAACCAAAATTTTTGCCAAAGAGTTTGCGGCAAAAGGGGTGACCGTCAATGCAGTTGCACCGGGACCGATGGAATCACCAATCGTTCATAGCGTGGTGTCTGACGAAAAAATGGAACAGTTCATCCAGAATATTCCAGTTAAAGCCTTAGGAAGTATGCACTTTATTGCTGAAACTTGTGGCTTGCTCGCGAGTCCAAATGCGGGGTTTGTGACTGGTGCAACATGGGATATTAACGGTGGTTTATTCATGCGTTAAGCCACGAGCTTAACCATGAAAAGGGAGTTGAATCATGACTACACTTTATGATGTTGTCGTTAAAAATCGCCATGTGGAAGGTGGAAATATTGCAGTCATGGAATTTGAATCTGCAACTTCTGCAACCTTGCCAAAAGTTGAAGCGGGTGCACATATTGATGTGCACTTACCAAATGGCATGGTACGCCAGTATTCACTTTGCCAAAATCCAAATGACAAAGGTAAGTTTCGCCTTGGAATTTTACGTGACCCTGAATCACGTGGTGGCTCAGTCTCGGCTTTTGATGAAATTAAAGATGGCATGCAAATTCAGGTCAGTGAACCAAAAAATTTATTTCCACTTTTAAAAGCCAAACACAGTGTATTGATTGGCGGTGGAATTGGAATTACGCCGTTAATCACGATGGCATATCAACTTGCACACGAAGGCGAATCGTTTGAGCTTCACTACTGCGGTGCTAGCCCTCAAAACTGCGCTTTTGTTGATGAAATTAAAAATGGTGAGTTAGCCAAGTACACAACTTTTCATTTTAAATCCGAAGGTGCAAGCCACAGAGCATTTTTTGAATCTGCCATTAAAGATATTGACCTTGAGAGCCATATTTATACCTGTGGTCCAGTCGGTTTTATGGACTGGGTGATTAACCTTGCCACGACTCACGATTTTCCTGAGCAGCAAATCCACAAAGAATATTTCCAAGTTGAAACTGATACTTCTGGAGATTCATTTGAGGTGGTGGCTGAGCGTAGCGGAAAAATTATTATGGTTGAAGCTGGCGAAACCATTTTGCAGGCTTTAGCTAAAGAAGGGATCGACATTGAAATGTCTTGTGAGCAAGGCGTATGCGGAACCTGCATGTGCGATGTGATTGAAGGCGAACCTGATCATCGAGATGTTTATTTTACTGATGAAGAAAAAGCCAGCAATGAACAAATATTGGTGTGCTGTTCGCGCTCTAAAACACCGAGATTAGTTTTAGATATCTAATGCTCTCGCGATTTATATGGATGTAAGAGAAGGTTTAGGAGAAAGATGATGAATGTATTACAACAAATAGATGAGTTTACGGTCGATCCACTACAGTTCCGACGAGCATTAGGAAATTTTGCAACAGGCGTTACCATTGTTACTGCACAAAATGCACAAGGTGAGAAAGTGGGTGTAACCGCAAATAGTTTTAACTCGGTGTCACTCGACCCACCACTTATTTTGTGGAGTATTGATAAAAAATCTTCAAGTTTTTCAGTGTTTGAAGAAGCAACACATTTTGCAGTTAATATTTTATCGGGCACGCAAATTGAGCTGTCTAATAAGTTTTCGAGACGCAATATTGATAAATTTGCAGACACCAATTTTCAACTTGGTGCAGGACGCGCACCCATTTTAGAAAATTGTTCTGCGGTGTTTGAGTGCGAACGCTATCAAGTGATTGAAGGCGGTGACCACTGGATTATTGTTGGTAAAGTGGTTCGTTTCCATGACCAAGGCCGGAGTCCATTGGTTTATCATCAAGGCGCATATTCTTGTGTCATGCCGCATCCAAGCCTTCAAGTTAAGCAAACTGAAGAGAACGGCGTAGACCAAACACATTATGGGCACTTATATAATAATGTCTGCTATTTGATGAGTCGTGCATTTAAAGCCTATCAAACCGACTATATTCCTAAGCAAATGGCTTCTGGTTTCCGTACCAGTGAATCACGTCTTTTACTCGTTTTAGCCAGTGGTACTGCTTCAAGTAAAGAAGATTTACCGCGCGATATTGCTATGCCAATGCAAGAAGTTGAAAGGTCGGCTGAAATTCTAAAATTTGAAGGCTTATTGGTTGATCACGATAATTTGTACGCACTGACCGAGAAAGGTAAACAAACGGCGCAGTATTTGTTTGATATTGCCGATAGCCACCAAAATGAGGTGTTTAAAAAGTATTCTGAGGAACAAAAGGATATTTTTATTACCATGCTACGAGATTTCGCAGGAGTAGCATAAGTCCCATTAAGCTGATAAATTGAATTGATTTATCAGCTTCTTTACATCTAGCTGACTATCATCAAAACAATTCCAAGGATAAGGAATTTTTGGCACACAATTTGTTTATCAATAAAACAAGATTGCAAATAAGCCAAGACAGTGCACCACCACAAACGCAAAATTTTGAGCGGTGGCACATGTATAGAGAGGTAAGGGATGAACCAATATGTAAGCGATGCATTACTCACATGGACGCACCATATTAAAAGTGTGTGCGGCAATTTTGAAACCGATTTTGACGGAACCCGTAATTTATTCATTGGTGAAGTTCAGTGCTTTTTATTGGGTGACACCGAAATTGCTTTTATCAAAAACAATGCCAATAAAATTGTCCGAAAAGCCGATGAAATCGATCGAGTGAATAATCGTTTTTGTTTTTTGATTTTGCAGTATTCGGGAAAAATGCTGCTTGAGTATAAAAATGAAACCTTAAGCCTGAATGAAGGCGATATTGTGTTGGTCGACCCAGTCGAAACAATTTCAATGTATCCGCAAGGCTTGGTGAGTCAGATTTCAGTACACCTGTCGCGTGAAAAATTACTTAAAGAAAATATTAGTACCGAATATTTTGGAAAACTGATTACTCAAAATATGAGTGGTTTTTTACTCAAGAATATTTTGAAAAACATGTCTGCTGAAAATATCAAACTTTGGTACGCAACCGAAGATGGTAATGCTTTTGAAGATGCACTGATTGCCTTAATCAAACCCACAATCAATTATAAAAATATTAATAGTTCAAATAACCTGATGGAAAAAGCCGAGCGCTATATTATAGAAAACTTAGCAAAACCGGATTTAACACCTAAATTAATTGCAGAACATATAGGGGTATCGCTACGTCATCTCTATCGTCTGTTTCTTCAAGAAAATCTATCTATTAACAAATATATACAGCTCAAACGCTTAGAAAAAGTCAAAGCAGATTTACTTGATAAAAGAAATAAACAAAGCTCGATTACCCAAATTGCTTTGAAATGGGGCTTTTGGGATGGCGCGCATTTTTCAAAAATCTTTAAGAAGACTTATGGTATTTCTCCTAAAGAATTTAGAGAGGGTGTGTCGGCTTAAACCTTTCATCTTTTGATGTCATTTTTAGACAAGTTCTAGGTCATTCTTAAACAAGCTAGCCCTATGTAACTGTGTTGAAATTAAATTAATTAGAACAGGTTAGATGAGCTTAATAAGTTTAAAACTATTAAGTTGGTCTAATAAATTTCACACATAGGAAAGTGCATATTAACTGTCTGATTCAGATAGTTCAGGGATAGATGAAAAGGATGAAACCAATGCGTAAACAACGATTATTGAATGACATACAAAAAATATTGGCACTTAACTTATCAATCGCTGCAAGCTTTTGGGGATTAAATACTCAAGCTTTTGCTCATGGTGGAAAGGCCGAAATGGTATCTCTTTACCAAAACATGAGTGAGCAAGGTGCTAAAGTTGTCAAAGACGATTTTACTAATACTTATATGATTACCAAAGGCTCTATGGTAGTTCGAGCTAAGCCAAATTCAAATCAGGTTTTAGTGAATGGAAAACCTCTAAAATTAAGCGTCCCACTATTAATTAAAGATAATAAACCTGTGATCGGAAAAGACTTCTTTAATGAAGTATTTCAGTCTGGTTTAGATCAAACTTTTAAAGTTGAAAATACGTTTCATCCGCTCAATAGTTTAAATTCTGACGAAATTAAAAAGACATTTGATGTGATTAACCGCTCAAAATACGCCTATAAAAATATGCGTTTTGCCGAGTTAAAACTAAAAGAGCCAGAAAAAGCAAAAGTTTGGGATTACTTTATTAATCACAAAGAATATAAAGACGATCGAATTGCATCTTTCATTTTGTTAAAAGGTAACCAAGCGATTGAAGGTGAAGTTAATCTTAATACTCAGCAAGTCACAAAATGGAATGTACTTAAAGACACTCATGGAATGGTTTTGCTCGATAACTTTGAAACTGTACAGCGTGTGATTGAAGCGAGTAAAGAATATCAGGATGCTTTACGCAAACGTGGTGTAACCGATGTTAAGAAAGTCATTACCAATCCATTAACCGTGGGATATTTCGGTGGTAAAGATGGCTTGGATAAACAGCTTAACGTTTTAAAAGTTGTGTCGTATCTAGATACTGGTGATGGTAACTATTGGGCACATCCAATTGAAAACTTGGTGGCTGTGGTTGATTTAGATAAAGAAAAAATTATTAAAATCGAAGAAGGGGCCTTGATTCCTGTTCCGATGACGGATCGACCTTATGCCACTAAAAATACCAAACCACCGAAAATCAAACCCCTGAATATTAGTGAACCCGAAGGTAAGAACTTCTCTATTACAGGACAAACGGTACATTGGGGTAATTGGTGTTTCCATGTCGCACTAGACTCTCGTGTTGGCCTGCAACTTTCAACCGTGACGTATAAAGATAAAGGCGTAAAACGTAAAGTCATGTATGAAGGTAACCTTGGTGGAATGGTGGTTCCATATGGTGACCCTGACATGGGATGGTACTTTAAGTCTTATCTGGACTCAGGTGAGTACGGAATGGGAACACTCACATCAGCCATTCAGCTTGGGACCGATGCACCAGAAAATGCGGTTTTACTTGATGCTGTCATTGCAGACTATAAAGGCCAGCCACAAGTGATTCCAAATGCGATTGCAATTTTTGAGCGTTATGCTGGGCCTGAATATAAACACCAAGAAATATTTGGTGATCAAGATGCAAGTGAAGCACGCCGTGAACTTGTAGTGCGCTGGATTAGTACAGTGGGTAATTACGATTACATGTTTGACTGGGTATTTGCTCAAAATGGCGTGATTGGCATTAATGCGGGTGCTACAGGGATTGAAGCGGTTAAAGGCGTTAAAGCACGTACTATGCATGACAGTACTGCGAAAGAAGACACTAAATATGGAACTTTAATTGACCATAATATTGTTGGGACAACCCATCAACACATTTATAACTTCCGCTTAGACATGGATGTAGATGGGGAAAACAACAGCTTTATGCATATGGACCCTGTGGTGAAAGCCAATGACAAAGCTGGTGTTCGTACAAGCTCAATGCAAATTGATAGTAAAGTCATTACGAATGAGCAAAATGCAGCTGAAAAATTTGATCCGTCTACCATTCGCTTACTTACGAATTTCAATAAGGAAAATAAATTAGGCAATCCGGTTTCTTATCAACTCATTCCTTTTGCAGGTGGAACACACCCTGTGGCGAAAGGAGCCAATTTTTCTAAAGATGAATGGTTATTTAAGCGTTTGAACTTTATGGATAAGCAAATTTGGGTGACTCAGTACAATCCAGACGAACGTTACCCTGAAGGGAAATATTCAAACCGTTCAACTCATGATACAGGGTTAGGACAGTTCATTGGCAACAATGAAAATATTGAAAATAAAGACCTAGTGGTGTGGATGACAACAGGAACAACCCATGTGGCACGTGCTGAAGAATGGCCAATCATGCCGACAGAATGGGTGAATACACTCATCAAACCTTGGAACTTCTTTGACAACACCCCGACTTTAAATTTGGGTGAAGAAGAGCAAAACACACAGCACGACCATCATTAAACAGGTGCATGATCTAGAGTGGGTAATGAATCGGTTACCCACACCTGAGTACGGTTAGACCGTTCGCAAAAAAGGAATTTCTCAATGAAAAATTTATTTTCTCAGGTTGTGAGAGGGACTCTCTTTGTCTCATTTTTTTCAACTGTGCATGCTGGTGAAATTGAAATTAAACCGACTTTTGAAGCAACTTTTGGGGCTTTTAGTAGTGGTAAAAGCTATAACGGCGAAAACCTAGATGATGAAAGAGTCAATTGGCAAGAAGGTCATCTTAAATATGGTGCGAAGGGAAATTACACCTTTAAAAACAATCAGCTCTATGCAAGCCTAAGTGGTATTAGCTCGGCAACATTTGGTGATGGTGACGCCGGCCAAAATAGTAATGGCAAAGAACGTAAAACAGATGTGAATGAATGGATCATTGGTTTTAAAGACGGCACCAATAAAGATGAGTTAACGACCTACGATTTAAGTATCGGTCGACAAAATATCATGATTGGTGATGGGTTCTTTATTGCGGGGGATGCGTTAAACCTCGGTAAAGCGCCTGCGGACGGCACACTAGATCGGGGCGGAGCATATTATTTGGCAGCTCGTCGAAGCTTTGATTTTACAAGTTTGCTTCAATACAAACCGCAAGAGAATACAACGCTAAAGCTGGCTTATTTAAAGTCCGACAATAAAGCACAATTTTCACCTGAACTCTTTGTGACTGATCTGATGTATCAGCTTAAAGATAAGGGCGTTGGGTTTACCTATTTAAACGTATTAGATCTTAAAGATGCTGAGCAAGTTTCAGGGCGCGAAGATCTTAAGAATTATGCTTTACGCTTGAATTATCAACCTTTGCCAGAGTTACAAGTTAAAACTGAGTTTATAGTTCAAGATAAAAAAGATAGCCACGAAAATGCTGGCTACTTAGCGCTGAACTATAACTTTTTATCTTCAAAATATACGCCCTCATTAGGCTACCGTTTTAGTCATTTTTCAGACCAATACGACCCTATGTTTTATGGAAATACAGTCGGCTTTGGTACATGGTTTCAGGGCGAAGTTGCCGGAAACTATGCTGGTCCATTCAATAAAAATGCAGATATTCATCAAGTTTCTTACATGATGAACTTGAAAGAAAATTTTATGTTGGGTGCTTTGGCCTATAAGTTCAAAACAGTAAATAAGTCTTTAACCAATGTGGATGGACATGAGCTGGATGTATTTTCAGTCTGGTCGGTTAATAAAAAATTCAATGTTATTCCTTTAGTGGGACTCTATAAACCAAAACACGATATCCATAGTGGTGGTACTCAAAACTACGATGACAAGACCAATGTATATGCGCAGTTGATTCTGCAATACATCTATTAAATTAGAGCGAAGGAGATCGTGTTTATTGGCGGTACATTCATAGAAATAAAATTAGGATGAAATTAGATGAATCAACAATATGACTATATCGTGATTGGTGCTGGCTCAGCAGGCTGTGTGGTCGCAGCACGACTATTAGAAGCCAAGGCAGGGCGTGTTCTTGTTCTAGAGGCTGGAAGCCGAGATAGCAGTATGTTTCATACTATACCTGCAACAGTAGTTAAAGTATTCCAGCAAAAATCATGGCAATACATGACTGTTCCGCAGAAATATTGTAATCATCGTGAAATGATCCTTGCACAAGGAAAAGTGTTGGGAGGTGGAAGCTCGGTCAATGGAATGATCTATTGCCGAGGCCAACGTCAGGATTATGATTTATGGGCCTCAGAGTGGGGATGCAATCAGTGGTCTTATCAACATGTACTGCCTTTTTTTAAGAAAGCAGAAAAAAATGAAAGTCTTGCTGATGAATATCATGGACAAGATGGCATTTTACCTGTCAGTGAAAACCGCTATCGCCATCCTTTAACGCTTGCTTGTATTAAAGCAGGTCAACAAATGGGGATGAATTATGTCAATGACATTAATGGTTGGGATCAGGCGGGTGTAGGATTTTATCAAACTACTACTCAAAACGGTTCTCGGGCGAGTACCTCAAAAACTTATTTAAAGTCAGTCGAAAACCACCCAGATCTTACGGTCATTACAGATGCCTTGGTACATAAAATTGAAACTCAAGGTGATCAGGTTACTGGGGTTACTTATAGTGTTGGGGGAAAATCACCGATTACGGTACAGGCTCAAAAAGAAGTCATTCTGAGTGCTGGTGCAATTGGTAGTCCTAAGGTTTTATTACTTTCGGGAATTGGTCCAAAACAGCATTTAGATGAACTCGGAATAGAATGCATTCGTGACTTACCTGTAGGTGACAATTTTCACGATCATTTGCATATGTCGGTTAATGCGACAGTAACAACCAATAATAGTCTGCTCGGTGAAGACCAAGGTTTAGCCGCAGTACGACATTTTTTACAATGGTGTTTTACGCGTTCAGGATTGTTAACCACCAATATTCTAGAAGGTGGTGGTTTTATTGACACCAATAACAATGGTCGACCTGATGTCCAATTTCATTTTTTACCTGTGCTGGATAATTTCGATAATACCCCAGGTGAAAAAGCAGTGGCTCAGGCACATGGCCTTACCATTAAAGTCGGACATGTACAGCCAAAAGCACGTGGGACTTTACGTTTAAGCAGTAAAGATCCAAAAGATTTGCCTGTCATTGACCCTAATTATCTAGGTCATCAAGAAGATATTGACGCAAATATCCGTGCCGTACAGGCAGGACTTCGCCTATTACAACAACCAGCATTGAAAGCGATTGTCAAAGAAGTGATTGAGCCTGCAAATATCGATCCTGATGATATTGAAGCGATTGATAAATGGATGCGCCAGAACATTAAAACGGTCTATCACCCCGCTGGTAGCTGCAAAATGGGTAATGCCCCGCAAGATTCGGTCACAGATCAGGCCCTTAAAGTACATGGTTTTAAAAACTTACGCGTGGTGGATTGTTCTATTTGCCCACAAGTTCCAAGCGGTAATACCAATGCAATTGCCATCATGATTGGTGAACGCGGTGCCGACTTTATTTTGAATCAAGTCGCTTAGTTGCTGTCATATCAATATTTAGAAATGAAAAGAGGAAAAGAAAATGAGTGAAGTTCAGATTTTAGAAAGCGTACAGCAATTTATGGCGCGTCAACATGGACATTTTATTGATGGAAAGTTAGTTGCTGCCGAGCTTTTAGATAAAGTGGATATTGTAAATCCATCGACTGAACAAGTCGTTGCTCAAATTAGCATTGGTAGCCAACAAGACGTCGAAAGTGCGGTGAAAAGTGCTGAACATGCTTTCCAAAATGCTTGGGCTGAAACTACGCCTTATGAACGTGGCGTTAAATTGAACAAGCTTGCAGATTTAATTGAGCAATATGGTGAGGAACTTGCACAACTCGAGTCGTTGTCTACTGGAAAACTCATTAATATTTCCCGCCATCTGGAAGTCGCTCAATCTGTTATTTTCTTAAGATATTTTGCTGGTTGGGCAACCAAAATTAATGGTCAAACCATGCAACCATCAATTCCATCAATGCAAGGTGAAAAATATACGGCTTTTACTTTAAGACAACCGATTGGTGTGGTTGCAGGGATTGTGCCTTGGAATTTTTCACTCATGATTGGTGTTTGGAAAATTGGTTCAGCTTTAACAACTGGCTGTACTATTGTGCTTAAACCAAGTGAGTTTGCCAGCTTATCTTTATTACGCTTAGCTGAACTTGCTATTGAGGCAGGTATTCCAGCGGGTGTAATTAATGTGGTTACGGGTAAGGGGGAGACAGGACAATATTTAATTGAGTCGCCGCTGGTTAAGAAAGTCTCTTTTACAGGTTCAGTGCCCACAGGTATTGCGATTGGTAAACTTGCGATGAGCAGCGATTTAACCCGTGTAAGTCTAGAGTTGGGCGGTAAAAATGCTATAGCTGTTTTGGCTGATGCAAATGTCGATGAGATTTTACCGACTTTGTTGCAAGCAACTTTTGTGCATCAAGGCCAAGTTTGTGCATCCCCAGAGCGGTTTTTTGTACACCGTACAAAATACGATGAATTGGTGGAAAAACTCTCTAAAGCACTCTCTGGTTTCAAAATTGGGTCGGCCATGGATGAGGGAAGTATGTTTGGTCCACTTTCTAACCAACCACATTTTCATAAAGTAAAACATTATTTAGATATGGCAAAAGCCAACAACCAGATTATTGCTGGTGGTGCGGCTCTAGATCAGACTGGTTATTTTGTACAGCCGACTTTAATTTCCTTTAAAAATACCGATGATCCTTTATTTTCAGAAGAAACCTTTGGCCCAGTGGTCGGGGTAATGCCATTCGAAACTGACGAAGAGCTTATTAAGTTGATGAATCAGTCGCGCTTTGGTTTAACCGCAAGTATCTGGACAAATGATTTGTCTAAAGCGTTACGTTTAATTCCTAAAATTGAAGCAGGCACCTTGTGGGTCAATATGCATACGTTCTTAGATCCCTCAGTTCCATTTGGCGGAGTAAAAGCTTCAGGAATTGGTAGAGAGTTTTCAGATGCATTTATTGAAGATTACACCGAATTAAAATCAGTCATGATTCGATATTAATTTTAAAAACTAAATGCAGATATAAAAAATGGCCCCTATAGGCCATTTTTTTTGAATCATTAAATTAACCTAATAAAAAATCTTTTAAGATTTTATTAAAAGCCTCTGGTTGCTCTACATTTGAAATATGAGAGGCATCTATTTCTGCAAGTTTTGCTTGTGGAATACGTTGCTGCATAAATTGTCCATCTGCAACGGTTGTTACAGGGTCTTGAGTTCCAGCAATTACTAATACTGGAACTTTGATATCTTTTAATTGCTCACGGACATCCGCTTTAGCCAAAGCCTCACAACAATTGGCATAGCCCATTGCGCTGCCAGCACTTAAGTCGTTACACAGGTTGTTGACAATTGAAGGATGACTTTGGATAAAGGGATCTGTAAACCATCGCGAAGCTGCTGTAGCTGCGATCGGTTGTAAACCTTGCTCACGCACTAATTTTGCACGATCAAGCCATGCCTGTTCTTGCCCAATTTTAGCGGCAGTATTTGCCACAATGACATGACTAAAGCGGTCAGGGTAGTGAATTGCAAGCCATTGCCCAGTTAAACCGCCCATTGAAATACCACAAAAAGCAGCTTTAGTAATATTTAGATGATCAAGTAAACGGACAACATCTTCACCTAATTGCTCTACAGTGTATGGGCCGTCAGGTGTAGATGATGAACCGTGACCACGTGTGTCATAACAGATCACAAAAAATTGATCTTTTAATTCATTAAACTGTTTTTGCCACATGCCATAATTGGTGCCCAAAGAGTTGGAAAACACCAGAGCAGGGGAAGATGGCTCGCCAAAGGTTTGATAGTTAATTTGTGCATCGGCAGATTGAAAAGATGGCATTTGTTTCTCCTTAAAGTGCTTCGACACGTTCAATAATCAAAGCGATGCCTTGACCTACACCAATACACATTGAACACAAGGCATAACGACCACCTGTCTGTTCAAGTTGGTTTAAGGCTGTGGTCACAAGGCGTGCACCTGATGCACCGAGAGGATGGCCTAAGGCAATCGCACCACCATTTGGATTTACCTTGTTGCTATCGTCTGGCAAGCCTAAATCACGAGTAACTGCCAAAGCCTGTGCAGCAAAGGCTTCATTCAGCTCAATCACATCCATCTGCTCTAAAGTCAGGTTGGCTTGTTTAAGTAATTTTTTAATGGCTGGTGCCGGAGCAAAACCCATAATGCGTGGTTCTACACCTACTGCTGTTGAAGCAACGATCTTGGCACGCGGTTTTAAATTGTAAGCTTGAACTGCCTCATCAGAAGCAATCAGCAGAGCCGCAGCACCATCGTTAATGCCCGAAGCATTCCCCGCAGTGACGGTGCCGTCTGCTTTGACCACAGGTTTAAGTTTGCTTAAAGCTTCAAGTGTGGTCGATGCACGAGGATGTTCATCAGTATCAATCACAACAGCATCACCCTTACGCTGAGGAATTTCAACTGCCACGATTTCTTTAGAAAAAAAGCCTTTGGCTTGCGCGCTTGCGGTGCGTTGTTGGCTCACCAAGGCAAACTGGTCCTGATCTGCACGATTCACGTTGAACTGTTGAGCGACGTTTTCGGCAGTCTGGGGCATGGTGTCTACACCATACAATTCTTTAAGTTTAGGATTAATGAAACGCCAACCCATGGTGGTATCTTCAATCTTCTGGCTACGGCCAAAAGCACTGTCGGACTTACCCATCACATAGGGTGCGCGGCTCATGCTTTCTACACCACCTGCAATCACCAAGTTTGCTTCACCGGCTTTAATGGCACGGGCAGCAATGGCAATTGCATCGAGTGAAGAACCACACAAACGGTTAATGGTGGTTGCTGGTACTTGATACGGTAAACCTGCAAGCAGTGCTGACATACGGCCCACGTTACGGTTGTCTTCACCGGCTTGGTTAGCACAGCCATAGATCACATCATCGACCTGTTCCCAATCTACATTCGGGTTACGCTGGATTAAAGCTTTAATCGGTACAGCGCCAAGGTCATCGGCACGGACAGGAGCAAGACCACCGGCATAACGGCCGAATGGAGTACGGATGGCATCGATGATATAAGCGTTTTTCATTCTAACTTTTGTCCTTTACTTCAGGCCTTTTTAGCCATTCTCCGTAAGTATTTCGTGGTGGCGACATGGATGTCGCCGTGTTGCTCAGCACAACAGGGAGGTTGTGTCTGAGTAACAAAGGTTTTTGGTTACTTTTTTTAAAAAGTGACACGAATTAGCTGGTGGCATCTGGCTTAAACAGATAAGACCCCGTTTGATGATTTATAAATTTTCATATCAACGGATAACATCACGGCTGTAATCTACTGTGATATCCGTAGGTCTGTTGCATAAGCGATACCTTACTTTTGAAAGGTCAAAAGTAACAAAAACCTTTGTTGAACAGAGGAGGCTTCCTTGCCTCCCTGTCCAACGGGCGACATCCATGTCGCCTGTCACCATAGTGAATGTTGCAGTAATTCTTTGCCGTATAAACCTTACCCTTGAGTCGCATCAATCAAAGTTGCACCCGTTAAAGCCTGTAACTCATCAAAGCTAAGACCTTCAACTTTCTCAATCACCTTTAAACCATCTTTAGTCACGTCAATCACACACAGGTCTGTGTAAATACGATCAACACAGTGTTTACCCGTTACTGGGTAAGTCAGCTCAGCCACAATCTTCGGTTCACCTTGCTTGGTCACATGGTCTGTAGTGATAAATACTTTTTTAGCGCCTACAGCTAAATCCATTGCACCACCTACCGCAGGAATTGCATCCGGTGCACCGGTGTGCCAGTTCGCCAAGTCACCATTCGCAGCAACCTGAAATGCGCCCAGTACAGCAATATCAAGGTGACCACCACGCATCATCGCAAAGGAGTCGCCATGGTGGAAAAAGCTGCCACCCTCAAGCATGGTCACAAATTCTTTACCTGCATTAATCAGTTCCGGGTCTTCTTCACCTGCCGCTGGCGGTGGGCCAAAAGCTAACAGGCCATTTTCAGAATGAAGGAAAATATCTTTGTCGTTAGGTAAGTAGCTTGCAATCTTGGTTGGTAAACCAATACCCAAGTTCACATAGGCACCATCTGGAATATCTTGTGCCACACGTTTTGCAATCTGGTCACGGCTGAGTTTCTGGTAGCTCATGTTATTTCTCCTTATTGCTTACTGTGCTGGCGCTACTTGTACAACGTGCTGTACAAAAATACCTGGGGTGATGATATGTTCTGGATCTAAGCCACCGAGTTCAACCACTTCAGACACCTGAACAATCGTGACATCCGCAGCCATGGCCATAATCGGGCCAAAGTTACGTGCAGATTTACGGTAAACCAGATTGCCCCAGCGGTCGCCCTTGTAAGCCTTAATTAAGGCAAAGTCAGCCTTGATCGGATATTCAAGTACGTAATCTTTCCCATCAATCTCACGGGTTTCTTTGCCTTCAGCTAAAAGTGTTCCAAAACCTGTTGGGGTAAACACAGCACCTAGTCCCATACCTGCTGCCTGAATACGACAAGCCAGATTACCTTGCGGAACTACTTCAAGCTCGACTTTTCCGGCACGGTAAAGTTCATCAAACACATAAGAGTCTGACTGACGCGGGAAAGAACAAATCACTTTTTTAACTGAGCCGGCTTTAAGTAGTTTAGCCAAGCCATAATCGCCATTACCGGCATTGTTGCTGACAATTGTTAAATCTTTAATACCCAGTTCAATTAGTCCGTCAATGAGTTCAGCGGGTTGTCCTGCGGTACCAAAACCACCAATCAGAATGGTTGCACCATCTTTAATCTGCGATAGTGCCTCGCTTAGTGAGGACTTACTTTTGTCAATCATGTGAGAAACCTTAGAGCATGAGGTAACGTGATGTATTACTACCGCTAAAAATTTATTTAAATTCTTAATGGTAGTAATAAATGGAATAAATTTTGTGAGTCAAAAGCGAACTTTCAACTCACATATACTTTCAATTAAGCGCTAGCGCGACGACGTTCAACTTCAGTTGAAGGAGCGGCAGCAGCATCTTTAACAAGTTCGATGTTAAATGTGATGTGTTTGAAAGCGTGATCTAAACCACGGCGTTGGATTTCAGCTGGGTCAGTTACATCAACTGCTGTTGCCACTAAGCCATCACGGGTTGCGAAAGCAAAGTCGTCCCATAAGTACTCATCACCCTCAATGTTGAATTGAGTTGTAAGCTTGCGATAACCCGGTGCGGAAACGAAGTAGTGAACGTGAGATGGGCGATTACCATGACGGCCTAATTTGTTAAGAAGGGCCTGTGTTGTACCTTCTGGCGGGCAACCATAACCAACAGGCATCGTCGTTAATGCAACATATTTACCATCAGCATCAGTCAAAATACTACGGCGTAAGTTGAAGTCAGATTGTGACTTATCAAAGAATGAGTAGTTACCCAAACTGTTGGCATGCCATACTTCAACTTTAGCATTTTCAATGATATTGCCATCAGTATCAGTCACAGTACCTTCAATAATTAAGGTATCGATTTTGCCAGATTCAGTGCCATCATCCATACGAGCAAAACCAACGGTTTCAGGCGCGCCAGCTACATAAAGCGGGCCTTCAATGGTACGTGGTGTGCCACCAGTAACACCAGCTTTTGCATCAGCTTCATCTGCACGTAAATCAAGATAGTGCTCAAGACCTAAGCCAGCTGCTAAAAGCCCAAGTTCGTTTGCTTGGCCTGCGTCTGTGAAATATTCCAGACCTTTCCATACTTCTGAAGGTTGGATGTCTAAGTCTTCGATGGCTTGAAATAAATCCCCGAGAAGGCGCACTACAATTTGCTGAACACGTGCATCGACTTCGCCTTTAGCTGTGTCGATATTCATTTGTTTTACAAGCGCATCAATTTGTTGACGGTTCATACTAAAACTCCTTAAGTATGCAATACGGTTTTGGGTGGCAGCGGTGCTGACATTTTGTTTTGCTAGCGAATAATGACTGCCACGTTCCTTGTTACCTTTTGAATCAATGTATTTAGTTTTTAAGTGTGTTTCAGACCACACACTCAAACTATTTTCTTAAATTACGAATCATCATCCCGGACAGAAGAAGGGTGGCGATTAAGTGCCATCACTTCGATGTTCATGTAAGGATAGAGAGGTAATCCTTGTAAAATGTTGTGCAATTCTTCATTGCTCTCAACATCAAAAATACTGATGTTTGAGTACTGGCCTGTAACTCGCCAGATGTGACGCCATTTACCTTGGCGTTGTAAATCTTGCGAATAAGCCTTTTCAACGGCCTTAATTTCATTCGCTTTGTCGGCTGGCATATCAAGTGGAATATGCACATCCATACGTACATGAAATAACATGGGAAACTCCTTATCCTGTTGCCTTAACGACGTAACTTTTCAACTTTATCTTCATCAATTTCAATGCCTAAGCCTGGAGCTGTTGGCAAGTGCAATTCAAAGTTTTCGTAGCGTAGTGGTTCTTTAAGAATTTCTTCGGTAAGTAATAATGGACCAAATAATTCAGTACCAAACGCTAGTGTTTCAAAGGTTGCAAACGCATGAGCAGAAGCCATGCTACCTACAGGGCCTTCAAGCATGGTGCCACCATAAAGATCAATGCCAGCTAAACCTGCAATCTTGGCAACTTCACATGCTTCGATCAGACCACCTGATTGTTCTATCTTCACCGCAAATACATCCGCACCATGACTTTTTGCAATACGATATGCGCTGTCAGGGCCAGTTAAAGCTTCATCAGCCATAATTGCGACATCAAAACGGCGTGTTAAACGAGCAAGCGCTTCAGTATTTTGAATAGCACAAGGCTGTTCAATTAAATCAATTCCGCCATCTTGCAGTTGTTGAATACCTTGAATACATTCCAGCTCTGACCATGCACGATTTACGTCAACACGTACACTAATATCTGCACCTAATGCTTTTTTAATTGCAATCACATGATCAACATCGTGTTGCAAAGGTCGTGCACCGATTTTGAGTTTGAACGTGTTATGACGTTTCAACTCAATCATTTTTCGAGCTTCAGCAATATCTTTTTCTGTGTCACCAGACGCGAGCGTCCAAAGTACAGGTAAACTATTACGCAGACGGCCACCTAAAACTTCACTTAATGGCACGCCTAAACGTTTTGCCTGAATATCAAGTAGGGCGGTCTGAATGGCACATTTCGCGAAACGGTTACCATTAATATTCTTACGAATCAATTTTAGTGTTTGAGCCACATTTAAATCTTTAACTGATGCGAGTAATGGTGCAAAGTAAGTATCAATATTGGCTTTGACACTTTCAGGACTTTCTTCACCATAGTTCAGTCCACCAATGGTGGTCGCTTCACCCCAACCGACAATACCATCCGTGGTCGTAATTTTAACGAGCACCAAAGTCTGAATACGCATTGTTGTTACAGACAGCTGGTGAGGACGGATAGTTGGAATATCCACAAGTATGGTTTCTATGGTTCTATACATGAAGTTTCAACTATTTCAAACTTGTTTACATACCATAGAAGAATGTAATAGCCTAAAATAGATATAGAACGGTATTTTAAGATACTAAAAAGGTATATTAATGGAATTAAGACATCTACGTTATTTTGTTACCGTTGTGGAAGAACAAAGTCTGACAAAAGCGGCTGAGAAGCTTTTTATTGCCCAGCCACCACTCACGCGTCAAATCAAAAAACTAGAAGAAGAATTAGGTATTGATTTGTTTGTGAAAGGCTCACGTCCATTAAAAGTGACAGAGGCAGGGCTGTTTTTTTACCAACATGCTGTTCAGATTTTAACGCATACGGCTCAAGCTGCTTCGATGGCTAAAAAAATGAAGTTAGTCGAGAACGTCGTTAAAGTAGGTTATGTGAGTTCGCTTCTTTATGGGCGATTACCGCAGGTCATTTATCTATTTAGACAAAAAAACCCTGATATTCATGTCGAGCTTATTGAATGTGGTACACGAGATCAGGTCGAGGCTTTAAAGTTAGGAAAAATTGATTTAGGTTTTGGCCGATTGCCAATTAGTGATCCTGCCATTAAGAGACTTTTACTTCGAAAAGAAAAATTAAAACTGGCGATTCATAAAAAACATCCTTTAAGTGAGTTGCAAGAGTCAGGAATTTATTTATCTCAAATTATTAATGAGACAATTTTTTCTTATCCAACCACACCTAAGCCGAATTTTTCGACCACTATTCAAGCTTTATTTACCAAATTAGGTCTTGTTCCTGCCAAACTGACTGAAGTCCGCGAAATTCATATGGCACTTGGCTTAGTGGCATCTGGAGAGGGTATTTGTATTATTCCTGAAAGCGCCTGTGACATTGGAATGAAGAATTTAACTTATTTAAATATCTTGGACTTAGAAGCTTATAGTCCTATTTCTCTATCCATGCGCAACATGGACCAAAGTTCTTATATTCCTAAAATCTTAGACTGCATTGAAGAGATCTACACCCAAGAAGAAGTGTCTAGAAATTTAAATTTATAACTTTTTAATACGTTTTAAATTGAATTATCATGTTATTTTAAAACTTTAAGATTATAGGTAATATTTAAAAGGAATTATTGAATGAGAAAAATTTTAGGGATAGCTTCTCTCATTATGTCTACCTGTGTTGTACATGCTGAACAATTAAATGAACAAGAAAAAATTTCTCCATACAGTGCTAATGTCACCTTCGCAAGTCAATATATATCACGTGGTTTTCAACAAACTTGGGGCAAGCCGGCATTACAAATAGGTTTCGATTATACTAATCCAAATGGATTATTTGTGGGAACTTGGGCATCGAATGTAAGTTCTAACTATCTTAGAGATGCTTCAGTTGAGTGGGATTTTTATACAGGTTATATCAAAACTTTCGATAAGTTTTCGGCCGGAATGACGGTTTTTTATTACTACTATCCGGGAGCTGAAAGCACGCCTGAAACGGGGAGTACCAGTTATAACTATGGCGAAATCGTGCCTCAAATTGGTTATGGACCTTTGACTCTTAAATATTATATTACCTATACCCCAGATTATGCAGGCTATAACTCCGATACGATGGGCGGCCCTGAGGGTAAACGTTCACGGGGAACAACTTATTTAGATCTAACTTTTACTCAGCCTATCAATGAGACTTGGACTTTTGGTGCTCATTATGGCTATGAAAAAATTAAAAATTTCTCGGAAGCTAATTTTCAGGATATAAAAGTCGAGCTAATTAAAGATTTAGGTGATGGCTGGACTACTGGTTTAGCCTATACCAAAGCTTGGGATAAAGATGGGTTCTATAAGAAGTATAGTAATGGTGAACCCGATGCACCCATTTCAAACCCGATTGATTCGACTTTTACTGTCGCAGTTAAAAAAGTGTTCTAATGTATAAATAAAAAAGCCTGATGGTTTTATTTTGAATTATCAGGCTTTAAGTAATGAATATATAAAAATTATTTTTTAATTAAATCGTAAGCCATTTTGGTGTCGTCTAACTGAACGAGTGAAGCATGGCGAGCAGAAAGCGGATCTTTATTTTCAATTGCGGTTAAAATTGCTTTATGTCTAGGTAGTGAATGGCCTTGTAAATTTGGACGTAGACTGGTGACTTGAATCGATTGTTGTAAAGGTAAGACCAGCATTTTCGACATATAAGCCAGCAAGTCATTATGGGTTGCTTTAGCAATTGCTAAGTGAAATTGAATATCTGGCTCTATAAATTCTTCAACTGTTGTCGCTTTTTCCATCCCATCATAGGCATGTTTAATGCGTTCAATATCTTCTTCGTTTGCCGTACTTGCCGCAATATAAGCAAGCTCAGGTTCCAAAACGCGTCGTACGGTAGAAAGGGTTTTAAAAAACTCGTGTTCAGGCGTGGTTTGAATCAACCAAAACAATACATCCGGATCGAGCAAATGCCATTCTTCTTTAGGCCTTACTACAGTTCCGATTTTTGGTCTTGAGTAAGTTAAGCCTTTAGCGTTTAAAACACGGATTGCTTCGCGAAAGACAGGGCGGCTGACTTTATATTCCTCACATAAATCAACTTCACTCGGGAGCTTTTCATTTTCTGAGATTTCACCAGAAACAATTTTTAATCCCAATTGTTGAACAATTAATGCATGTTGGCTTTTGCTTGGAATAGGATTTTTATAGTCAGCTTTACTCATATTTCACTATTACGACATGTTGAATATCCTATGGTATAGATGACCTTGTGTTTTAACAAGATCATCTTTTTCAAGAATAAATATTAATGGGAATGACGTGGAACTTCTGAGCCTCGACAACCGACCAAGAAATCAAAATCACAACCTTCATCTGCTTGTAGAACATGTTCTACATAGAGTTTGCGGTAGCCGCCAATAAAACTTGGCGGTGCTGGAGGCGCTAAATTCTCAAGACGTTGCTTAAGTTCTTCATCACTCATTTCCAGATGAAGTTTTCCTTCATAGGCATCGAGTTCGATAAAGTCACCATTTTGAACTACAGCTAAAGGCCCGCCAGCCATAGCTTCAGGCGCAACATGTAACACTACCGTGCCATACGCTGTACCGCTCATACGTGCATCGGAAATACGAACCATGTCGGTAATGCCTTTAGCTAAAATCTTTGGTGGCAACCCCATATTGCCAACTTCTGCCATGCCTGGATAGCCTTTAGGGCCTGCATTTTTCATGACTAGAATGCAAGTTTCATCGACATCAAGGTCTGGATCATTAATGCGGGTTTTATAATCATCAAAGTTTTCAAATACGACTGCACGACCGCGATGTTTCATCAGTTCTGGTGTTGCAGCAGAAGGTTTAAGCACCGCACCTTTAGGCGCTAAATTACCGCGTAAAATACACATGCCGCCATCTTGGCGAATTGGGTTATCTATTTCTCGAATCACTTCATCGTTATAAATAGGTGACTGCTGGCAATTTTCCCAAATGGCTTGACCATTTACGGTTAAAGCTTGTGGATGTGGTAAGAGATTGGCTTCGCCCATACGACGGATCACGGCTGGTAACCCACCGCTATAATAGAACTCTTCCATGAGAAAACGACCAGAAGGCTGCAAGTCAACAATCGTTGGCATGCCTCGGCCGACACGGTTCCAGTCATCGAGTTGTAAATCAACCCCAATACGTCCAGCAATGGCCTTTAAATGAATCACGGCATTGGTTGAACCACCAATAGCGGCATTGACTTTAATGGCATTTTCGAAAGCTTCTTTGGTTAAGATTTTAGAAAGACGTAAATCTTCATGAACCATGTCAACAATACGCATGCCAGAAAGATGAGCTAGCACATAACGACGAGAATCTACTGCTGGAATGGCTGCATTGTGTGGTAAAGAAGTGCCTAAGGCTTCAGCCATACACGCCATGGTAGAAGCAGTGCCCATGGTGTTACATGTACCCGCTGAGCGTGACATACCAGATTCGGCTGACAGAAATTCATTTAAATCAATTTTGCCTGCTTTAAGTTCTTCATGCATTTGCCAGACAATTGTACCCGCACCAATATCTTTACCTTTGTGCTTACCATTCAGCATTGGCCCACCAGTTACTACAATGGCAGGAATATCACAGCTTGCTGCACCCATTAATAATGCAGGTGTAGTTTTATCACAACCTGTTAGTAACACCACACCGTCAATAGGATTACCACGGATAGCTTCTTCTACATCCATACTGGCCAAGTTACGTGTAAACATGGCAGTAGGACGTAAATTCGACTCACCATTTGAAAACACAGGAAACTCAACAGGGTAGCCGCCAGCTTCTAAAATCCCTTTTTTTACATGTTCGGCAATTTTTCGAAAATGGGCATTACATGGTGTGAGTTCAGACCACGTATTACAAATCCCAATAATCGGTTTGCCTTGAAACTCATGATCTGGAATTCCTTGGTTCTTCATCCAGCTACGATACATAAAGCCATTTTTATCCGTTGTACCAAACCAAGCAGCCGAACGAAGAACTTGTTTGTTATTCATACAAATTTCCCTATATAGTATTACTATTGTAATTAATTAAATTAAAAATACACCATAAATTTTATTTTTAAAAGGTTTGAAATT
Organism: Acinetobacter sp. NIPH 817; assembly: GCF_000368405.1. Taxonomy (NCBI): domain Bacteria; kingdom Pseudomonadati; phylum Pseudomonadota; class Gammaproteobacteria; order Moraxellales; family Moraxellaceae; genus Acinetobacter; species Acinetobacter sp. NIPH 817. The sequence continues at coordinate 955,225 of NZ_KB849420.1, forward strand.
TAAATAGTATTACTATATTTTAAATTGAAAGGATAATTTACGAGCAAGATGCTCTATAAGTAAATAATAGGAAATGGAGTCGAACATGGATTTCGAAAAGGATGTAATACGGACGGTCACGTTTAAGCTGATACCTGCATTAGTCATACTATATCTGGTGGCATACATTGATCGTGCCGCTGTTGGGTTCGCTCATTTGCATATGGGTGCCGATGTCGGAATTGGTGATGCAGCCTATGGTCTAGGAGCAGGCTTATTTTTTATTGGTTATTTTCTTTTTGAAGTTCCAAGTAATTTGCTTTTAGACAAATTTGGTGCCCGTAAATGGTTTACCCGCATTTTATTGACATGGGGTTTAATCACTATGGCCATGGCGCTCATTGAAGGGCCGAAAAGCTTTTATCTCTTACGGTTTTTACTTGGTGTAGCGGAGGCAGGTTTTTTCCCGGGTGTTTTATACCTCATCACTCAGTGGTATCCCGTGCGTCATCGCGGAAAAATTATGGGAATGTTTGTGCTTTCACAACCCATTGCCATGATGATTGCGGGGCCTTTAGCTGGTCTATTACTTGGAATGGATGGCATTGCAAACTTATATGGTTGGCAATGGTTATTCATTGCAGTCGGCTTACCTGCGGTTTTATTGGCTTTACCAACATTCCTGTGGTTACCCGATAACATTGATAAAGTGAAATGGTTAAGCATTGAACAAAAACAATGGCTTAAAAATGAACTTGTTAAAGATGAAGCCGAATACGATCAAACTCGACACGCCAATCCTCTGCATGCTTTAAAAGACAAACGCGTACTTTTATTAGCATTGTATTACCTACCAGTGACTTTAAGTATTTACGGTTTAAATCTCTGGTTGCCTTCTATTATCAAACAATTTGGAGGCGGTACTGATCTTCAAATTGGCTTCTTATCTAGCATTCCCTACGTTTTTGGAATTATTGGACTTCTTATTATTCCACGTAGTACCGATCGTCTAAATGATCGCTATGGACATTTAAGTTTTCTCTACGCACTGGGCGCTTGCGCAATGTTTTTAAGTGCTTGGCTCAATTCTCCAGTCATGCAGTTGGCTGCTTTGGCTGTGGTTGCGTTCTGCCTATTTTCATCAACTGCTGTGTTTTGGACATTACCGGGCCGTTTCTTAACAGGCGCAAGTGCAGCGGCTGGCATTGCCTTAATCAATTCTTTTGGAAATTTAGGTGGCTATGTTGGGCCATTTGGCATCGGACTTTTAAAAGAATACACAGGAAATATGGCTGCAGGCTTGTATTTCTTATCTATCGTCATGCTTTTTGGTCTGATTTTGACATACATCGTCTATGCCAAGCTCGAACGTCAAAAAACTCAAACAGTGAATATTCAAAAGCCTTTGTAAGGAATAAAACATGCAAATTATTCAATTTGAAAATCGTGCAAATCAACGTGCCGTTGCCAAAGTAGAAGGTAACATGGCATATCCGGTTAAAAATATTCAATCGGTTCGTGATTTAGCACTTTTGGCAATCCACAATAAAGTTTCATTAGAGCAACAAGTTGAGACATTAGGGTTTGAATCAGAGACCTATGATTATTCATCTTTATTAGCAGATTTAAAGGTACTGCCGCCTTTAGATCATCCAGATCCAACGCACTGTTTAGTTTCCGGTACAGGTTTAACTCATTTAGGTTCTGCATCAGCACGCGACAAAATGCATCAGCAAAATTTAAGCGATGACAGCTCAGTGACCGACACCATGCGGATATTTCAATGGGGGCTACAAAAGGGCCGTCCACCAGAAGGTCAAGTCGGTGCACAGCCAGAATGGTTTTATAAAGGCGATGGTTCAATTGTGGTGAGACCGGGAGCGGAGTTACCTTTACCTCCATTTGCTGAAGACGGTGGCGAAGAACCTGAAATCGCAGGCCTATATGTGATTGGAGAAGACTTAAAGCCTTACCGAATTGGGTTTGCACTGGGTAACGAATATTCTGACCATGTAATGGAGCGTCGTAATTATTTATATCTGGCCCATTCAAAATTACGTTTTTGTAGTTTTGGTCCAGCTTTACGAACAGGCGAATTACCGAAACATTTAGTGGGAACCAGCCGCTTGCGCCGTGATGGACAAATTATTTGGGAAAAAGAGTTTTTGTCGGGTGAGGACAATATGTGCCATAGCTTGGCAAATCTGGAATATCACCACTTTAAGTATCAACAATTCTTAAAAGCAGGGGATGTTCATATTCATTACTTCGGTACAGCCACTTTATCTTTTGCCGATGGTATTCAGGCACAAGTCAACGATGAGTTTGAAATTGAAATGAAAGAATTCGGTCTTCCCCTTAAAAACAAACTTGCTCATACACAAGCAGAGCTACCGATCGGTTCAGTTATAACACTTTAAGGAATTTAAAATGGTCATTGGACACAACTTTATTGGCGGTTCACGTAGTGCACAAAGTACAACTTTATTGAAAAGTGTGAATGCAACAACTGGTGAGGCTTTGCCTTATGAGTTTCACCATGCAACCGAACAGGAAATTAATCAGGCCTGTGAAGCAGCTAGCCAAGCCTTTAAAACTTACCGTCATACTTCACCTGAACAGCGTGCCACCTTTTTAGAAAACATTGCCCATGAACTCGATGCCTTGGGCACCGATTTTCTAGAGACTATTTCTCAAGAAACCGCTTTGCCACTTGCCCGTTTACAAGGTGAACGTGGCCGTACCAGTGGACAAATGCGCCTGTTCGCTAAAGTGTTGCGTCGTGGTGATTTTTTAGGGGCCCGTATTGATACAGCTTTACCTGAGCGTCAGCCTTTACCTCGCCCAGATCTACGCCAGATTAAAATTGGTGTTGGCCCTGTGGCAGTCTTTGGGGCAAGTAACTTTCCACTCGCTTTTTCAACTGGGGGTGGCGACACCGCTTCGGCACTCGCCGCAGGCTGCTCTGTAGTGGTGAAAGCGCATAGTGGCCACATGGCGACAGCAGACTTTGTAGCTCAAGCAATCGAACGTGCCGTAGAAAAATCAAATATGCCTAAAGGCGTATTTAACATGATCTATGGGAATGGTGTGGGTGAACCACTGGTTAAGCATCCTTTAATTCAGGCTGTGGGTTTTACAGGTTCTCTTCGCGGTGGACGAGCTTTATGTGACATGGCCGCAGCCCGTCCACAACCAATTCCAGTGTTTGCTGAAATGAGCAGTATTAACCCGATGCTGATGTTGCCGGAAGCCTTGAAAAACCGTGGTGAAAAAATTGCACAGGACTTGGCCGACTCAGTTGTTTTAGGCTGTGGTCAGTTCTGTACCAATCCGGGTTTAATTTTAGGTATTAAATCAGCTGAGTTTAGCCAGCTCATTAACAACCTAACTGAAATTATGGGTGGCAAACCTGCACAGACTATGCTGAATGCCGGAACCTTAAAAAGTTATACCGCAGGTCTTGAGCACTTAACCCAGCATCAAGGTATTAAGCATTTGGCAGGTCAAACCCAACAAGGCAATCAGGCACAGCCACAACTATTTAAAGCTGATGTGGAGCTGTTATTGGCAGGTGATCAGCTTTTACAAGAAGAAATCTTTGGGCCAGCGACTGTCATCATTGAGGTTGAAGATAAAGCCCAACTCATTCAAGCTCTACAAAGCATGAATGGTCAGCTCACTGCAACTTTGATTGCCGATGAAGCAGACTTAACTGAATTTGCAGATGTGGTTCCTGTGCTAGAAGAAAAAGCAGGCCGTTTACTCATCAATGGTTATCCAACGGGTGTTGAGGTGTGTGATGCCATGGTGCACGGCGGACCATACCCAGCAACCTCAGATGCAAGAGGTACATCAGTTGGAACTTTGGCAATAGACCGTTATTTACGCCCAGTCTGTTACCAGAACTACCCGCAAAGTTTGTTGCCGGAAGCCTTAAAAGACAGCAACCCATTGCAGATTTTAAGACTGGTCAATGGTGAGATGACCAAAGCAGCGATCTAAAAATGAAAAAGAGACCACTAGTTGGTCTCTTTTCATATCCTAAAAATAAATCTATAGCGGAGTAGGCAAATTAAGCACGACTTGAGCATCTTCAATAACATCTAAGCGGAGAATTCTTGAGGCACCTAGCTCATTTAGCAATGTAGTTAAAGGCCCTTCATTTTTCTCGAGTTGAACATTCTTTGGAAAAAGCTTTTGCGCGAAAGAAAGAATGTTGGACTGAACTTCTGTTTGATGCCATTTCCCATCAACAACATGTAACATAGTGGCTTTGTTGATATGTGTTTCAGAAGCGACATGTTTTAAAGTCGGTACTAAGGTTTTCAAGCTTAAATCTAATTTTCCATTAACATCGAAAATTTTCGCTTGAACTTCTTTTGAACTAATGTTGACATCAATTTTAGTCAGCCATTTTGGAAGTTGGTAACCATATACACCACGAACTCTGGCAATTTCCGTATCGACAGGTAAAGCTAAAACATGCGCATAAAAATGACGTTGACGCATCGATTTCATCAACTCTGCAATATGTGGTCCACGAGCATTAGGTTGACGTACAACAATCGCAATCGACACTTCGTTATAAGGGTCGTTATCACAAACTGAATAGGTAAAGAACGTAACAGCGACCAACCCATAACCCGGAAATGGTTGTAATGGAGTTAAAGCCGCAGGAAGTTTTGCCTTAATGAGCTTAATTGGAGCAAGCATTAAAAGCTGTACATTTGCACTACGATAATAAAAGTTAGGTGCCCAGACAGGACCTACACGTGACTCTACAATTTTTTTAGGAATATGGCGGAAAAAATCGATGTTGCCCGCAGCAGGGTCTTGAGCGACTTCGTTTAGATCAGGGTTCATTCTAAAACGGTCGTAATAACCATCTTTGGGTACTTTGACTTTTTGTTGCCCAAACTCAACCTCAGTAAACTGTTGTTTTATATTCATGAGAGTTCACCTTTAATATTTAATGACCGAGTAGCTACTGTTGTCCATATCCAGCATGTTAATTAATAGCCAATGTGGGCACTATAAGATTAAAGCTAGCTTTAAGGTCAAGGCTTTAATTTTGATATGTCAAATCTTTGACATTTAGAAGAAATAAAATAAAAACAATTCAAGATTAAAAAGATACAAAGTTGAGTAGAGTCTTCATATAAATTTTATTCTTAAAATATGATTTAAGATGATTGACCTTAAAGTTAACTTCAAGCTTAGTATAAATATTCAAACTTTTATAACGAATCTATAAACAGTTTTCAGCAGGAGAACAAAGATGGGATATGTAACAACAAAAGACGGTGTAGAAATTTTTTATAAGGACTGGGGACCACGCGATGCCCAAGTTTTATTTTTTCATCATGGTTGGCCTTTAAGTTCAGATGATTGGGACACACAATTGCTTTTTTTCCTTAAAGAAGGTTTTCGTGTAGTTGCTCATGACAGACGTGGGCATGGGCGTTCAAGTCAAGTGTGGGATGGTCATGATATGGACCACTATGCAGATGATGTCGCAGAAGTGGTTAAACATCTGAACATTAAAAATGCAATTCATATTGGTCACTCAACGGGTGGTGGTGAAGTAGCTCACTACATTGCGCGTCATGGTGAAGAAAATGTTGCGAAAGCTGTACTTGTCAGTGCAGTACCGCCGCTTATGGTTAAAACTGAAAATAATCCTGAAGGTTTACCAAAAGAAGTTTTTGATGACCTGCAAAATCAAGTTCTCACAAACCGTGCGCAATTTTTCCGTGACCTTCCATCAGGTCCGTTTTATGGTTTTAATCGACCTGATGCGAAGCCATCTGAAGGCATCATTTCTAACTGGTGGCGCCAAGGCATGACAGGCAGTGCAAAAGCACATTACGACGGTATTGTGGCATTCTCACAAACTGACTTTACTGAAGATTTAAAGAAAATCACGGTTCCTGTTTTGGTGTTGCATGGTGACGATGATCAGATCGTGCCTTATAAAACTTCTGGCGTGAAATCTGCTGAGTTACTTCAAAATAGCCAACTCAAAATCTATCCAGGTTTTTCTCATGGCATGTTAACTGTTAACCATGAAGTAATTAATGCGGACTTGTTGGCTTTTATTCGTGAATAATTAAAAGCGTTTAAACTTCAAAAAAGAGGCCTAAAGAGTGCCTCTTTTTTTATATAAAAAATTAATAAAGTCAAAATATTAAATATAGAAATACTAAAAGGTATTGACATTAAAGTTAGCTTTAATCTTAAAGTAAAGCCATACTGAATGAGGTCATTCCAATGAAAGTGTTCGAAAAATTAGTATTCCCAAATGGCTCATATGTTCCTAACCGTATTGCCAAAGCGGCAATGGAAGAAAACATGGCTGATTTAAACCATGCACCGTCAGAAGAGTTAATGCGTTTATATCAAGCTTGGGCAAATGGTGGCGTAGGTCTAATTATTACTGGAAATGTGATGGTAGACCGTCGAGCAATGACTGGGCCGGGAGGTGTGGTGCTTGAAGATGAAAAGCATCTAGATACTTTTAAAAAATGGGCGCAAATTGGCCGTTCAAAAGGAGCTCAGATTTGGCTTCAAATTAATCATCCGGGTCGTCAAATGCAAGCGAACCTTGGTCAACAAACTTGGGCACCTTCTGCTGTTGCTTTAGATTTAGGAAAAATGTCAAATCGCTTTAATACGCCAATCGAAATGACTGAATCTATGATTACAGAGGTGATTCAGCGTTTTGCAAACACGGCACGTTTAGGTGAAAAAGCAGGATTTACTGGAGTAGAAATTCATGCGGCGCATGGTTATTTATTAAGTCAGTTTCTTTCTCCACTCAGCAATAAACGCCAAGATCGTTGGGGTGGCTCTTTAGAAAACCGTGCTCGTATATTAATTGAAATTGTAGAAGCTGTTCGTAAAGTAGTTTCACCTCAGTTTACTGTGGCGGTAAAACTCAATTCAGCCGATTTCCAACGTGGCGGATTTAGTGCAAAAGATGCCCAGCAAGTCGTTAAAATGTTAAATGAGCATGCAGTCGATTTGGTTGAGCTTTCAGGCGGTAGTTATGAAGCGCCAGCAATGCAAGGCCAGGCACGTGATGGACGAACACTTGCACGTGAAGCATACTTTCTAGAGTTTGCACAAGAAATTAGCAAAGTTGCCAAAATGCCTGTTATGGTGACAGGTGGAATCCGCCGTAAACAAGTGGCAGAGCAGGTAGTTGAAAGTGGTGTAGATATGGTTGGTATTGCTACAGCACTAGCAATTGAACCTAATTTGCCAAATGCTTGGAAACAAGGCCACAATGTCACACCAGAGCTAAAACCAATTACTTGGAAGAATAAAACACTAGCTTCACTTGCGAATATGGCTGTGGTGAAATTCCAGTTACGTAATTTAAGCGTTGCTAAAAAAACAAAACCAAATGTTTCACCAGCTTGGGCTTTAATTTTGCAACAATCAGCGATGTCGTGCCGTACCCGCCAATACAAAAAAGGCATGCGTGACTATACATTTGCTTCTTAATAAAAGAGTAGTGTTATGACAAATCCTAACGATTCAAATTGGATAATCTATGGAGCAAATGGCTACACGGGTGAGTTAATCGCTCGTGAAGCTGTACGCCAAGGTCTAAAACCAACTTTGGCTGGTCGTAACAAAGCCAAGGTTGAAACACTCGCTCAAGAGTTGGGGCTCAACTATAAAGCTTTTGGACTTGATAGCGTAGATGCAGTAAGTGAGCAAATCCAAGGCTTTAAGTTGGTCATGCACTGCGCAGGACCATTTTCAGCGACCTCGAAGCCCATGATGGAAGCTTGTATAAAAGCAGGTGCTCACTATCTCGATATTACTGGTGAAATTGCAGTTTTTGAATTAGCGCAGTCACTTAACAGCCAAGCCGAAAAAGCCGATATCGTGCTTTGTCCGGGTGTTGGTTTCGATGTGATTCCGACAGACTGTGTGGCAGCTGCCTTGAAAGAAGCACTGCCAGATGCGACTCATTTAGCACTTGGTTTCGACTCAAGAACAGGACTTTCACCGGGTACTGCCAAAACCAGTACAGAAGGTATGGCAGAGGGTGGAAAAATTCGTAAAAACGGAAAAATTACTACGGTTCCATTGGCACACTACGTCCGAACTATTGATTTTGGGGACGGTAAAAAAAGTGCCATGAGTGTTCCGTGGGGAGACGTATCTACAGCGTTCTATACAACAGGTATTCCAAACATTGAAGTGTTTGTACCTGCATTTCCCAAAATGATCTTGGGCGCGAAAATGATGAACTATGTACGCCCAGTATTAAAACTAAAAGCCGTACAGAAGTTTATTAAGTCGCGTATTGAAAAAACGGTCGTTGGGCCAAATGAGGAACTCCGTGCGAAAGTACCTACCTATGTGTGGGGTGAAGTGAGAAACTCACGTGGGGAAATAAAAACTGCCCGTATCCAAACAGAAAATGCTTATAGCCTTACCGTAAATGGCTCTCTGACTGTGGTGAATTATTTACTCAAAAATACCGTTAAAGGCGGTACATATACACCTGCAAAACTGATGGGTTATAAACTAGTGACCGAGTTGCCGGGTTCTGGTCCGCTGGTCATTAATTAAAAGCCTTTATTAAAATAGTACGTTTATAGATAGTCCCGAACAAGGAGTCACTCTTGTTCGGGTTATTTTTAAATATTTCAAGTAAATACAGCTTTATATGGGTGAAAGAAAAACAGAAAACAAAACACTCCATAAGAAATAATTTAAATTGAATATACTAAAAAGCGATAAATTTTTTTCATAACAAAGGAATGAGAATAATGAGAAAACTCATACTTTTTCTACATGCATCGCTAGATAGTTTTGTCGAAGGTCCAAATGGGGCAATGGACATAAGCTGGATTGCTTACGACGCCGATTTAGCAAATCATGCCAAAGAAGTTTTGAGTACTGCTGATACGGTTATTTGGGGGCGTGCAACTTACCAAATGATGCATAATTACTGGCCAACCATGCTTTCAAACCCAGAAGCTTCGGAGCACGAACGAAATCATGCTGAGTGGATTGAAAAAACAGAGAAAATCGTTTTTTCTACAACCCTAGATAAAGTTGAATGGAATAACTCTAGACTGGTGAAAGACCATGTCGAAGAAGAAATTAATAAACTTAAACAGAAGCAGGGCAAGGATATGGTAATTCTGGGGAGTCCTCGCTTTGCGCATTATCTGATGCAACTTGGTTTAATTGATGAATACAAAATTACGGTTTCGCCTGTGCTGATTAGTAGTGGCTTACCACTATTCCAAGGTATTCAAGAAAAGACTAATCTTAAACTTATTGAAAATAAAACGTTTGCTTCAGGTGCAATAGGCCTTCACTATCAAAAGATTGGCTGATTTTTTATAGTATTTATATAAAAAAGACGAATTACAGCCCTATTCTGTAATTCGTCTTTTTAGATTTATTGAATGTTACTTAAACGCTTAACAACTGCCTCGGCAATTTCCTTACTCGACTGTGGGTTTTGTCCCGTAATAATTCTATCGTCCGAAACTACATATGAGGTAAATGGAACAAATGCTTGTTTATATTTTGCTCCACGTTCAATGAGCCCATTTTGTAGTGAAAAAGGAACTTGAGACTTAATACCCGACAGCGTTTCTTCAATATTTGCGAAACCCGTAACGGTTCTATCTGCAATTAAAGGTTTGCCATTTTCATCCTGCAAAGGTAATAAACCACCCACGCCGTGACATACTGCTGAAACGATCCCTCCTTGGCGATAGATCTGTTCACTAATGTTTTGTAGAGCTTTATTGGTTGGGAAATCCCACATGGTGCCGTGTCCACCAGTATAGTAAATGGCTTTGTACTGCGAAGGATTAATCATATTTGGAGCTAATGTTGATTTTAACCTTTGCATAAATGCTGGGTCGGCTAAGTGATCTTGTACCGATTTGTCTAAATAAATAGACTTTAAGCTACGTTCATCCAGAGGAACATGACCGCCTAAAGGACTTACAAAATCCATGTCATAGCCAGCAGCCAAAGCGACATCGTAAAAATGAGTGAGTTCAGTCAGCCAAAGTCCTGTTTTATCCGAACGGAAAGGGTAAGCTGAGTGATTGGTCATCACGACTAAAATTTTTCCATTTGCTTTGCTAAGGTTTTGAGCCTTATCTGACTCTGCGGCATGTGCCACATTGGCAGTCAAAAAAATAGCAAAAATAATTGTTAACCAACGCTGAAAATCCCAAACTTTAAACATCACAGGCTCCTCATCTATCACCTGAGATCCATCGTATGTTTAAAGTGCACTTTAAGGTCAATAGTCCTCTAAGAAATTACGGTGTTTTTGCTTTGTCGTAATAGAGGTTCATGAGTCGTTCTGCATTTTCTTCGCAAGTAATTTCATCTGGTTTGTTATTAATCGCTTCAACCATGGTTCGTAAATTTTGCTTACTCACTTTTAGTTTTTGTTCTAAAAGTTCAATTTCTTGAATTTTTGATTCAAGTGTTTGGATGAGTGCGTCATGGTTCCAACTACTCACTTTTGAAGGGAGAAAAGCTTTAATTTCTGCTAAAGAAAATCCAACTTGCTGGGCTTGCTGAATTAAAGAAAGTTGCTTTAAATCGTTGTCGGTATATTCGCGGTAGCCATTTGATTTTCTTTTGGCTTTAGGCAAGAGTTTGATTTGCTCGTAGTAACGAATTGTAGGGGTACTTAAACCGCTTAGTTTAGATAACTCACTAATATTCATAACCACATACTCTATTGACATTCAAGTTAACTTTAGACTTATAGTCATGTAAAAGCAAGGTTCATAACTTTACTAAGCGCACACTTTCAGTAACAGCTTTCTATGCTTTGATAGATGAAAGAAAGAATTATAAATATGAACAATGAGGTGATGAAATGTCTAAACGTATATTACATGTCGTGACCAATGTTTCACGCTATAAAGATATCGATGAACCAACAGGGCTGTGGTTAGGTGAGCTTACCCATGCCTATGACGAATTTGAAAAGCAAGGGTATATACAAGATATTGTTAGTCCCAATGGCGGAAAAACTCCGATTGAACCAAAATCATTAGGAGCTTTGGTTTCTGATAAGTCTGTAAAAGCGAGGGAAGATGATCAAGCTTTTATGACTTTATTGGCCAATACTTTTAAGCCTTCTGATATTAATTGGCAAGATTATGATGTGATCTATTACACAGGCGGTCACGGTGTTATGTGGGATTTTTTAGATAATCCTGAACTGCAAGAAATCACCAAAAATATTTATGAAAAAGGTGGCATTGTTTCGAGTGTTTGTCACGGTTATTGCGGCTTGCTCAATGTAAGGCTTTCAAATGGCGAACGACTGATAAAAGACAAAAAGTTAACGGGCTTTGCTTGGAGTGAAGAGGTTTTGGCAGGGGTCGCGAAAAAGGTCCCATACAATGCTGAAGAGTTGGCTAAAGAATATGGTGCACATTATGATAAGGCCTTTATTCCATTTGCACCGCACGTAGTTCAAGACGGCAATTTAATTACAGGACAAAACCCGTTTTCTGCTAAAAAAACGGCTTTAGCGATAATAGAAGAGTTAGAAAAGAGTGCTTAATCTAGATAACTCATAAAATGATATAAATCGAACACTGCAAATCAGTGTTCGATTTATTCGTATCAAGCTACGAACGCCACCAATAATTTTCGACATTTGGCTCGTTTAAGTTTAAGAGTTCACCCATTTGAGGTGTACTAATCGCTAACTCGTTTTGTTGAGCCAAAGCCACTATACGTTCAAACGGGTCATCCCAAGCATGAAGTGCCAAGTCAAAAGTCCCATTGTGCACAGGCAACAAATGACGACCTTTTAAATCGATATGTGCTTGTAAAGTTTGCTCTGGTTGCATGTGAACATCTGGCCATTCAGGGTCATAAGCGCCAGTTTCTAACATAGTGAGATCGAAAGGGCCATAGCGATGTCCAATCTCTTTAAACCCATCAAAATATCCCGTGTCACCGCTAAAAAATACACGTAAGTCACTATCAATAATCACCCATGAAGCCCAAAGCGTCGCATTGCTATCGCCCATGCCGCGGCCTGAAAAATGATGAGCAGGGGTAGCAACCAATTTTAGTCCATCCACATGGGTAGTATCCCACCAATCAAGTTGTTGAACCTTTTCCGCTGGAATTCCCCATTTAATGAGCGTATCACCCACACCAAGCGGTGTTAAGAAATGTTCAACTTTATCGTTAAGTTGCATGACTGCATGGTGGTCGAGGTGGTCGTAGTGGTTATGCGACAAAATCACGCCTTTAATAGGCGGTAAGTCCACAATGCTAATCGGTGGCTGGTGAAAACGTTTCGGGCCAATCCACTGAAAAGGCGAGGCACGCTCTGAAAAAACAGGGTCGGTTAACCAAAACTCATTACGTAATTTTAACAAGATGGTTGAATGCCCAAGACGAAATAGGGAGCGGTCAGGCGCACTTAAAAGTTGTTCTTTTGACAAACTTAAAACAGGAATCTCTTTATTAGGTACCGTGTCTTTGGGTTTGTTAAATAAAAATTTCCACATTAACCCCAGTGTTTTTCCGAAAGAAGGCTGATGCTGGTTCGGGCATGTATTTCTAAATTTGCCATTTTGCTGCTGAGATGGCATTAAGGGAGAAGGCAAGTCTGTTGTGTTTAAAATAGTCATTTTGTTTTTCCTTATTGGAACAAACCTATATGTGCAAATAAGAACTTGGGCTAAGTGCTTATTTTGATTTATTTAAATGAGTATTTGCTCACTCATTAATTGCTTTAAAAATAAGGACGCCGCGCATCCTTAACTTTTATCTAAATTGAAACTGCATGCCAAAACGCTTCAAAACCAGATTTACGATAACGCTCGGTTTGAGAAGGATCTTGGGCAATAAAATTGAGTGTAACTTCGGCAAGCGCACCTAAAATTGAAGCGATAAATAACGGTGGATAATCTCTTAATTTGCCATCGTTAATTCTTTCTTGAATGTTTTGGGTGAGGTCACAAAAGGTTTGCATGCCAATTTGTTTGCTCTCTTCAGTAATTTGTTCTGATGTGGAAAGCTGTGCCATGACTTTACGTTTAAGAGGAGCTTCTAAACTCCAGTCCAAATAGCTTTGCCAGATATGCGACATTTGTGTTTGTAAGTCAGAATCAGTAGGGTAACCAAGCATCATCACTTGTCGTAACTCGGCCTTTAATGAAAGATATAACTGGTTAAGCAGTTCTTCTTTATTACTAAAATAGGTAAATAAAGTACCTTCTGCCACACCAGCGATTTTTGCAATTTTTGAGGTAGACGCACGTTCGCCAAGCTCTGCCAATGTTTCTATAGCAGCGCTTAAAATTGCATTACGTTTATCTTCACTACGAGGACGAGCCATATATAAATACATTAATTGAGTGATTACTCAATCATACATAAAAATAATGAGAGAGCAATCATATTTTGTATAAACCTTAATAATAAGATGAAAAAAAATATTACGAGTCAAATTGTAAAACGACTTTCCCTTTTGATCTGCCAGCATTTACATATTGAAGAGCTTCTTTTATTTGGAAAAAATCATAAGTTTGGTCAACTACAGGTTTAATTTTTCCAGCTTCTACCAATTCAGTAATTTTTGAGAGCTGTTGACCATTCGGCTGCATAAATAAAAATGTATAAGTAATGCCGTGTTTCTTTGCTTTATGTCGAATTGACCAGCTTAACATCGGGATAACACATTTTAGGAACCAATTCGGATTAATTGCCTCTACAAAAGCATGGTCAGGTGGGCCTGAAATACTAATAAGACGTCCACCGCGTTTAAGAACATTTAATGATTTTTCTAAAGTTTTTCCACCTTGCGTATCTAAAACCACGTCGTAGTCTTTAAGTTCTTGCTCAAAGTCCGTTGTTTTATAGTCAACGATGATGTCGGCACCTAGCTCTTTAACCCAACCACTGTTTTTGGCACTAGTTGTGGTTGCAACCGTAGCGCCAAGAGACTTGGCAAGTTGAATTGCAATTGAACCTACACCACCTGAACCTGCATGAATAAGTACTTTTTGGCCAGCCTTAACTTTTGCAATTTCAACTAGCACTTGCCATGAAGTTAAGGAAACTAAAGGTAGTGCTGCTGCTTGTTCCATCGAAATATTTTGCGGTTTAAGCGCCAGTGAAGACTCTTGAACGACCGTATATTCAGCAAAAGCACCGTTTAAATCGGTCTTGGCATAGACTTCATCTCCGACTTTAAACTGAGAAATCTTCGAGCCTACTTCTACAACTGTACCTGCAAAATCATTGCCTAAGATGAAAGGAAATGGGGCGGGCAGAATTGCCTTAAAATCACCATCTAAAACTCGTATGTCGAGAGGATTAATACTGGCTGCATGAACTTTAACAAGTACCGCATTTTCTGACACAGATGGTTTAGGCTGTTCATCGACCTGCACATCACTAATATTGCCGTAGCGGGTTATATAAGCTGCTTTCATTTGGAACCTCTATTCTTTTTGAAATTTTTTAATGTTTTAATTTTTGTTCTGTACTACACCTTCATGCTTCGCTGAATTAACTTGTCAAAGATTTTTACAGGAGCAAAGCGTCGTAATGCTTTTAAGCTTTTTGCAGTTTTTCCTGCTGTGTAACGTGGTACAACATGTTGACTCTCAATGACATTTAAAATGGTATGGGCAACCACACTTGGGTCATCTGACTTATTCATAGCGTTAATCATTTGTCGGTGTAACTTTTCACGCGTTTGATCGTAAAAAGAAACTTTATTGTCTGCTTCAAGTAAGTTTACTCCTAAAGATGTATTGGTATAAGCAGGTTCAATTAGAGACACACGAATTCCTTGTGATCTTAGCTCGTGGTCTAAAGATTCAGAATAACCTTCAAGTGCATGTTTAGACGCAGAATAAAGAGCGCCAAAAGGCATAGGTACAAGTCCAAGAATTGAACTGATATTTAAAATAAGCCCTGAGTTTTTCTGACGCATGTGCGGAATAACTGCGCGAGTCATTCGAACGGCACCGAAAAAGTTAGTATCAAAAATAGCCTGTGCTTGTTGCATTGAGCTTTCTTCAGCACCAGCGGGTGAAATTGCAAACCCAGCATTGTTAATTAAGACATCAATTCGGCCTTCACTTGCTATTACTTTTTCAATGGCTTGAGTGACTGAGTCATCTTGATTTACATCTAACTCAATCAGATGAAATTTATAGTTTGATGATTTTTTTGCTTGTCGGCTTGTGCCATAAACAATAAATCCTGCCTCATGTAAAAGGTCTGCGGTTGCTAACCCAATACCCGAAGACGCACCTGTAATGAGAACTACTTTGCTGGTCATATCATGTTCCTTACTTAAATTTTGTCGCCTGAACCAAATCAATTTCGGCTTGATTTTTTCATCATAATCTAAAAATAAAATAGTTACTACTAAAAAGATAGTGACAATATATTTTTGCCTGTGTATAGTGAGTATTAAATCGATACTTACTCTGTTTTTTATCTTTTCTCCCTTTGAAAGATCACTCATAAAAAACAGATAAATCAGATCAATGAATTAAATTTGAGGATCAGAGAAATGAAGTTTTTATTAAATACAGTGGCTATGAGTTTGACGGCGTTATCTGTTTTTAGCGCTCCCTTAACTCAGGCAGAGGTTGTGCCATCGGTTTCTTTTAATGAACCGTCAATTCAGGCACATAAAGTGTCATCAATTGCCGTTAGCAACCTGCAAGCAGGGCAAAACGCCGAGCAAGATACAAATTGGAAGAATGTACCAACTCAATTTATTCGTGCAGGTGACATTAACTTCGCTTACCGAGAATATGGTCAACAAAACGGTGGAACGCCTGTCATTTTCTTAAATCATTTAGCGGCTGTTCTAGATAACTGGGACCCACGAATTATTGATGGAATTGCGGCTAAACATCATGTTGTGGTGTTTGATAATCGTGGTGTTGGTGCTTCTACAGGTAAACCAGCCCAGTCGATTGAGCAAATGGCAGACGATGCGATTGCATTCATTCAAGCAAAAGGCTTTAAGCAAGTTGATTTATTTGGCTTCTCGATGGGCGGCATGATTTCACAAGAGATTGTTTTGAAGCAGCCAAATTTAGTTCGAAAAATGATTTTGTCGGGAACTGGCCCTGCGGGTGGTACAGGCATTAGTACGGTTGGACGAATTTCTAATTGGGATTTAGTTCGTGGAATGGCTACCGGCCAAGACCCTAAAGTTTATCTTTTCTTTACGCGTACAGAAAATGGTAAAGCTGCCGCTAAACAGTTTATTCAACGTATTAACGAACGTACCGAAAATCGCGATAAAGAAATCACCATTTCTGCCTACCGTGCCCAGCTTAAAGCACTCAAAAAATGGGGAAGTAAGAAACCTTCCGACCTTTCTGTGATTCAACAACCTGTGTTAGTTGCTAATGGTGATCATGACCGAATGGTCCCAACTGTGAACACCTATGATTTGGCAAAACGTTTGCCGAATAGCGCTCTCGTTATTTACCCAGATGCTGGTCATGGTGGAATTTTTCAATTCAATGAAGATTTTGTAAAACAATCACTTACATTCTTAGCGAAATAAGAACTTAAATTTAGGACAATGACGATGACAACAATTACACATCAAACAGCCGAGACCCAATTCATTGAAGTAGATGGAGCAAAATTTGCCTATCGTCGATGGGGTAACTCAAATACAGGGCAGCCACCGCTATTTTTTCTTCAGCACTTTCGAGGCGGTTTAGACAATTGGGACCCAATCATTACCAATGGTTTGGCACAAGGGCGTGAAGTCATTTTGTTTAATGGTCGAGGCATTGCTTCATCTACAGGTCAACCTCGTACCCGTATTGAAGATATGGCAGATGATGCAGCCGCAGTCATTCGTGCATTGGGCCTAAAACAAGTTGATTTATTAGGCTTTTCACTCGGTGGCTTTCAGGCACAAGATTTAGTACGCCGTCATCCTGAACTTGTAAGAAGACTTATGCTTTTAGGTACAGGACCACGAGGTGGTAAACCACGCGGTGACGACGCCGAAGTGGCGACATTGGTATTGAAACATGCCACAACTGCTGTGCCATCTGAAGAAGACTTTCTCTTTTTATTTTTTGGCCGATCTGAAGCTGCTATTCAAGCGGGCCGTGACTTTTGGCAACGTCGACATGAACGCAAAGATCAAGATACCCCAAGCTCAGTTGAAGTCATGCAGGCACAGATAGAAGCCAATATGCATTTTTTACCTAAACTTGATGAACAAGATCCATTTGCGCATTTACGTGAGATTAAACAACCTACTTTCATTTTAAATGGTGTCGATGATGTGATGATTCCGACCATCAACGCCTATCACATGGCACTTAACATTCCAAACGCGCAGCTATTTATCTATCCAGACGCAGGACATGGCGCTCAATTTCAATACCCTGAACGCTTTGTAAAGCATGCAATCCAGTTTTTAGATGAATAAATGCATGAGTTAGAGCTAATCAATTTGATGAATCAAGAAGGTAAAAATGATGAAATTTAAATTGTTGCTGTGGATGCTCACCAAGCTCATGCAGCGTGCGGTAAAAAAGAATCCGAAATGTGCAGCGTTTGTGAATGATAAAAATGTCACCTTTCAGATTCAGACGGCAAGTGGTGAAGGGCGATATTTTGAAGTTAAAAATGGCAAGATTAATTCGTACTCAGGGCTAACCAAGTCGCCAAGTTTTATCTTTACATTTAAGACTGCGAGTAAAGGATTCGCCGTATTGTCTGCTAAAGACAGTGTGAATACTTTTTTAACTGCACTTAAGACACAGGACCTTGTCATTAGCGGAAATTTTGTAGATGTGATGTGGTTTCAAAGTTTAGTGGACTTTATTCAACCTCATTCAAAATCATCTTTAACTGTGTGAGATAAGACCATGACTCAACCGCAATTAGAAACCAATCTTTTGAATCAGCCCTTAACTTTGCCGAATGGCGTTATCGTTCCAAATCGCTTAGCAAAGGCTTCAACCAGCGAAACCTTAGCCACCTATTCAAATAATCCAACTGAAAAACATGTGCGGTTATATCAGCGCTGGGCCGCATCAGGCATTGGCATGATCATTAGTGGCAACATTATGATTGACCGACGTGCCTTGGGTGAGGCGGGTAATGTGGTTGTTGAAGATGAGCGTGATTTTGCGATTTTACAAAAATGGGCGAAAACCGTGACCGTGCAAGGTTCTCAGTTGTGGGCACAGTTAAATCATCCGGGAAAACAATCACCCAAAGGATTAAATGTCCGTACTATTTCTGCATCGGCAGTGCCGTTTGGGCCAGAAATGCAATCTTTATTTGCGACGCCTGATGAAGCCACACAAGCAGAGATTATCGACATTATTCAGCGTTTTGGTCGTAGCGCAGCAATATGTAAAAAAGCGGGATTTGGTGGTGTTGAGATTCATGCTGCACATGGTTATCTGATTAATCAGTTCTTGTCGCCCTTACATAATTTAAGAAATGATGAATGGGGTGGTACACCTGAAAAACGCCGTCGTTTCTTAATGGAAGTGTATGCAGAAATCCGCAAACAAGTCGGTCAAGAGTTTCCGATTGCGATTAAGCTTAACTCGGCAGACTTTCAAAAAGGCGGCTTTACCGAACAAGACTCGTTAGAAACCATTCAGGCTTTAGCCGATGCAGGGATTGACCTGATAGAGATATCAGGCGGCACCTATGAATCTGGCGTAGCCAAAGCGCCACAAAAAGCATCGACCATTGCACGTGAAGCTTTCTTCATTGATTTCGCAGAAAAAGTTAGAAAACTTGTAAAAACACCGTTAATGGTTACAGGTGGTTTTCGGACTGTAGAAGGTATGAATCAAGCTTTGCAGTCTCAAGCGTGTGATGTTATTGGGATTGCGAGAATTATGGCGATTGAACCTGATGTACCCAAACTTTTATTAGCTGGCAAAAATGGTCTTCAGTCTGTGCACCCAATCAAAACAGGCATTAAGAAGGTCGATAGTCTGGGTGTTATGGAAGTACTTTGGTACACCCAACAACTAAAACGCATGGGTAAAGGTAAAGAACCAAAACCACATGAAAGTGGTTTATGGGCATTTCTTAAATCGATTTTACGTAGTGGTTGGGGAACGTATGCAACTCAACGGGCACGGGCAAAATAATCTGTTTACTTTACATGAGCCCAATAAAAAGCACTCCAATTGAGTGCTTTTATCTATTTAAGTTATCCAGTTTTTTGGCGAATAGGGCGCGTACCAATTTCGGCACCAGTGATTTGATCAATCACAATTGGTTTAATTTCAGTGCCTTGTTCTGCATCCAGAAAAGTCACCATTTTTTCGGGTTGTTCAAAGGGTTTATGTTTTCTACCCCATGCACCAATCACAAATAAAGCTGGTAAAAAATCTTTACCCGCTTCAGTTAATAGGTACTCTTCACGCGGCGGATGTTCAGAATATTGTCTTTTTTCGAGTAAACCTTCCTCTACTAAAACAGACAAACGTTTAGTTAGCATGGTTGGTGCAATACCTAAACTTTTACGGAACTGATCAAAACGTGTAAAACCCGCATGAGCATCACGTAAAATCAACATACTCCACGCATCGCCTAAAACAGAAAGACTTCTAGCGATTGGGCAGACTTCAAGATTGCTATTTTTACTCATATCGAATTAATAAACCCAATAGTAACTACTAAAAAAATACTAACACAATTCCACTAAATAAGCTATGACACTCGTAATGCCGATTGATAAGTTTTAGTTAAAGAACGGTGTATTTCAATATAGATTTAATCCTGCCAATAAGGTGTTTCACCATAGACTTCAGCAAAATAATCAATAATTACTCGAATATTTAAAGGCGGATGACGCACATTTGGATAAATTGCGGCAATATGCTGTGGTTGCGATTTAATAGATGCTTCATATTGCGGTAAAAGTTTTATTAATTTGCCATCCTTTAAAGCCTCACCAATTAACCAGTCAGGGAACAAAACAATTCCCATCCCATTGAGTGCAGCCGTCATTAAGCTCTCAGCATTATTTGAAGCAAGTAAGGGCACAATTGGATAATGTACCCATTCTTCATTGGGTTTTTTAACTAACCAACGGTTAGGACCTTCAAATCCTTTATAGACTAAGCATTTATGGTTATGGAGTTCTTTAGGATGATCAAGCGCGTCATATTTAGCGATGTAGCTAGGCGAGGCTGCCAAATGATATTTTTGTGTGCTGAAAATACGTGCATGAAATGATGAATCTGTCAGAGTTCCAATACGAAAAATTAAATCGGTACTATCCCGAAGAGGATCTATAAATTCGTCTGTCTGAATGAGTTCTATTAAAAGCCTTGGATAACGTTCTAATAAACCCGCTAACCAAGGCGCAATATGCCGTTGACCAAAAAATACCGGTGCATTAATTCGGACCAGTCCAGAGGGTTCTATTGTTTTATCTTGCAATGCCTTTTGAGCTTCATCAAATTGCTCTGTAATTCTTTTGGCATATTCAAAAAATAATTTGCCCGATTCGGTCGGAGTGATGGCTCGTGTATTTCGATAGAAAAGTTGTTGTCCCAACGCATCTTCTAACTGTTGAATGGTCCGAGAAATCATCGATGCCGACACATCTTCTTTTCTCGCCACAATAGAGAAGTTTTGAGCATTATATACACTGATAAAAAAGCGAAGGGTACGAATATCAATCGAATTGGTTAAATTCATCTGTGCAATTTCTGCAAAAGTGTTTCATGAATTATGCTGTTTTTCTATTGAATTGACTACTCTAACATTCGTTGTCTAAATAAAATGAGACAATGTTTTATGCAAATTCTATTACTGTTCCTCACCATTTTGGGTGGAATGGGGCTATCAGTGGAGGCAGGGCTTTTAGGGCCATTAGGTACAGAAGTCGGGGAGTTATGGGCCACTTTTAGTATTTTTGGCGTAGGGGCAGCCCTTACTTTTTTATTAATGCTGTTTTTTAGCCCACGTAACAGCCCTTCATTTTTTACCCTTCCATCTTGGCAGTTATTGGGAGGTGTTATTGGTCCCATCTACGTCATTATTCTCACCATTACTGCGCCGATTATTGGCATTGCCATGACCATGATTGGGATTTTGGCGGGTCAGGTTTTTAAGAGTCTTATTATTGATCACTATGGACTACTCGGAACTCCGCATAGAAAAGTAGATCGTAAACGTGTGCTTGCGCTTGTTTTTATTGTGGTTGCACTTTCATTAGTTGCAAAAGCATAAGAGGGTAATATGACAATATTCATGATTTTATTGGCTGTCATCGGTGGTGCGCTTTTAAGTGTTCAAGCCGCAATTAATGGTCAGCTTGGCAGTAAAGTAGGCGTATTTCGTAGTGCTTTTTTGACGTTTTCGGTAGGCGCTTTAATTACGGCATTGCTTATTTTTTACTTTGAGCCAAAACAAACTTTAACCCTATTAGACGTACCTAAATGGCAATTGCTTGGCGCAATGTGTGGCGTTCCCTATATTGTGATTATGGTCTTAGCTGTGCAAAGAATAGGGGCGGCTGTTGCTACGGTTGCGGTGATTTTTGGGCAACTCTTAATGAGTATGTTGATTGATAATTTTGGTTGGTTTGGCAATGAAATTCTGCCTTTTTCAACATATCGCTTAGGCGCACTCATCTGTTTAGCGATTGCACTGTATTTTATTTATTCGAGTAGTAAAACGGCTCAAGTTGAACCTAATAGCTAACATGCTTATAAAGCAGGAGAGTTTTATTAAGATAATATTTAAGATGTTCCTTAAATGTGTAATTTAATGAAAAACAATAATTAATTAAATATTATCTAGCCAATTTTACATTGACACCTTAAATATTGCAGATTAACATTTGCGGGCTGGCCTACATTGCCAGTCGGTTTTGACGGACCGTTATTTGAACCACATCAGGATTATTTCTTCTGAGGAATAGTTTTGTGTGTGCACACCCCGTTCCCTCCCGTTGCGGTAGGACGGGAGTGGGACACCTACGGGTGTGCTGGAGTTCAAACCAGTCCGTCAACCTGCTTCCGTTCTGCCACCATAATTTATAATGTTTTGGCAGAACTCCAAGTTTAAAGGAGTTGGCTTTGCACATTCATTATTTATTGGCAGACATTGCCAAGGTCTATAACGACACAACTTAAATCACTATAAAGCAGCTCGATCGCCGTTAGGCTTTTCAGGCTTTAAATCATTTCGATTAAAAACTTAGCAACAATAAAACTTGAGATGTGCCAAGCACAGTCTTTACGGCTTTGCTGTGCCTTTTTCTCCCAAAAAAGTATCTCATTTATATACAACAAAAATTTATAACGGTAAAAATATGCCAACTTTAGAAATATCTTCCAAAAAATTACAGGTTATTCATACTGCAATAGAACTGTTCAATAACTATGGATTTCACAATACAGGCGTGGACTTAATTGCTAGAGAATCCAAAATTCCTAAAGCCACTTTTTATAACTACTTTCACTCAAAAGAACGCCTCATTGAAAGGTGCATATCTTTTCAAAAAAGCCGATTGAAAGAAGAGATGCTAGCCATTATCTACTCAAGCCGTTACAGAACCTCAAGCGACAAAATCAAAGAGATTATTGTTTTACATGTCAATTTTAATAGCCTGTACTATCTATTGCTTAAAGCTATTTTTGAAATTAAACAGATTTATTCTCAGGCCTACCACATGGCAGTTGAGTATAGAAAATGGCTGCTTCGAGAACTTTTTGATCTGGTTTTTAGTTTAGAAAACTGCCCACTAAAACCTGATGCGAATATGGTTTTACACTTAATTGATGGTTTGATGTTTCAGATTTTAAGTTCAAACAGTTTGGATGAAAGGGATGTGGTGGTGGAGCGGTTTTTTGGTGTTGTATAAAAAGTTGTTCATAATAAGAATACATCATAAATTTAAATTTTTCAGCATTTTAAATTTGATAGAGAAAAATCAAAAAAATATCTGGTGTATGGTTACAGATTTCAATGAATCATTTACAATTTATCAATTATACAATTTATTAAATATAAGGTTGTTATGCTTAAAAGCTTTAGTCTTGATAAATATAAGGGTTTTGGAGATAGACAAATAGTTGATCTGAAGCCTATAACATTGTTGTATGGCGAGAACAACTCGGGAAAAAGTTCGATTTCTCGATTTTTACCATCGTTAAAGGAAAATTATAAACATAATAATACTACATTCTATCCTATAGGTATGTTGGGCAAAGCAAACAAAAATTTTATATATGGAACTTCAAGAAGAAGCAGTTTTGAACTCTCTTATGAAGATATCAACATAAATTATCAATTTAATATTATTAAAGATGAAGTATTGATTACACAAATTCATTTAGCGGATCAAAATTCTAATGAGGAAATATTTGATCTTGATTTAGATAAATTTATTTATCGTAAGAAATCTAGTCAAGAGGAATACATATTAAAAAATATGGTTCCATTCCCTACAAACAGTGAACTTTGTAAAAAACTAAATGAGAAACTTGAAAAAATTAGAAATGGAGTTCTTTGGATATCTCCTTTACGTTATGTACCACAACCTATAGAAGTTTTTAGTCAAACTAAAGTTTCAAAAAAAAGTAATGGCAGTGACACTATTCAAGTACTAGCGAATAGTAAAAAGAGTGATCAAAAAGTATTTAAAAAAGTAGATAAATGGATTAAAAAGATTTTTAATCAGAAGTTGGATTTAAGCTTTTCAGCTGTAGGTGATTATGAAGTCTTTACAACAAATATCTCACCTATAGATTTTGAAACAATTAAAGTTCCTATTGCAGAGAGCGGCATGGGAATATCACAAATTCTCCCTATATTGATAATCTGTGCACAGGTATTAGAGGGAGAAGTTAATAATGAAAGTTATTTAATATTTGAAAACCCCGAATTACATTTACATGATGCCTTACATAAAGATTTAGCAGAAATTTTTGCTGAAGTTGTAAACAATGTAGCTTCAACAAAAATTTTGATAGAAACACATTCAGAAGTTCTCCTTCAGGCAGTACAACTAGAGGTTATAAAAGGTACGATCACACCTGATGCGGTCTCTATCAATTGGATAAAAAAAATTGAGGAAAGAAATGTTGTTGAGAAGGTTTTTATTAATAATGTAGGACAACTTGATGAAAATTGGCCAGTTACAGCTTTTCAGACAAGTAATAACCTTGCAAAAAAACATGTTTTAGAATTATTAGCAAGAGAACAATAATGAAATATTTATTAACTAAAGAACTACTAGGATGTGAAGAAAAATATTCAGATATTTATCTTTTTCTAAAATTAGCTGCGCGTAAAAACTTTCAAATTGTAATAATTGAAGATGATGAAAAACTTAAAAATTTTCAGAAACATTTTAGTTCAACAGTTTTAAATATAGTTCTTGAAAAAATAAAGAAAGATGTAAAGCTATTTACAACTAGAAAGAGCAATTTATTCAAAATTAATTTAGTAAAAGATAATACAAGTATTACTATTGAGGAAGCTATAAATATAATAAGTCAACCTTTTTTGATATGTATGGAGAATAATAGAAATGATAAAAATTTTTTAAATTTTTTTAGTGATAATGAACAACAATATTTATTAAAAGATTTAGAAGCTAGTTGTGAATTAGTATATTGGAGTGGAGGGGGAACGGGTGAACTTAAGAAAAAGATAGAAAATGAAGATTTCTGTTCAACTACTAGTTATGTTTTTTTTGACTCAGATCGATTGCCTTTTGATTCTACTTCTATTCAAAAAGCTTCAAAAGAAATTGAAAATATTTGTATAAGTAAGAATATAAAATATTCTCTTCTACAGCGTAGATTTATTGAAAGTTATGTACCTATGAAATCCTTAAGTGGATATGTGTATCAAAATAAAAAAAATAAGAAAAAGTATAATAAATTATTTCAAGAGTTTAGTAAGTTACATTGTAATGATACTCGTCATTTTTATAATATGAAAGTTGGGCTTAAAGGTGATATTGGAAGGGTTGGAGGTAAACAAAAATTAATCAAAACTTATTTTTATAATATTCCTTCAGCAAAAATTCAGATTTTTGAAAATGGTTTTGGGGATAAATTATCAGCTGTTTATGAAGAGAAAATGCCTATATCTGAAAAAATGAAAGATATAGAGGGTTGGACTGAAATTAATGGAATTGTTAAAAACATATTAATGGTGATTTGAAATGGCTGCAATTTATACTGATCCTCAAATTCTTTTTATTGAGCAAATTGTTGAGTTAATGAAGGATGGATTATTACTTTGTCCTAAATTTCAAAGGAATTTTGTCTGGGAAGCTGAAAGACAGATCGAGTTATTAAATAGTATTAGAAATGGTATTCCAATTGGTTCAATTATGGTTTGGGAGACAAAGATTCCTGTTAAATGTTATGGAGAAATTGGATCAATTAAGTTGCCTGTTGTAAGTGATCAAGTATATAAGAAATATATACTTGATGGTTTGCAAAGGTTAACAACTCTATTTACTTGTTTGAATCGAAGTGAAAACAACAATGAGTTTAATAAATTTTATTATGATCTAAAAAAGAAAAAGTTTTTTTATAACTTGGATAGTAAGTCTAAGCACGAATTTATGATGCCTATGAATATTCTTTTAGATAGCGTAGGTTTATTAAAGTTCCAAAGAAATTTAATGTTAAAGCAGGATTTGAATAATGTAGAAGATATAATTGATGAGATTGATCAGATTTCTGCTGCTTTTAGGCAATATAAAGTTCCAGTAATTCCTATATCTACTGATGATATTAAATTAGTAACTAATACTTTCCAAAAAATCAATAGTAAAGGAGTTCTGGTAAATGCTCAAGAGATGATTCATGCATTAACTTGGAATGGTAATGATTATGATTTTAATGAGGAAATTGAAGCTCATAGAAATAATTTTCTATTTTTGCAGTGGGGCGATATTACAGAAGATATTTTACTTAAAACTATAAAAGTTAATTTGAATTTGAATATTTATAAAACTGATCCAACTGTGGTTAGTTCTAGAATAAATTCAAATGTTAGTATAATAAAAAATTCAGTATATTATTTAAAACAGGCTATATTGTTTTTTAAAGATGATGTTTTAGTTCCTTCTATTAATTTTTTACCATATTCATTTCAGTTAATTATTCTAGCTAATGCATTTTATAATTTGAAAGTTGATTATAAAGAGCTTTCCTTAGAACAAAAAAATATTATATCGAACTGGTTTTGGTTTACTAGTTACACTGAGATATTTTCTGGTGCTAGTGATAATGAAGTAAAAAAAATTATAGATAATTTTAATGAAAATTTTAAAAATAATGAAAATTATAAACACTTTAAAAGGTTGGTAAGTTATGATTTTGAAAAAAACTTTAGTTATAATTTTAGATCTGTTAAAACAAAGAGATCTATATTATATTTCTTGAAATTATTCTCTGAAAATAAGAGTTTTGAAGAAACTAAAAGAGTTGTTTCAATTCTTCAAAAAAATGGAAGTGCTTCTTTTTCTAATATATTGGAAAGTATTGAATTGGATGAAATAGATAATAAATTTTATCCAACTATTGCGAATAAGTATATTAATGCTGTTGATAGTTCTGTATTTGATGATATCTATAATAGTAAATATTTAGATTTATTTTTAAATGAAAGTATAATTAGTTTAAATACTAGTGAGGATGTGGAAATAACTGAGAAAATTTCATTTTTAGAAAGTCGATTTAATAAAATATACAATATAGAAAAAGAGTTTTATAAGGATATAGTTGATATATCTAAATAAGCTTGTGTAAATAATAAAAAGTAGAGATTACCAATGTCCAAAGTAAATACTGGATTACGTTATAGTGGACGAAGAGTTGGTAATTTGCACTATTGTTACTAAAGAAAGCTTACAATCATGTGGGCTTTTTTATTACACATTGCTTAAAAAATATACAGAAACCTCGATAAAACGAGTTGGAACGCTACAAATGTGAATGATACTTTAAATTTCACTCTTCCCAATAAGTGAGGTGAGCAATGAAATTGTTAGCTTTGTTCAGTATGGGAGTTGCAGCGAGTTATTGTTATAAAACTATAAAAAATAGCGAGCAAGCTCTTCTGAAACCAACTTTTGATGAAATAGTAAAAAACTTTGTATTAGCAGAATTTAAAGGCTAATACATACCATTAATTTTAATTAAATAAAAAGCTCATCGGAAGGTGGGCTTTTTTGTTGTTATAGAATTCAGTTTTATTTTTTAGAAAAAATACACAAACTCTCTTGTTTATTTAGGTGTGTTGACCTAACAATGCGATATAACAGGAGTGTCAAATTATGAAAACAAGAATTGGCTACATTCCTAATGAGGAAGAAGAAGAGGAATCTTTGCTTACGGCGAAAGTTGATTCTGAAATTGAAAAATTAAGAAAAAGAAGGGATGAACGCACACTAACCTATACTGATGAGGAAAACGATATTAAGCATAAAATTCAAATAGAATCTTCATTGAAGAGTTAATATTAGATCTTCACAACTATATTGCGAATTAATTTGCAAAACCATTTTTTTTAAGGGTATAGAAAGTAATACTTACATAGAATCTATGGCGATTACATTTAGCTATATTATTATTTCATTTTTTAACGTTAAATTTATCATAATTTCATAAAGAGGTACTGAAGCGTAAAAAGACTTTTGAATCTCATAACTATAAGGAGATGGAGATGCCAAGGTATTTAGCTATCGCAGATAAAATATATGAAAAAATAAAAAATGATAAGTTATATACTGAAAATACAGTTGAGAACTTAAATTGTCTAATCAGTGAAATCCGTAAAGCTATTAAAGGTACTGAGTTTAAACTTAAACATAATTTTATCAATTTTGAAGAGTGTCTCTTAAAGCCATTAGCTGAGTGCGAAGTCAAAATTGATCTTTCTCTTATGCCTAAGTTTCAAAATGAAGATGAATTTATTTTGTGGTTGGCTGGCTTTATTGAAAGAATAACAATCGGTGGAAAGCCAAAACTTCCTCCTACGTCTCAGATGATACCAAAAGGATTTGAATTTAATAAAGATATCAAATCTGTACCAATAATCCCCCAAAAAGAAGAAAGTGTTGAAATGATAATAAATTATTTTAAATCTGAGGATTACTTTAAAAAAACTAAAATATCTTCGTGAGAAGAATATGAAGGTGTATGTGCATCATACTTCTTTACACTGCTGAAAATATTACAGCGACCGCCTCTGGGGCGGTTTTTTTAGTTGAATTTTTTTAGCTTTAAATAGAGCTAAATCATTTAGGATTTTGAACAACATAAAAATTAACGCCAGTAGAATTCGCCAAAATTAGATAAACATTTTTTAGTCATAAAAAAAATAATACGGCATAAAGATCAACGTGATATGGTATGTGAACACCTCCAAAAATAAGGATTAGATATGTCGGGCAATACAACGAAATGGCTTTGTGTGGGTGGTGTTCTAAGTGGAGAGTGGAGAGAGCAGCAATTAGAAGCTTTTGATGTTGATCCTAATGATTTAAATACTCATAGTTATGAACCAATGAAACTTATTAATCCTGTTACCAAGGCAGAACAACATTTCTACGTATATACGGAGCTACAAGAACAAGCATATGAGAGGGCAATAAATTTTGCTTTATATAAAAATCAATAAGGATGAGAGAGCACTTAAGTGCTCTTTTTCTTATGAGCGGATAAATACCAGTTAAGTTTAAAATCAATTAAAAAAGCCCCTCATATCTGAGAGACTAGTCATATCAATTTTCTGGAATGAATGGCTGTAATTTCTTAAATAACTAAACAAATCAAATTGATAAAAGTAGTTAATATTATAATAAATCAGTGCACTAATTTATTTTTTATAGTAGCAGAGCCTCAAAACATCTTCCAAGGCACTGTTAATAAGAAATTATTTGTTATTTGGATCAGGTTGTTCATTATTCTCAGGCAGGTCTTTTACGGTGCCAGGAACTTGTGAAGGTTCAGTTTCAGTAGGTGGCGTTGCCACAGAATGCTTGTTCATTTGAGCTTTGATCATATTTGTGTTGTTAGTTGTATTTTGTGAAAAACTTTTAAAACCTGACATTTTTATCTTCTTATCTTCACTAGGGAGAGTTCATAGTACGCTTTAAAAGCCTTTACATTGCGGTAGTTTTAAGACTGATATGTGTTGATATGTCGTAGAAAAAATCTTTATCTCGACGACTTATTTCATAAATAAAATCAATTATATATAACCTGTTGAGTCTTATCCTTTAAATTTTGAAATTACGCGATCCAAATTTCAAGTAGGGGTACATAAAGCACACATATATAAATTATTTTAAGATAGTGGATTAATACAGTTTTAAAAATTAATTCAATCGAGTTGTCTACAAAATATTGATAGTATAAAAATATCGTTAGGCATAATATGCATGATTAAATTGGAGCATATTGATGCTAAAAGACATTACAATTATTGATTTCCAAGGTAAAGAAAAAAGAGCACAGGCAAACTATACGGAAGTAAATACTAATAAAATCAAACATTCATCTAGAGTTCAGAGACCAAAAGTTGAATATATTTTGTTAAAAGGTGAATTTATTTACCCTACTTCAAATTCTGTTTTCTACAGCTCCGATGGCAACAGCTATTATATAGAGTACAAATGACTCACTTCGGTGGGTTTTTTAATGGGTAAAATATAAAAAAAGAAGTTGGCTTTAATCTAAGCAAAAATAAGCTCATCGGAAGGTGGGCTTTTTTTAATTTATAAATTTCCATAGAAAGTTCACTTGTATTGTATATTTTTCAATCAATTATAATAAATTAAGTAAAATTAATATATTGTTTTATAATACTTTTTATCGGAAAATTTTACCAAAAGTTAAAAAAATCTTTATTTTAAATGAAGAGGTTAATGGAAACCTCTTAAATAAAATAAAGGAAATAAAATGGATATTTTAAAATTAATAGGCGGAAATCTGCTTGCAGTGGCTTTTGTAACGGGAACTCAAACAGCACATGCAGAATTTAAACGGTTTTCTGTGTCTGCTGGGTGGTTGCATGTCATGCCACAAGGAAAGGCAAATCCATTCAACATCAATACTGCTGTAGCAAATGGAACCACTGCCAAAGTCGGAACTATTTCTACTTCAGCATTTATGAAATCAATAGACCCTAATGCAACATTATCAACTGGGGAAAATGCCAAAGAAGTTCTCGATATGGTATTTAGTCATCCAGTCGATGAAAACGGCAATCAGCAACAATCGGTTGGTCAGTTATTAGGGCTTGTAGATGAAAATGACATGGTTTCGCCAGATATCACGGGTACAGCAACCATTAAAGGACTTGAACAATGGGACGCTCAAGGGTCAGGCCTTGAAGCTGATGATATAGATACTTTGGGATTAATGTTTAATTATTACGTTAATGAAAATGTGTCATTACAGCTCATCGGTGGGATTCCTCCAAAAGTTGATATTAAGGGGAAAGGAGAAATCAACGCTCCGTTATCTGGTTTTGCAAATCCTGAAGGGTTAGCTGCTTTGGTTATAGGGGATAAACTTGATTTATTACAAGACATTCCGATTACTAATCTTGGTAATAAATCGAAAGCTGCTACGGTACGTGCATGGACTCCAGCATTAGAAGCTCAATATCAGTTTGGTAAGGCAGGAGTAAATAAATTTCGACCATATATTGGCGCAGGAATTATGTATTCACGCTTTTCCAATATTAAGTTAAACGACCAAATTAATTCTGACTTAATTGCTGCGGGGCATATGATTCAGAATGTTCTAGATAACAATGCTGGTGCAGCTTTAGATGGCAAAACTTCGAGTGCAAATCCATATGTTCGAGTTAAAGCAACTGATGCGATTGCCCCAATTGTGAGTCTAGGAGCTACTTATGACATCACACCAAATTGGTATGCCGTTGGTTCAGTGTCTTATGCTAAGTTAAATAACCGCGCAAATATTGATGTGATTGATAGCAAAACAGGTAAGCAGTTAATTCATGCCTCAACCAAAGTTGATATTGATCCTTTAATTACATATCTAGGTGTGGGGTATCGTTTTTAATATTTGTCTTTAAATTAGAATCGTATTTACTACAGTAAAGAAAGCCCTGCTAAATATTGTTTTTAGTAGGGCTTTCTTAAATTATGAGAGCAAATTAAATATCATTGCTTAAACCACTTTTTGAACCTTTTGCGCCTTCGGCAAAGTTGGTTTCCTTCCCAAATATAACGCAATCATTGCACCCGTAAATGTAAGCATACATAGCGGTAAAAGAGAAATAGGGAAACTACCCGAGTAGTCTTTGACTATGCCCATGATAGAGTTCATAAGGCCAGTACCAATATGCGCGATAGTATTGACCGCCGCAATGCCCACAGCAACTAAAGTAGGTGGTAAACGTTCAGAAACCAAAGCCCAGAAAGGACCTTTAATGGCATAGTTACCCATCAAAACTAACGAGAATAAAAGCAAGCTTAATGTTAAAGATGAAGTAAA
The DNA here is from genome assembly GCF_000368405.1 of Acinetobacter sp. NIPH 817. Classification (NCBI taxonomy): domain Bacteria; kingdom Pseudomonadati; phylum Pseudomonadota; class Gammaproteobacteria; order Moraxellales; family Moraxellaceae; genus Acinetobacter; species Acinetobacter sp. NIPH 817. Next base: position 986,748 of record NZ_KB849420.1, read on the forward strand.
AATCGTAAGAAGCAAACCAAGACTCGTCACAAATAGCGGAATAGCTGTGTTCAAACTCTTATTACCACTTTTATCAGCATGTATGCCCCAAACAATCATAAACACAGCGGCTAAACCAAACGGAATCATATTTAACAGACCGGTTTGCATAGCAGTTAAATGAAAGGCTTTTAAAATTTGAGGCATCCATAACGATAAAATATTGCTGGTTGCTGAACTTCCTGCATAGATAATTGCGAAGAACCATAAATATTTATTGGTAATAAGAAGTTTAAACTTACTCTTTTTCTGCTCAGCACTGTCTTGTTTTTCAGAATTTAACAATTGGTTTTTTTCAAAAGTTAAGGTGTTTGAGAGCCATTCCTTTTCTTCTTGATTTAACCATTTAACATTATTTGCAGTGTTAGGCAGCCATACAAGACAAAATAAACCAAGAAGAATCGCGGGTAAGGCTTCTAAAATTAAAAGCACTTGCCATCCACTTAAACCCAGTAAACCATGTAAACCTAATAATAAAGCAGATAACGGTGAACCGATAAAGTTAGATAAAGGAATGGCAACCATAAATACAGCAACAATTCGAGCCATATATCGTTTTGGGAACCAGAGCGTTAAATACAGTAGTACGCCCGGGAAAAAACCAGCTTCGGCAGCGCCGAGTAAAAATCTTGAAATCGAATAAGAAATGGGGCCGGTAATGAAGGCGGTACAGCAACCCACAATTCCCCAAGTAATCATGATTCTTGCAATCCAGATACGTGCCCCCAGCTTTTCCATTGCCATGTTGCTGGGAATTTCAAATATAACGTAGGCAATAAAGAATAATGTCGCACCGAAACCAAAGGCGGTAGCAGTTAAACCAATTTCTTGGTTCATGGTTAAAGCGGCGAAACCAATATTCACCCGATCAATATAAGCGATGAAATAACAAAGAATGAGGAAAGGAAGAATACGAAAAGAAAGTTTACGGATCGTTGACTTTTCTACTTCCGATATAGATATATCATTTTTCATACATACTCCTTATGTACGTGAGAAATCAAACAGCTCGGTCGGGTTCTGATTTAAAATTAAACATTGCTCGTGTTTATCAAACACGATGTGTTTAAAATTTTTAAATGCGTCCTCATAAGTTATTGAAGATTCATGTTGGGTATGCGGCCAATCGCTTCCCCAAATGAGTTTGTGTAAAAAGCCTTTTTCTTTAAGAATGTTATAGGCCTGTCGTGCCATATTTATATTGTTAGGCGTAGTACCTAAACGGTAGAAACCGGACACTTTAATCCAGTGCTGTTTTACGTTAAGTAAGCTTAGAAACTTCTGATAATCTGGATCTTCAATCCCTTTAACTGGGTCAACTCGGCCAAAATGGTCAATCACGACATTAAAACTATAGTCACCCAGTTGTGGTAAAAGCTGGACCAGATATTTTGGTGGAGCGTGCAATTCAACTTGCCAGTTGAGACTTTCCACATTTCGTAAAAACTTTTGCCATTCAGGCGTATTTAGCGAAGGTGGGTTAAGACCGAATAGATTTAAGCGAATACCGACGATGCCTTGTTCTTTAAGTTGCAATAGCTCATCAAAAGCCGTCGTATGTTGAACAACGGCGATTCCTTTTAAACGGTCAGGGGATTGCTGAATTGCATTTAACATCGCTTGATTATTTGTACCCAAAAAGCTGGGTTGAACTAAAACGCCATGCGTAAAATTGTGTTGATCAAGATGAGAGACAAAACTTTCTACAGTTGCATCGTAATCAGGTGCGTATCGTGCTGTTTCGATACTGTGGTCCTGAGTCGAAAAAACATGTGCATGTGTATCTATACAGTTCATTTCCATCTCACATTACAAATTTTAAAGCGAAAATAGCGATTAAAGCTGCGATTAGTCCTACAGGAATGGCTTTAAATAACAGTTGATTAAAGAATTTGGATTTATCGATGTCTGCTGGTGCTGAAGCCATAATGAGGCTACCGCCAGATGAGAAAGGAGAAATAGCTGTAGCTTGTGCCCCCACAACAATACAAATGAAGAGCACAAGTGGATTTAGACCAGACGTAATTGCAAGTGCTGGAACAATCGGAAATAGGGTTGGGGCAACGACACCAAGCGTGCTTGAAAATACAGACATAATGGCACTGATCAGACATAGCAGTACTGGAATGACCCAAACAGGAACGTTGTGTGCTAACCATTCTGAAAGTGTCGTAATAATGCCGAGTTTCACCCCTAATGCGATGAGCATACCGACACCACAAATCATGATAAGCGTTCCCCAAGGCACAAGTGCAACAACCTTTTTCTCATCGGCAAGTTTCATGAGTAAACTGATGAGTGAAAAGGTAATGGCAAGGAAGGCAATATCAATTTTGGAATTTAAAAAGCTAATAGCTTTTGCATCTGGAAAAACAAGGTGCAAGATTGGAAAAACTAAAACAATCGACATCATTAAAATAATGAGAAAAATTGATTGTTTCTGCTTTTTGTCGAATGGTTCAGGCTTTTGATCTTCAATAACAATCGAATTACTTTTTCTATTCCAGAGGGTGTAAATTCCCAATACCGCAATTGGAATAATTAAAGTTAAGACAAAAATTCCGCTACTATATGAAAAAGCAGTTTGAGAGCTAATGCCTGTATTTTCCATTAAGCTTCGGAAAATAATGCCACTTTGAGAGGTCATAAAATTTGCGCCAGCTAAAGCGCCGTAATTTGCAGCCATCCCACCAATAATCATATTCATATTGGTTTTTTTACACAGCAGCAGGGTAATCGGTGCCATAAAAGCAAGTACGGTATAAAAACCTGCGCCTAGGCCGGCAATAATGGTCGCGGCGAAAAAAATCGCTAAAGGTAAAAACTGAGGAAACTTACGGCACTTATATAAAAGATGACTGGCGAGCTTTTCTAATGCGCCATTTGCCAGAGCAAAGTTATAAAACAGAGTAACAGATAAAATAATAAAGAAAATTTTGACAGGCCATAATTCAATAACTTCAGAAGGCTTAAGACCCATACCAAAACAACCGATCAGGTAGGCAAACGCGATTGTAAAAAATCCAATATTGATTTTTGTTTTATAACCTAAACCTATAGATACAGCTAAAGCCATCAGCATCAATGCAGTCATATTATCTTCCTTGATAAATATATAAACATCTAAACATATATATGTTTGGTTTTTTGTATTACATAGAACTATGCTAATATTGTCAAATCGATTTCATAATGTTTAACGCAAATGCTTGATGAGACTGCATTTAAAAATTTTAAATTGCCAAGATATGAAAAGGTCCGTTGGGAACTTCAAAAACTCCTGATCCAGTCTAAGTGGACAGTGGAAGAGCCTATTCCAAGCGAACAAGAGCTTGCGCAAATGTATAGCGTATCGGTTGGAACCGTTAGAAAAGCTGTAGAAGGGCTGGTTGAGGACGGCTTGTTAATTAAGTTGCAAGGAAAAGGCACTTTTTTAAAACAACCTAATTTTGAAAACTCACTTATTCGTTTTTTTAGACTACGTAATAAAAAAGGCGAACTCATTCAGCCACAAGGTCAAATTAAAAAAGTAGAAGTGTGTGAAGCGATACCGGAAGTAAACTCAGAGCTGGGGCTTGGGCTTACCGAAAAGTTGCTTTATATCGAGCGTGTGCGTAAGCATGAAGAAGTCGTTGTTTTAAGTGAAAGAATTTGGCTGCCTGAAGGTTTATTTAAAAATCTGGAAGAAATTCCGATCTCTGATTTTGGTAATTTACTTTATCCTTTTTATTATCAGCACTGTGGCCAATTTGTTTCTTCTGCAAGAGAACGGTTAACTTTTGAGAAAAACATTAAAGATAGCTATTTAAATAATAACCTTGACGATCCTTTGGTTAAAGTGTGCCGTATTGCAAAAAATCTTGAAGGGGGGGCTGTCGAGTACCGTGAGTCGTTTGGTTTAGCTCATAATTTTCATTATGAAATAGCAATTAACTAATTCTTTTTATAATCTTTAATTTTGGTTTGTAGTTGATTTTTTTACGATCTGGTGGAGGTAGACACTATCTCCTTAATGATTTAGCACCCGCTTCTCGAGCATTTCCATAAAAGTTTTTAAAATAATGTTGTGGTTTTTGCCTTTCCTCTCCGATCAATTACTTTGAATTTAAGAACTAAAAATATTGTAAGTTAAGAGATTTTTAGAATTCTGATCAAATTACTCTACTCATCTGTTATAGATCTAATATAAAAATTATATCAATTAATAAAATTATTATTATGAATTTTTATATAATTTATTATTTTATGGTAAATTTTGCGTTATAAATAGGTTTTACAAAAATGAAAAATATATTTACTTTTACTAAAACTGATCAAAAAACTATTCAATAGAGGGTTTACTTAAATGATGAACTTTTAAGTGCTATGACAGCAGAAAAACTGATTTATATTTCTTACGAAGATGATGAATTAATACAACCCAATGCTACAGATACTAGAGAGATTGAAAGCGTGACTCAATTAAATACATCTAATGATACGGCATCAATATTAACTAATTTATTTAGTTATGATGTAAGTACAGATAAAATTATTTTTAATGCACCAAGTGACAGTTACATTGTTGAACAAAAAATTAATAACACTTGGGTTCAGGTAAATCTTGAGGAAAAATTTGATTGGTTGAATACAGAATTTCGAGTAACTGTTACAGATCAAGCTGGAAATAGCTCTCAACCCCTAACCACTATAATTAATACTGGATCAGGGACTTACAGACCAACAGATACTGCCTCCAATCAAATTGTTAAAGGATCTACAGGAAATGACTATCTATATGGTGGTGATGGAAACGATACTTTAATTTCTAATACAGGCTCGGACTATCTATATGCTGGGACTGGTAATGACACGTTGATTTATGGTGGTAATTCAAATGGGTATACGGCTTTACTAGGTCAGACGGGTAATGATACTTACATTGTAGATAAAGCGGTACTTGGTTCATCAAGCTATGTTCATATTCTGGATAACCCGACTGAAGAAAATATTCTTCAATTAAAATCAGTCTCAGCTGACGAAATTATATTAAAACAATCTAATACAGATATCATCATTACATTTAGTAATTCATCATCAACCGTACATTTTGGTGAAGGACAATTATCTTCTATTGTATTTGATGATGGAACATTCTGGAATAAAGCTCAAATCGAAGCTAATACTATTGGCAAATTATTAGGCACAGATGCAAATGATTATTTACAAGCAGATGCTGAAATTTCAACTATTTATGGTTTAGAAGGCAATGATACGATTCAAGGTGGTGTACAGAATGATTATCTATATGGTGGTGATGGAGACGATACGTTAATTTCTAATACAGGTACGGACTATTTATATGCTGGGGCTGGTGATGACACGTTGATTTATGGTGGTAATTCAAATGGATATACGGCTTTACTAGGTCAGGCGGGTAATGATAGTTACATTGTAGATAAGGCATTGCTCAATTCGTGGAGTTACGTTCATATTCTAGATAACACGACTGAAGAAAATATTCTTCAGTTAAAATCAGTCTTAGCCGATGAAATTATATTAAAAAAGTCTAATACAGATATCATTATTGCATTTAATGATTCAACTGCCACAATACATTTTGGCGAAGGACAATTATCCTCAATTGTATTTGATGATGGAACTGTTTGGGATAAAGCTCAAATTGAGGCTAATGCTATTGGAAAATTATTAGGCACAGATGCAGATGATTATTTACAAGCCGATGCCGAAATTGCAACTATTTATGGTTTGGGAGGCAATGACACGATTCAAGGCGGTGTACAGAATGATTATCTATACGGTGGTGATGGAGATGACACGTTAATTTCTAATACAGGTACGGACTATTTATATGCTGGGGCTGGTAATGACACGTTGATGTATGGTGGTAATTCAAATGCGTATATGGCCTTACTAGGTCAGACGGGTGATGATACTTACATTGTAGATAAAGCATTACTCAGTTCATGGAGTTACGTTCATATTCTAGATAACACGACTGAAGAAAATATTCTTCAGCTAAAATCAGTCTCAGCCGATGAAATTATATTAAAACAATCTAATACAGATATCATTATTGCATTTAATGATTCGACTGCCACAATACATTTTGGTGAAGAACAATTATTTTCAATTGTATTTGATGATGGAACTGTTTGGGATAAAGCCCAAATTGACCAACATATTGCTAAACCTGTATTTGGTACAACTGGTAACGACGTAATCGAGACAAGCATAGCAAATCAAACTTACTCTTATATTCTAGGAGATGGTGCAGATACTGTGGTTTTTAATATTCTCGATAATACAGATAATTTAGGTGGAAATGTTAAGAGTGAGTGGACTGATTTTAATCTCGTAGAGAATGATAAAATTGATTTGTCTCAATTGCTTATAAATGAAAATGGAAATCTTCAAGATTATATTTCTGTAAAAGATACTGAGGCGGGGCTAATTATTTCAGTTGATAGAGATGGGTCTAGTCAATCTACGTATCATTCGCAAGAATTAATTTTGCTTACTGGTAAGCATGATACCTTAGAGAACTTAATACCTTCAAATACCTTTATTCATTAAGTTGTTTAATAAGAGACTAAAAAAAGAGACCATTAATTGGTCTCTTTTTAAACTTCCAATGATCCGCTTTTCAAGCATCTCCATAAAAGTTTTAAGATAATTTAGTTTTTTATTAGAATTAATAAGATAGAGGTCGGTAATTACTTAATCTTTATAAATTTTATTTTATTAAAAGATAAAGAAAAATTGAATAATATGTTTTTTTGTGTAAAATATTGTGACTATACGTACAATTCTGTATATGAGATGTTAACTAAAAAATTTATAACTTCTTCCCTTATTCTTTTTGCGGGTTTTCACCAATATGTCTATGCCATTGAAGATGTTTCTTTACCGAGTCAGGTGCTTCAAGATCAGCGTTTAAAAGAGCTTAACCAGCAAATACAAGACCAGCTTGCCCAGCAAACTCCTTACCAAAACACCAAGCCATTACAGGATTTTAAGCATCTGGTTGTTGAAGAGAGCCCATGTGTAGCGGTTAAAAAAATTAGTTTTGTCCCTTTAAATGATCAGTCTGAGTCTGAACTACAGCAATTTAACTTTGTGGTTAAAGCTATAAAAAAACACCCACAGAATGTTTTGGGTAAATGTATTGGAACCCAAAGTTTACATAACATCGTGAACTATGCCCAAAACGAACTTTTAAAAAAGGGTTTTATTACCAGTCAAATTATCGTGAGTCCGCAAGACTTAAATCCGGGTAATTTAAACCTGAGTGTGCAAATTGGTCGCCTGAATAAAATCATAATTCAGGAAGGTAAAATTTCCTCATTACAGCTTAAGACAGGCTTGCCCTTTAAAGCGGGCGACATTGTAAATCTAAAAAGGCTTGATCAGGGGCTGGAAAATCTCAAACGTGTCTACACAGTAGATATGCAAATTGCGCCTGCAAATAGTCAAGATAAAGAATTAACGGGCTATAGCGATTTAATACTTAAACTTCAGCCACTACAAAAAGTTAACTTCAATTTAAGTGTAGATGATTCGGGTAATCAGGATACCGGTACCTATATGGGAAACATCGGGATAGGTGTCAATAACCCGTTTCATCTAAATGATATTTTATCGTTAAATGTGAGTCACTCATTAGATGACTTTCATGAAGACTTAAACCGAAGTTATTTTGTTAGTTATCAATTGCCTGTTGGTTATTATGATTTAGGTCTTAGCTACAATGACTATCAATATAAGCAAACAGTCTTAGGTGCGAATGGTCCACTGCTTTACCATGGTAACAGCCAACAAGCCAACCTGAATTTGTCTCGTGTGATTAGCCGTAGCGGGCAGCATAAAACTAGTCTGTATGGAAAACTTTATCATAAGGAAAGCCAAAGTTTTATTGATGATGTTGAGATTAATGTCTTACACCGTAGAACCTCAGGCTGGAATTTAGGGTTTCAGCATCGTCAATATTTAGGAAATGCAGTATTAGACGGCAGCATCGATTACCGTCGTGGGATGGGAGTAGGTGCCCGAACTGCACCAGAAGAAAATATTACCAATATTGAGGGAAAACATCTTCCTGTTGAAGGTTACTCCCGTGCGCCACTTTTAAGTGCCGATTTACGTTTTAGCGCACCATTCCTTTTGCTCGAAAAACCTGCTCAGTACCGCCTTAACTGGCGTGGACAATATGCACCGAAAATTTTAGTACCGAATGACCGCTTTTATATTGGCGGGCGCTATAGCGTGCGTGGTTTTGACGGTGAACTCATGCTCTCCGGAGATAACGGACAGTATGTACAACAAGAAATCAGCTTGAATGCACCAATTCCTAATACCCAGTTTTATATGGCAGTCGATCAGGGCTGGGTCAATGGGCGTAATAGCATACCGGGCCAGCGTTATTTACTCGGGAGTGTTTTAGGGCTACGCACCTATCAAAATAGTTTTTATCTGGATGCCTTTACAGGTCGGGGACTGATTGCACCTGACAGCATAAAAAAAGACTGGGTTACCGGTTTTAGTATCAACCTTTCTTATTAATTTACTTTAGAAAAGACTTTATTCATGAACAAGAATAGTTATCGCATTATTTATAGCAAAGCACGTCAAATGTTTGTGGCTGTGGCTGAAAATGTACGGAGCCAAACCAAGGCATCAGGCCAAAGTGAAGCAAGTACCCAGAGCAATATTAATAACACTGAATTTCAGGCATTTCACCAACTCTGGCAAGTGAAAGCATTGGTTGCCAGTATAAGTTTGTGGATGCCTTTAGCACCTGTCTATGCGGGTATTGTAGCGGATAGTGCAGCAAATGCTGCGAATAGAGCAGTGATTGGTGCTGGTAAGAACTCGGCTGGTACAGTTGTTCCGGTAGTCAATATTCAAACTCCCAAAAATGGGATATCCCATAATATTTATAAACAGTTTGATGTACTGGCTGAAGGTGCCGTCCTGAATAACAGCCGCCAAGGGGCTACAACACAAACAGTAGGAAACGTTGCAGCCAACCCATTTTTAGCTACAGGCGAAGCGCGAGTTATTTTAAATGAAGTAAATTCGTCAGCGGCTTCACGCTTTGAAGGGAACTTGGAAGTTGCAGGGCAAATGGCAGATGTGATTATTGCCAACCCGTCTGGTATTAGTATTAAAGGTGGCGGCTTTATTAATGCCAACAAGGCAATTTTTACTACAGGTAAACCTCAGTTAAATGCTGATGGCAGTATTAAGCAGTTTACGGTTGACCAAGGAAAAATTACGGTTTCAGCAAACCCTAATTCTAAATTTGGACTAGGTGGAAATAATAACGATGCCAATTATGTGGACCTCTATGCGCGTGCATTAGAGCTTAGTGCTGAACTACGTGCCAAAAATGATATTCAGGTGATTGCTGGGGCAAATAATGTCAGTGCAGATTTGCAGGATGTTACAGCTAAAACAGGCACAGGAACTGCACCGACATTGGCTGTAGATGTTAAAGCGTTGGGTGGGATGTATGCTAATAATATCTATCTGATGGGGACTGAAAAAGGTTTGGGCGTGACTAACGCGGGGACTATTCAGGCAGTCAATAATCTGGTGATTACCAGTGCCGGAAAAATTGAACACAGTGGCACCATCAGTTCGACCAGTAAAACCCAAGGTTTAGTGAACATACAAACAACAGGTACGGGTGCAGCTGCCGATATCAACTCATCAGGCAGTATTAACAGTAATAGCATGCTAAATATCGATTCAGGTAATAACCTGAATGTAAATGCTAAAGAAATTATTATTAATGTCGGTAGCGTGGCTTCCTCACCTTTAATCGTTAATGCCAAAGGTAATATCAATTTAGCGGCAGATACCCGCATTATGGATGACTCACAAGGTGGAGATGTCTATATTGATGCTGCGAATATCAATCTTGCCGCTGGATCAGAACTCAAAAGTAACCGTGGTACAGCAACCATACAGGTACAAAAAGATTTGGTTGCAGCAAAAGGCGCAAAACTGATTGCTGCCAAAGATTTAAATGTTTTAAGTAACGGTAAGTTATCACTTACAGAGAACCATATACAGGCATCTTTAGGTTCAATCAATCTACAAGCAAATTCGGCTAATACCCAAAACCTGATTGATCTTCAAGGTGGGACGATTTATGCGGGTAAAGATTTAAACCTGTATAGTTCAGGAGATCTAAATCTAAAGAATCTTGGATTTTCACTTGAAAATGCTGCAACACGTGTTAAAAACATTAAAGCCTACAGTGGACGTGATCTGGTCTGGAACAATGCTGACAAAGCACTTCCTCTTATTACAGGTCTGGTTCAGCTTGATGCAGCCAATAATTTAACCGTTACAGCAAAAGAAATTTCCAATAAAGACAGCATTCAACTCCATGCCAATCAAATAGCACTCAATAGTGCACTGACTTCACAAAAGAATATCGACGTGAGTTCTGAAATTGCTGATCTTGTTTTAAGTCAGGCACTCAAGGCTCAAGGTGATATTAATCTAACCGCACTTGCTGGTGGAATTACTGCAAATAGCTTAAAGGCTACATCTTCGGCTGGAAAGATTTCTATACTCGCGAATAAAAATATAAATTTAAACTCGACCCAGATAACCAAGGCGATGCCTTCGGCTGATAAAGATGAACTAACAACTGATCAGTCTGTTATTAGTGGTTCAAAAGGGGTAACGCTTGGCTCGATTGGTGATGGCACCGTTAACTTGCAATCGGTACAAGTTAATGCAAATCAGGGCGATATATTAGTTTCGAGTAATAATGGAATCAATCTAAAGGCTAATACCGATGTAGTTGTTACTGGGGATACGGGTCGATTTAAAACGGTAAATAATGTTCTAAAGGGACAAACTGTTTCGATAGAAAATAGTAAATCCGATATTAAAATCCAAAATACAGACCTCAGCTCTACGGTTGGTAAACTTGCGATCAATAGTAGAGCGGGCATGAGTACAATTATCGATAGCGTATTAACGTCAAAAGGTAATACCGAACTCTATGCAAAAGATTTACTGACTTTACAGGGGGTGAATGCTACATCAGACCAGCATCTGGCGGTAAGCTCTGGTCGTACGGTTTATAGCAATGCTGAGTATACGCCAGCGACCAAATGGATTGCGGATAAAGTCACCAACCTAACATCTAAAGGGGTGACCTCTGTAACGGCTACAGGAAACCAAGTATTACAAAATACAAATTTAACGGGCGGAGCGGTTTTATTAGAGGCGGGTGGTTTTATTGCAGGTCAGACTGGATTGAACTTAAATGCGGTCGGAAGTGATTTACTCAAGAATGATACAAAGTTAAATAGTTTAAATGGTGACCTAACAATTCAAACCAATTCTAACTTAACGATTGACCCAAAAGTTTATAGTCTAAAGGCGGTAGGTGATATTGAGCTTGTATCTAAAAATGGCACTTTGACTTTAAAAGGCTATGGTGGAACAACCGGTAATGGATCAGAACAAGTTGTTAAGTTGGATACAGCAAATGGTGTTATCAATTTAGAAGGTGCTAAAGTTGATATTCAAGGTTCACAGTTAACAGCACAAAAAGATATTAAGATTGTTTCAAGTAAAGATGATGTGCTGATTGATGGAATAAAAAATAAATTAAATAATATTATATCTGATAAGCAGTTGAAGAATTCTAACGAAGAATTAGAAATTTTGAAAAGAGAATTAGAAAATGAGCAAAAAAATATAGAAAGTAAAGAAAATTATAAGAAGTATGCAGATGAATTAAAAGAAATTCATAAATTTTTTGAAGAAGGTATGGAGGTCATGAGAGATTTTAACTTTCAGCAAGGCCGTCAGATGATAGGCTTTGCAATGGAGAGAAAAAAATTATTAGAGCAGAAATATCCAGAAATAAATGGTCCATCAAATAAAATAAAATTATTGATAACTGATCTAGAAAATAAAATAAGTTACTTTAATAGTAATATAAATGGATCTGAACATTCTGAAGCTGAATTAACTTCAATATTAGGAAACGTAAACATTACTTCTGCTAAAGGTTTATCTATAAGTGGAGGAAATATTTCTGCTCAATCGGGACAAGTTAATTTGGAAGCAAGTGGAGTTTTAGCCGAACAGTATAAATCTTCAATTACTAGTGGGGCTAATCAGCCACCAAAATCATTAAATGCAAGTATTATTATTGATGGTCATACAGATTTTTATAGTAAAGGTACTGAAGGTGAAGGAAATTATAGCTTCAGAACACTAGTCAGCCCTACCATTATTAATGGTGATAAAGGAGTTACTATAAGAACAGTAGGTAAAACTAAAGATGATAATTTGGTTTTACAAGCTACTGGTATTACTTCAAAAAATGGTGACGTAAAAATAGAATCAAATAAAAGTATTTTATTTGATGCAGCTATTGAGCAAAGCTATGATCTGACCACCACGACTGAAAAGAAAAAATCATGGGGTGGTTTAAAGAAAAAGTACATTACGACTGTTTCTGAAAATAATGACACCAATGCAGCTTCAGTTGATATTTCTGCAAAGAATATTTCTATTGAAACGAAAAAACTAGATCCGTCAGTAGCTGCTCAAACTCCAGATAATAATATTGATATTTATTCTGGGCGTTTTACTGCTGAGGGTGGAACAGTTTCGATTAAATCTGGGGGAAATCTTAACTTTTACACTGTGGAAGAATCTTCTAGCAGTACAGTAGATGTTACAAAGAAAACCTCATATTCTAAACTTATCTCACTTTTAGCTTCCTCAAAAACTACAACTAATACAACACGAACACAGATTAGCGAATTACCTGCAACTTTAAAAGCAGACTATATTGGAACTAAATCAGGCTTTGATACTAAGCTTGTTGGAACAGAGTTTGAATATTTAAAAGATGCAACGATTGAAACAGGAGGAACGCTTGAGTTAATAGCCGCAAAGACATCTATTACAGAGCTCTTAAAAAAAGAAAAAAGCTCATTAGCTTGGCAGGCTATGCAGGATAAAGGCTCAATTACTGAAACTGCTCAATTACCGAGTTTTAACGGTCCAGTTCTACCTACATTTAAAGCGGCAGGTGGTTTAAGTGTACAAGTTCCAATTAGTGAAAAAGATGCTAATAAGGTAGAGCTACGTGATGCAATTCTTGAGTTATCTAAACAGCCTGGGAATGAATATTTAAAAGAGTTTGTTAATCGAAAAGATGTAGATTGGCAAATGGTTTTATTAACTCAAAAAGACTGGGACTATAAATCACAAGGTTTAACAGGAGCAGGGGCTGCGATTATCGCGATTGTAGTAACAATGGTTACTGCAGGAGCCGGGGCAGCAGTCGTGGGTGCTTTGGGGGGATCTGCGGCTACTTTAGGTGGATCTGCTATTGCTATGACACAGGCAGCATTGACATCTTTAGCTACTCAAGCAAGTGTGAGCTTAATCAATAATGGTGGAAATATAGGAAAAACACTTAAAGAATTAGGAAGTAAAGACTCAATTAAGAATTTGGCGGCTTCAGTTGTTACAGCAGGTTTATTAAGTCAAGTTAGTACAGCTCTAAATTTAAAACCAGATAGTACTGTTTTCTCAGATAGATTGGTAAACAACTTTACTACCTCAGTCAGTTCTACATTAGTACAAACTGCTATTAATGGAGGAGACTTAGAGGAAAACCTTAAAGTTGCTTTATTATCTGGTTTAGCTGGTGCATTACAAGGACAGATGGCACAAAATATTAAAGGGCTAGAAGATATTAATTACATTGCTCATAAGTTAGCGCATGCTTTAGCAGGATGTATTGCAGGAGCAATTCAAGGACAATGCCAAGCTGGTGCTATTGGCGGAGCTGTTGGTGAAATTGTTGCAGGTTTTATCCCTCCTTCAAGTGGTTTGCTGTATACAGAAGAAGAAAAAGAAAAAATATTAATGGTTGGACAACTAACCTCAGGCGTTATCGCTGCTTATGCTGGATATAATGTAAATGTTGCATCTAACTCTGCAAATATAGCCTTAACAAATAATGCTTTTAATGAAAAGAAAGTTAAAGAGCTATTGGACCAAGCAAAAGGATATATGGGAGAAAAGGGTGGACAAGCGTTAGATGCAGTTAGTAGAGGAATCGCTAAAGGTGACATAAGTGCTTTAAAAAATGCCCAAACTCAAATAGCCGAATATTTATTAAAAAAAGCAGATTCTGGTGGATTGTCACAAGCAGAAATGGTTACATTTGGTACCTTATATGCTTTGAATGAAACTTTATTTCCCACAAATATTCTAGATGTTATCCCTGGGGCAGGGAAAGCAATTGATGTGTGCTGAAAAAACAGGAGGTTTTAACTTGGTAAACTAAACACACTCATCAGGAGTTTACCATGAGCAAGAAACACAAGACTTACACCACAGAATTTAAAGCTGAAGCCATCAAATTAATTGAAGCCAATCAAGGCAATGTCTCGGAAACAGCCAGACAACTTAGCATTTCAATGCAAACTCTTTCAAATTGGAATACCAAAGCAAAGGCTGGAACTTTAGCAGGTACAAAACAGTATTCACCTGATCTAAACGCTCTACTCGAAGAAAATAAAAAACTCAAACAACAGCTCAAAATAGCTGAAATGGAACGTGAATTTTTAAAAAAGGCAGCAGCGTACTTTGCCAAAGAAAGTCAGTAAGGTACGCCTATATGAAACAAAAAAGATATTCTTTTCCAATTACCTTAATGGCTCGATTACTTCATGTTTCAGTTTCATGTTTTTATGATTGGCTCAAGAGAGGCGTGAGCAAAAGAACGATTCAACGAAATCAACAGACGATATTGGTGAAAATAGCCCATGAGGAGACAAAGCAGAGCTATGGTTATATTCGATTAACCAAATACTTACAAGCTCAGGGCATAAAAATGAGTATGTACGCTGTACGTCAGATAAAAGCGCTGAACCACCTGTATTGTAAGCGACACAAGCGTTTTAAAAGGACTACGAATAGTGACCATAATCGAGCGATCTATGAAAACCTGCTGGAGCAACAATTCTCAATGACTAGACCAAATCAAGCATGGTCAAGTGATATTACGTACATATGGACTGTTGAAGGATGGCTGTACTTAGCAGCGGTAAAAGACCTTTACACGAAGCAAGTGGTTGGCTATAGCTTAAATGAGCGCATGACAACACAGCTTGTTTGTAATGCGCTAAATATGGCTATTCACAATCAAAAACCAACCAAAGAACTGATTGTGCATTCAGACAGAGGAAGTCAATATTGCAGCCATGAATATCGAAATATACTTGAGCAATATGGTTTTCAAGGTTCAATGAGCAAGCGCGGAGACTGTTACGATAATGCACCGATTGAAAGCTTTTGGGGAATACTGAAAAATGAGTTAGTGCATCATTACAACTATCAAACCAGAGAAGAAGCCAAAGCAGATATTATAAAATACATTGAATTATTTTATAATCATCGAAGAATTCAAAAGGGTTTGGGTTTTAAGACACCAAATCAAATGGCCGAAGACTTTTATAAGTTGGCTGCCTAGAATCTCCCAAGGGAAAGTCTCCTGATAATTCAGCGTATATCAAATTGGTAAAGGTAATGATCTTTTAAAAGGAATTAGAGCAGCTGCCCCAGCTTCGGCAGCATCTGCTACTGCAAGATTAGGGTTGAGAGAAGATTTAGCTAAATTAGCAAATATACCTCGCAATATGGAAATTCAACCAGCAAATATATGGGGGAAAACTATTCAGGATATTAAATATTCATTTGAAATGGATGGTGCAGTACTTACATTAGTACCTCCTAAATCAAGTACTTCTGGATTAGCCCAAGTTTATAGTGTTAAAAATAGTGCAACGGGTATCAAAGAGTTTGAATATCATCCTGGTGGTGGTACACATTCCAGTGATGGGGTTAGATATTATAAAATAGTTATGAATGATGGAACTCAGTTTAGAATTATTGATCCAAATAAGAGTTTTAAACCAGGAACTATCACATCAAATCAGATTTATCTAAATCCAAATGGACAAAAATTGAAATATGAGAATGGTAAATGGGAAATTTGGAAATGAAATTAATTCCTGATCTATATGCACCAATTAACCCAAATAAAGGTGCTGCTGGCTTTAGCTTGGGAATGCGTTATATTGACTTCTTAGAGCAAGCTGAACATCTATTTATTAATGATTATTTGAACAAAATGCATTCTGATAGTATCTGGAGGATCTATGAACAAAGAGTATTTAATGAAATCACTCAAACTCAGTATAACTTTAACTATTGTTATTGGCAGGATTCAGTAGTATTAGTCTTTAATGGAGATAATTCTGAACTAGAGTCCATCCAGTTATATCCAGGCTATAAAGGTGCACTTTTTAAAGAATTTTATATTGGTAATAGCTTAAGTAAGCTTCATGAGAAATTTAAATTTTTCTTTTATGCTGATATGCATTATCTAATAGATAGTGATAGTGATAGTGATAGTGATAGTGATGAAGAGGAACCTGTTTTAATTAAAGGTGTAGCATTGAAAACTGACTATTTAGTTGAATATTCAGACACTTATTGTGACCATGTCATAGAACAAATAAATGTATTCAAAGTTAATACATAGAGTGAGCTTTTGTAATTCATAGAGATCGTTTAAATTTAACGATCTCTAGATCTATTTTAGAATTGGTATTTTGAATAAGTTGTTATGTTTTTGAACATCATTTTAAATGCTGGTTCAGTACTTTATTTAAAATACCTTTACTCTTAACTTCCGAAACTGTAGATGTATTAATATATATATTACTCTAATTAATGATGGCCCATTTTAAATGGGCTTCGTCCTATAAAATAGTAACTTATTCTTAATAAGTTCTATATTATACTTCCATGAATTAATAGAAAAGCTCTATTAATATAAAATATTCCTAACCCCCAACGATTCGCTTCTCGAGCATTTCCATAAAAGTTTTTAAAATAATATTGTGGTTTTTGCCTTTGTGAGTAATTAAGCAAATAGGTGTACTGTAATGCATTTTTTCCTTTGAAACAGCTTGCATAAAATCATCTTCAACCCATTTTTTTGCATAATGGTCAGGCAAAAAACCTAAGAATTTTCCAGTTAAAATCAAAAATGCAATTCCTTCACGGTCACTGGCTGTCGCTTTACAGTCTAAAAGCTGGTGCAACTTTGCCGCTTCTGGTGTTATTGCATAATTAGGAAGTACAGCTTGCCATTTTTTTAATTCATCTAGTTCCATCTTGCTACATTTGCCAAACAAGGGATGGTTTTTACCGCAGTACAAAAATGAACTTTCGCTATATAAATCAAAATAGTCTAGGCCAGACAGCGGAGTCACAAGGGGAATTGCTCCTGCATGTAAACGGTTATCTAATACACGGCACTCAATATCTGAAAGTGTGCTCATGCTAATGTTAATAAGCACTTCAGAATGTTCTTCGGCAAGTTGTGCCAGCGTATTGGTAATGTAGCCACTTGGCATGGTCACGAGGTTATTAATAATACCTATATTAAATTCACCCTTTAGACGGTTATGCATTTGATTGACTTTGGAGCGAAAGTCTTCGATAGAAGCGGTAAGCACTTCTATATATTCTAAAATTTCACGTCCTTCATCAGTCAATGCAAACCCTGCGCGGCCACGTTGACATAGCCGAATGCCCAGACGATTTTCTAAATCACTCATATGCAAACTAATCGCAGAACGGCTAATACCAAGAATACTTTCGGCAGACGTAAAACTGTGACAGTCACAAACCGTTTTAAATACTTTAAGTAATTTAATATCAAAATCAGTGACTTGATTTAATTTTTTAGGTTTCATTTAGTTTTGTTTTTTTAAATCTAAACTCAAGATAATTTGAATTTATCAAAACTATAGTGCTATGTACACTCAAAAAATAACCACAAAACAAGAAGAGTGATTATGTTTGATATCGACAAATTAACTGATGGCGATTCTGCATCGGAAACTGTTCAATCAAATGCTCAGATGAGCTTAAATTATCAAGCGCATTGGATGCCATTTTCTGCAAATCGCAATTTCCATAAAGATCCGCGCATGATTGTTAGTGCGAAAGGATCATATTTAATTGATAGTACTGGCCGTGAAGTCTACGACTCATTATCAGGGCTTTGGACCTGTGGTGCTGGGCATACGCTTCCTGAAATTCAGCAAGCCGTAAGTACTCAGTTGTCAAAGTTGGATTACTCACCGGCATTTCAGTTTGGTCATCCATTGTCGTTTCAATTGGCTGAACGAATTATTCAACTTATGCCTGAAAAATTGCAGCATGTGTTCTTTACCGACTCGGGTTCAGAGTCTGCCGACACCGCAATTAAAATGGCGCGTGCCTATTGGCGAATTAAAGGCAAACCAAGTAAAACCAAACTGATTGGACGTGCCCGTGGCTACCATGGTGTAAACGTTGCGGGGACAAGTCTTGGTGGTATCGGTGGCAACCGAAAAATGTTTGGTCAGCTTATGGATGTAGACCACTTACCGCATACCTTGCAGCCCGATTTAAGTTTTACCAAAGGCTGTGCAGAAACAGGTGGGGTAGAACTTGCCAATGAGATGCTTAAGTTAATTGAGCTACATGATGCTTCGAATATTGCTGCCGTTATTGTAGAGCCAGTGTCAGGTTCGGCAGGTTGTATTGTGCCGCCGACTGGTTATTTAAAACGCTTGAGAGAAATCTGCGATCAACACGATATCTTACTTATTTTTGATGAAGTCATTACTGGTTTTGGGCGAATGGGGACTTGGACGGCTTCAGAATATTTTGACGTTACACCAGATATTTTAAATTTTGCCAAACAAATTACCAACGGCGCTATTCCACTGGGTGGCGTAGTGGCAAGCCATGAAATTTATGATGCCTTTATGCAGCAAGATTTGCCAGAACATGCGGTTGAGTTTACCCATGGCTATACCTATTCTGCACATCCAGTTGCTTGTGCTGCGGCTTTAGCGACGCTCGATGTTTTAGAGAAGAAAAATTTAATTCATCAGTCGGCAGCTTTGGCTCCAAGCTTTGAAAAACTTTTACATGAATTAAAAGGCGCTCCAAATATTATCGATATACGCAACTGCGGGCTGATTGGTGCTGTGCAATTAGCACCGCGTGATGGCGATGCGACGATTCGTGGTTTTGAAATTGGTATGCAGCTCTGGAAAGCAGGTTTTTATGTGCGTTTTGGCGGAGATACCCTTCAGTTTGGACCAATGTTTAATAGCACAGAGGCAGAGTTACAACGACTCATGAATGCCGTTGGTGAAGCAATTTATCAAGTGAAATAACATTGATCGATTTAAAACTTAATTGGAAAAGATGAAAATACACAAGGAATAAAGATGAACACTTTAGAGAATTTTGACAGCAACACAATTGCCAACACAGACACCGATTCAAGCCAGCAAACCGTTAAAGTGGTAGGGCATTTTATTGATGGTGGACTCGTCACTAAAACCACCAAGAAACAGCCTGTTTATAACCCAGCGACAGGTGAGAGTACAAAAGAAGTTGCACTTGCAGATGCAGAGCTGGTCAATCAAGTCATTAAAATTGCAGAGCAAGCTTTTCCAGCATGGCGTGATACACCAGTTATTAAACGTGCGCGTGTCATGTTTAAATTTAAGCAACTACTTGAAGAAAATGCTGACAAGCTTTGCCAGCTGATTGGTGAGGAACACGGAAAAATTTGCCATGATGCCAAAGGTGAATTACAACGTGGGATTGAAAACGTTGAATATGCATGTGGTGCGCCTGAGTTTTTAAAAGGCGAATATTCAAAAAATGTGGGTCCAGATATTGATTCATGGAGCGAATTTCAACCGCTAGGTGTGGTTGCAGGTATTACGCCTTTTAACTTTCCTGCAATGGTTCCGTTGTGGATGTTCCCGATGGCAATTGTTTGCGGTAACTGTTTTATTTTAAAACCTTCGGAAAAAGCGCCTTCTGCCGCTTTATTTTTAGCGGAGCTTTTAAAACAAGCTGGATTGCCTGATGGTGTTTTTAGTGTTGTAAATGGTGATAAAGAAGCAGTTGATACGTTGCTTCATCATCCAAAAGTTCAAGCAGTTAGTTTTGTAGGGTCAACGCCTATTGCAGAGTACATATACCGTACGGCAACGGCGAATGGTAAGCGCTGCCAAGCTTTAGGCGGAGCAAAGAACCATGCGATTATTATGCCTGATGCCGATATTGATAATGTCGTGACTTCTTTGTTAGGTGCTGCATTTGGCTCATCTGGTGAACGTTGTATGGCGTTATCAGTCGCAGTTGCTATTGGAGATGAAGTTGCTGATGTTGTGATCGAAAAATTAAAACAAGAAATGAAGCAATTAAAGTTTGGGCACTATGCAGATGAGCGTAATGACTTCGGACCGCTCATTACACAAGCACATAAAGACAAAGTACAAGCTTTTATTCAAAGTACAGAGCAACAAGGTGCTAAAATTGTTGTAGATGGTCGCGATGCAAAACCCGAAGGTTATGAAAAAGGTTTTTTTGTCGGGCCAACTTTAATTGATCAAGTTTCGCAAGACATGACAAGTTACCAGCAAGAAATATTTGGTCCTGTTTTACAGGTCATTCGTGTACAAACCATGCAAGATGCAATGCAACTCATTAATGACCATGAATATGGTAATGGAACGTGTATTTACACTCGTGATGGCGAGGCTGCACGTTATTTTACGAGCAATATTCAAGTTGGTATGGTTGGGGTCAATGTGCCATTACCTGTACCAGTTGCATATCATAGCTTTGGTGGTTGGAAGCGTTCGTTGTTCGGTGATTTATATGCGTATGGCCCAGATGGTGTGCGTTTTTATACACGCCGTAAAACCATTACCCAACGTTGGCCTTCAACTCAGCTTCGTGAAGCCAAACAATTTGCTATGCCTACATTAAATTAATTAATAAAAAGGGAAAACTCTGATTTTCCCTTTTTTGTTTCGTACAAGTTGGAGAAGTACATTTTTAAGACGGTTATAAAATCAGTTTGTCAATTTGAAGGAATCGAATATGAACAATGATAAAACAATAAAATTAAGTGAAGGACTTTCTAATCGACATGTCACCATGATTAGTATTGGTGGTGTTATTGGTGCAGGTTTATTTGTAGGCTCTTCTGCGGCAATTGCAAAAGCAGGGCCTGCTGCCGTACTCGCTTATATAATTACAAGTATTTTAGTTTTTCTGGTCATGCGCATGTTGGGTGAAATGGCGGTAGCGCAACCTGATACAGGTTCATTTTCTACATATGCCCGTAAAGCAATTGGCCCTTGGGCAGGGTTTACCATTGGATGGTTATATTGGTGGTTTTGGGTGTTGGTGATTCCCATTGAAGCCATTGCTGGAGCTGAAATTTTACACGCTTGGTTCCCGCAGATTTCTAGTGCCGTTTATGCGTTTGCCTTTATTATTTTACTCAGTCTAGCAAACTTCTTTAGTACCAAAAGTTTTGGTGAATTTGAGTTTTGGTTTGCACTCATTAAAGTTATTGCGATTGTAGTGTTTATTATCATTGGAGCAATGGCTGTATTTGGAATGTGGCCTTTAGCCAAAAATGTCAGTGGTGTTGGTAACCTATTTTCAAATGGTGGATTTATGCCACACGGAATGGGCGGTGTTTTGTCAGCCATTTTAATCTCGGCATTTTCATTTTTTGGAATAGAAATTCTTTCTATTGCAGCGGCAGAATCTAAAAATCCGGAAGAAAAAATTAAACGTGCAACCAATTTAGTGCTTTATCGAATTATTTTATTCTTTGTTGTTTCGATTTTTCTTGCGGTTGCTTTGGTCGATTGGCGTTCACCAGACTTACAAAAATTCGGCACCTTTCAGTTTGTATTAATGAGTTTAAATGTACCTGAAACTAAATTGATTATGGATGCTGTTGTTTTTATTGCGGTTGCAAGCTGTATGAATGCCGCGGTTTATACCTCATCTCGAATGTTATTTGCTTTAGGTACACGCCACGAAGCACCGAGTATTGTGACAAAAATTAATAGGGCAGGTGTACCGACTTCCGCCGTATTTTTATCGACTTTAGTTGGTGTGATCTGCTGTGCGGTGAACTATATGTTTCCTGGGCAAGTCTTTGGGTTCTTGTTATCCACCACAGGTTCAATCGCATTACTGGTTTATCTTGTAATCGCATTTTCACAATTACGTTTAAGACATAAATTGGAAAAAGAGGGCGCAGCTATATCTTTTAAAATGTGGTTGTTCCCATGGTTAACGTGGTTTGTGATTTTGGTCATTATGACCGTTTTAGGTTATATGTTCTTATCGCCAACCTATAGTTATGAAACCACTTTATCTTTAGGCGTAACTTTGCTGGTGGTCATTTGCGGGGTGTTTGTAACGCGAAAGCGTAAAGCAACCAGATCGGTTGCCATGAATTTAGATTAATTAAAAAAAGAGTTTATAAAGACTTTGTGTAGTGAGATTTTATTCATCTATGCAAAGTCTTTTTGTTTTATTCAATTTTTAATGGTGTCTGTTTAAATATTCTATTCAGAAAAAAGTTCAAAGCATACTCTTCTTAACCATTGGTTGCTTGGCGTTTGATGAACTCGTGCATGCCAATGCTGCTTTACGCTATAAGTCGGAAAATGATAAGGCGGTTCTAAAACTTTTAAGCCACCTCTAACTAAAAGCACCTGACTTAAATAATGAGGAATGGTTGCAATCGCGTCTGTGTCTTGAACAACCAAACCAACCCCTAAGTAGCTTGGCAAACGAACTAGAATATTTCGATTTACTCCTAGTTTTTGTAACTCATGCTCCAGCACATAGTGTCCACCAGTTGCAAAAATATCGACATGTAGCTCTTGGCGAAATTCTTGGTCTGAAAGCGTTGTGCCTGTAAGCCTCGGATGTTCTTTACTGGCAATGCAAATATAACGTTGCTGGAAAAGCGTTTGCTGATAAAAACCGGCTTCGAGCTGAGGCAAAAAACCAATGGCTAAATCAATCTCTCCATTTGACATCATGAGTGGTGTATTGGCATCAATGGGGACAATTTCTAGGCGAATATTGGGTGCATGGGCACGTAAATAATTGATCAGTTTAGGTAATAAAACCAGATGGCTAATATCAGTCATGCTGATTTTAAATTGATAATTTGAAGTCTGTGGATCAAATTCAATATTGTAGTTTTGAACCAATTTCAGGCGGTTCAGAATTTCTACAACCAGCGGATATATTTGTTTAGATAACTCAGTAGGTTGCATTTTATTTTCAATACGGACAAAAAGTGGGTCCTGAAAATGCTCACGTAATTTATTTAACGCAATACTTAAAGTCGGTTGTCCAATTTCAAGCTGTTCGGCAGCTTTAGACACACTGCTATGTTTATAAATTTCAAAGAAAATTTGTAAAAGCCGTGTATCAAGATCAAACACTTTAATTTCCTTGTATTGATTTTATCAATACAGACTATTGTTTTTTGTGCATGGATTCAACAATTTTCGATTGTTACATTGATGATCAAGGAAGAATAGGCCGTAAAGGTACAAAGCATTCTTGTACAAATTGGCCTTAAATAGAGGATCTGAAATGGAACAGTTAGCAACGTTAGATGACTTGCCGAAACGTTATCTTGGTCAACTTGAAGAATCAAATTTAGTCCCTTTATGGCCAAGTTTACGCAATGTATTGCCCCCGCATAAACCGATGCCGCAGACCGTAGCAACTGCTTGGTATTTTCAGGATATTAAACCTTTATTGCTCGAAGCAGGTGAGTTAACACCGATTGAAAAAGCTGAGCGTCGTGTATTGGTTTTAGCCAATCCCGGACATGGTCTGGAAAATATGAAAGCCAGTTCAGTCATGTATCTTGGCATGCAGCTTTTGTTGCCAAAAGAGTGGGCGCCATCACATCGACACACCCCAAATGCAGTGCGCCTGATTGTTGAAGGTGAAGGTGCGTATACGACAGTTGAAGGTCAAAAATGCATGATGGAGCATGGGGATTTAATCCTTACACCATCTGGACTTTGGCATGAGCATGGACATGATGGCGATGAGCCTGTCATCTGGTTAGATGTACTGGATTTACCTTTGGTTTATTACATGGAGGCTTCTTATGTACAACCAGGCGAAATCCAAAAAGTGACCAGTGCTGGAAATGCTCATCATTATGGAACGGGCATTGTACCAACTGCACATTTTACCCGTGAAAATGCCTCGTATCCGATCATGCGCTACTCTTGGAAAGAAACCAAAAAAGTTTTGCATGCGCTTGCAGATGATAAAAACCATCAAGCTCCAATTCAGGTGACTTACATCAATCCTGAAACTGGTGATGACTGCCAAAATATTATTGGTTACTCAGCTTTAATGCTCAGACCAAATGAAATGCTACAGCTCCAACCGCGCTCTACTGCCCAAATTTTTCATGTGATTGACGGTCAGCTCCAAGTCAAAATTGATCAGAAAGATTTCAATTTAGATAAAGCTGATACAGCATGTGCACCATGTTTTTCTCATATTGATTTAATCAATACCTTAGATCAACCATGTTATTTGTTTATTGCAGATGAAGCACCCTTACAACGGAAACTGGGTTTGTACTCTGTGCGTGAGCGCCAGTAAATAGAATATTTTATAAGGATATAAATCATGTCAAATACTCAACAACCGATATTAATTGCTGGTGGCGGCATTGGCGGATTTGCAGCTGCACTCGCTTTGGCAAAACAAGGCTTTAAGATACAGGTTTTTGAACAAGCCCCTGAAATTGGTGAGATTGGTGCAGGTATTCAATTAGGCCCGAATGCATTTCATGCTTTTGATGCGCTAGGAATTGGTGAAATTGCTCGCAGTAAGGCGGTCTATACCGACTATATGGTTATGCATGATGCGATTGATGAATATCAGGTCGGTAAAATTCCAACTGATGAAAAATTCCGTGAACGTTTCGGTAACCCATATGCGGTGATTCACCGTGCTGATATTCATGGTTCATTGGTCGAAGGTGCTAAACAATACGGCAACTTGGAAATTATCACTAATTGTCATATTCAAAAAGTTGACCAAGATGATACTGGCGTAACCATTACCGATCAAAATGGCAAACAATATCATGGTCAGGCACTTATTGGTGCAGATGGGGTTAAATCTGTTGTGCGTGACACCTATGTTGGTGACCCTGCATTGGTTACAGGTCATGTGGTTTACCGTGCTGTAGTACCTGAAAGCGAGTTTCCTGAAGACTTGAAATGGAATGCAGCCAGTATTTGGGTAGGGCCAAATTGCCACCTTGTGCATTATCCACTGCGCGGTGGAAAGGAATATAACGTTGTGGTGACGTTCCATAGTCGTGATCAAGAGCAGTGGGGCGTAACCGATGGCTCTAAAGAAGAAGTGCTGTCTTATTTTCAAGGAATTTGCCCGAAAGCCCGTCAATTGATCGAGTTACCTAAAAGCTGGCGCCGCTGGGCAACCGCAGACCGTGAACCGATTGAAACATGGACTTTTGGACGTGTGACATTACTTGGTGATGCAGCACATCCAACCACGCAATATATGGCGCAAGGTGCATGTATGGCGATGGAAGACGCCGTAACTTTAGGTGAAGCGTTACGTGTTACCGACCATGACATTTTAAAAGCTTTTGATATTTATCAAAAAGCACGTGTGGCACGTACAGCACGCATTGTTTTGTCTTCACGCGAAATGGGCAAAATTTACCATGCAAAAGGTGTGCAACGCTTGGTTCGCAACGACTTGTGGCGTGGACGTCCTACTGAACGCTTTTATGATGCAATGGAATGGTTATATGGCTGGAATGTCAATAACTGCCTTGATGCAGTGAAAAACTATCAAGGGAATGTGGCATGAAACTTTATAGCTTTTTCCGCAGCGGTACATCGCATCGGACTCGCATTGTGTTGAACCTAAAGAATTTAGCTTACGAAGCGATTTATATCTCACTCGCTAAAAATGAACACCATCAAGCTGCTTTTAAAGCTTTAAATCCGCAAGGATTTGTACCGGTACTTGAAACTGAATCGGAGAACTTGTTGCAAAGTCCAGCCATTATTGAATGGTTAGAAGAGCAATATCCAAAGCCCGCTTTATTACCTACAGATTTACTAGGTCGAGAAAAAGTCCGTGCCATTGCTGCATTAGTTGGATGCGATGTTCACCCCTTAAACAACAAGCGTGTTCTTGAATATTTACGCCAGAACTTAGGGCTGGATGATGCACAAATCAATGCATGGTGTGCCAAGTGGATTCAGGATGGATTTGCTGCTTTAGAGCATATTTTGGAACAAGACCAGAATCGCAAAAAGTTTTGCTATGGCAATCAACCGACCATTGCAGATGCCTATTTAGTCCCACAAGTAGTTTCTGCCGAGCGTTTTAAAGTCGATTTATCGGCTTATCCAAACATTAATGAAATTTACCAACATTGCATGACCTTAGAAGCATTTCAAAAAGCAGCACCTGAACAGCAGGCCGATGCATTTTGAGTCGTGATTAAAGTAATAGAAGGAATTTAGATATGTCATTTATTTTTGAACCAATGACCACTGCGGGTCTATTTATTCACGGCTCAGCGCATAAATTTCCGGTACGCCGCGTGTATTGTGTTGGCCGTAACTATGCTGCTCATGCACGTGAAATGGGTTTTGACCCAGACCGTGAACCACCATTTTTCTTTTGTAAGCCAAATGACCTTGAGTCAGTTGTTCCGGTAAATACAGATGCGGTTGATATTCCATATCCATCTGAAACTTCAAATTTTCATTATGAAATCGAGTTGGTTGTTGCAATTGGTAAAGATGCCAAAAATGTCTCGGTTGAGGAGGCAGTGAACTATATCTATGGCTATGCCGTCGGTTTAGATATGACCCGCCGTGATTTACAGATGGCAATGCGTGAAAAAGGTCGCCCATGGGAAATCGGTAAGGCTTTTGATTTTTCTGCACCAGTTGGCCCAATTCATCCGATTACTCAAACAGGTGAAATCAATAGTGCCGATATTCATTTAACGGTAAATGGTAAAACCGAACAGCACAGCGATGTCAGTCACCTAATTTGGTCTGTGGCCGAAACGATTGCCAATTTATCTACGTTATTTGAATTAAAAGCAGGTGATTTGATTTTTACAGGAACTCCAGAAGGCGTGGGTGCTGTAGTGAAAGGTGATGTTATGCGTGCAGACATTACTGGACTGACTGGAATTACGGTGAATGTGAAATAAATCAAATTGATCTGATTTATTGAAATAGGTGCTCAACCTAAATAAAAAATACAGTTGGGCACTTTTGCTAAGGATTGCATATACGCCAATGTATTGGCGAAAGGAGCTCTCATGTCTCAAAATTCTATAGACGTACAAAGTTTCATTGATGAAATACCGCTATCGTCTTTGCAAAAATTAATCATGTGGTTGTGTTTTTTGATTGTTGCGATTGATGGTTTTGATACTGCAGCAGTTGGATTTATTGCACCTGCTTTAAAGGCAGAATGGGGGTTGCAAGCAACCGATTTGGCACCTTTATTTGGCGCTGGCTTATTTGGACTGATGGCTGGTGCACTCATTTTCGGACCGTTATCCGATAAATTAGGCCGTAAACCGATTTTGATTGGTTCGGTCATTATGTTTGGAATTGCCAGTGTTTTTGCCTCTTTTTCAGCAGATTTACAAACCCTAATTATTTGGAGATTTCTCACTGGTTTGGGTCTAGGTGGGGCTTTACCCAATGCAATTACTTTAACCTCTGAATATGCACCTACATCTCGTCGCTCTAATCTTGTAACCATGATGTTCTGTGGCTTTACAGTGGGTTCTGCTCTTGGTGGGATTCTTTCAGCTCAGCTACTTCCTCATATTGGTTGGCACGGTATTTTGCTTATTGGGGGAGTGTTGCCTTTAGCGACCGTACCTTTCTTATATTTTTTATTACCTGAATCTATTCGATTTTTAGTGCTTAAAAAGAAGAGCATCGAAAAAATTGAAAAGATTATTCACCGTATCGCACCGCATTTAAACAGTGCTCCTACGTTGGTTCCAACAGTCAATGAAGTCGAAAAATCAAGCTTGAAAGATTTGTTTAATAAAGGCTTTGCTTTGGGCACTTTTTTGATTTGGTTTACCTTTTTTATGAGCCTACTCATTATTTATATGATTTCAAGTTGGATGCCTACTTTATTAACCAATGAGGGATTTAATTTATCCAATGCGTCATGGCTGACCTCAATTTTCCAAATAGGGGGAACGATTGGTGCCATTGTCTTAGGCCTGCTAATGGATAAGATGGATGCAACCAAAATTTTAAGTACGGCTTATGTTTTTGGTGGTTTTTTCCTGATTTGTTTAGGATTTGGAATTGAACAGGCAAATACGGCTTTATTGATGTTTGCCATGTTTGGGGTAGGTGCAGGAATTAGTGGTTCGCAAGTAGGAGCAAACGCTTTTGCATCTAGTTTTTATCCAACACATTGCCGTGCAACAGGGGTAAGTTGGGCCAATGCAGTAGGGCGCTCAGGATCGATTGTGGGATCAATTATGGGCGGCTGGTTAATGTCATTAAATCTCTCCAGTTTTGAAATTTTAAGTATTTTAGCGATACCTGCATTTTGTGCCGCGGTTTCGTTGTTGCTTATTCAACGTTTAAAGAAAAATCAGCCTCAAGTTTTAGTTGCTTCAAATTGAGATAAGGCGATTCCACTGAACAAATATATGTCTGTGTCAAAGGATGGCGCAGCCAATAGTTAAAGGATGATTTGTTTCATGAAATATTTAAAAACACCATATTTAAAGTTTTCTACTCTTTTATTTATCTCTAGTGGTCATTCAATGTTGTGGGCAGCAGATACCACTCAACAAGGCGAAGATGAGTGGAAATTCACTTTAAAAAACGCCTATATTAACCGTAATTTTGTTAATGATGCACTCAAAGATACGGGTAGCTGGTCTCAGGCAGCATCTTTATTTTATAAATCGAAAATGCATGACACTCCGCTGCAAATTGCAGATAAGCCGATTACGATTGGGGCTGATGCTTCTGTTCAATACGCCGTTCGCTTAAGTTCAGACAAACATGTTGCTGACACAGTTTTGCCTTTTAATAAGGAAACACAATCTCAAGCATCGGACTTTTTAAAATACGGCGCCACTTTAAAACTGGGTTATGACAAAACACTTTTAAGTGTCGGTGAACTCTGGTTAGACCTGCCCGTAACAGCTGTGGATGCAAGCCGACAATTGCTTGCTTCTTATTGGGGAACCAATCTTAAGTCGCAACTTTCAGATCAGCTCTATGCTGAAATTGGTCGGGTTGAAAAAGTATCACCACGTAATGAAGAAGACTTTAAAAAGTTTTCCTTTACGGCAAATGGAATGACGAAAGAATCTGATGGCTTAAATTATATTGACCTGCGCTATCAATTTACGCCGTCACTCAAGGGTGAATATTACTTTGGTAATTTAGAAGACCTCTACAATAAACACTATGTAGGACTTGAGCATAATTGGAAACAACCTAATTTTGCGCTTACTTTTAAGTTTAAATACTTCAATGCAAAAGATGACGGCAATACTTTTGATATTGATGCGCAAAACATTGGCGTGCTAGAGGCTCTTAAAGTAAAAAATCATACCTTTGGCTTAGGTTACCAACAAATTATCGGTGAATCAGCTTACCCATTACCAGATGGTTTCTTGCCAGAAACTTACTTCATTAACTGGAATGCCACGGGATTCTTTAAAGAAGACGAAAAGTCTTACCATGTCATGTACGGCTATGACTTTAAAGATTACGTTCCGGGCTTAAATGCGATGGTGAAATACGTTTATGGAAATGACTTTAAAGCAGCCAATGGTGAGAAAAATCATGAAACAGAATCGAATGTGATTTTAAACTATGCATTTCAACAACCGCTCTTAAAAGGTTTTGCCCTGCAATACATTCGTATTGATTACAACGTAAAACACGGCAATGACTTTGGTGAAGACCGATTGTTTGTAAACTACACTAAAAAGTATTAAAGACTTTTAAAACTCATCATTAAAAAAGAGACCATTTACGGTCTCTTTTTTCTCTCATATTTTGAAATCTAGACTATCTACTTATTGGTATCAATAGAGACCAAAACCGATAAGCCGGGACGCAATAATTTAACGTCTTTTTGATTTTCAATGAGCTTGATTCGTAAAGGTAGACGCTGAACAATTTTGGTAAAGTTACCAGTTGCATTGGTCGCAGAGATCGGAGAGAAAAATGCGCCAGTAGATGGAGAGAAACTATCTACCACGCCTTTTAGCTCAACGTTATAAGCATCTACATAGACATTAACAGGTTGTCCGATCTTAATTTGTTTTAGCTCAATTTCACGGAAGTTTGCTTCTACATAGACTTGGTCTAAAGGCACAACCACCATGAGTGGATTACCAGCGTTCACAAAGTTACCTACGTTAGCTGACTTTTGACCAATCATGCCATCAATAGGTGCTCGAACTTCTGTATAACTCAAATTCAGTTTTGCTTTATCAAGTGCCGCTTGTGCTTGTTTAAGAGCAGCTTGTTTGGCTTTTACCTGAATTTTGTATTGGTTGAGCTGATACTGTGCATCAATCACTTTTTCTTTACTACTGTCTAAGTCAGCATATTGTTCAGTCAATGTAGTCTTAGATTGCTGTGTAATTAATCTAGACTCCGCTCCAAGTGCCTGTAGTTGCTCATAACGCGCCGTATTATCTTTTGTGAGTTTGATTCCAGCTTCTACTTTTCTCAGCTGTGCTTCAGTTTCTCGAATAACAGTGGGTTGTCTATCAACTGCCAGCATCGCTTCACTCACGTCAGCTTGTGCTTTTGCATAATTAGATTCAGCTTCTGCCAAAGCAGCTTGATAATCACGTGCATCGATTCGCGCTAAAAGTTGGCCTTTTTTTACGGTCTGATGATCTTTAATATAAATCTCTTCAATATTGCCAGAGACTTTAGGAGCAATGGTTGAGTACTCTACATCCACACGTGCATCGTCTGTTTCAATAGTCGAAGATGGTAAAAATATAAGTTTTAAAACCCATAAAATAGAAACTAAAACAATAATGAACGCAATAACCATAACCCAATGCTTTTTGAGATATTGCACCTTTATTAATTTGGCTGACTCGGTCGCAGAGTGATCTTGGGCTTCTAGAGTACTCATAAAGATTTTCCTGAGTTATGACTATTCATTAACTTAATGAGAGCAATGCGTGGTGGATAAGTTCTAACGGGTAAAATCAGCATAACGATAAATAAAATTGCAGTAAGGCCAGCTAAAATTAGATATTGATCGCTAATTACTAAAACAGATTGTTGCGCTTGAATCGCAGAATTGAGGGCAGATAAACCGCCTGAAACACGATCTGCACCATTTGCGGTAAGCACAGGGGGAGTAAGCGGATTAATGACAGGGCCTTGAATATTTTGGAAAACATGTTTTGCGGTATTTTCAATCAACCGTGTTGAATGGTATTCACCACGTACGCGATTGACCCAATCCAATATGCACACACCTAGTACACCGCTAATCGCACGCGGAGTGTTAATCATCGGTGATGCATAAATTGCCATGGTTGGATGAACACTGTTTGTACCCATCATTAAGAGTGAGAGCACGACACAGGTTTGGCCCAAACATGAGATGGCGTGCCAAAAGTAAAATTGGTCTTGATTCCAAGTGGTATCGAGTTGACTCGCACCTAGGCAACCAGCAATAACCAGAAGTAAACCAAAACCGTGTACATATCGGCTATCGACCCAAGCTTGATTTAAAAGCTTCACAACAATAGGAATATAGATAAATTGCAATGCCGTAATTTGTAAGCCAATCCACATGGTCTGAGTGGGTTTATAGCCATGCACAGCACTTAAGTAATTCAGTGGTAATGTGCTGGTGGACATACCAATAATGACAAAGCAAAAGAGAGCGAAAACAGCATAAGCAAAATTTCGGATTTCGAGCATTTGCGGTTTAATTAATGGGGTTGGATAACGCCATTCATGTATAAAAAACCAAGGTAAAGTAATGGCAGTAATTAAAGCCAATACACAAATTAATTGAGAATGGAACCAGTCTAAATGGTTGCCATGCAATAACATGGTGCTCAGGCTCGCTAAGCTAATAATCGCTAAAATGGCACCCATCCAATCGTAAGTTTTTATTCTTGAATAATTTGGTGGATCTTGGGGAATACCAAAATAAACCAGTGCAGCACTTAGCGCACAAAAAGGAATAGTTTGGAAAAATATCATTTTCCAGCCAATCACATCTAAATAAAAAGCAGAGAGAGCAGCACTTAAGTTGGGAAAGAATGTTGCTGTTAATGCGTAGCAGGCGAGACCCCATAGCCGAATATCAGGTCCTAAAAATCTAAGTGCGCAGGCCATGAGCAAAGGAATGGTTAGACCATTAGCGAGGCCTTGTAAGCCACGCAATAAATAAAAGATTTCGATATTGGGGCTAAAAGGAATTAAAACGCTAGAGAAGAGGCAAAGTCCTATCGCAAAAAACAGAACTCTGCGCATAGAAAAAATGACCGCCCAACTGGTGGATAGAATCATGCCAATAATCATGGCACTCGCGTAAATACTGTTGACCCAATAACCAGAGTCAACACTAATTCCCATCGCGCCACGAATGTCGACTAAGGTAATGCTCGTGATTCGGTTGTTAAATTCAACAGTCATTGCAGCAAATATTGCACCTGCTAAACCGATGAGTGGTTTTGTATTCATTTTTTACCTTAAATCTTAAACATCCATTCATTGCATGGAGCAGATATTTACTGTACTGTACCGATCGGTACTCTACTCTCTAATTAAATTTCCGTCAATTCTCGATTTTGAACTTTTCGATGAGTTACACTTAGAACGAAATCGCTAAAATTTTTATAAGGTCAATATGTCAGTTTCAACTAAAGCTTATGAAAAAGATCAAAAAATTCTGGATGCAGCAACCAAGTTTTTTTTGATTCACGGTTTTAGTGGCACAACGACAGACATGATTCAGAAGGAAGCGGGTGTTTCAAAAGCAACCATGTATGGTTGTTTTAAAAATAAAGAAGCGATGTTTGCAGCGGTGATTGAACGACAATGCACGAACATGCAAGAGCAAATCATTTTAGTAGAGACAAAAGCTGAAAATTTACGCTCGGCTTTAACCGAGATGGGGAAAACCTATCTGTGTTTTATATTGTCGCATTCAGGATTGGCATTTTTTAGAGTTTGTATTGCAGAAGCAGTTAGATTTCCCGAGTTATCTGAAAAATTCTTTGAAGTAGGCCCGCAAAAGCTTGCAAATATTATTGCGGGTTATCTTGAAAAATCTCAAAAAAATAAAGAGATTGAGTTAAATTCCTCTGCCGATATAGCAGCAAATATATTCTTGGCATTATTACGAAGTGATGCCCATCTAAAGTGTCTGACACATCCTAATTATGCAATTTCTGATAGTGAAATTAGTACTTGGGTTGAGTACGCAGTTGATTTATTTATGAAAAATATAAATTACAACCCCTGTTAATTTTGGGAATTTTATTCTATTTATCAGCTCTGCATGTAGAAGTTAAAAGAGACCAACGAGTGGTCTCTTTTTTTTTAATTGATTAGATAGCTGCTTTGGTCATCTCACCATTGACCAGTCTTAAAATCTTCAACGGGTTGCTATCTTTTAAAGCCTCTGGCAATAAGCTTTGCGGATAGTTCTGGTAACACACAGGACGCAAATAACGGTCAATTGCCAAGGTTCCAACAGAGGTACCTCGTGCATCTGAAGTGGCTGGATATGGTCCGCCGTGTACCATCGCATCACACACCTCAACACCCGTTGGATACCCGTTTATGAGTAATCGTCCAGCTTTTTCCTCTAATACTGGAACCACATCTGCAAACTCGGTTAAGTCTGCTTCATCAGCAATTAACGTCGCGGTAAGCTGACCATTCATACTTTGTAGAGCCTGAATGAGTTGCGCTTTGTCTTCAACTTCAATGACCACTGTCGCTGGCCCAAAGATCTCTTCTTGTAGAAGTTGGTCACCTGCCAGTAATAGCTCAACATCAGCTTTAAACAGTTGTGGCTGTGCCTGATTGCTTTGCTGGGCTTGACCTGCCAAGTGTTCAATGCCTTGATGCTCGGTTAAATGCTCAAGACCAGCGGTATAGCTTTTTAAGGTTCCGGCATTCAGCATAGTCTGTGCAGGTTTGCCACCCATAATTTCAGTTAGGTTACGAATGAGCTGGCTAAACTCGGCTGATTTAATGCCTAAAATTAACCCCGGATTGGTACAGAACTGACCACAGCCCAAAACAACTGAGTCGCCTAAGTCCTGTGCAATTTTATCCCCACGGTTTTTCAAGGCTTCCGGCAACATCAGCATTGGGTTAATACTGCTCATTTCAGCAAAGACAGGAATCGGTTGTGGGCGGGCCGCGGCCATGTCACATAAAGCTCGGCCGCCTCGTAGTGAACCTGTAAATCCAACCGCTTGTATTAAAGGATGCTTCACTAAAGGTTCACCCACGCCATTACCGTAGATCATGTTAAATACGCCTTTAGGCATATTTGATTTTTCTACGGCACGTTCAATTGCTTGAGCCACAAAATCTGCCGTGGCCATGTGTCCACTATGGGCTTTCACTACCACAGAACAACCAGCTGCCAGTGCAGAAGCAGTGTCGCCACCTGCGGTTGAAAAGGCTAACGGGAAATTACTCGCCCCAAATACAGCAACAGGACCAACACCAATTTTAATCTGACGTAGGTCTGGGCGAGGTAAAGGCTGACGCTCAGATAAAGCAGTATCAATACGGGCACCTAAAAAGTCACCACGACGCAATACTTTAGCAAATAGGCGCATTTGTCCACTGGTACGGCCCCGTTCATCTTGTAAACGGGCAAGTGGCAAAGCGGTTTCTTGCGAAATAGTCTCTAGAAAATCGGTGCCCAAGGCATCGAGTTCATCAGCAATGTTTTCTAAAAATGTAGCACGCTGTTCAGGTGAAGTATGACGGTAAGTTTTAAAGGCTTGGCTAGCTGCTACACAGGCCTGATTCACTTCCTGTTCGGTTGCATGGTGAAACTCATAAGGCAAAGCCTCACCAGTTGTTGCATTCACACTTTTTAATAAAGTTGTACTTTGTGCGCTACGTGAACCGCCAATAAAGTTGTGTCCGATAATGGTCATAACAAATATCCTGAAATTAATGAGAGTGTCTTGGGAGGTTGTCTTGATTTATGACTCGCATATATAAAGTTGCAGGTTCCAAACAACCGCCAGTAGATAATTGCCCCACCATGTTGCGATACATTTCTTGCCAAGGCGTTTGAGATGTAGAGACAGTTGGTTTCCATTCCTCGCGGCGTTTGTCTAACTCTTCGTCTGAAATGAGGACATTTACGGAGCGTTTATTGAGATCAATACGCAAACGATCATTGGTTTTTAATAAAGCAATGCCACCGCCTACCGCGGCTTCAGGTGACATATTTAAAATAGAAGGGCTAGCAGATGTTCCGCTTTGACGGCCATCACCTAAACAAGGCAAGGAGTCAATTCCTTTTTTAATTAACTCTGCGGGGGGAGCCATATTTACAACTTCCGCACTGCCAGGATAGCCTACTGTGCCCGCACCTCGAATGACCAAAATACAATGTTCATCAATGTCTAAGGCTGGATCATTAATTCGTGCGTGGTAGTCCTCTGGCCCTTCAAAAACGATTGCCCGTGCTTCAAAGCTATTTTCCCCATTTGGGTCAGATAAATAGGTTTTCTTAAATGCTTCACCCACAACAGACATTTTCATAATGGCGCTGTCAAAGAAATTACCGCTCAGCACAATAAAACCTGCACCATGTTTTAATGGCTGTTCATATGGAAAAATAACATCTACATTGGAGGTTTTTGCATTTTTAGCAATTTCACCCATTGTTTTACCGCTGACTGATGCACAGCCTTCATGTAAAACACCTGCTTTTTGTAATTCATGTAAAACAGCTGGAACACCGCCAGCACGGTGAAAACCTTCACCCAAATATTTACCCGCAGGCATACAGTTCACAATGAGAGGAATGTTCTCCCCAACGCGTTGCCAGTCTTCTAAACTCAGCTCAATGCCCATATGACGGGCAATTGCAATGAGGTGAGGAGGGCAATTACTTGATGCCCCTAATGCTGAAGCTACCGCGATGGCATTTTCAAATGATTGTTTGTTCATGATTTTAGAAGGGCGTAAATCTTCTAAAACCATTTCACAAATTCTTTTGCCTGTCATATAGGCCATTTGCCCTCGTTCGCGATACGGCGCTGGAATACTTGCACATGTCGGTAAAGACATGCCCAAAGCTTCTGCCAAGGCATTCATAGAAAGTGCAGTGCCCATGGTGTTGCAATGTCCGACCGAAGGCGATGCTGAAGTGGTCATTTCCATGAACCCTTCATAGTCAATTTCACCTGTGGCAAGTAAATTTCTTGCATGCCAAAGCACAGTCCCAGAACCAATTAACTCACCCTTAAAGTGACCATCTAGCATTGGACCGCCAGATAAAACAATGGCTGGTAAATCTGTTGTTGCGGCAGCCATCAAACAAGCAGGTGTAGTTTTGTCACAACCTGTGGTTAGCACCACACCATCAAGCGGATAACCATGTAATATTTCAACTAAGCCTAAGTAAGCTAAATTTCTATCAAGTGCGGCAGTAGGGCGACGGGTTTGTTCTGCAATCGGGTGAACGGGGAATTCCATGGGAATACCACCCGCATCTCGAATACCTGCTTTAACCCGTTCAGCAAGTTCTTTGTGGTGACGGTTACATGGAGTTAAATCACTGCCAGTTTGTGCAATACCAATAATCGGGCGACCTGATTGTAGTTCGGCACGGGTCAGGCCATAATTCATATAACGCTCAACATAGAGTGCTGTCATGTCAGCATGTTCAGGATCATCAAACCATTCTTGGCTACGTAAAAAAATCCGTTTATTTTGATCATTCATTTTTTTGATCCTTTCACTCATACTTTTTGAAATTTAGTTTATTCACGAGATGAATCTTACAATTCAGCCGATCGATAATACGTGAAAATTATAGTAATTCACGTTGCTTTAAATTACGCATCAAAGCATTTATTCCAAAATTCCACGGCGTTGCTTTGTCGCTGGTCATCACAGTGTTGTATAGGGTGCCGAGTTTTGGCGAATGGATACGGACCACATCTCCGACTTTATGGGTAAAGCCAGCCCCAGCTTGCTCACGATCTTGAGTAGGTGCAAACAAAGTTCCTAAAAACAGCACAAAACCGTCTGGATATTGATGATTTTCATTCAGGGTTTGTTGGATTAAATCTTCGGGGTCACGGCTAATTTGAGACATTGAACTCACGCCATTGAGCACAAAGTTATCTGTACCTTCAATTTTCAGTTCAACATCACAAGCACGAATGTCATTTAAAGTAAAAGTATGATCAAAAAGACGAATAAATGGACCAATTGCACACGATGCGTTGTTATCTTTTGCTTTACTTAACAACAAAGCACTACGACCTTCAAAGTCGCGCAAATTAACGTCATTACCTAAAGTCGCACCTAAAATTTTACCGTGACTATTTGCAACTAATACGACTTCTGGTTCTGGGTTATTCCACTCAGACTTTGGATGAATACCAATATTTTGACCAGTACCCACAGCCGCTAAAACGGGTGCTTTAGTAAAAATTTCAGCGTCAGTACCAATGCCCACTTCAAGGTATTGAGACCACATTTTTTGTTCAATTAAATACTCTTTGAGTTGAAGTGCCTTTGCAGAACCGGGTTCAATTGTTTTTAAATTATCACCAATTACCCCTTGTACAACTGCACGGATCGATTGAGCTTTTTGTGCATCGCCACCTGCTTGTTCTTCAATTACGCGCTCTAACATGCTTGCTGCAAAGGTCACACCAGCTGCTTTAATTACTTGTAAATCAATAGGGGCTAAAAAATATGCTTTGTTTGTATCTGGCTCAGCGACAGTATTGGCAAATAACTCATCAATTGACCCCACTAATTTTCCTTCAATTTCAGATAAAGCTTTTAAAGGATCTGAACTTTCAAGCAACTGGGAAATCGTGTGGAACTTTTCAGAAATATCAAAAACCTGATCGCCTTTTAAAAGAATCGGAGAGGGACCGGAAATTTGATTTGGAATCCACGCGCGACCAATTAAACATCCTTGAGTCGTATCGTCTGGTAATGAGTTCTGGGAATTTAACGTAAAGTTCATTTAAAGCATCCTTCTTTTATTTGAAATCATGATATGTTTCTTATTTAATAAACACCAATCGTAATAATTTAATTATTAATAACGAAAAGTTATCGAAAAGGATTTTTGAAAATGGCGGATTTGACTTACGCAAGCCTGAATAATTGGTTGAAATTCAAACATTTGGTATTATTGGAAACTTTAGCAAGGACCAATAATATGCATTTGGCTGCCGAGCAGATGAACCTAAGTCAGCCCGCGGTGAGTAAAATGCTAAAAGAAATTGAGAGCCTTCTCGGATTTCAGGTTTTTGAACGTCTGCCTCGCAATATGCCAGTAACAGCTTTAGGTGAACATGTAATTCGATATGCCCAGCGTGTATTAAATGATGCAAAGCATTTTGTCGAAGACATAGAAATTTTAAGATTAGGTGGACACGGTTTTTTAAAAGTAGGTGGTATCTTTGCCGCAACAGCAGTTGTGATTCCAAACTCCATTATTGAGATTAAGAAACAATGGCCATTACTTTCTATTGATGTTGTTGAACAAACCAGTGACCATTTAATGGAAATGCTAAGCGAACATACTTTAGATTTAGCCATAGGCCGTTTTACCGATGTGACACAAAGTCAGTTTTTTGATTTCCAACCGTTAGGCCCAGAGCCATTTTGTATTGTTGTTAATAATGCTCATCCATGTGCCAAGAAAAAGTTTTGTACATTACAAGAATTACTAAATTGGCCATGGGTACTCTATCCTAAAGGCACGCCAATTCGACAGCGTATGGAAGGCGCATTTGCCAGAGCAAAAGTCAAAATTCCTTTAAATACGGTTAATACCATGTCGATGCAGACCTTTTTGCAGATCTTAAAAGGCGCGCCCATGGTGGGGATGTTGCCCGAAGCCATGGTGATTGATCAGGTAAAAGAAGGGCAATTACAGATTTTAGAAACAGATCTAATTTTAGATGCGCAAGATTATGGAATTTTAACGCGTAAAGATGAGCCAGTTTCTGATATTGCAGCAGCATTTATTAATATTTTACTTAAAAATGCAAAACGTAAATAAGGTATTTAGCCTCAAGCCATAGTTAGGTTTGAGGCTTTAAAATTAAAAAGAAAAACCTGCTCTGTTTAGTAAGTTTATAAATATAAAACTGATATTAAAAAGTTATCAATATTTAGAAATTATTCATTGGAAATTATTGCAAGGACTCCTTATCGTTTAATTCACGACAATTACAAAAGTTTTTAAGTGAATAAAAACTAGGAAAGGACCTCTATATGAATGTGCTAATCACTGGTGGAACAGGTTTTATTGGAAAGCAAATTGCCAAAGAGATCTTAAAAGCTGGCAGTTTGACTTTAGATGACAATAAATCTCAGTCGATCGATAAAATTATTCTATTTGATGCATTTGCTGGCGATGATTTGCCACAAGATCCAAGAATTGAAGTGATTGTAGGTGATATTACCGATAAAACTACAGTTGCTCATATTATAGAAAATATTGATGTCGTCTGGCATTTAGCTGCTGTGGTGAGCTCAGCAGCAGAGGCTGATTTTGATTTAGGTATGGACGTTAACCTCTACGGACTTTTAAATTTATTAGAAGAATTAAGAAAGAAACAAACCACGCCTCGGGTTATTTTTGCCAGTGGCTGTGCTGTATTTGGTGGACAGTTGCCAGAGGTGGTGACAGACGAGACAGTAGTTACACCAAAGTCTTCTTACGGCATGCAAAAAGCAGTAGGAGAATTGCTTGTTTCAGATTATTCACGTAAAGGCTTTATTGATGGTCGTGTTTTAAGACTACCGACTATTGTGGTTCGTCCAGGCAAACCAAATAAAGCAGCATCAACATTTTTTAGTTCAATCATCCGTGAACCGTTAAAAGGCGAACCGGCTGTTTGCCCCGTACCTTCAGATACTCCAGTTTTTGTTACTTCACCGCGACGTTGTGTTGAATCAATGATTAAAGCAGCGTCACTTTCATCAGATGTACTTCAAGATAACCGAATTATTCCTCTACCAGGATTAACAGTTACGGTTAAAGAAATGCTTGAGGCGCTTGAAAAAGTCGCAGGCAAAAAAGCAACTGATTTAGTGCAATGGCAAGAAGACAAAACTATTCAACGTATTGTTAAAAGTTGGCCCGTTCAGGTGAAAGCTGAATATGCCGAATCTTTAGGTTTCCAAGCAGATGAAAATTTTGAAAGCGTCATTCAGGCACATATAGAAGATACCCAAAATTAATGGCAGTGATCGCCAATTGATGTGAGAGTTATTATGGAAGATATCAAGAATGTA
The DNA here is from genome assembly GCF_000368405.1 of Acinetobacter sp. NIPH 817. Classification (NCBI taxonomy): domain Bacteria; kingdom Pseudomonadati; phylum Pseudomonadota; class Gammaproteobacteria; order Moraxellales; family Moraxellaceae; genus Acinetobacter; species Acinetobacter sp. NIPH 817. The sequence goes on from NZ_KB849420.1 coordinate 1,027,355, forward strand.
ACTGCTCTTGAAGAGCAGACAATTAAGCGTGTTTCGAGTCGAATTATCCCGTTTCTCATAATTTTATTCATTATGGCATTTCTAGACAGAACCAATATTGGTTTTGCTGCGCTACACATGAATGATGCACTTGGCATTACTCAAACCATTTTTGGTTTAGGTGCGGGCGTATTTTTCCTTGGTTATTTTATTGCTGAAGTACCGAGTAATATCTTACTTCATCGCTTTGGAGCACGGATCTGGATTGCCCGAATTATGATTACTTGGGGAGTCATTGCCGGACTTATGGGGTTTATTCATAGCGGTACTCATTTTATTGTTTTACGGTTTTTACTGGGCGTTGCTGAAGCGGGTTTCTTTCCGGGCGTTATCTTTTATTTAACCTTGTGGTTTCCCGCAAAATATCGTGCTCGTGTTTTTGCCACGTTCTATCTTGGATTACCAATTGCTCAAATTATTGGGGCGCCAATTTCAGTTGGTCTCATGCAATGGGGCAATACCATTGGTTATGAAGGTTGGCGTTTGATGTATATCCTAGAAGGTATTCCATCCATTATTTTGGGATTAATCTGTCTAAAATATTTAACCAATAATCCAAAAGAAGCACAGTGGTTAACGGCTGATCAGCGCCAATGGTTAATGTCTACACTAGAGCGCGAAGAAAAAGAAAAAGAGCAGTCTACTGAAGCTGCTTTAACTAAAGGTGAACTCATTAAACAAGTGTTTAAAAATCCTTTAGTTTGGATTATGGCAATTGTGTACTTTGGAATTACTTCTGGTTCAAATGCAATGTTCTTCTTCTTACCAAGTGTTTTAGAGTCATTCCGTAATACGTTTGGTATGCAAATTAGCCTGATTCAAAATGGTTTACTCACTGCAATTCCATATGCATTTGCAGCCGTCGGAATGGTTTTATGGAGCCGCCGTTCTGATCGTAAACAAGAGCGTTATAAAAATGGCGCTTGTGCTGCACTTATGGCTGCATTAGCAATTGCGATTGCACTACTTGTAAATCAACCGTGGGCAATTATTGTGGGCTTTATCTTTCTTGCAATTGGTGTGTTTAGCGCAATTAACATTTTCTGGACCATTCCTGGGCAAACTCTCACGGGAGTAGGAGCCGCAGCCGGAATTGGATTAATTAACTCGGTGGGTAATTTAAGTGGTTTTACGGGCCCATATTTAACTGGATATTTATATACGACCACAGGAACCTATATAGTAGCTTTTCTTGCCATTGCAGGCTTTGTAGCGATGGGTGGCTTAGGACTACTGCTATTAGCAAAGTTAAAATCGAATAGCTTAAAAGTAGAAAAACAGCAACTTAAAGTTCGAACAGCTGCGGAGATAAAATAATGGCGACCATCGGGTTTGTGGGTACAGGTATTATGGGAATGCCGATGGCTATGAATTTACTTAAGGCAGGTCATCAGCTAAAAGTCTGGAATAGAACCTCCTCTAAAGCAGATAGCTTAAAAGAGGCGGGTGCTCATGTTTGCTCTGAACTTGAACAAGTAGGGAAAGATGTAGAGTTTCTGATTTGTATGCTCAGCGATGGAAAAACTTGTGATGAGATTCTGTTTAAACAGCATGGTGCAATTTCACAGCTAAAACCTGAAAGCACGGTTATCGTCATGAGTTCGATACCTGTTGAAGTTGCAAAAGCACAAAATGAAAAGTGTAAAGAAAGAGGGCTTAGATACTTAGATGCTCCTGTTTCTGGTGGAGAAAAAGGTGCCCAAAATGCAAGTCTTGCTATTATGGTAGGCGGAGAAGCTGAAACATTTTCACAAGCTGAAAATATTTTAAGGGCAATGGGCCGACCAATTTTAGTAGGCGGGGCTGGCTGCGGAATGCTCGCAAAACTTGTAAATCAAATGATTGTAGCCACCACCATTGCAACAGTAAGCGAAGGTTTATTGCTTGCCAGTAAAGCTGGTGCCGATCCTATTAAGCTAAAACAGGCACTCATGGGAGGCTTTGCCGACTCCCCAATTTTACAGCAGCATGGTGAACGTATGCTAAATCGAGATTTTAAACCGGGAGGCACTGCTCGAAACCAGCATAAAGATATTCATACAGCCGTTAACTATGCCAAATCGCTTGAGCTGAATTTACCTATTGCCCAACAGGTCAGTCAATTATTTGAAAATATGCTTGCTGCCGGAGACGGTGAGTTGGATCATTCAGGTTTAATTCGTGAACTTGAGCGAATGAATCCAGTGTGATTTTGATTTAGCGGTACTTGATGAATAGACATAATCAAGTACCGCTTTTTTTTCTGGTATTAATTTTTTAAGGTCTGCATTTATTGCTTTTATATATTCTTAATATCTACTGACGGAGAAACCCCAAAAAAGCGTTTATATTCTCGGGAAAATTGCGACAAACTTTCATATCCGACTTGAATACTGGTCGTTGAAATATCATATTCTTCGGTCATTAATAAACGCCGTGCTTCGGTTAACTTCATTCTCTTTTGATACTGTAAGGGACTCATTGAAGTGATATCTCTAAAATGTTGATGAAAACTAGAAGCACTCATACCCATTGTGCTTGCCAGTTCTTCAACGCTAAAAGATTTTGCAAAATTTGTTTTCAGCCATTCAATCGCCTTCACAATTCGATGGCCGGTAGTTCCAGCCGCGACAATGCGTTTAAGTCGATCGCCTTGTGGGCTCATTAATAAACGATAAAAAATTTCCTTAATAATCAGGGGAGACAAGATGGGGATGTCTTGTGGTGTATCCAGTAGTTTTATTAACCGTATAAAAGCATCATTTAGTTCTGAATTGACTACTCCAACAGCCATTCCTTTTTTCTCAGTATTTACATCTTTAAAAGGGATATGGGCTTCAAGCATGATCTGGGCGAGTACATACGGGTCTAGGCGTAAAACTATTGAAAGATAAGGTCGTTCAACTGAAGCTTCAAGAACTTGAGCAATTACAGGTAGGTCAATTGCAGTAAAAAGGAAATGGTTAGAGTCATACGTATAGGTTTCTTCGCTAAGAATCACCTGTTTTTTACCTTGGGCAATCATACATAGACTTGCATCCATCATGCTGCTACTTGGTTGGGTCAATTTTTCTGCGCGATATAAAGTCAGTCCCATAATAGGTGTTTCGAATGTACCTTTTTCTCGGGTCCATTGATCGACAAGTTGAGCTAATTCTTGATTATGGTTTAGAGACCTATTCGCCATTCAGATTCCACCGATTACCCTCTGTGTTTTTATTGTAGGCATTTCAAATAAGAAAAATAGTGAGAAGTGCAACAATTCGGAGGATTAGGCAAATCTGTGAGAGGAATAGAACAACAGCTTACGATTTTCATTTTTATACTGATCAACATGGCACAAAGTCGATGAGTTGGAACTTAGTGAACCAAAACGTTCTAAAACCTATTTATGGATTTTCAAAATCTATAGCCATCAATGAATTTCCAGCGAAGAAATCGTCTTTATTTAAACATTAAACATGAGAGAAAAAATATGACAATTGAAGTTTTAGGTTATGCTGCGCTGTCATCAGAAACTCCTTTAGTTCCGTTTAAGTTTGAACGTAGAACCCCACGTGAAGATGATGTTGTTATTCAAATTGAATATTGTGGTGTTTGCCATTCCGATCTTCATCAAGCTAAAAACGATTGGGGATTTAGTACTTATCCAATCGTTCCGGGCCATGAAATTGTAGGTCGTGTCACTTCAATTGGTCCTAAAGTTACAAAATATAAGGTTGGTGATTTAGTGGGAATTGGCTGTATGGTCGATTCATGCCGTACTTGTTCAGCTTGTCATTCAGGGCTAGAGCAATATTGTGAAGAAGGTAACATCCAGACTTATGGCGGCGTAGATCGCCACGACCAACGCCCAACTTATGGTGGATATTCACAAAGTATTACGTGTAGCCAAGATTTTGTATTAAAAGTACCTGAAAATCTGGATGCTCAAGCTGTACCACCTCTACTATGTGCTGGTATTACGACTTGGTCGCCGCTGCGTCACTGGAATGTTGGAAAGGGTAGTAAAGTCGCTGTAGTCGGTTTAGGTGGTTTAGGACACATGGCGATTAAACTTGCCAATGCTCTAGGTGCAGAAGTGACATTATTCACTCGTTCAGCAAACAAAGAACAGGATGCAAAACAACTCGGAGCGCATCATGTTGTGTTATCAACAGATGAAGCTCAAATGAAATCAGTGTTAAATCAATTTGATTTGATTATTGATACGGTGCCTTATAACCATGACTTGAAGCCTTATATTCCAACACTAGCTTTAAATGGAACAATTGTGCTGGTCGGATATTTAGGTGAAATTAGCGCAAATTCAGTACCTATGATTTTAGGAAGAAAATCAATTGCAGGGTCGGTGATTGGCGGAATTAAGGAAACACAAGAGCTACTCGATTTTTGTGGTGAGCATAATATTGTTTCTGAAGTAGAAATGATTGACATGCAAAACATTAATGAAGCTTTTGAACGTATGCTAAAGAGCGACGTGAAGTATCGTTTTGTGATTGATATGAAAACACTGTCTGAAGATTAATTTAGTCGTCATTTTGGCTGTGCATACTATGCATAGTATGCACAGCTCAAAAGTTTAATATCAATGTGAGTGTTATGATTTAGAAGGAATGTATTTACGTATAGCAAAGATAAATAGCGTAAATAAAATACTAAAACCAAAAACAGGTAAGCTTAGCCCTAACACTAGACCCACCAATATTAACCCTATTTTTTGTGAGCCAGTTGCACGGTTCCAAACTAATAAGCTTTGACCAACAAAGTGAGTTGTCATGAGTTTAAAATTCGAGTTTTTAAACGCAGCCCTATATGCATAAACAATCATAATGCACAGTATGAAAGCATAAAGCGCCAGTACTAATTGATTTATCCAGCCAAATAAAACACCAATATGCGCATCTACTCCCCAACGAGTGAGCTTTGCCACCAGTGAATAGTCTTTAAAAGCAAGTTGATCGATGACTTTGTGGTGTTCCATATCAATTGAGATACTGTCTGCTTGAGTTGGCCATTTACGTTGAATCTCGGCTATCGTCCAAGCTTGATTTCCACTGGTGGGTGGCTTGATTTGTATTTGTGCTGCATCAATGCCATGTGCTCTGGCTATAGAAAGAGCACTATCGTACTCACTTGAAATAATATTTAAATTCAGGTTTTCACTATGTGGCATTTCGTGATGTTCATGGTGCATCACTGTAGGTAAATTATCTTCTTGAAGAGAAGTTGCTAATGTTGGGGTTTGCCAGTTAAGCCATTGACGAGCAACCCGAATATTATCTCCGGCCCATTCAGACCATGTAAGACCCGTAATGGCGATTATTAATAAGAGAGGGAATAACGCTAAACCCAACGTGCTATGCCATTTCAGTAATTTATTTTTTTGTGTTTGTCTGATTTTAAGATTTTGACGACGTTTCCACCAATTATATAGTCCAGTTAAAGTCAAAATAGCTAGCCAGCTTGCTGCCAGTTCACTATAAAAGCGCCCCCATTTTCCTAGTAATAAATTGCTATGTAGCTGGTCGAGTGTAGTTCGAAACGGAAGAACCCCACTGGTACCATAAACTGCTAGATGGCCTTTGGCTTGAAGCGTAAAAGGATCAATAAAAACGGCTTCACTCGTAAAATCATGTATAGAATCAGAGAAAATTACACGGGTTGTCTGGTCAGAGCTTGGGGCTGGTCTAACTTCAATCACCTGTGCAGACATAGGCATTACTTTTTTTGCGGCTTCAATTTGTTGGCTCAGCATATGTGGTGGTTGCTTCAGTGGCTCAACATATAGAACATCTTTATAGATCGCTTGCTCTATTTGAGGCGTAATTGCATAGAGTAAACCAGTGATTGCTGCGAACAAGATAAATGGCGCAATAAAAATACCAGCATAAATATGAGTTAAACGGTAAAGACTACGCCAGAAGGATGATTGGGTCTGCATCAGAAGAGAATATTTGTCAGGTGTTGGGCGGATTATAACGACTTATTTATCTTGATGCTGATTGAGCTGTAACCAGTATTAAATTATTTGAGTAGCTCTTAGGCATATTGTTTGGTTTGATAATTAAATGGTTTTTATTATTTGGTAAACTATATATTTTTTAATTACGCTTTAAGATCTTATTTACATGACATATTTAATAATTACATAACTTATTATTTAAAATAATTTTGATATATATAGTGTGTCTCTCTACAAGAACGGATGATATACAAATATCAGAATTATTATTTTAAAAACCGCTTATTTTAGGATAAGCGGTTTTATTAGAATAAAATTGTATTACAGTCCGAAATTAATGATGGCCTTGAGAAACGCCACCATTTCCATCAGGAAGACTAATTCTAATATTTTGCATCATGCCTTGATCTTCATGATCTAAAATATGGCAGTGCAATACAAAGTCACCGATGTAGCGTTGGTACTTGGTTCTAACAATGACTTTATAACTGGCTCCTTGTACGTTTTTAACCCAGATAGTATCTTTCCATGTCCCTTTTAGACCGCGATATTGTGGGTCAGGGGCAGCCGTTTTGTCATAGTCATCCACGGCATTTATATCACTGACATCTTTACCGTTAGGGTCATACACTGCCACCACTTGAAATGGGTTTACATGAATATGAAAAGGGTGGCTGGCTAATTTAGAGGTCAGTATCCATTCATCGGTTTTACCCAACTCGAGCGTACGGTCAATTCGGTCTGGTTTGTATGGTTTTCCATTCACCTGAAACTGAACTGGATCAGCATTTGTATCAATATTAAATTCTAAAAATTGTTTATACGGTGTAGCTGGTAAGTCCTGATGAGGAACAAAATGACTGAGTTTCAGATTTTGTTGTAAATCTTGAAGTACAGCGGGACGCATATCTGGGGCAATATTGCGTGCTGCATTATTGCTTAACGCCGTTGTTAATGACTGAGGTGCTGAAGTGGCTTTATTAACTTGAATGATACCCAGCAAGCGTTTCTGTGAATATGTACGGTCCACGTTAGCTGAAGCCGACGCTGCTTCATCAATTAAACAATAACGACCTTCTTGCGGGAATTGCATTAAGGCATCGAAACGGTAACCTGGTTGAAAGACGGTGACTGTTTTATCCATGACCTGTTTAAAGGTCAGACCATCAGCTGCAATCAGGTGTTGGTTCACAATAGGTCCTGTACAACTCTCACTTAATAATTTCTTTTCACCCATTGGGGTCAAATCGAGTTTGGAAGGAATATTTTGCATTTGACGAACGCTTAAGTTGATACTGTCGCGGACACCTGCATGTACCATTCGCCAACGCTCAACTTGTCCTGCAACCGCTTGAGTAATGAAAGGTTGTATTTCGCCATTAATACTCGTATATCGGCCTGATTTCCCCCAATCGCCCGGACCAAAACCCTGATAATCCCTAATTTCACCCATTTGATTGTTTTGGCAAATATAGTTGCCATTATTATCGGTTTCGATATTTCCGTTAGCATCATAGCAAGCATATTGGATTTGCTGAAAAACTAGCGTTCTTTCTTTAAAACCATAAGTAAGTAAATCTAAATCACCTGTCTTATTGGGGGTAGGCTGATGATATCCACGAATAATTAAAGCTCCCGCCATACCACTTGCAACTTGAATAGCGGTTGAACCATGTCGATGCGGGTGATACCAAAATGTTCCGGCTGGATGATCGGGTGGAATGTTGTATTCATATTGGAAATTAACACCCGGATTAATCGAAACTAAAACGTTATCACTATTTCCCGCCGGATTAATCCATAAACCATGAGTGTGCATGTTCGTACCATCAAAACAATGAGGTTTATTCACATCAAAATGATCGCCAGTACAACTTGGGTCTTTAGGAATTTTTTTGTGAGTAATCGGGTCTATATCAAGTTGATTATCTAAGTTTGCTCGTACGGTTTCTCCGGGAAATACTTCAATCGTCGGAGCAATATAAGGCGTATTGGGCTGCGTATCTGTACCTTGATAACTACGTAACACAACTTCGTCATAACGATTTGTTGCTGGGTTCCATAGTCTGTTCCTCGTTTTTTTAACTTTCCATGTAAATAATGCTTCATTTGAGGATTGCATTTGCTGCGTATTTGTTGATGACACTGTCGGATTTGGTGCAGCAAGTAATGCGACATGATTGCGAGCAACTGTCATATCGGGAGGGTCTTCTAATATACGTTCAGAAGAATCATTTGCTGATACACACCAACTCATTAAAGTTAGAGGTGTGCATAATATTAAATGAGCTATTTTCATAATGAATATAGGCCTGAAAAAATCAGGCCTCTCCCTTAATTATTATTTTGACGTTTCTAAGCGAACCTGAGAAATGCTCAAGCCTTGAGAGCTTACTTTTTCTTTCACTTGATCAAGCGTTAAATCGGTCGCAACAAACTGAACTTCTAAGTCTTCAGCAGCCATGCCTAATTGCTTAACTTGATCACTGACTTGATAGACCAATTGACCAATATGACCCGGATGTCCGCCGTGGTTATGATCTAACACACCGAAGTAGTTAATTGTGGCAACATAAATTTTTTGGTCAGGTTTATTTTTTGGAGATAAATAAATCTTATAGGTTAGATTTGGATTACCAATCATTTGGACATTATCTAAGATTAAATAGGTTTGTCCTGATGAGAGCTTTGTTTGAGTAAGTTGACTAGAGTTTTCTAAGAAAGTTGTAGTCTGAGGGTCTAAAGCTACTTTTTGAGTTACACCCATAAGCTTAATGCTTTTATTACTGCTGACTGGCTTATGATTCATTTTAAATAAGTTTGCTTTTTCAGCACCTTTACTACTCATGACATTAGCTTCAACTTTACAAGCATTTTCATTGGTATATCGCACTGGAATTTTACCGGGGGTGAATACATCTGCAATGGTCATGGTGACTTTGTTGCCGTTTTCATCTGCAAAAGTATATCGGGTGTCATACCAACTATCTGGCATACCTAAATTTTTCTTGGCCCATTCAAGGGTAATTGGTTGCCCATTCGCTTTTTTATTTAACCAGCATTGCCACAAGCGGTCGATATTGGCATGGTGCATATAAAATACGGGGTCTAAGCCTGCAATAGGTACAAATCCCATATCGGGTAGTACACAGTTTTTACCTACTGCACAGTGCATTACACCATGGGGTTGAGACTGTAATTGGTTAGAGAAGTCTGTGAAGTTATCCCATTTAAATGCTTGAGCAGCGCTGGCATTATCTGGATCTATGGCGCTGATATTTGCATTTAAACCGGGTGTACGGAACTGATCATATAAGGTACCTGCTTGTTTACCACGGACTAATTGAGGGAGTGCTAAGCCTTTACCATTAGCAGCTTTTTCTTGGTAATAATCCCAATAAGGAAGGGAATAATCTTGCCCAACATATTTACGAACTGTTCGCTCATAGAAATAAAGCATCATACGGTGCCAAGGTAAGAAATTTAGATTGCCATGTTGGCATGTACCCCAAACTTCATCGGTAAAGCCATCATTTGGGACTGATGAATTTTGGATATGCTTATAGTAACTGTCACATACTGCTTTACTGTATATCTGTAAACACTGTGGCATACGGTATTGATTAACATAATAATCTTTGTCTGTTGCATGTGTACCTGTACCAAAATAGCCATGCGTATTGGCCCAGTAATTAAAGCTTGTACGAAACTCAGGTGATAAAGGGGGAGCATTATTATTTGCTCGCATTTTTTCCAAACCCTTTTGTAATGCGCTTACTTTGGCTGGATCTTTTGCGAACTCCGTAGCACTCATTCGTAGCGAGTCAGCATGAGTTGCTAAACTCATGCTAAACAAGAGAGTGCCTAAAATATAATAATTTCTCTTCATAATTTTAAATCCTTGTCATGTTTAATATTCTTATATTTGATTATTAGTAATGTATGAATTTACCCTTGGTTTGGGTAATTCTTAATCTAATCTAGCATATAAAGAAGTTTTTATTAAAGGTTTATATCTAATATTAATAATGAAAAAATTTAATTTTAAATTCTGTAATTTTTTAGGAAAACTTAAATATTTAGTATATTATTTATAATAGTTTTTTATTAATAATTAAAAGGTTTTTAAAATAAAAATAATTATATTTTTGCTTAATGTGTTTTGTTTTTTTAAATTTATGGGTTTAAAGTCTCATTATTAAATAAAATGTTAGATATGAAGATTTTTGATTAAAATTAAATATTAAAAATTATTTTATTTGAATGGTTAGCATGCATGCTCTAAAGGTTTTGTATAAGGCTATCTATATTTTGAGTTTTAAAATACAAATTACAATTGCATGATTATTAAGTTTATTTTGTAATTTTGGCATTTTTATTGCTTAATTACTCTTATCTTTAGTACAACATTTGATTTACTAACTTATAAATGATGATTCAAACCGTCTTGCTCTCTTATGGTGTCTTTTTCATATGAAAAATGCACCAAATAAACACGTCTTTTTATTTTGCACTGTATTTGTGCGTTGGATGCTGTAATGAAGTCATTGGTTTCAATACTTACTTTACTCATTCTATGTGGATGCTCTTCATCTGAACAAAGTAGAAAAACTAAAGAAAACTTAGCAGCCCATTCGATATGTGTTTTTGATAGTACAAATACAAAAGTTTGTGTAGCCAAACCAGCCCAAAGAATAGTTTCTCTATTTGAGTCGGGTTTAGATGGCTTATATATGCTAGGGCAAGGTCATAAAGTGATTGGCATACCAGCCGAAGTATACATTCAACCTTTATTATTTAACGCCTATTCAAAAATAGATCAACGCATTGCCAATAAACAGCTTGCAACGCCTTCACAAGGTGCCAATGCAACCAATATTGAAAGTCTCGTGTTGTTGAAACCCGATTTGGTCATTTTGGGGAGTGGGCAGGCTCAAACGATCGCACTGTTACGACAGTTTGGTATTGCTGTATATGTGATGGAATCTGGCACTTACCAACAAGTGAAAGAAGAGCTATCTGAAATTGCCGTTCTTAGTGGTGCCCAAAAGCGCGCTCAAGAAATTTTGAGTTTTTCTGATGAAATTATGGCAGAAGTCGCAGCCAAAACAGCACGTCAGCCAAATAAGCAATCGATTTACTATGCGTGGTCAGGTGGGCGAATTTTTTCCACTTCGGGACGGGAGTCAATTACCAATGACTTTATTGAGCTGGCAGGTGCTTACAACATTGTTCAGACCAATGCTAACCAACCGAATGTAAATCCCGAGACTCTCATTGAATGGAACCCTGACAATATTGTGCTTTGGAATACCAACCCAAAACTAATTTATGAACGCAAAGAATTACAAGGCTTAAGTGCCGTACAAAACCGTAAGGTATTTAATTTGAGCCCTGCATTTATTTATAACCCACATACCATCAAAATCATTATTACGGCGATTTCTTTGAACCACAGCATTTACCCTGAACAGTCCGATTTACCAGTAAGTGCTTTACAACAGCGTATTTTAACCAAGTTGTATGGTGAGCACCTTGCCAAAGCATTGGTGCAATGAATATGGAAAAGCTGAAATATTATTGGTTTTACCCGTTACCTTTCTTCATGATTTTTATCTCTTTGCTCATTGGGCCAACGCAGACTTTGAGTGCATGGGACTATGTGCTGTGGGGTGTGCAAGCGGTGTTTGGTACGCCATATTTTGATGCTGAGCAATTTGGACTGATGCAAAACATTTTGGTCAATGTCAGGTTACCCAGAATTTTACTGACCTTTATGGTGGGGGCTGCGTTAGCAACTGCGGGAAATGGTTTACAGGCGTTGTTTCGTAACCCTTTAGTTGACTCGTATGTACTCGGTATTTCATCTGGTGCAGCGTTTGGCGCAGCTTTGGCACTTTCTTTAAGTTGGCTTTCGCCTAATCTATCAGCCTTTATTTTTGGTGTGTGCGCTGTTGCCTTAACCTATTTATTTGCGCATCAGAAACATGAAAGTCAGACTTCTTTAGTGATGGTGATTTTATCGGGCATGATTGTTTCGGGGCTGTTTTTGGCAGGCCTTACAATTATTCAATACTTAAGTGATCCATTTAAACTTCAAGTGATCGTGCAATGGACTATGGGTAACTTACATCAGGCTTCTTGGCAAAAAGTTCAATACGCCGTGCTACCGATTTGTATTGGACTTACTGGATTATTTGCGATGCGCTGGCGGCTAAACTTAATGGCCCTCGGTGCTGAAGAAGCTCAAGCTGTTGGTGTTAACCCAAGGTGGGAACAGCTTCTTTTAATTGTACTAGTGACTGTATGTACATCAACTTCTGTGGCTGCTGCTGGCATTATTAGTCTATATGGACTGTTTATGCCGCATATTGTGAGAATGTTGGTTGGGCCCGATCACCGCTACAGTATTCCTGCCAATATGATTTTGGGCGGCAGTTTTCTACTGTTGATTGATAATTTTTCTCGGGTTTTACTAACGTTTGAAATACCAATTGGTATTTTTACCATGTTACTTGGCGCGCCATTTTTCTTATTATTAATGAAAACACAGAGGACTCATTGGGCATGATTCAAATTGATCAGTTAAATTATGCCTATGGGCACAAACAGGTCCTTAAAAATATTCATCTGGAGTTTCCTGAAAATCAGTTTTCCGTCATTTTAGGGCGTAATGGTTGCGGAAAATCGACACTTTTTAAATTGATGGCGGGCCTAGAACCTGTAAAAGATGGCTTGATTCGTTACTCAGGAAAACCACTATCGGACTTTAAAGGCAAAGATCGGGCAGCCTTACTCGGCTTTTTACCGCAGTTTCATAAAACCGTATTTCCATTTTTGGTTAAAGATGTAGTGATTACGGGGCGTGCCGCTTTTAGCAGATATAGACCTTCAAAATCAGACTGGGAGCGTGTAGACCAAGCTTTGCTTGATTTAGACATCGAGCATTTGCGTGACCGTCCTTATACCGAACTATCGGGAGGTGAACGGCAATTGGTTATGATTGCGCGCATTTTAGTACAAGCACCCAAAGTGATTTTGCTTGATGAGCCAACCAATCATCTCGATGTTTATTACCAGTCTTATTTAATGAAAAAATTGCGTCAGTTGTCGCGGCAAAATTTTACGGTGATTGCGATTATGCATGATCCCAACTTGGCTTTTTTATTTGCAGATCATTTGTTTTTTATGCGCCAACACGAAGTCGTTAAGCCTGAGTCTAAAACACGAATCACCGATCCGAAGTTTTTAAAAAGTGTCTATGATGTTGAGTTCCATGAAGCCATGATTCAAGACAAAACGATTGTTATCCCTGATTATTCTTGGCTATGAATATGTTGAATTATCAGCTAGTGGGCAAAACTGATTATGAGTCAGCTGTAGAGTTTGCGCTTTATACAAGACAGCTCTTATTCCCAGAAATTTATCATGGGCAAGTTCCCAAAGATTTAAAAAATTTTGGGCAATATTATGTTAATGATCCATTAGGTTGCTTTATTACGGTAAAAGATAAAAACCGTATTATTGGCACCATTGCATATCGGGCGTATGACCATCGTTTTGATTTAAATCTGCCCTCTAAGACAGTGGAAGTGGTTAAGTTGTTTGTATTGCCTGAATACCGCCGTAATGGCATCGCAACCATGCTATGTAAAATGTTGTTTAGCTATGCACAGAAGAATGAAATTACCACTTTGTATTTGCATACCCATCCTTTTTTACCTGCGGCTGAAGAGTTTTGGCGGCTTCAAGGCTTTGATGTTATTAAAAGAGAATGGATCGATACCTATGACACCATTCACATGAGTAAATCTTTATAGCGCTTTATCATGCGTATGAAATCTTTTTTGAAAATGGGTAGGCGGATAACCCATAATTTTACTGAACATTGCAGTAAATGCTGCCGAATGCTCATAGCCCAAACTAAAGGCAATTTCAGTAATCGAGATATCTGCTTTTAACGCATTTAAAGCATAGATGATGCAGACTCGATTACGCCAAGCCTGAAATGACATGCCCGTTTCTGCCTTAAACCAGCGATGAAAAGTCCGTTCACTTTTATTGTGGTCATGAGCCCAATCTTTAGGGCTGCTATGAATATCGGGATGCTCCATAAACTCAGCACACTGTTTAGATAACAATGTGTTGTGAGGCAATGGAATAAACAGAGGCAGGGCTGATGCAGCTTCTAGCTCATATAACAATAAATCGATAAGAGCGCCGTCTCGGCCTGCACGTTGGTAGTCAATAGGTAGCTGATTTGCCTGAATGAGCAGTTGATGTAACAAAGGCGAGACTTGGATAACCTCGCAATATGTTGCCTGTCTTGGCGCATGGCCCGCTTCTATATACAAACTATAAGTACTGACTTTAGACAACCATACCTGATGTGGTTTACCTGCGGGTATCCATACACCGCTGTAAGGTAACACGAGCCATTGACCATCTTCGGTTTCAACTTTCATGAGTCCTTCGGGTGCATATAAGAACTGAGCACGGCGATGGCTATGCGTATCTAACAAAGTATCAGCAGGATAGTCTGATCCTAACGCTAGAACCGCTTGCGGTAGATGGTCTACATCATTAATTGGAATATTACGCATATATTTTTGTCTGAAATAAATAAAAATATGGCTTTTCTACGTTAGTTTGCCATAGGGCTATTTTATATCATGCCTCTATAAACGTGAGGAAGATGATGATGCTATATGAGCTATTTTTATTTGGACTACTTTCAGGCATAACCACTTGGTTATTTGGTTTTGGTGGTGGTTTTGTTGCTGTACCTTTGCTTTATAGCGTCATTATTCAAAAGTGGGGCAATGAAAGCAGTGTCGGCATATATGCCATGCAAATTGCAGTTGCCACATCAGCTTTTGTCATGCTCTGCTCGGCAAGTTTTGCAACCTTTCAACACTATCGGTCTGGACATATAGATTGGCAAAAAATCCGCTTTTTATGGGGTGGTATCGCATTTGGCGGAATAGTCGGTGCGGTAATGGCCTCATTGTTTAATGGAAATTGGCTTCGCTGGGTATTTATGGGCTATGTGTTCATAACGATTATTGATTGTTATTACCGACCTGGGTTTATGGTGACATCAAAGCAAAAGCAAAACTATGGTGAAAACAGCGAACTAATTAAAGGGGGAATTATCGGCTGGGTTGCAGCGCTTTTAGGTGTGGGTGGCAGTGTAATGACGGTTCCTTTGTTACGGCGGCGGGGTAGTTCTATGGCAGAGGCCGCGGCTATTGCAAACATTCTCACGCTGCCTTTGTCTTTAACTGCAACGCTGACCTATTGTGTATTGTCACTTTGGCAATCTACATGGGCACCTATTGGATTTATCGGTCTAATCTGGTTTGAAGCTGCTTTATTCTTGGTTGCTGGAACATGGATTGGGCTATATTTTTCAGAAAAATTTATTTCAAAACTACCTGATTTATGGCGTGCAAAGTTGTATCCGCTACTTTTAATAATAGTTCTACTCGTCATGATTTTTGTAAATTAATTTTTTATTTCAATTGATTGAAGAATAATCTCTCTTAAAAATAGAATCTCTAAATGCTCTAAAACTGCAAATTTTATGTCTTAAGTGGCTTTGAAAAAAGTTTGAAAAATAGACTTGAAATATATAGTGGCTTTATGCCACTATATATTCATCGAAGGTCATCAGACAAAAAGAGGATGATATGGCTATCCAGCTTTTAGATGCGGCAAGAAATGAAATTCCAGTGAAATTCACGCAGTTTTCTGGTGGCGAGCGTCATGTTCAAATTGATGAGACAACGTTAGGTTCACTATCTGGCAACGTATTGGTCCGCGCGCAAATGACCTCAAGTCACGATGTGATGGACTATTTACTACTTGAAAATATATTGCTGACTCAGGGTTTAACCGTTGACCTAGAAATTCCGTATTTTCCATATGCACGTCAGGATCGTATTTGTGCAGTAGGCCAAGCGTTCTCACTCGATGTGATGACGAAGCTACTTAATATCAATGCAGACAAAAAAGCAGGCAAACAAGGCAAAATCACTGTTTGGGACTGCCATAGTGAAGTAACAACAGCATTACTCGCTGCCAATACTTCTTTTAAAGAAGTTGTAAATATCAGTTCAGTCGACATCATCGCAAAGAGTGAAGCGCTAAGCACGCTGTTAAAAGATGAAAAAACAGTACTGATTTGCCCAGATAAAGGCGCAAAAGCACGCACACAAATGGTTGCAGACACTTTTAATCTTGAGCGCAAACAACCCATCACTATAGTTCAGTGTGATAAAAAACGTGACCCAGTGACTGGCAAAATTTTAGGTACGCATGTACATGCAACTGATTTATCAGGCCTAACAGCGGTCATTACCGATGACATTTGTGACGGTGGTGCAACCTTTATTGGTATTGCCAAAGAACTCCGTCGCCTCAATTGCACTAAGGTCGTTCTATATGTGACCCACGGTATTTTCAGTAAAGGAATAGAGGTTTTTGATGGGTTGCTTGACCAACTGTTTACCTCAGACAGCTTTACACAACAACCATCAGACAAAATTTCAGTAATTGCTTTTGCAGCAAAATAAAGAGAACAAAGATGACTATTAAACTTAATCCATTAAACGCTATCGATTTTTATAAAGCTGATCACAGACGTCAATATCCAGCAGGCACAGAGTACGTGTACGCAAACTTTACACCGCGTTCATCTCGACTCGCTAAAATGTTGCCTGACTTTGACGATAAAGTGGTGTTTTTTGGTCTTCAGGGTTTTATCAAACACTTTTTAATCGATACATGGAATGAAGGTTTTTTCAAGCAACCTAAAGACAAAGTAGTAGCAGCATATAAACGCCGTATGGATAGTTCTCTAGGTGAAGGTGCTGTACCGGTCGATCACATTGAAGCATTACACGACTTGGGGTATTTACCTTTACGGATTAAAGCATTGCTAGAAGGCAGCCGCGTCAATATGCGTGTACCTGTGCTCACCGTAATTAATACCGACCCGCGTTTCTTTTGGTTAACCAACTATATTGAAACGGTGTTAAGTGCTGAGCTTTGGAAAAGCTGTACTACCGCGACGATTGCCTACGAGTACAAACGTTTATTAACTCAATATGCTGTAAAAACTGGCGCACCGCTTGATTTTGTACCTGTGCAAGGACACGATTTTAGTAGCCGTGGCATGAGTGGAATTTATGATGCGGCGCAATCGGGTGTCGGGCACTTAACCAGTTTTATTGGAACAGACTCGGTTGCTTCAATTGACTATGCCGAAGAATATTACAATGCCACAGGTGTGATTGGGGTATCTGTACCAGCGACCGAACACAGTGTGATGTGTATGGGTACGGAAAACAGTGAGCTAGAAACCTTTAAGCGTTTAATCTGTGAGCTTTATCCATCTGGTGTGGTTAGTGTTGTATCTGACACTTGGGATTTTTGGCGAGTGATTACCGAGTTTACAGTGGCTTTAAAACCTGAAATTTTGGCGAGACAACCGAATGCTTTAGGCTTAGCTAAATTGGTTTTCCGTCCAGACTCTGGTGACCCTGTTAAAATTATTTGTGGTGATCCAGACGCAGAAATTGGCAGCCCAGCCTATAAAGGCGCAGTTGAATGTTTATGGGAAGTGTTTGGTGGTACAACAACTGAGCAAGGCTATAAAGTTCTTAATGAACGTGTCGGTTTAATTTATGGTGACTCAATTACCCTAGATCGCGCACAGCGTATTTTGGAAGGGCTGGAAGCCAAAGGCTTTGCTTCAAACAACTTGGTGTTTGGGATCGGCAGCTTTACCTATAACTACTTAACTCGCGATACCTTTGGGTTTGCTGTGAAAGCAACTTGGGGCCAAGTGAATGGTGTAGGTCGCGAGTTGTTTAAAGACCCAATTACAGACTCAGGTGTGAAAAAATCTGCGAAAGGTCTATTACGCATTGAAGAAAGTGAAAATGGTTTTACCTTGTTTGATGAGCAAACAGCCGAACAAGAACAAGGCGGAGCACTAAAAACCATCTTTGAAAATGGTAAACTTCAATATGAGTGTACTTTGGATCAAATTCGTGAGCGTTTATCCATCGCATAACTGAGTTTAGATGAGCCGTTGCGTGTGTATCGGCTCATCATTTTTATTGAGAGGCTGAACGTGACTATTCAAACTGAACAAGAATTCCTTGCCAGTTATGATCGCCGAGATTATGACGCACCTTTACTTACGGTCGATATGGCTATTTTCTCGGTATTTAATGGTCAGTTGCAGGTACTACTCATTAAGCGACCCAACTTTCCAGCCAAAGATCAATGGGCTTTACCGGGCGGTTTTGCCGATTTAACCCATGACCAAGATTTGATGGCCACGGCTTATCGTAAGCTGGTCGAAAAAACAGGGATTGCTTCACCTTACTTGGAACAAGTTGCCTCTGTCGGCAATGCTAAACGTGACCCGCGTGGTTGGGCCGTGACGATTTTGTATTTTGCTTTAATTGATTTTAATGCTTATCAACACCAAGCGTTGGCTGAATACAGTGAATGGGTGCCAGTAGCAAAAGCACAAGATTTAGCATTAGCTTTTGATCATAACGAATTACTGACTTTGGCATTAGAGCGTTTAACCAATAAAACCCGCTATACCGCATTACCAGCCAGTCTGATGCCTGAATTATTTACGCTGACTGAGCTACAAACCATTTATGAAATTATTCTTGGGCAATCCTTAGAAAAAAAAGCATTTAGACGCCGTATGATAGAAGTTGGCGCAGTTGAAGAAACCAACCACAGTAAAATTGTAGGGAAACGACCAGCTCAGCTTTACCGCTATGCACTCGATTCTTTCGATTTTATATTTCCTCGCTCACTCGAATTACCCAGAAATAAAGAGGGTGAAGATAAGCAAAACAATGAGCTTTCTGACTAGCGCATCTTGATGTACTTTTGATTTATAATGCCGCGCTTATGATTGATGTCATGTTTTGATCAGCACTTTGCCTATGTCACACGTTTCTCCCTGCTTCCAGCAAAACCAGTTTTTTGTATTGGTGGAATATCTCACTTCACTGCATGAAATTTATCCTGTGAAACATGATTTTGCAGGATATCCAGCTGCAATGACATTGGCAGATCGTGTACATTCAGATCATGATATTGCGCCACTTGAAGCCAGCAAAAGTTATCCCGACTCAATCGATAAAGTCTTACACTTTTCAGGTAAGGCACGAGACATACAAGACTTTGAGTGCTTTTTAGAACAAGCTCAGTCAGCCAATATTCAAAACTTGTTATTGCTTACAGGCGACAAACTTAAAGAGCATCATCATGGTCGAGATGGACAGCCTCGTAGTCGATACTTAGAGTCTGTAAATGCTGTAATGGCAGCCAAGCAGCATGGCGGGTTTCGTATCGGAGTTGCTTTTAACCCATTTAAATATGTTGAAGCTGAGCGTGATGCACAATATTTAAAACTGCATAAGAAGATTAAAGCAGGCGCTGACTTTATCATTACCCAATTGGGTTATGACATTGAAGCCTTAAAGCAAGCCAAATCATTTTTAACTAAGCATAATTACTCGCAGCAAATACTCGCTTGTGTGATGCCACTGACTTTGGCACGTGCCAATTTTATGGTGAAGCATAAAGTCGCAGGTATTGTGATTACCCCACACATGTTAAAAGTCTTGGCAGAAGAAAAACAGGCAGGGCATACAGACCGAGTTTATTTACGCTGCGCTTTACAGATTTTGATATGTAAACATTTAGGGTTTGCAGGAATTCACTTATCTGCTTGTCATAAGCCAGAAGAACAAATGCTGCTTGAAAGCTACGTCGAGCAATACAGACATTTGGAGCTTAAAGCCTTAGAAGAACTTTGGAATTCACTTTGGCAAGTCACGTCAGGCAACGAGTTTTCACCTGAAATTGCTCGGTTTTCGCGTCAGCCGACCTCTAAACAATTAATCAAATATCGCCAACTGCATGTTATGCATGAAGCAATGTTTGGATCAAAAATTGCTAAAGGCGTCGGACGTTTTATTTTCAAGGCATCTTTTTGGGAAAATGCTTTGGTCGCCAAATTCTTACTTAAAACAGAAGTACTGAGTAAACATAGCCTAGTGGGTTGTGAAAGCTGTGGTCAGTGTCGCCTAAGCGATACTTTATATATTTGCCCTGAAACATGTCCAAAAGGTTTAGCCAACGGGCCTTGTGGCGGTACAACTTTAGACCGCTGCGAATTTGGTGACCGTGAATGCATTCACTCTATTAAAGCACGACTTGCAAAAGCCATTGAACAAACCAAAATATTAAAAGAAAAACTGATTCCAACTGTGCCTATTGAAACAAGAGGAACCAGTTCTTGGAAAAATTGGTATTTAGCGACTGAGGCATAAGTTGTATAACTTCCTTAATTTGATTTTGTTAAAAAATCAATTTATATGCTAAAGCACGGCGATAATTTAAAAATAACAATCGTTTGCCTTAATTATGTCCAATTAAAGTGATCACCTAGGAGTATACTTAAAGCAAATCTTTTGCGTTAAAAGAAAGGCTGTCTCAATGAAAAAGTTGGTTGCTCTACTTACTGTAATTGTTGTTTTAACTGGATGTGTCTACGACCCTGTTAATTATAACAAAATACACGACCAAGAGTTCCAAGATCACCTCAGGCAAAACGGTTAGCAATAAAAAACCCACTCAATGAGTGGGTTTCGTATATTCGTTATCTATCTATTCAATATGTGAAAGGTAGAATTTAAATGAAACGGTATTAACTTAGTAAAATTCATTAAAAGAGCAGATAACAATCAGCTCTTTTTTAATTTAAGCTTTAATTTTTTTTAATTTTAGGGAAAATAAAAGCACAATAATTTTTAATTTTAGATCATGAAAGCATTTCTTATATATATTTATCCTTATATCGAGAAGATTGTAGAAGTAGGTACAACATTAGCTAAATTTTCACTAGGTCTGGGTGTTGTTTTAATTACTTGGTATTTTATTCGTATTAGGTATTTTCCAACTGATATGGAATTGGGTGATGGATTACTATTTATGATGCTAACATTTAAATTTATGATGTTAGTAGTAGTTTTTTTAGTGTCCCACTATGCATTAGGGAAAACTATACAGAAAATATTCATCAGTTTTAAAAACTTTTTTATTTTTTTAAAAGCCCCTGTTGATAATACTAAATCATCAGTAAGAAAATTTAGTTTAGATAAAATTAAAAAAACTTCTGATCGCTATTTTTTATATTTATGTTATACGGTAGCGGCTTTTTACTTTATCTTTATTTTATTATATTTTTATGAAGATACATTAAATAGTGATTGGAAAAGTATCCTAATAAATCTAAGCTTTCTAATTGTTAACTCAGCATTTGTTCTAAAAATTGTTGATAGCACTTTAGATGATTTTAAGAAAAGCTCTGACAATTCTGACAATTCTGACAATTCTGACAATTCTGACAATTCTGACAATTCT
>NZ_KB849420.1:1048878-1532813 GCF_000368405.1 Acinetobacter sp. NIPH 817
TCTGACAATTCTGACAATTCTGACAATTCTGACAATTCTGACAATTCTGACAATTCTAAAAATAAGAAAATTCTGATTAAAGTTATGGTTCTATTTTCACTACCTATTTTTTATATTTTCTATTATCAATCAAACTCAGAAAGTAAGTTTTTACAATTTTCTTCAAGCTTGGTTAGAGAGACAAATAACAATAAAATTACTGTATATGTAAAAAAGGATTACATAGCTTTTTTTGAAAAGAAGAGACCACATGAAGCTAAAGGTGATTATATTCCTGTTGATGATGTAGAGGTAATATTAAGAGGAGTAGGAAAAAATGCATTACTGCGGCAGAAAAAACAAATAGGAAAAAAAGTAGAGAACGAGAAGATAGAAATACCTAATGACTCGATTTTTATTGTACGGAAAGATTAATTTTATAAAATAATTACAGCACTTATAGTGGTGGAAGTATAAATAAAGATCAGATAAGACATAAAAGCTCATCGAAAAATGGGCTTTTTTGTTTATAAATATCTGATTTATTTTGGTAATATGTTTTAAGTTAATTTATTAGATTAAAAAATGAAAAGATATTTGTTATTAACTTGTATCATCGCTTCAAATAGCTGTATGGCATATTCTGATACTCCTAGCTTTCAAACATCGTGTGAAAATATAAGCGTACAAGCAGTAAAAGTTATGGAAAGGAGACAAGCAGGTGTAACCTTAAGTCAGGAAAAAGAAGCACTCAGAAAATTCATGGGAATACGTAAGTATAATTCTGAAAGAGTAAAATCCGCATTTGAAACAGTCATGAATAAAATTTTAATTGAAGTTTATAAGGAGAATATCAAAGAAAATGACTTTGAAAATGAAATAATGATCAGTAGCTTTAGACAAAAAATTTTCAATAAATGTTTATCTGGTGAGCTTATTGATGAGTCAATATAAATTCTAAAATTGAAAAATAAAAAGCTTCTGTTTTGAAAAGCTCGCATAGGTGGGCTTTTTTATTGATTCTATACGTTTAATGAGTTTATTTAGTAGTAAAGAAAAAACAAAAGAATAAGATGTAGGACAATAGATTTTTTACTAAATTTATATAATATTTACGTATTCCACTATTTTGTAATGAGCACATTAATTTTATGAATAGAATATTATTATATTTTATAAGTTTATTGATTATTAGTCCAGTGTACAGTGCTGATGATTTTTTCGAAAAAAAACCTTCTATTTTAATTGCTAAAGATGAAGAGGCTCAAAATACTAAAAGTGGTGAGAGTGTTGTTTTTTTTGAGTCAGCAATGCAACAAAAAATAGATCGTACAAATCAACTTTTTAGAAGGGCTGAGCGAGATAAAGATGTTCTATTCCAAACGTCAAATATGAGTGATTATGATAAATCACAATATTACAGAGAAAATAAGTTTGCTAATTATAGAGGTTATTCTCCATATATTGAATCTGCACCTAATAGAAAAGTAATTTCAGAAGAAGAATATGAACAACTAATGGAGCAAAAAAGAAAAGAGAGAAAAGTTGATCGAAGCCTTTGGTACCTATTAGATAAGTAATTTCAGAAGATGAATTTCAATAGTTAAAAGTGCCATAGGAAAACTAGAAAATTAATATTTTTACGGACAAAATATAGCTATTACCTACCAAATCAAAAAATAGTTATGTTATAGAAAAGGATGGGATTGGTATTAAGCTCAAAGGAAGCACTTAACCGATCTTCTTAAAATTCGATGGATTTCGTTAAATAGGTAGAGGATGACCGCACTTTTAGAAAAGGATTTCAGCCCGTCTGAGTTTACATTGTTTTCTGAAATATTATGGAAACTTGGCTCAGGAAAAGGGCAATATAATTTACGTGAAAATATCATTGCAGATATTGCCATCTTGTTGCGGGCTGATTTTGCCGCGTCTTATATTTGGGATTCAACGCATAACTTATCGACAAAAGGTGTGATATGGAAAATCGATCCTAAAGCGATGGAGGACTATGAGTGTATCTGGCAATTTGATGATCCCATTACAGCACAGCTTCATAAACTCCAGAAACCGACATTTGTAAATGAAGTTATGTCTCTCGCAGCCCTTAAAAGAACACCTTATTACAATGAGTTTTTACGGGCTTATGGTTTGTATCACGGTATAAATATTTATTTTGTCCGAAATGGTATCGATATTGGTGATTTACGCATTTGGCGTGCGCAAGACGCTGACATGTTTGGTGAGCGTGAAAAAAGAATATTAAATCTGCTTGAACCTTATTTTACCCAAGCCTTACCACTAGATTTATCAACACAATATGGTCTGACTCCACGTGAACAAGAAGTGGTTCATTTGGTCTCTAAAGGTTTAAGTGATAAAGAGGTGGCAAGTTTACTAGGTATTGGTTTTACCACATTAAGAACCCATCTGAATAATTCTATGAGAAAAATAGGCTGCAATAATCGCACTGAAATGGCCTTACTCATTCAACATTAAAACAAAGCAATCCTCAATTTTGAGGATACGAATTATCAAGCAATTTGTACTAAGTTCTTAAGATCACAACTTAAATGGATTTTAAGTCATCATGTCAAATGCAGTTGAAAAGAATAATTGGACTGAGTTACAGGGTTTAGCAAATGCTTCAGTAGATGTTATCACTCAACTGATTCATGAAAGAAAAGTATCTTGTGAAGAACTCGTGCATCACTACTTTGCTGCTATTGAAAAACAGCAATCTTTAAATGCATTTATTAGCACAGATAAAGCTTCAGCAATTCAACAAGCTCAATATTGGGATAAATACCTACTGAGTGGAAAACCATGTCCAGCTTTAATGGGTATTTTAATTGCGGTTAAAGATAATATTCATGTTGCTGGTTTCTCAAATAGTGCAGGCACACCAGCTTTAGCTGATTTTAAGCCTCAAAGTTCCGCACCGATTATTCAAAAACTTATTGACCACGGCGCGATCATTGTTGGTAAAACCAATATGCATGAATTGGCCTTTGGAGTAACCGGTTATAATACTGCCATGCACATTGAAGGCGTTGTCGGTACACGAAATGCCGTAAACCCATTACACATTGCTGGCGGGTCTTCTTCGGGTAGTGCTGTGGCTGTTGCCGCTGGAATGGTTCCGATTGCGATTGGTACAGATACGGGTGCATCGATTCGTTTGCCAAGTGCATTAAATGGTTGTGTTGGCTTTCGTCCAACGGTGGGAAGATACTCACAAGAAAGTATTACCCCAATTTCACATACGCGGGATACGGCTGGTCCTATTGCACACACAGTATCTGACATTATTTTAATTGATCAGCTTATTACTCAAGAGCCAAGAAAAAAACCATTACCGCCTTATCAAATTAGGCTCGGTATCAATCCATATTTTTGGAATAATTTAGACGAAGATGTTCGTAAGCAGGCGCATATTGCGCTTGAGCTTTTAAAAGAGGCAGGAGTTGAAATTATTAATGTCGATATGCCGAATTTAGAACAACTCAATCACGCTATTTCATTTCCCGTTGTCATCTATGAAGGCAAATATGACCTTATTGAATATTTAAAACATCATCATGAAAATTTGACTATTGAGACTGTAGTTGATCAGATCTCAAGCCCAGATGTTCAGACAATTTTTAAACAGAATATCCTTCCTCAATTAATTCAAGATCAGATGGGGCAACTTGTTCCTGTTTTATCTTTCTATGAAAAAGCCATAACTGAAGCTCGTCCTCAATTGCTTGAACTCTACCAAAATACATTTAAAGCGTATAACTTACATGCTTTATTACTTCCGACATCACCGATTGTGGCACCACTCGCAAATGAACAAGCCAACTCAATTGAAAATTTCCAGACACTCATTCGAAATACAGATCCCGGCAGTAATATCGGATTACCGGGGCTGAGTTTACCCATTGGAAAAAGAGCGAAATCGAAACTACCAGTTGGATTAGAAATTGATGGTTTACCTCATCAAGATAGTGAAATACTTGCGATTGGGATGACTTTAGAAGAAATATTTAAGGTTTTAAATAAGTAAAAAATAAACCGATAATTCTCTATTTTTTAAATAAAAAAGAGTTAAAAGTAACTCTTTTTTAGATTAATTTTATTTTTGAATAGTGCTTGGTTTCTTCAAAATAAGTTGGATTTAGTCTGAAAATTTTTACGGTATTTTACTTAATGTGGTTAATTATAAATATATTAAAAATACATATTTAATAAGCTATGCTTTACTATTGTTAATAAATCAGCATATTTATATTTTATACTTCTATAAATATTATAAAAATTCTCGAAGAATTTCTTTAAATTACATATTGCTCTAATTAAATCAACACAATTCATACAAAGAAAACGCTAGTTTTTAATATTAGTGCAATAAATTTTTCTATCAATTAATTACTTTTATATAAATAATTATATTTTTAAGTTATTGATTTTATTTATTTAAATTAATTTTTAAAGAGGGTTTTTATAATTAATTTTTTTAGAAAATATAAAATTACATAATTTTTAAACATATTTTTTATAGCATGCAGTGTATTGGCGTAAATAGAAAAAATATATGTCAAAAGGGTCAATGATATTTAATCGATTTAAGAACCATAATTTGCACCAAATTTTACGCTGTCACGATTCATTGAATAAACCAAGTGAAAAGTTACGTAAAAAAGACGCTAATAGTTTATTGGTGTAAATAAAAAATCGAATATTACAAATAAACGGAATGAATATGGATAACGTAGCTCAGCTAGAAACTGACACTGATTTCCAAAGTCGAAAAAAGATAACTTGGGGTGTTTTTAGTGTCCTGCTGTTATTTTTAGTCGCAGGCATCATATATTATTTTTTTGTATACCGATTTTATCAATCTACTGATAATGCTTATGTTCAGGCAGATGTTACTTGGGTCATGCCAAAGATTTCAGGCGAAGTGATTGAGTTATTAATTAACGATAATCAGGTGGTAAAAAAAGGGGAAACTTTGGCGGTATTAGACCACCGCGATTATCAAGCCCGTTATGACCAGGCGAGTTCTGTGGTCAGCTTAAAAGAAGCGGCGCTTGGTGTACAACAGCAAAATGAAAAGTCTGCTCAGTCTTCCATTGCTGAAGCAAATAGTGGTGTAGTGGCAGCGCAAGCAGATTTAACTCGTTTAAGAAAAGATTTTGAACGTTATCAAGATTTACTAAAAGATGGCGTGATTACTCGTCAAAACTTTGAAGGCATTCAGTCTCAATATTTAACCGCTCAAGCACAGCTTAGTAAAGCACAAGCCGCCGTAAATGCAGCAGAAGCTCAGTTGGGGAGCTTACAAGCCAGTCGAGCACAACTTTTAGCAGATATTCAAAGTGCTCATGCAAACTTAAACCTATATCAGGTTGATCTGGCTTCCTCAAAAGTGGTAAGTCCTGTAGATGGCAAAATCGGTAGTCTTGCAATTCAAAAAGGCTCACGTGTTTCTCCGCAAACGCGCTTAATGGCGATCATTCCGGAAAACAGTTTGTATGTACAAGCCAATTTCAAAGAAACCCAAATTGAGAAAATGCATATTGGTCAGAAAGTTGAACTCAAACTTGATGCCTATCCAAGCCTAACCTATAGCGGAAAAATTGAGAGTTTTTCACCAGCATCAGGCGCAACTTTCTCACTCATGCCACCAGACAATGCCACAGGAAACTTTAACAAAGTTGTTCAACGTATTCCTGTACGTATTGCCATAGATTCAAGCCCACATATCGATTTGATAAAACCTGGTATGTCGGTTAGTGCCACCGTTGACCTAAGAACTTAATAATAAAATTTTAGGTAATAAGACATGA
Organism: Acinetobacter sp. NIPH 817; assembly: GCF_000368405.1. Classification (NCBI taxonomy): domain Bacteria; kingdom Pseudomonadati; phylum Pseudomonadota; class Gammaproteobacteria; order Moraxellales; family Moraxellaceae; genus Acinetobacter; species Acinetobacter sp. NIPH 817. Next base: position 1,054,695 of record NZ_KB849420.1, read on the forward strand.
ATAAGTACGTTGACGCCGAGTGGATGTTTCCCGCAAAGACGGCATGGGCAATTTTTGCTGCCATGATTTTTGGCAACTTTATGGCGATTCTTGATATTCAGATTGTGGCGAGTTCTTTAAACGAAGTTCAAGCTGGAATGAGTGCAAGTCGTTACGAAGTCACTTGGGTGCAAACGGTTTATTTAATTGCCGAGATTATTGCAATTCCAATGTCGAGTATTGTCTCGCGGGTGCTTTCAACACGGGTGTATTACACCATCTGTGCAATTGGTTTTACGGTCAGTTCTTTACTTTGTGCGTTGGCATGGAACTTAGAAAGTTTATTGGTTTTTCGTGGCATTCAAGGTTTTATGGGCGGCGGCATGATTCCGACCTCCATGACCGCATTGTATCTACTTTTCCCTGAAGCAAAACGCTCATTGCCTTTGGTGATGTTTGGCATGATCAGTACTTTGGGACCAGCCATTGGCCCAACCATTGGCGGCTGGCTCACCAATAACTTCTCATGGCACTGGATGTTCCTGATTAATATTATTCCGGGGATTATCATTGCTACGGTCATCTACTCGGGCCCAAATATCGACCGTGCGAACTATTCACTCATCAAAAGTATGGACTGGTTCAGTCTGGTGGGTATGGCGATGTTTTTGGGTGGGCTTGAATATTTCCTTGACGAAGGTGCACGACATGACTGGCTTGCAGACACAGGTGTTCGTATTGCTTTCATGATCTGCGTTGTGGGCGGCATGATTTTCTTTTCTAGAAGTTTTACCCAGCCTAAACCTTTACTCGATTTATCCGTATTTAAAAATAAAAACTTTACCTTAAGTGCCATCACAACTTTTGTGATTGGCATGGCGCTCTATGGCTTGGGTTACATGATTCCCGTGTTTCTTGGGCAAGTCCGTGAAATGAATAGTAGCCAAATTGGTCACGTCATGATGGTGACGGGCATTGTGATGTTCTGCTTTGCGCCGTTTCTTGCATGGCTTATTCCCAATTTTGATACCCGAAAAACCGTATTTGTTGGAATGATTTTGGCGGGTTTTGGTGTTTGGCTCAATTCACATTTGAGCATTCATAGCGATTATGACTTTATGTTCTGGCCGCAAATTTACCGTGGTATTGGTCTCATGATTTGCCTGATTGTGGTTTCGCATTTAGCCATGAGCACTTTGCCACTTAGCAAAGTAGCTGATGCCAGTGGTATTTATAACCTGATGCGCAATATTGGCGGCGCGGTTGGACTGGCACTGATTAACTCATCATTAGATTGGCTGACTGCGCTACATGTCACCCAGATTAATCAGTCGATGACACCGCAAAACTGGATTTTCACAGAAAGACTCGACCAGCTCACGGCGCAATATCAGGAAGTTGGTGCAAATGCACAGCAAATCGCGCTCAGTGTGATCTATCGCGACATTCATTTTCAGGCACTGACATCGAGCTTTAATGATTTATTACGCATGCTCGCAATCATTATGTTTGTGACCGCATTTTTAACCATCTTTATGGATCGGGGGAAGAAAATGAACATGTAGCGATTTAGAAATAAAGAGCAGCTTTCAAAGAATGAAAAACAATAGGGCATATCAAAACGTATCCCTTCATAGAAAAAGAACATTGAGATGAGTTTTCTAAAATCGGTTGATGAGATCGGGGAACTCGCAAATTAGAGGTGGAAGGTTAAAGGATTATGATTAATACAACGTATAAACTAATTTCAAAATTGAACCTGAAAAACACGACTTATGGTCAATATTTTGAAAAAGAGCAAATCGATACTGAGCGATTAAAAGTGATGTATTCCATTTACGAACAGTATTATGAAAATACGAGATTTTCTATTTTCGTAGATGATTTCCAAAATAAAAGCGGTGCAATCTTAATTTTTGATTCACAAACAAATGAGATTGTGGGCTTCTCTACTGTTGTGGTGCAGCATTTCTACTTAAACGGTAAGGACTACACCGTGTTATTTAGTGGTGATACCGTCATTTTGAAGAAGTTTTGGGGTACGCGTAGTCTACAAAGTACCATGCTCAAACTCATGATCAAGTTAAGAGTGAAATATCCATTTAACGAACTCTATTGGCTCCTGATTTCTAAAGGCTATAAAACCTACCTGCTACTCGCCAATAACTACTATGTGTATTACCCAAATATTAAAGATGAAAACCAGCATCTCTCGGAAGTCGTCGAACACTATTGTGAGAAATTCTTTGGCGAATATTATGACAAAGATGCAGGCCTGTTAAATTTTGGAGATGACTATCAACCATTAAAAGGTGAGGTCGCACCAATTACTGCCGAAATGAGAGAAAAGAATCCGAATATTCATTTCTTTGAGCAGTTGAATCCGACATGGAAAGCAGGCACAGAACTACCATGTATCGGTCGATTAGGTTGGAAAGATATTGCCCGTTTCCCAGTGAAGCTCATCACTAAACCTACAAGTAAGGGAAAATTTGAAGCCTGTGTAACGTCTAAAACAAAACGTAGAGAGGCCATCCAATGAAATCTAATGAATGGCTAACGCTTGGCTCGCATCTGATTTTAAAAAAATGGTGTGATGCATCTGACCGTAATTTTCAAAAACAGTTTAATGCTTTAGAAGCGACACAACGTCAAATCTTGCATTCGATTTTACAGACCTCTACGTTTGCTAAAGATAAAAAAGTTCAAAACTATGAGCAGTTTGTAAAATCATTTCCTGCGACACGTTATGGCGCATGGCGAGAAGATATTCAACGTTACCGTGAACAAAAGCTTTCGCTCTCAAGCAGTAAACTAGTTCGTTTCCAGCCGACCAGTGGTTCGAGTGAACAAATTAAGTTTATTCCATATACCAAGCTGTTTTTAGATGAACTTGATCATGCGATTGCACCGTGGATGGCAAGTCTATACCGTAAATGCCCACAGCTCAGTTCAGGCACACATTATTGGTCGGTGTCGTGGTTGCCTGAAAGTCAGCGTGAAGTTTTAAAAGATAAAAACTTAAATGATGACAGTGCGCTACTCGGTGTTGGTAAGCGAATTTTGTCTAATTTTACTCAAGCCGTTCCAAGTAATGTTGCCTTTGCGGCCAACGCGGATGATGCACTCTTTGCCACCATTTGTTATTTGGTCACAAACCGTAACTTAGCCATGATTTCGGTGTGGAGCCCAACGTTTGCGCTGCAATTGCTGGAACGTTTGGAGTCACTACAAAAAGACGTGATTGAGGTTTTACAAAGTGGTTCATGGGGCAATCGTCAGGCTTCATTAAAAGAAGTCACCGCACCGCGCAGCCCTGAAAGTGCTCAAGCATTAATGGCAAGTTCAAACGGCGAACAGATCGACTTTAAAAAGCTCTGGCCAAAGTTAAGTCTAGTGTCGAGCTGGGACACCGCAGGTTCAAAAGCTTGGGCCGAAAAATTAAAAGAAAAATTGCCCAGTGTTCAGTTTGAAGGCAAAGGGTTATGGGCGACCGAAGGGGTAGTTACGATTCCCTATAACGACCAATACCCGCTGGCATATCAAAGTCACTTCTATGAATTTGAATATCTAGAAGGTGATAAACAAGGTCAAATCATTCCATCTTGGCAGCTTAAAGAGGGTGATGTGGTGAGTCCGCTGATTACCTCTGGTAATGGTTTGCTTCGTTACTGTCTGGATGATTGCTTACGGGTTACGGGCTTTATAGAGCAAATTCCGTGTTTTGAGTTCCAAGGCCGCCGTTTTGGGGTAGATCTGGTCGGTGAAAAACTCGCGCCTGAAACAGCTCATCAGTTATTGTCGCAGTTAAATGAAACAGAATCGAAAGCGATTTCTTTACTCGCGATTGATACCCAACAGCAGGTTAAACCATTTTATTGTGTGCTTTTTGAAGGCGAAATTCATCACAGCATTAACAATGAATATATCGACAGTATTTTACGTCAAAACTTCCATTACGAACTTGCTCGAAATTTGGGACAGCTTGACCAGCCTCAAATTCGCCAAGCCAATAATGGTTGGAATGCCTATAAAAAACTTGTCATGTTTGATGGCATTATTGAAGGCAATATCAAACCTGAGCCACTCAAAAAAGTCACCCTCAATAGTTTGGAACAACTATGAAAGGGATGAAGCCATTTAATACTCGGTTTTTAACACTTCGACACGCCTTATATTTAGGCGTGTTGGTTGTGTCGAATACACATGCTATGACTTTAGATGAAGCTTTGTCAGCCAGTTTAAGACATGAAAGTCAGCTTGAAGTCAGTCGTTTAAGCGTGAACCAGTCCACCGCTATGCTCGAACAGGCCAAACAGCGTGATGGACTCAAAGTCAATTTAGTTGGGCAACTGGACTATGAAAGAATAGATACACCTTCACACGTCCTGTTTCCAACCGAAGGAAATCGTAAAGGTCGAAGTTTGCAATTACAGGCAGATTATCCGATCTATACCTCTGGCCGACACCGTTTAGGAATTGATGTTGCCGAAAGTCAGCTTTCTGCACAAAACCAAGGTTTGTCAGATCAGAGATCGGAAACCATTTTAAACACCGTGATGGTCTATACCGACGTATTAAAAAAGAAAGCCATTTTAGAACTTAGACAGAAGACTATGGCAAATCTACAACGGTCTTTATATGAGTCAAAGCGCCGTTTTGACGTGGGCATGATTACCCGTGCGGACTTGGCTCAGGTTTTGGCGCAAGTCGCACAAGGACAAGCCGATATTACACAGGCTCAATCTAACCTGACCGTAAGCGAAGCACAGTTTTACCAAGTAACGGGTGTAACGCCTGACAACCTTGTTGCGATTAAACAACTACCCGCTATTCCCGCTAACTTAGATGAAATTTTGGCGCAAACCAAGAACCATCCGGCTTTAATGCGTAGCAAATATGAAAAGCAGGCTGCCGAGAAACAATATGCTTTGACCAAACGCGAACTCTGGCCAACGGTGATGCTCACCAGCCGTGCCGGAAAGCAAGATGAGGCAAGCTATATTGGCTCAGAAAGCAATAACTACATGGTTGGGGTGCAGCTTAATGTACCGCTCTATGACGATGGTTTAAATCGCGCCAATGTCAAAAAAGCACAGGCCGATATCGATTTGGCTAAGCAAAAAACACGAAGTCTTGAACTAGATTTAAATAAGCGAACGCGTACCACCTATGCGCAGCTTCAAACCATTCGACAAAATAAAGAAGCACTAGCAAATGCCATAGAGGCTGCGTCTATTGCCTTTGTCTACACACGTAAAGAGTTTGATGTGGGCACCAAAACCACGTTTGATTTGCTCAATACCGAGCAGAAGTTACTCGATGTCCAAACCCAAAAAACAGTCAATGATCAAGACGAAGTGGTGTTTGTCTATCAGTTACTCGACCAAATGGGGCGTTTAAATAACTTGGTTCCCGTACAAACCGCACAACAGGTGAATAATGAATAAAACAAATACACCGCTTACTGATAATACGCTTATTACCCGTGAAGCAAATTTGGCAGATGATCAGGCTTTACGAGAGTTAATTGCGGTGCCGATGACCACCAAAGGCATACAAATTAGCTTTCAGCGTGAGCCGAGTTATTTTAGGGCGTCTGACATTGTCTATCGGCATAAACTGCACGTCGTGATTGAAGACACCGAGAGTCAAAAGAAGGTGGCTTGTTATAGCAACGGTTACCGTCCATGCTATGTCGATCGAGCCATTCAAAATTTAAGATATGCGGGAGATTTACGGGTAGATCACAGCTATCGGGGAAAATCACTGGTTAAGGTTTTAGCAAAGCATGTAAAACAAACCATGCATGAACCGAATTATAGCCAAATGATTATTTTTGATGATAACCACGCCGCGCGCGCTGCCATCCAAACAGGTAAAACGGGAATGCCTGATTATTATGACGAAGGGCTTATTGAGACATTAAGCCTAACCGACACTGGCGCAAAACGAAAAATCACGGCTTTTTTAAAGCAGACTTCTCAGCAAAGTGACATTCAAGAGATCCGTACATGTGTTGCCGAAGCTCAACATGTGGAAGCTATGAACCAGTTTATTAGCGACATGGCCGAGTTTTATAACTTTATTCCTGCCTATAACTTTGAAGAACTGGCGCAAGGACATCAATATTTTTCAGGAATAAAACTCTCAGACTTTTCACTTTATTTTAAGGGTGAAAAACTAGTGGGCATGTTTGGTTTATGGGATCAGCATACAATTAAGCAAACCAAAATTTTGCATTACAGTTCAGCCATTGGTGTGCTTAGACCTATTTACAACTTGTTGACTCCAATTACTAAAGGCATGCGTTTGCCTAAACTCGGGGACTCTATTCAGTACCATGTGCTACACACCTTAATGTGCCATCCAGAAGATTTGGCTTTGCATCATAAAATGCTCGAAGATGCCTATAACAAGTCAAAACAGCAGGGCGTTGGCGTGGTGAGCTTTACGCTTTCCCATAAAGACCCGCGTTATCAGTTAAACCAGTTTTATAAAGGCGAACGCTTAACAGGTATGCATGGTTTTATTAGTTATGAAGGCGATCCACGACCACATTTTGATAAAAACTTGATTCCATACTTAGAGGTTGGACGTATTTAACCTTTAGATAGGTTCGCCGTAGATCATAAATGAGAAAAAATTTGCTGAATTCTTGGGTGCGTTAAATAGAATTGAGCAAATATATGCGTAAAATGGTGAATGTTAGCTAGAGCAAGAGTCCTTTTTCAGGGGGGATTTTGATTACGTTACAAAATCAAATTGATCGTCTTATATTTTATAAACCTAGCTAATTCGACCTTTTCATTCCAACCTATCTTGGGCCGTTGAAACAATTAACATGGTTTGAAGGTAATAATCTACACGTGAGTGATTATTGTCCTTGTGTGAGTTGTGCGCATTAAAGGCTGCATCATGAAGTTTCACGACTCGAGCGATCGGATTCGAACTACAACGAATTAAATATTCTTCGCGTGTTTCAGTTTCCCGTTTAGTTAATGCATCAACGGCATCACGGACTTCTTTTCCAAACAAACTTTCGATTTTGTCTAGCGTAAGAGGTGTGTCTTCAACGCTATCGTGTAGAAGGGCTGTAATAATATAGACTTCTGAAAATCGGTGCTCAATTAACGAATTGACCACACCTTTAATATGATAATCAAAGTAATCATGAGAACCATACTTTTGACCTTGATGAGATTCTTTTGACAATTTCTCTGCTAATTCAACTTTATTTTGAGTCATTTTTTGCTCTTATCACTTTAAGTATATGACACGGCCTAATTTGTGAGATAGGTCGCTTAATTCATAATTTTATACTGAATAGCCACTCATAAAAAATATCTATTAATAAGATTAGTCACTCATTTTTATATATTCATTCTTAGTTAAGAGGAGCCAATCTAAACCTTAAGTTTTTGAAATTTTAAACTTTAACTTAATGATATAAAAGTAGATTGTAAATATTACTTAAGAATTTCCTTAATTATGTAATTAAATGAAAAACAATAATTATTTAAATATTTTCTAGCCAATTTCACATTGACACTTCAAATATTCAAGATTACCATTTGCGGGCTGGCCTACATTGCCAGTCGGTTGTCGCAGACCGTTTTAAGACCACATCAGGATTATTTCTTCTGAGGAATAGTTTTGTGTGAGCATCTCCTCGTTCCCTCCCGTTGCGGTAGGACGGGAGAGGGACACCCTCGGGTGTGCTGGAGTCTTAACCAGTCTGCGAACCCTCTTCCGTTCTGCCACCATAATTTTAATGTCTTGGCAGAACTCCATATATAAGGAGTTGGCTTTGCACATTCATCATTTCTTGGCAGCCATTGCCAAAAGCTATAACAACACAGCTTAAAACATTTAACGCAGCTTGATCGCCGTAAGGCTTTTTCAGGCTTTAGCTCGTTATTACTTAAAACTTAGACAATTAAAACTTGAGATGTGCTGAGCACAGTCTTTACGGCTTTGCTATGCCTTTTTTTCTCCCAAAGGCAGCGGTTTTTATATCTCATTTATATACAACAATAATTTTTTATAACGGTAAAAATATGCCACATATAGATCTTCCATTTCGTGCTTTAAGCGTACTTCATTCAGCAAGATATTTATTTAACAAACACGGCTTTCATAATGTTGGGATAGACCGAATTATTGAGTCGGCAAACATCCCTAAAGCTACCTTTTATAACTACTTTCACTCAAAAGAACGACTCATTGAAATGAGCCTAACCTTTCAAAAAGACGGCCTTAAACATGAGGTCATGTCGATTATCAATGTTCAAAAAGAATTAACCTTAGTTGAAAAACTCCGCAAAATTTATTACTTACATGCCGATTTAGATGGGCTTTACCATTTGCCGTTTAAAGCGATTTTTGAAATTGCTAAAACACATCCTAAGGCTTATCAGACCGTAGTTGATTATCGAAATTGGCTGATTAATGAAATCTATCATTTGCTTTTAAAAAGCAATGAAAATGCTTCAAAACAAGATGCGCACATGTTTTTGTTTGTGATTGATGGGGCAATGGTTCAGCTTTTAGATTCCACCAAACCAGATGAACGAAAGAGATTGCTTGAGTATTTTTTATTACAGTTGTTGTGACATTTGGGAGGGTAATTGAGAGACACATTCTATAAAATGGATATCAAGAAATTAAATTTTGAAATGTTTAATCAAGATAGGATCAGAAGCATTATTTAATGTAATATAAATATATTCATATAGTTAATAAACTAAATTTTATAAGAGCTTTAAATGAAATTTGAAAAAATCACCCTTACTGAATGGCGACAATTTTCTAAAATAGATATTGAGTTTCATCCTAATGTGACTGTCATTACTGGTGCAAATGGTGCAGGTAAATCTACAATATTAAAATTATTGTCGAAGCATTTTGGATGGGATCATCCATTTTTAGGTACTCCTTTTTTTTCTAAAGAGCAAGGTGCTGTTCAATACAAATCTATATTTACACCATTAGTTAAAAATAATGAAGCTTATCATTATTATGGTGATTCACTCGGGAAAATTATTTATTCAAACAATGCAGTAGCAGATATTTGTATTAACCAACAAATACAGTCAGAAGTTCAATTCAATCTAAATCTAACGGATCAGCTACAAATTAATGGGGTACACATTAATTCGCATCGGCCGGTACCTAGATATGAACGATTGCAAAATATTCCTACAAATCCAATGGATGCGTCACAAGCTTTTGATAGTTATCTTAGAGAGACTTTTAATTTATTTAATAACAGTTATACACAGCATTCTCCTACTTATAGAATGAAAGAAGCGATAGTTTCAATGGCTGCATTTGGTCCTGGAAACCAATTTGTTCAAAAAAATGAAAAAATTGAAAAACAGTTTTATGCTTTTAAGGAAATATTAAAGCATATTTTACCTATTGAGTTAGGTTTTAAGGATTTAAGCATAAGAATGCCAGATATTGTTTTAGAAACTGATTCTGGTGATTTCTTATTAGATGCCTCTTCAGGAGGTATAATGTCTATTATTGATTTGGCATGGCAAATATTTCTCTATTCGCATGATAAAGAGGAGTTTGTTGTAACCATTGATGAACCTGAAAATCATTTACATCCATCTATGCAGCGTTCCCTACTTAATGATTTTGTTAAGGCATTCCCTAGGGCACAATTTATTGTTGTAACGCATAGTCCATTTATAGTTTCATCCATTCGTGATTCTAACGTATACGCATTAAAATACGAAAATTTTAAGGATGATAATGTAAATAAAGTTATAAAAAAAGTTGTGTCTCAAAAATTAGATCTTGATCAAAAAGCTGCCACTGCAAATGAGATTCTGCGTGATGTTTTAGGGGTTCCTGTTACCCTTCCTAAGTGGGCTGATGAGGATCTACAGAAAATCTGTTCAATGTTCACAGTAGATGATATTACAGTGGACGGGTTAAGAAGATTAAGAAATGAATTAAATCAAGCTGGGCTAGGAGAGTTTTATCCAGAGGCACTAAATAATATTGTGGAAGGTCAAAAACTATGATTAAGATAAATAAACTTAATGAACCTACTGTATTAGTAAAAAATGCTTACAAGTGGAAAACTAGATTATTAAAAATTATTACTGAGGATAAAACTCCAACTCAATATCTTCTATCAAGATATAGTGACCCAGAAATTAAGAAAAGACTAATTGAAGAAACACATGGTAAATGTGCTTATTGTGAAAGTAAATTATTACATATTCATCATGGAGATGTGGAGCATATTTTCCCTAAATCATTAGATGAGTCAAAACGCTATGAGTGGGAGAACCTAACACTTGCTTGTGAGGTATGTAATCAGAAAAAGTCAAATGTGGATCCTAATTTGAATAATATTTTAAATCCATATACTGACTCTCCTGAGGCTAGCCTAATCTTTTTTGGTGTTCTAGCTAAGGGAGCTGATAATAAAGGAGAGTCAACTAGAATATTGTTAGATCTAAATAGAACTGCTTTAGTCGAAAGGAGACAAGAACGTTTAGATAAAATTATATTAATAATAAAAGAGTTAAATAATTCAGGTCTACCTATCAAGGCACGACAAGCTATTTATCAAGATTTAATTCAGAATGAAGCTTCAAATAAGCAAGAATATGCTTCTATGGTGCGATTAGCTATTAAATGTTTTGAGGGTGGCATTGCTTCAGAAATAAAGGCTGCATAAGTAAAAGGGAGTGAAAGCTCCCTCTTTTTCTTCTTAGGAAGCATATAGAACTCTATTGTAGTTATTTATAAGTATGCGTGATTCTCTAACTATTGAAATTGGAAATCAATATATAAATTACTTAATTAAATAAACACGGATATCTCAAAAACATCCGTGTCGGAAAAGACTTAAAAATTAATTATAGTTTTCGCTGCCAATTTAATAAGTGGTCGTTTGATAAACAACCTAGCTCCTTATTTTTTTATTTTCATTAGCTTTTCTCCTAGCTGCTGTATTTCTTCAGCCGTTTTACCATTACCGTTTCCACTATTTAAAAAATAGTATATTTTGAGGTTATTGTTATTAATACCCACGTACTTTGTAACCATTTTCTTTTTATCGTAGGAACTATATTTTTTTGTATACACTGGAATTTCAAGTTGCTTTGCAAGAGCAAGTGAAATTTCTAAATTTTTGTCGTTATTTCTGTAATCAGTAAAAATAGCTGCACTTTTCTTGCCATTATTCAAATTTTCGACATAAGCAATGTCACAATTTTTAATTCCTTTGGCTTTCCAAGCTGGACTCAATGTGATGTATGGAATTGTTTCGGCATCAGCGTAGCGTTCAGGATTGCTTTCAGGTTTATTTTTATAATATGGGGTAGTCTGAGATACAAAGTACCCATTAGGCTGAATATAGCCTTCATATAATCCTTTTTCTTTAGTTTCCTTTTTTGCAATTCCATAACCTCTATTTTTCGTAAATCTATTTTTTGTAGCTTCTTCTTGATTTATACCTCCAACTAGGTTGGGTAATAACCCCTCATTGTTTGGATGATATGCATGTCTTGAGCCATCTAAGTTTAATGCTAATTTATTCGTTTTAAAACTAGGAGCTGTATCAGTGTTAGTTTGAGCTAAAGCAAGATTAGTTGATAAAGCCAAGCTTATTACAAGCAATTTTGGGCTTTTGATTAAATTGAATTCCATATTGTTATGACTCCTGAGCAGTAGATTTTTAATTTTTTATTCAAAATAAAGGTGAGTAATCGATTTGTTGTATTGCTAAGGTTCTTCATAATTGAAGGTTAGATCTCCACTATAAGTTAACATGGCTGAATAAAATAAAACAGTAAATAATTTTTTAATTCTTCATTATGAAACTATTTCTTATTTAAAAAATATAGTATTAGTTTTATTTTAAAGGTAATTAACAAAATTTATTTCTATTTAGTTTTTTTAAATTAATGATGGCAGTTTTTTTTGGCATCTGTCGCCTCAGTGCTCATCTCATAAATACTGATAAATTTTAAAATTACAATAATATATACATATAGTTAATTAGACGTTGTAAGATAAAATATTTCCCTAATGTAAATATATGATTGCTTGTTAAGTATTACACAATTAAAAATATTTGATTTTTTTAATAATAAATGATTGTATATAATTAAAATAATACTAAATGGAATTTTTATGAAAATTATAATATTAATAGCAATCTCAATAACTTTATCTAGTTGTAATTTATTTCCAAAGTATCAAACACCTTATAATATTCCAGAAGTAACTATACAGGGTACAGATTGGTATGGAGGCAATATGCTTACATCAACTAATAGGCGGTATTGGCTAACTTATGAGAGAGCTATTGAAGCTGAAGGTTATAAGACCAGCAGAACAAATCAAATTTTAACAAAAGCTAGTAAGGCAGGAGATTTCACTACTATAGATTATCAAATTCCTAAGGATGGCAATAATTCAATGAGGCAGAAATTAAATAGGCAGCTCTTTATCGAAGGAAGTATTTACGCTAGATCTTTATGTTTATCATATTTTCAGAACGCATCTTTTACGAAAGCTCATCGGGAAAATTTAAGAAGACAATCAAATATTACGGGAGGACTCATATCTGCTGCTTTGGGTTTAGCTGATGCTTCAGTAAGTGCTATAAGTGGTGTAGGTGTGGCTTTTAGTAGTTTAGATTCAAGTTTTGATGCTTATAACACATCTTTTTTAGTCAGTCCCAATTTAGGATTAGTCGAAAGAGCTGTCTTTACCCAATTTGATGCAATCTCTGAAAAATATAAAAATTTTGAATTTAATTATGTTGCTGAAACACTCAAAGCTCTTTCAGAATATGATCAAACATGTAGTCAAACAGGCATGCAGGCTATAGTAGATAATGCTTTATCAAAAGAAATCACAGAGTATCCTACTTCAACACATCTAACATCTGATATCGTAGATAATGCCGTAACAGAAGCAAATAAAATAAAGACAACTACAGGAAAAAAAGATGGTAAGTAACTAGCGCATCGTAATCACAATATATTTATTTCATCATATCTATACTAAACCCTAATCAAACAGTACAAGCTATCAGGGTTAATTTTATTCAAATAACTTTGAGAAAAAATATGAAAAACATTGAAATTTTAGAAATAAATGAAATTAGCCATTATGAAGAAGGCTTATCTCTACTATTAGAAGATTCTGTAAATAACGGAGCTTCAATAGGATTCTTAGCTCCTATAGAAAAGAACGAAGTTTTAAATTATTGGCGTAAGGTCAACCATAAAATAGCAAATGGTAATAGCCGTCTATGGATTGCTATTCAACAAGGAAAAATTGTAGGTAGTGTTCAATTGTCTTTGGTGAGTAAAAAGAACGGCGTTCATAGAGCAGAAGTTGAAAAACTCATGGTTCTGACAACAGCAAGAAAGCAAGGAATAGCAACATTACTAATGGATGAATTAGAAAATTTTTCAAGAGAAAAAGGTCTAAGCTTACTTGTCTTAGATACACGTGAAGGCGATGTGTCCGAACTTTTATATAGCAAAATTGGATTTGTCCGTGTGGGTGTCATCCCAAGCTTTGCATTAAGTTCAGATGGGAACTATGACGGCACAGCTATTTATTATAAGAAGCTTGTTTGAGTATTACTAAAGGTACTTATTAATAAATTTTATAGATAACTTATTCTATATAGTCTTTTAATTTTAAAGGAGAATAATCTTGAGCTCTAATTCATCAAATCAAATTAATAAGCTATTCAAGGCAAAAATAGAAAATTTTAAAACGTCTTTTATAAATAATTCGAGAAATTTATATACAAAAGATAAAGAAGAGGGGTTAATACATCCCTCAGAATTCGGTATGTATAGAGAAGAATTAGTAAAAGAATATTTGAAAAATATTTTACCAGATAGAATGGAAATTGGATCAGGGTTTGTAGTGACTGCAAATGGGCTAGTTAGTACTCAGTGTGACATTATCATATATGATAAAACAGTGACGCCCTTAATAAAGAATGAAAAAAATCAAAGGTTTTTCCCAATAGAATCGGTTGTAGCCATTGGGGAAGTTAAATCAAAATTAACTTTATCAGATTTGAAGGATGCTTTATTAAAGTTAGCTAAAACAAAAGGTTTAAGAGATGTTTTATATTCTCCAGCTTATGTATATAGTATAAGAAATAAAAAATCTACTGATGATTACAAACCTGAAAATGATGAGTTTGATCAAATTGTTACGTTTTTGATTTGTGAGAAATTTTCTTTTCCTATAGAAGAGACGCCTTTAACTAATATTATACGGTGCTATGGCGATTCGTCACCTCATAGGCCATTTTGTCATAGACATAATATGGTTTTAAGTATTGAAGATGGTTTATTAACGTATGTTTTAGATGGATATACTATATATCCATTTCCATCTAAACTAACATCTGTCTTTAAATTTGATGAGAAAAATAATATCACTGAAGAGAGCAAAAAAGTTGAGCGTCTTAATTACAGATTTATTAAGCCTATTAATAAAGAATCAATTGAACATATCCGTCATTTCACAAGCATACTACATACAGGACTGATTAGTGTTTCTGTTTTATTTCCAGACTTAGCAAGATACATTCCAGATGAGGAAGATGTACAAATGTTTGACTGTGTTCAAAATTATAAGTTTTAATTATATAGAGCTAATTTTAAAGACAATAAGTACTTTATGGAATAATTTAAGGTAGAACTTATACTATAGGTTCTACCTCTTAACTTTATATAAATGCTTTAAAAAGATGCGCAGATGTTTTGAGTGTTCATTCATCGTTTAATGCACATTCAAAGTTACTTGGGTTTTCTTTACATCTCACCTTTTTCAAAAAATTCATCATTTTAGGGTCGTAGATGCCTGCTTTTGTTAGCTGTATACGCGCTTCGCGCATCATTTTCATATAGTTTAATTGTTCATTTTTAGGAATATCCATCCAATATTTTGAAGGAATATCACTTTCATATTTTGCAATAATGCCAAACGTTCTATTGAGTTGACTAGCTACCCAAGTTCGTGACTTTTGCCCAAAACCTGCTGGAAACTGGTCTTTACGAATAATGAAATTGGCTGAAATTTGAGTCAAAGGAAAACGAACAATAGCTCCTTTCTCACCTAGACCTTTGTGTAGTTCAAAAGGTTTAAATGCCACAATAGGAGCAGGCACAATATCAATTTCATGGTTATTAAATTTCGCACCAGCATTGGTAACATCTACAGATACAGCCTGACCTCCAACATGTTGCACAAGCTTGGGTTGGGCTTCATCATATTTAAATACCCCAATTTTTTTACCAGCAGCTTTAGCGAGTGTATTTATGCTTCTATCATTAACAAATAAATATGCAGGGCCAATTGTGCCTAAACCTGCAATTTCGTAAGGACCTACCACCATGTTTTTTGCTGCCATTGGTGAAGATAACAGCTTATAGGCATTAATTGCCGTTTTCATATTTGTTAATGCGCCAACTGCATCTAACGATCCTGTATATTTATTAAACTGACGGCCACGTAAGCCACTAATAATTGCTCCGTCACATTTGCCGACTTTTAAGTCTTCAGCCGCCACTCGTTCATCAACATATGCTTTTAAAGATATATCAGCTCCCCAATTTTTGGCTTCAAGAGCATAGTCTTTGGCTAAAGCGAAAGCATCTCCCGATTTACCAATTGGATCAAAAACACAGACTTCTTGTTGCTTTGCGTAAATAGTTGTTGTTAAACATGTGCTTGCAATAAATAAAATAGTTTTAAAATGATCCATATTTAATTATCCATTATTTAAATTATAAAAATTATTTTATAAATCTTGGTTAGATTAGATATGACATTTCAATAAAAATTTTAAGGGGAAAAGTCAAAAGATAGCTTTAGGTAAGGAAGTCATTTAATGATTTTTTAGAATATTTATTGTCCGATTTGCGGACAAAAATCTCATAAATCGGTATTTTCTCTATTCTTTTTATATCCTTAAATAAACTTAAAAATTAGTTTATCCATTCCACAATGGAGATTAATTTATGGAAAACTTAAAAACAAAAATTGCGATTATGGACTCAGTGCTAACGAACTTACCCAACAGTGAAATAGAGATTTTTGCGAGTAGTGCAAAGCATCGCAATGAATCATCTAAGTGTATCAAGAGCAAGAAAACTGTAGTCAATGGATAGACCTGAGTACTCAAAGACTTGATGCAAATAAATCAACAAGAAGATTAGAAAACGATTATTAGAATTTAAATGTTTTTTGGAGTTAACAATGAGATTTAAAAAAGGATTTTTAGCACTTAGCCTAGGTTTGCTCTTTATAAACTTAGGATGTGCAAACAATGATAGTGATGACAATAATGCTGCTGCAAGTATTTATATTAATGGAAAAATTTATACTGCCAAAGATAAAGATTCCCTTCAACAAGCCATCGCAATTGCCCATGACGGAACCATCATAAAAGTAGGCAGTAACGAAGAAATCAAAAAAATTGCAGACAACAATACACAAGTTATCGATCTTGAAAATAAAGTTCTAATGCCAGGTTTAATCGATAGCCATATTCATGCCTTAGCTTCTGGTGTAGAGGCGATATTAGCCACTATGGATAGCGGTGATACCACCATAGATATTTCTAAAGTTGAAGCAAAACTTAAACAAGCCAGTCTCGATGGTACGGGAGTTGCTGGAGATGTTCTATTTTTAAATGGTTTGTCATCAGAATATTGGGAATTGGCCGACCAACTCTCAAATGTATTTAATAATAATGAATGGAAAGATCGTCCTATTGCTTTAGTGGGTAGTGACCATCATACAGCTTGGGCAAATCAAGCACTCCTAAAGAAAGCTGGTATAGATGCAAACTTCATTAAGCAACTACCCCCAGATGAACAGCAAAATATTGCACATAATGAAAACTTTGAGCCAACTGGATTTGTAATTGACTCTGGCTGGGATATGGTGAGTGATAAAATTCCATCTGTGTCACATGATCTGCTTTATAAAGGCTCTAAAGAAGCAGTCAAATACTATAACAGTTTGGGCCTTACTGCATGGATGGATATCGCTGCAAATGCCAGTCCAAATAAGGGAATTACCAATATTAAAAATACTGAGGAAACACTAGGGATGATTCCAATGTATAAAGAATTATCTCAGAAAGGAGAGTTAACGGCGCGAGTATCTGGTTTGCATGTAATCAATTCAAAAAGTACGCCCCAAGTGTTTAACATCATTGAGTCAATCAATAGCAAATATAAAAACATAGATAACTTTAATTTAGTGGGTGTGAAAGTATTTGCGGATGGAGTATTAGAGTTTCCAGCCCAATCGGCTGCATTACTTGGTCAGTACTTTAATAGTAATAAGCAAGGAACTCTATTGTTCGATCCAAATACTTTTAAGCAGGTTGTTGATGAAGCGGATAAGCGAAATATGCTTGTTCATATCCATGCTGTTGGGGATAGAGCTGTACACGAATCTTTAAATGCCTTTGAGTACGCTCGCTCAAAGCGTCAGAGCAATGTCCCACATAGTATTACTCATCTTCAACTTGTAGACCCTAATGACTATAAGCGCTTTAAACAAAATAATGTGATTGCTTCTATGCAATTGGCATGGGCCTATGAAGATAGTTTTAATAAAGAATTGGTAAAACCTTATATCGATGCAACTTCTTATAAGGGCATGTATCCTGCACATTCGCTGTTAATGAACGGCGCAACAATTGCTGGAGCAAGTGATGCACCAGTTTCAACAGCCAATCCTTTTATCGCCATGGCGACTGCAATTACACGAAAAGGAATGGAAGGAGAGGTTTTAAACCCAGCAGAAGCGATTGATCGAGATACAGTATTTAAGGCTTATACGATTAATTCGGCTAAAGCACTTTATTTAGATAAAAGCATCGGTACGCTTGAAGCAGGGAAAAAAGCCGATATGATTTTAGTAGATAGAGATATTTTTAAAGTTTCACCTGAACAGTTGGCCGAAACCAAAGTGGTGTGGACTATCTTTAATGGAAAGAAAGTCTATCAAAAGTAATCTGGCTGTTTAGGCTTTAAGGTGAGCTGAAGAAAAATCAGCTCACTCGCTGGATCGCTTTATACAGCAGTATTGCTAAAACTCGATTCATAGCATAAACATGCCTATGAGCAAAATTTTGCTCATAGTTGATGTGAATTAAATAATGTTGAGCAAATATATTCACAAAATTTTTTATCGTATTTTTGAGAAAATAATTGCTCATTTATATCAATTATAAAGACTGTTATGAACATCAAAAATCAGACTCAAGATCGTCAGCAAGTTTTCATCGATTTATATAAACAATATTTATTTAACAAAATAACGCAATAAAGTCAGAATATTACAGCTCTAGATATTTTTTCAAATAGTAGCCTGTTAAAGATTTTTCTGCTGAAAGCAAACCACTAACAGTTCCTGAGAACACCAATTCACCCCCTTTGTCACCCGCCAATGGACCAATATCAATAATCCAGTCTGCTTGACTCATAATGTCTAAATTGTGTTCAATCACAATCACTGTGTTGCCTTTCTCAACCAAGTTATTTAATAAACTAATTAGTTTCTCAGTATCGGAAGGGTGTAAGCCCGTACTCGGTTCATCTAATACAAAAATATTATCTGTTTCATTGATTTGTTTTGTGAGTTTCAACCTTTGACGCTCACCACCCGAAAATGTATTTAAGCGTTGGCCGATTGCAATATAGTCTAGCCCCAAGCTGACCAGAGCGTTAAATTGCTGCTGTAAAGTTCGATCTTCAAAAAATTGACTTGCTTCTGCAACCGTCATTTTTAAAATTTCAGCAATATTTTTACCTTTATAAAGATACTTTAATACCTCAGGCGCATATCCGGAGCCATGACAAACATCACATGTCATTTCAACATCATCTAAAAATGCGAGTTCAATTCTTTCGATGCCTGAACCTTTACATTGAGGGCACGCACCTTCGCTATTAAAACTAAACAGCTTGGCACTTACTTTATTGGCTTTCGCAAATAGCTGACGAATAGAGTCCAGAAGGTCGAGATAAGTCAGTAAGTTTGACCGAATGCTTGCAGTAATTGCAGATTGATTAATGACTTTTGTTTCAGGATATTGTTGGGGTAACACCTTACTTATTAATGTGCTTTTTCCTGAACCAGCCACTCCTGTAATCACGGTTAGACAGTTCTTAGGAATGTCGACATCAATATTTTTTAAATTGAATAAATGGGCATTTTTAATTGAAATCCATTCATTGCCCATACGTGGTGTTTTCTTATAGGTATTTGGCCTTCTAAAAAACTCACCTGTTAAACCTGATGATTTTTTTAATTCTTCAAAAGTGCCTTGGTAAATAATTTCACCGCCGTTGATGCCAGAAAGAGGCCCCATATCAATGACATGATCCGCTGTTCTAATCAGATCAGGGTCATGTTCAACCAGTAAAACGCTATTTCCTTTATCTCTAATCTTTTGAATAATTTTAATAATATTATCTAAGTCTTTTGGGTGAAGGCCAATACTTGGTTCATCAAAAATATAGAGTAAGTCAACCAGACTATTACCCAAATGTTTAACCATTTTAATTCGTTGTGATTCACCTCCCGACAACGTATTGCTCACACGGTTAAGGTTTAAATAGCTAAGCCCAACGAGGTTTAAGTTATTGAGTTTATTGATTATTTCATGCAAAACGGTTTCAAATTTTTCACTTTTTATCGATTCGATAAACTCTAAAAGCATTGAAACGGAAAGAGCGGTACATTCAGCAATATTTTTACCATTAATCTTACAAGATAAAGATTTTTGATTAAGCCTTTGTCCCTTACATAAAGAGCATTCTTTGGTTGTAATAATCTGCTCAAGTTTATTTCGATAACGATTTCTTTCCTGCGCTTCACCTTTTAAAAAGTTACGTTCAAATCGGGTAATTAATCCTTCATAAAGTGCAGTTTTTCTCCATTTACTTGTTGGGTTTAAAGGCTTGTGCGGAGGAGCGTTCAAAAACAAGTCCCATTCTTTTTCACTATAATCTTTTAATTTTTTATCTAAATCGAAATAACCTGAATCTGCATATCGTGTCCAACGCCATGCGGTAGGTTGATAGGTAGGAAAATCAATAGCACCTTCTTCATTTAAGGATTTATCTAAATCTAAGATTTTATAAATATCAATTTTTTGCTCTAGACCAATACCTTCACATTGTGGACACATACCATTAGGATGATTAAAAGAAAAAACGTTTGAATATCCAACAAACGGTTCGCCCATACGTGAAAATAATAAGCGCAGATTGGCATAAATATCAGTAATTGTTGCCACTGTTGAGCGGATGTTACCCGTCAAAGGCTTTTGATTAATAATGACGGGCACATTCAAATTCTCAATTTTATCAACATCAGCTACCCCAAAATGCTGTAAACGATTGCGCACAAAACTGTCTTGAGTTTCGTTAATTTGTCTTTGAGCCTCTGCACCAATGGTTTCAAAAACTAAAGAAGATTTACCTGAACCAGACACTCCAGTAAAAACGACGATTTCATGTTTAGGGATTTTCAACGAAATATTTTTAAGATTATTTTGTCTCGCGCCATAAATATTTATTGTTCTTTTAGTCATATGTAATCACTTGAAGTTAAAGATTTAAGGTAAACGTAAAACAAAATTTATGAAAAGGATGTATATGTTTATTAATCAAATCGTTTAAATATTAAACTTATGAAATGTAATTTTTTAAAATAAAGATAGGCAGCGGTAGTCATAAGTATTTTAGCATTGACTAATGATTAGAGAGATCTATAGTTTTAAACAATAGTTGGGATAATTGGGTTTGAAATAAGATGACTTTAATAAATGATCTAAGCCCAGTCATAGAGAAGACCAAAGCCTTAGCTCGTAAAGTTGATGGGTTGATTCAAAATGAAGATTTTCAAACAGAGATCTCAGGTTTTTCCCTACATAGACGGACGAACAAACAGTCCATACATTGCATTTATGATTTAGGTCTTGGGGTCATTTTACAAGGAGAAAAGCAAGTTCTTATTGGAAATGAGATTTTTAGTTATAGCCGTGGCCAAACCATGTTAACGACCATTGATTTGCCAGCAGTAAGTCGAGTAACACAGGCATCATATTCAGAACCTTTTCTTGGAATGATGCTTAAATTAGATATCGGAATGATCACAGAAATAGCTGGTAGCATGGAAAATATTCATGTTACTTCAAATATTCCATCTTTTTCGATTGAGGAAATGGATATAGGACTGATTGAGGCTTTAGATCGTTTAGTCGATTTAGTAGAAGACCCTTCAATGATTTCTCAAATAGCTCCACTTATAAAACATGAAATTATTGTTCGATTATTATTAGGTAAACATGGTGACTACCTAAGAAACCTAATAAAAATAAGTGTGAGTGAAAAGAATATTTTTAAAGTCATTTCATGGTTAAGAAATAATTTTCTAAATGATGTCAGTGTTGATGAAATAGCTGATCAAGCAAACATGACACCGGCAACGTTTAGGAACCATTTTCGAGAAATCACAAGAATGACGCCGCTACAATATCAGAAGCAGTTAAGGTTACAGGAGGCTCGCAAGTTGATGTTAATGCAATCTATTGAGATAAGAAGAGTTGCTGAGTCAGTTGGTTACGAAAGTCAGTCTCAGTTCACAAGAGAATATGTACGTTTATTTGGGATCACGCCACAAAAAGATCTAAAAGAAAATACAGCCAAGTAAAGAGTAGGTTCTAAAAAACCATATTTTGATAATTAAAGCTCGAAATAGGCAAACAATATTTAAAATTAGGCAAATTGAATAAACGACTTCACCGTAGACTGAATTCATCAAGCAAGTGTACTTATTTATTACAGATATTGATGAGGTGAAAAGATGGAATCAGTAAAAATAAAAAATACCTATTGGGATATTGCTGCCGATTTGTATTTCCCACCAGATTTTGATTCAACAAAAAAATATCCAGCAATTATTAGTGCACACCCAATTGGAAGCTGTAAAGAACAAACTTCTGGCAATGTATACGGTCAAGCATTGGCAAAAGCTGGCTTTGTGGTGATTGCTTTTGATGCAAGTTTTCAAGGTGAGAGTGGCGGCGAACCTCGCTATATTGAAGATCCAACATTACGTGTTGCAGACTTTAGTGTGGTGGTCGATTATCTTGTGACTTTGAGTTATGTTGATGAAAATCGCATTGGCGTACTTGGTATTTGTGGCGGTGGTGGCTATTCAATTAATGCCTCAATGACCGAAAGACGTATTAAAGCGGTCGGTACAATTACTGGTGCAAACTACGGTCGCGTTATGCGTGAAGCCAGCGCAGGCAATCCAATTGCGTTTTTAGAAGCAATTGCGGCTCGAAGAACAGCAGAAGCTCGTGGTGCGGAGCTTCGAGTAGATCAAGGTTTATATCCTACTGTCGAAGCTGCAAAAGCAGACAATGCTGATATTGATCCACTAGAAGCGACTGAATACTACCGTACAGCGCGTGGTGAAAAACCAAATGGTGTAAATAAAACTTTATTTTCTCGAAACGCTGTTGCTGTGGGTTGGGATGCATTCCATTTAGCTGAACTGTTATTAACTCAACCTTTAATGATTATTGTCGGTAGTAAACCGGGTGGTTTCGGTGCTTACCGTGATGGTTTTGAAATTATTAACCGTGCAGCATCTAAAAATAAAGAATTAGTTGTTGTCGATGGTTGGTCACATTACGACTTATATGACAAACCTGAACCAGTAAAAGTTGCTTTAGATAAGCTCATTCCTTTTTATCAAAACAATCTTTAATTGAATTAAAAAATCGGGGCAATAGTCCCGATTTTTTACGCCGTTAATTAATTAAACGTCTTTTATTCAAGATGTATCTCAGCAAAATAGGCAAACAACTTTTCAGTTTAGGCAATTTGCATCAATCCTCTCAATTTATACTTTTTCTTAGAAAATATTTTTATGAGATGAATTCATGACAATTGAATATTCTAAATTATTTGAATCTTTTGCTTTAACGCCAGACATTGAATTGCGTAACCGAATCATTATGGCGCCTATGACAACATGGTCAGCCAATCCTGATGGGACGGTATCAGAGCAAGAGTTGAACTACATCCGTCAGCGAGTGAACGGTATTGGTTTGGTCATTACAGGCTGTACCCATGTACAAGAAAATGGTATTGGCTTTACAAATGAATTTGCTGCATTTGATGATCGTTTTATACCGAGTCTAAAAAAATTAGCTCAAGCTGCAAAAAGCGGCGGAGCGCCAGCAATATTACAAATTTTTCATGCGGGCAATAAAGCGATACCTGATTTAATTCCAAATGCAGATGTGATCAGTGCCAGTGCATTAAACACACCTACAGGTTCCTTTGTCGATAGTCAGATGACGACCCGTGCTTTATCACATGAAGAAATTTTAGAGGCTATTCATGCTTTTGGTGAAACAACGCGTAGAGCGATAGAAGCTGGGTTTGATGGTATAGAACTACATGGAGCACATGGATTCTTAATTCAGAATTTCTTATCGCCGTTGTTTAGTCAACGTCAAGATGAATGGGGTGGTTCTTTAGAGAAGCGTATGCGTTTCCCGTTGGAAATCGTAAAAGAAGTAAAACGTGTAATTAAACAATATGCCAAAAGGCCATTTGCTTTGGGTTATCGCATCTCTGTTGAAGAATACGATGAAAATGGATTGCGAATTAGCGACAGTTTGCAGCTTATAGATTGTTTAATTGACTCAGGTATCGATTATTTACATGTTTCATTAACTGATATTTTAAATAGCAAACCTGTCGATAGTGTTGATGAAAAACTGGCTATTCAAAGCATCATAGAACATGTGAATTATAGAATTCCATTCATCTCGGCTGGAAAAATTCGAACACCACATCAAGCGCTACAAGCATTAGCACTTGGGCTACCTTTAGTCGCAATTGGTAAAGCACTTGTAATGAATCCAGACTGGGTTGAATTGACCGCTAATGATCAGGCCGATCAGATTTCCACAGAATTAGAGCTTGAAAAGGACCCTGAATTACACATTCCAGATCATTTATGGCATGAAATCAAGATCAGAAAGGGTTGGTTCCCTATACGTCAACCAGAGCAGGTTTAAACCTGCTCTAAGTTTAAGTGTTATGGAATGGCTATAAACATACACAAGATATTCTTTTATCAATATGGCTACTCAATAATTCTAATAGTTTGATTTTTTAATTATTTTAACTAAACAATTATTTACTGCATTCATTACAGATGATAAAAATTATTGTAGTTTTTGATTGGATTTAAATTTTTTTATGTCTGCCTCCTTTGCCCAAAGAAGCAAAAATATAGATCAACTTATTCAAAAGGTTTCAGATTTTGCCGAAGTTGAAGGTGAGCATGAGTCTATTATTTCGGGGCTTTCTTTTCATAGTCGAATAAGTCCAACTGAGAGTACACATTGTATTTATAGCCTAGGACTAGGACTTGTTTTACAAGGACAAAAAGAAGTTACTATTGGAGATAAGGTTTATCAATGTCATGAAGGTCACAGTATGTTGACCACTATTGATTTACCTGTCACATCTCATGTTGTAGAAGCATCTTTAAAAAAACCGTTTTTAGCTCTTTTACTACGATTAGATCTTAAAATGGTAAATGAGGTTATTGCAGATTTGTCTGTAAAAGAATTACCAACTTATTCTGATGATACACATGAATCTTTTACAGTTGAGTTAGCAGATATACCGCTTACGGATGCTGTATTTAGATTGGTCAAGTTGATAGATGAACCAATAATGATTCCACATCTAGCTGATTTAATTAAAAAAGAAATTATTATAAGACTTTTAAATAGCTCTCAAGGCGTTTATTTACGTCAACTGGTGAAATCTGGCTCAGTCAATCAAAAAATTCATCAAATCGTGAGCTGGCTAAAAAACAATTTTGCTCAACCCATTCGCATGGATGATTTAGCTGAAAAAGCTTTTATGAGTCCATCAACTTTCAGGCAGCATTTTCGTGAAGTAACAGGAATGAGCCCGTTGCAATATCAAAAGCAACTTCGTCTACAAGAGGCTCGTCATTTAATGCTTAATCAAAATCTAGATGCAGGAAGGGCGGCTAGTTTAGTGGGCTATGAAAGTGCATCGCAATTTAGCCGTGAATACTCTCGCTTATTTGGAGAATCTCCACAGCGTGATATTCAACGTATGAAACAGAACACATAAATTATTTCTATCTATCATTCTAAATTTGAAAGGCAGTTCATCTTCGTGCTTGTTAGAAGTAAAAATTATAAAAAGATCATGATTGAACTAGCCAATTTCTTATCGAGTTCAATTACTATACTGAAAATCAGTTTTCAATCATTTGATTTTAAAAGGATCTTCAATTGCTAGGGTGCCTACATTATCCCAGAAGTTTTGTAGCACAATCTTTAGAGGTCTCAAGATAAAACTAAAAATGGAATACATTTCTGTACTCCATTTATGATTTATCGCACTAAAAAATGCTTAGTTCTATAAATCATTTTTTAGCAGCAAGCGCTTTGCGGTCAGTTAGACGGTCATAGAATGCTGCTGCCTTGAAACCTGTTTTAAATACGCACCACTGGAGTGGTTCAGGTAGCGTAGAAGGGGTCTTGTGGTATAAGTTTTTTAGAATAGGGTTTTCTACTCCTTTAATTTTCTCGGCAAGAAGCTGTCCCATGAGCGACTGAGTCGCAAGCCCATGTCCCGTACAGCCCGCTGCATAGATAATATTTTGATGTGGCCCAGTCGATCCAACCACAGGCAAAAAGTCATAAGCCACACTAACGTAACCACTCCAGCAGTGCTTAATACCAAGACCTTTCAAGGTTGGGTGACGTTCACGTAATGTCTGTGCGAGTGCCGCATAGGCGTCGTGATCTGGTACGTTCGGAGTTTTTGAACCGTAAACATAATTCAACTTCTTAACTGTCAACACCATTGTGTTGTGTGCAGTTAGTCGATGGCTTTCCATCATGAGATGCGGTGTAATAATACCTTCTCGGCTAGGCCAACCCAGCGATTCTAATTGTTTCGGAGTTAATTTTTGGGTTTCAATTGCCGAAACTCGTATCGGAGCAACCTTATCACGTAGCATTCCCAACTGAGGTGTGAAAGCATTTGTGGTTAACACCATGATGGGTGCGCTGGCACTACCGCGAGCGGTTTTGCAGGTAATGATTGGTCCTTCGCTATAAGAGAGTAATGGAGTTTTTTCATAAATCTTAACACCTGCCTGAATGGCTGCACGGCGTAAACCACTCACGTATTTACCGGGATTTAGCGTCCCGCCGCGTTGTTCGCTACCAAACAGAAAAGCTGGTGGAATCCCGCGAGCACGCATTTCGGCTTGATCTACAAAGCGAGTACGGGATCCTAGCTCCTCACCAACTCTCATACTGCGGCGTAACCATTTTTCCTGCGAAGGATCTATGACAGCCCGTATAATGCCAGAAGGATTGTAATCACAATCGATGCCTAACTCGACCAGACGCTTTTCAACATAGGTCACGCCCTCATCGTAGAAATTGACAAACTGTTTTGCACGTTCAACGCCGAGGCGCTTGGCGAACACTTCGAATTCAATTCCCATACTACCAAGCAGATAGCCAGCATTACGACCGCTGGCACCGAAACCACCGAACTCTTGCTCAAGTACGATGACTTTTGCACCACGAGCCGTGAGTTCAAGAGCTGTCGACAACCCGGCACAACCAGCACCAACCACAATGACATCTGCGCTGACCGAACCAACTAACTCAGGTTGAAGGTCGCTAGGCTGTTCTATCCAGCCACCTAAAAGACGAAATGGCATAGATTCAGGGTAGCCACTCATCACTTGTTCATTTGAATAATTCATTCGCTATCCTTCTGTATAACTTCTTAGTGCTAGAGCACAGGCTTTAATCTTTTTTAAAAACAATGCTCTTAGTACGTTTTACTGGCGGGCTGGAATAAAAGATTGAATGGAAACTTTTTGTGAGCGCTCAAGGGCATCATAGGCGTAATACAACTGAATGATGGCATAGCCCCATGTTACGAAAGCCCAAGTCATGAAAATCATATGGGTATCGTCGCCAGGGATCGGGAAAAAGTCATATACAACTGCTACTGCCAAACTCACCACAGCGGTTATTGTGGTGGTCAATGCATGAAAAATCTCTCCGGCACGTGCTAAGCAAATAATGAAATAGAACAGATAAATCACAAGGAAGACCCACATGGTGACGTAAAAATACGGACGTATTTCTTGAAAAAAATCTGCCAGAAAGACTACAAAAGTGCCGGCAAATGAAAATGCGAACAGCATGACTTCCTTAAAAGCGGACGGTTTGTAATTATGGGTGAGTGCCATTAGACCAAGTACAGCAATAATCGGCATACCGAAACTACGCGAGAATGAATCGAGAAACATGGTAATTGAAAAATTAATATTCGAACTTGTCAGCATATAAGAGACAAAGTTTGTCGCAGAGAAAGCAACGATCCAACACTCTAAACCGAGCAAGATATTCTTTTTCTTTAGGAATTTAGCGCCGTATATCCAGCCAATAAGGGCTAATACAATACAGGCAACCAGTCCAAAGATATTTACAATTTCCAAAATGGCAGCATGTGTCATTTCACTATTCGTTAAGATTTTTGATGTAGTAGCTTCCGTTTGGCTACCTGCATCAAGGCCAAGAATTTTCATAATATGACTTCCTTGTAATTAATTGACTGTCATGTCAGTAAAATAATATGCTATGATGAATTAGTAAACAATTTTTTATTTATGATGATGATGGAAAATAAAATAGGAAGGCCGAGTAAAGCCCAAGAAAGGTCTTATGAAATTCTTCAAGCTGCTGTTTCAGTTGTGGCGAGAGAAGGGCTAGAAGGAATTACTTTTGCCAAAGTAGCGGAAGCTTCAGGCATGCAACGTACTCTCGTACATCATTATTTCTCGTCACGTTCAGAATTAATGAATGCTTTTATTGAACATTACATTTCGAAAATGGGTACTGAAATTATTCATCGTTTTAGTGGTAAACTATTGAGCGAGCGAATCATCATGATGTTCACACCCGAAGTGTATCGGACTCAAGATGATTTAATAGTTTGGTTTGAGTTGGTGGCTCAAAGTGCGAGAAATCCATTTATTCAGCAGATGCTCCATACACTTTGGACAAAGCACTGGCTTCCGGATTTTGAAAATCAATTGGCACAAGAATATCCAAAAGCGACTCCAGAAGCGATTAGCTCGGCTGCATATGTACTAGTTTGTTTGTTTGAAGCCTATTGGGCGTTTAGTATTCAAGGTGTCACTGATCAACAGAGACAAAAGCAAATGGAGCAAACGGTATTAATGATTTTAAATGGCCTAAGCTAAATTTAAATAATCGAATACTCAATAAAAATGTAAATACAGGGATGTTAAAGCTCTAGGAATGGTTACATCTTCAAGAGTAGTTGCGTAGTGAACAACAATAGGTAAGATGAAAGAATAGAAAATTTATAAAGTACGGTATCTATGAATAAAAATTCAAAACTTGATCAAGATACACTTTTTATTAAATTACTATTTAAGTCATCTGCCAAAGTGACGGTGGATGAAGTTGAGTACTACCGAAAATATCCTGACCAAATTGACCAAGTCACAGCGCCTATTAATATCCATAAAATATTCTTATGGACTGGAGCATTATTAGGAATCGTAATTGTAGCAATTGCGAAATTCCTTAAATTTTCAGGGAGCTTAGATTTTCTATCAGAAGGTGTTTTGGAATTTGTTATTGATATTATTTATGAAAGTGGAATTGCTTTAATTGGTGCGGCTGTTACTGCTTACATGCTCGGCGTCCTGTTGAATAAACAACAAGAAAACGCCGTAAAATGGCGAGAAGAAATTCGTAAACGCATAGAAGAAACTGAGCAATAGATAGAAAAAAGCTAAAGTGATTTCACTTTAGCTTTTTTATTTTTAGTTCTTTAAGTTATATAAACCATGATCGATTAAATGTTGACTTAAGATCCGACGAAGCTCTAAGACTGATTCAGGCTTTAATTGAATTGAATGTCCACCTTTAATGACTTTTTCTGAAATGGCGCCATCCAAATGAGCACTTTTATACGGAACAATACCGTCTGTAATGGTGTTTGGATCATCGCTTTTTGTGATATTACCCATAATAGAGTGGAAAACTAATCCTTCTTTCGGCGTTATGCCTGAGGTGAGTTCCATAAACTCAGATTTATTACTCAGATCACTAGGCCCATTTTGAAGTTTATTGTTGATTGTTCTTACAAAGTCTTTAAGGTCATCATCATAGCTCGTCAATGTATCGGTTAATGTTTTTAAAAAAGTAGAAGGTAATCGAATAATTTTTCGTGCTGTTACAGTAAACCAGCGATCGGCATAGCTTGTTCCACGATGAGGCGCTGCAAGAAAAATGACACGATCAAAGTTTGGAATGGCCTGCATTTTTAAACGTTCACCAATGACTGGATGTTTTCTCATACGTGCTTGTGCATGTTGACTCATCATAGGCAAAGCTTCTTTTGAAATGTCGGCATTACTCACTAATAGTCGGCTAATAATTCCTCCCATGCTGTGACCAATTAAAACGGCATTAGTGGCAGCGGGGTCTTCTGGATTAAGAGATCCAAATGCTTGCTTGAGTAATGCGTAAATTTGAAAACGACTTTCCAAAATAGGCATATTAGTTGAGTAAAATATTTGCCAAACTTGATAATGCTCACGTAAGGTTTTATCTCCCATAATTTCATTGGTTACCGAAATCCATGCCTCAGGACTACTGGCAAGTCCGTGAACTAATACAATTACTTTTTTATTGGGGTTATAGGGTTCAAGCATATATAAATGCGGCATGTTTAAACGTTGATTACGGTCAATCAGCGTTAAATATGCTGCTGCACCAAGATTATTCTCGGCTAGCCATAAACCATAAGGTGCAGAGAAGTTTGCTGCTAAAGAGTATTCTTTGCCCGCAACATTAATTTTTTCAACATTGTAAGGATCATAGATTTTTATTTTGAAATCTGGACTATTTAATATGTCGCTCTGGGACGCTACCTCATTTTTTGGTTGGGCCACCAGTGTAGAAGCAAGGTAATGGGCTTTATGGATATTTGGATTGATGCCATTTGGATAATTGTAAGCTAGAGGATCAAGAATATATGGGGTTTCTTTTTCAGACGTCTCTTCGTTAGCGTGTAAAACTGCCACAAAATCTGAGCCAAAACCATCACGACGGTTAATGCTTCTTAAACCAGAAAAATTCATGTTGTAACTTGAGGTGAATTTTTCCAGCTGTTTACCTTGTAGTTTTTGATAAGAGTCAATATCAATCTTATATGTACTTTTACCAATTTTTATCTCGGAGGGAATTGTTGCAGAAGCATTTTTTTCACTATAGGTATTTACTAATTGGTTGAGTGCCTGATTATAAAAATCTCGGATTTGCACCTGTCGGTTATCAAAAATACGATCTTGCGGCTGGCGAGACGATTTAAATAAATAAGCATAGCTATAGCGAATACTCTTATCTAAAGCTTGAAGTTCTTGTTCCAAACAATCCTCATTGTTTGCTTGGCAATTATAAGATTCTGAAAGAGCTAAAGCTTTTGAAAGATAGAGTTCACTGGCGGTAGATAAAAATTGCTCTCCCTGTATCTGTGGAATCTTCTCTAAATCAGCAATACATATTTCTGGAGTCTGCATGCAAATTTTTGCATCCATACCAGACATATATAAAACATTTAGACTGGCTTCACTTAATTTTTTTTGGGTAAGAATACTATTACGTTCGTTAGAAATAGTGGTGTGAAGTGTTTGTTTCTTCAAACTCACCAACTGACAGCCACTTGTAATTAATATGCTAAATAGGCTGAGAATACATAAGTGTTGGCGTAGTGGGAGTACAAGCATGTTCATAAATAGACCTCGTAAGCAAGGCAGCGCAAAATTCAACTCAACTGAATTAAAGATGCGAAATAACGAATTTCTAATCGTCCATTTTTAGAAAAACATGAAATTTAAAGGCTAATGTCGGGTGCAAATTAGCCTTTAAAAGAGTTATGAAGGATGGGTTATTTATTTAACCCTCCACCTAAGGCTTTATAGAGTTCAATTTGATTATTTAATTTGGTTTGTTCAAGAACCAGCAAACCTTGTTGAGCCGCATATGCAGAACGCTGGGCATCCAAAACAGTCAAATAACTATCAATTCCAGCTCTAAAACGGGCTGTAGAAAGTTTATAAGTGGTATCGGTTGCAGACACTAAACGGCGCTGGGCGTTTAAACGCTCTTCAATATGAGCATGGGCAGCTAATGCATCGTTGACTTCACGGAAAGAAGCCTGAATCGCTTTTTCATATTCAGAAAGCGCAATTTTCTGGTCGATCTCTGAAACCTTAATATTGGCTGATGTGTGCTGAAAAAACAGGAGGTTTTAACTTGGTAAACTAAACACACTCATCAGGAGTTTACCATGAGCAAGAAACACAAGACTTACACCACAGAATTTAAAGCTGAAGCCATCAAATTAATTGAAGCCAATCAAGGCAATGTCTCGGAAACAGCCAGACAACTTAGCATTTCAATGCAAACTCTTTCAAATTGGAATACCAAAGCAAAGGCTGGAACTTTAGCAGGTACAAAACAGTATTCACCTGATCTAAACGCTCTACTCGAAGAAAATAAAAAACTCAAACAACAGCTCAAAATAGCTGAAATGGAACGTGAATTTTTAAAAAAGGCAGCAGCGTACTTTGCCAAAGAAAGTCAGTAAGGTACGCCTATATGAAACAAAAAAGATATTCTTTTCCAATTACCTTAATGGCTCGATTACTTCATGTTTCAGTTTCATGTTTTTATGATTGGCTCAAGAGAGGCGTGAGCAAAAGAACGATTCAACGAAATCAACAGACGATATTGGTGAAAATAGCCCATGAGGAGACAAAGCAGAGCTATGGTTATATTCGATTAACCAAATACTTACAAGCTCAGGGCATAAAAATGAGTATGTACGCTGTACGTCAGATAAAAGCGCTGAACCACCTGTATTGTAAGCGACACAAGCGTTTTAAAAGGACTACGAATAGTGACCATAATCGAGCGATCTATGAAAACCTGCTGGAGCAACAATTCTCAATGACTAGACCAAATCAAGCATGGTCAAGTGATATTACGTACATATGGACTGTTGAAGGATGGCTGTACTTAGCAGCGGTAAAAGACCTTTACACGAAGCAAGTGGTTGGCTATAGCTTAAATGAGCGCATGACAACACAGCTTGTTTGTAATGCGCTAAATATGGCTATTCACAATCAAAAACCAACCAAAGAACTGATTGTGCATTCAGACAGAGGAAGTCAATATTGCAGCCATGAATATCGAAATATACTTGAGCAATATGGTTTTCAAGGTTCAATGAGCAAGCGCGGAGACTGTTACGATAATGCACCGATTGAAAGCTTTTGGGGAATACTGAAAAATGAGTTAGTGCATCATTACAACTATCAAACCAGAGAAGAAGCCAAAGCAGATATTATAAAATACATTGAATTATTTTATAATCATCGAAGAATTCAAAAGGGTTTGGGTTTTAAGACACCAAATCAAATGGCCGAAGACTTTTATAAGTTGGCTGCCTAGAATCTCCCAAGGGAAAGTCTCCTGATAATTCAGCGTATATCATAGTTACTCATAGTAAAACTTTTAGAGAACAAGTATTAAATGACGATTTAATACATGCATTAGGTGAATATTTTTTTAGAAAGGAAAGTGGTGATTGGTGGTTAATGGCAACCCAATTAATTCAGATTGGACCCGGAAATGTTGCGCAAAAACTACATAGAGATTTAGAGAATTTCCCAGCTTTTATTAAAATGGGAAAAAGCGGTCCATGTGTAGCTGCTAATTGTATGATTGCTTTAACAGAATTTACAGAAGAGAATGGGGCGACTCGTATAATTCCTGGTAGTCATGAATGGGATAATTTTGAAATGTCTGAAGAAGAACGGTTTAGACATGAAGATACTATTCCTGCACTCATGAAAGCTGGAGATATGTTAATTTGGGATGGTAAAGTAGTTCATTCTGGCGGAGAAAATAAAACTGATTCTGAATATAGAAGAGGGATAGCACTGCCATTAACGCCTGCCTATTTTACTCCAGAAGAAACATATGCATTTTCAATTGATTTAGAAATTGTCAGAACATTACCTGCACGTGTTCAAAAAATGATAGGTTTTAGATCTGTATTTCCAGCTAGTGGTAGTGGACTTTGGCAACATAATTTCGAAAAATTAGAAGACTATCTAGGTCTACATTAAAAATATTATTTTATTGTGAATGAAGTAGTTTATATCTTTTAATCTTGAGCTATAAACTACTCTGACTATTTAAATATCTTATTTAAGTATTTGATGAAAACTTGTAGAGTAATTGAGTAGAGATAAAGGCTAGATCTGTTGAATTTATAGAAGCTCTTACTGATAAATCAGAACTGAGCCTAAAAGCATTTAGATCATCTTCCCATCTATGACTTCCCAATAATAAATCTAATTCGAGACTATCAGCATCATCAAAGTTAGTTAGACATTGAATTGTAGAAAGTATCTCAGAATTATTCAGATATTCAGCGGGCATTCTTTCTATATAGCTCATAAATTTTTGAGTATTATTAGGTGTGTTTTTAAAGTTAATATCTTTTGTATAAGTTGCTGAATTGCAATTATTTTTAATTGATCTTATTAAATCCAATTGTACTTTATATAAAATTAAATTTTTCTCTAAAATCGTATCAATATCTAACAACTGATTTACATCATTGTATTTAAAATATTTATTCTTCTTTATATATTCAACTTGATTTTTATCCCAAAAATTACGAATTAATAAGAATCCTTCATTTTGAAGGTGTATGTGCAAATTCTTAGGAAATAAAGTTACAGGAAATTCTGTAACATGTTTAAGTATAAATTCCATTCCTTGACCTATAAAATTCTTTGCTAATTTTAAATAGTTTCCATTCTTATAATTTTAATATGTATAATATATTAAAAAATAAGTTTGGACTTTCCTATGTTTTATCCAATATCCCAACAAATACTTGATGTTAAAAGATAACGATATATTTAAAGCCTAATTTTGCGTTGCTTTAGCTTTTGGGGCTGGTCACCATAGCCATAAGCGAGGTATTGAGTGATTTTTCATCTAGAATACTTTTCAGTTCTAGGACAAAAATGACTTAAAGTTCCGTTGAGACGCTAAGATAGTATAAGCATTAAACTATACTTATTATAGTTTAATAATTAAATACACATAATTTTTATTTTAAATGTAGTTGTTTATCAATAACTTGATTATTTTTTTTGTTTTACTTTTTGTTTATTAAGTTGTATTTATTATTGTTTACTTTGATAGTAATACAAGCCTATCATGACTAATCTGAATCATTCTTTTCTAAGAATCGCATACTGAATAGATTAGAAAAGGGAGTAAATTTACTGAAGAGGTCTATAAAAATATTAGTTTGGACAAAGTATTAATCTAAAGTAAAATTTCATCAGTAGGTTATGAAAGTTATATGTGGTGATCTGTAGTGAATAATATTCGTGTAAAACGTACTCGTGCGCCCCAGCAAAGGCAAATAGAAAGAACCAATCAAATTTTGGATTGTATGGAAGCTTTGCTCAAAGAAAAAGAAATAAATGATATTAATCTCGTGGAAATTTCTGACTTAACAGGTATTGCACTACCTTCAATTTACTACCATTTTCCAAATAAAAATAGCATATTGATTGCTCTTACTGAAAGAGTTCATGAAAACTGGAGACAAAATATTCGTTCACAAATTAGCCCTAATATTGAATCATGGCAAGAGTTAATTTGCCAGTTTATATCTATTGGTGCGAATCATCTTAGAGAAAACTCATATGTACCTAAACTAATCTTAAATAATAATTCACCAATGGAAACCAGAGAAGTTGATTCAAATCAATGCGCTGCTTTAGCGATAGCTATAATGGATAGTCTAGATCATTACTTTGAAGGGATTAATAAAGCTCGTTATACAGAAAAAATGATTATTGCTGTCTATATCTTAGATGGAATTTGGAAAAATGCTTTTTTTCAGTATGGCTCGTTACCAGATGAGATTGTAAAAGAATCCCAAAGAGCATTGATTTCTTATCTAAGAAGTTATTTCCCAGAAGACTTTGAACCCAAAAAGAATCTAGAGGCTTAAAACTAAGCCTCTATGAACTCTTAACGATTAAGAGTTCATAGAGTGTCTTTAAGCTTTTGTTTAATATTTTACAACTATAAAATTTAATATTTTTCATATATATAACGCTAAATCACAGACTTAAAAAAGCCATATAAAAAACTAAGAATTTTTGAGAATAGGGATACTTATAGTAACGAAGCTAGCTTAATTGCTCAATAAATTGGTCACAAACACAATTCAGATGATGATTTGATTACTAAAACATATCATTTATAAATATATTTAAATTATTATTTATCAATATTTTATATATTTTTTTTAGTTTATCTAATTAACTTAAGTCTCATAAATTTTTTCACTTAATCAATAAATAATTTACGGTATCAGTAATCAAAAATATTCTTGTTAAACTATATTAATTATAGTTTATTTTTAATAAAAATAGTTATATTATTAAAAAATAGCAATTAAGCTATAGCAATTGTAGTTTATTGTGTGTTTGATAGATTCTTATGGATTACAAGCAGCAATATTCTATAAGTATGCTTTTGCAACTTTAGGCTTAAAGCAAAATTGATTTAAAAATTAAATAGTTAACGAAAAGGACGTCATATGTCATTAATGAAACTAAGTAAAGATACAGAAATCGATGAAATTGTTTCTACTATCATGAGAGATGGTGGAGTAATTATTGAAAATTTTTTAAATGAAGAACTTACCCAAGAAATTTATCAAGAATTATCTAAACAATTAGATAGTATCCCTGATGGTGAGGATGAATATTTTGCAGGTACTAAAACACGAAGAATGAGTCGATTATTCTCTCGTTTACCACAAATGCAATTGGTCGCAATGAATCCAGTCTTTTTTGAAACTGCAAAAGCTATCCTGCAAAAACCTTTACATTTTTGGAGTGGTGAAAATAGAGTAGAACTTATTCCAGATGTTCAGATTGGAATGACTCAAGCCATTCAAATTTGGCCAGGTCAAAAAGCTCAACCTCTGCATCGCGATGATGCTGTATGGATGTGGCGACATCCGATATATGGCCGTGAAGCACGCGTACAAATTATGTTTGCAGTTACTGATTTTACTGAAGAAAATGGTGCTACAAAAGTGATCCCACAGAGTCATTTATGGGATGATCAAAGAGGACCTCAAATAGAGGAGACTGTCTCTGCGGAAATGAAAGCTGGTGATGCTTTAATCTGGATTGGATCAACTTATCATGGCGGTGGGGAAAATGTCAGCAATGAACCTCGGATTGGTTTGACTATGTCTTATGACTTAGCTTTTTTAAGACAAGAAGAAAATCATTACCTTTCTATGCCACCTGAATCAATGAGTAATTTTTCAGATGAATTAAAAGGTTTATTGGGCTGGAATATGAGTAGTACGTTTGTAGGATTTGTGGAGCATGAGGGCAAAATGATGAATCCTCTTGATTTACTAAATGCTCAAAGAAATTAGAAAGATAAGATAAAATATTTAAGTAAATATTTTAACCCAATAAAGTATAATATTTATACTTTATTGGGTTTTTACCATATTTTAAATCTTAAATTTTATTCCGATTTTGAGAATAAACTAGAGGGTTGATGCTATTAAAATATATAGAAGAAGGGGGCAGAGTAAGAGAATTTTGTATAAAATATTTTCTGTAAAAATGCAATTCAATATTTTATTACTAAATTGCATGCTTGATATTTAATTAAAATTATTTTTTGACAGCTGGATTTAGATGTTTATCTAAAAAGTTAATTTGATCATTAAGTAACTTTTCTTGCCATACTGTGGTGTAAAAATCAAAATGATCAATTGGATACTCAATTAATTCGGTAGGACCTTTCATTAAATTTGCAGCTTTTCTGGCAGCATCAGGTGGAGCAATTTGATCATTGGCGCCTACTTGTACTAAAGCAGGGCATTTTATACTTTTAGCAAAAGTGATAGGTCGGTTTCTAGTTACTTCTAAGGCTGCTCGAGCGCAGACTTCATTACGCCACGTCGGACCAGCCATTAATTTATAATTTTCTTCTGCACCAGGCGTACTAATCATTGCAGCTGTCCCAGGTTGCCCAACAATTGGAATAGTATGCGGTTCTTGAAGCATAACTGCTCTAAGTTGATCTTTCAAACCATGAGCTATAGCAGTTGTTAATTGTTTGAAACCTCCATATTGGAAAACTTGAAAAAGAGCGGCCAAACCATCTGTTGCGGGATTCATAGAAATAACAGCTGAAATTTTTTGATCCTGTGCTGCAACAGTAATCACATGGCCTCCGGAATAAGATGTACCCCAAAGTACTATTCGATTTCGATCGACATACGGCAGATTTCGCACAGTTCTAATAGCAGCTTGGTAGTCTTCACGTTGAGCTTTATAAGAAACATTTTGTCTGGGCGATCCACCAGATTCTCCAAAACCACGATAATCAAAAATAAATGTATCAAAACCAGCTTTATTTAAGGGTTCTGCAAAATTTAATAAACCTGTATCTTTAGTACCACCAAAACCATTCGCCATGACAATGCATGGTCTACCTCTTGAGTTTATATACTTATCGGTATTCGCAGGAATATACCATGCTGAACATGTAATTCCCTTACTCGTAAATTTGATATTTTCCATAGTTTTTCCGTTTTTATTCAGTCTCTTATTAAGCTATAGATTAAATAAGAGACTGAAATTTTTATCGTATGATTAAGCTTGTGCTTTCGTTTCTTCTGATGATGGGGTCGTAACTATAGTCAACTTTTTCTTTGGTGTGATCTGACTAAATTGTAATTCCTTATCAAATACAGGTCCTTTATCAAGTCTTTCAAGATCAAACTCATAATCCTGAAATAAAGTCCATGGACCTTCAGTACCTGCCTTTGGAAATTGTGCAATACTCCTTTGAATGTACCCAGAATTTAAATCGACAAATGATACGCGTTTCATATTTTTATTACTGATGACTGGTGTAAAAATTCTATATTGGTTCTTATCCATGTAGTCTAAAAGTCTACAGAAGTGTCTCCAAATAAGATCGATTTTTAACGTCCAAGCGATGTTGGTATAGCCAAATGCGAACGCAAAATTAGGTACATCTGACAACATCATTGATTTAAATATTGTAGTGTCTGGATAGTTTATTGATTTACCGTCTACCGCTAATTGAATGCGGCTAAATGGTAGAGCATTTAAACCTGTAGCTGTAATAATAATATCGGCATCTAATACTTTCCCCGATTTTAGTAAAACACCTTCTTTGGTAAATTTATCGATATGATCGGTTACAACTGATGCTTTTCCAGAAGAAATTGCTTTAAACATATCTCCATCGGGTACTACACATAGACGTTCGTCCCATGGATTGTACTTTGGCGAAAAATGAGTAGATACATCAAAGTCTTTAGGAAGTTTTCTTCGGACATCTGAAATTAATAAGCGGCGCATAGTACTTGGAAATTGACGACTTAATTTATAGACAGCTCTACTTAATTTAATATTTTTACGTCTAATTAGATCAAAAGCTCGTTTTGGTGAAAAAAGCTTATTTAAAGTATTGGCGATAGGATCTACGCTAGGAAGAGCCATTAAGTAGCTCGGAGATCTTTGAAGCATAGTGATATGTTTAACTTTTTCAGCCATAGCTGGAATTAATGTCACGGCAGTAGCACCACTACCAATAACAATTACTTTTTTATCCGTATAATCTAGATTTTCAGGCCAATGTTGAGGATGAATGATTTGACCTTTAAAATCTTCAGTTCCTTTAAAATCTGGTGTGTAACCAGCGTTGTAATCATAATAACCTGTGCCTAGAACTAAGAATCTGGAATGCAAAGTGGTAATATTTTTTTGATTTTTCTGTTTAACTTTTACTGTCCAAATACCTTCATCCGATGAAAATTCCGCACTTGTTACAGAATGCCCAAGACAAATATGCTGCTCAATATCATTCTCTGAAACTGTTTCTTTCAGATAGTCGCATATCATTTTTGCACTACCAAAAGTTCTTTCACTAGTCCATGGCTTAAAACCAAAAGCAAAACATTGCATATCTGAATCAGAGCGGATCCCTGGGTAGCGAAATAAACTCCATGTCCCTCCAATTTCATCACGTCCTTCTAATATTTTAAACGTTGAGTTTGGTCTATATTTCTTTAAATGGTAAGCAGCGCTAATACCTGCAATCCCTGCACCAATAATTAAAACATCAGTAATAGCAGTTTGATCTGATGAACTCATATCTTTTTCCTCTTTACATAATTTCAGTAAATTGAGCATCAGTTAGATTTCTAAAATGATGATTTTTTATCTTCATTCTTCCTTGACCCTGATGAACAAAAGCCTAATTCCTATATATCTATTCAGGTTTATAAGCCTGCTCTGGTAAAGGAAAAGAGGCATCCTTTTATTATTAATTTATCAATTACACAGTGTCAATGACTTGAGGTAATTATTGAACTCTACAGTTTAATTTTGAAGGTTTTTAAAATAAGTTGTTGATAAATATATATTAAAAAATATAAATTATTTTATTTTTTTTAAATTATTGATTTTATTTAATTAATTTAATTATCGATATGCACTTATTTTTTATCATATTTATTGGAAAAAAATAAAAAGTAATTGAAATTCATAGCGTATTAGAAATTTTAAGTAATGTTAAATAATATCAATTATTGGTTTTCTGTCATTTTTTATAAAATTATTGCTTTTTTAATTTTGTTAAGTCATATTTGTTATGGGTTAATTGTGTTACACAAAAGGAAGTTGTAAATGGTTATACAAGTCGAAAAAATCATGGCTGAACATGAGTTGCATCAGCGTGCAGAACACGAAGAGCAATATTCTTATGGAAGTGCATTCTGTAATGGACAATACGTACCAATACAAGAAGCATCTGTCCCATTAATGGATGCGGGTTTTTTACATGCAGATGCAGCATATGATGTAGTTACTGTTTCTAGAGGTGCTTTTTTCCGTTTAGATGATCATTTGGATCGTATGGAAGCATCATGTCAAAAATTCTTTCTTGAAAATCCCTATAGTCGCGAAGAGGTTAGAGAAATTCTTACAAACCTCGTTAAATTAACAGGTTTAAAAGAT
Organism: Acinetobacter sp. NIPH 817; assembly: GCF_000368405.1. Classification (NCBI taxonomy): domain Bacteria; kingdom Pseudomonadati; phylum Pseudomonadota; class Gammaproteobacteria; order Moraxellales; family Moraxellaceae; genus Acinetobacter; species Acinetobacter sp. NIPH 817. The sequence continues at coordinate 1,095,060 of NZ_KB849420.1, forward strand.
GCTTATGTTTGGTGGGCCGTAACAAGAGGGCCTTTAAGCAGTGCGAGTAGAAAAAATCCTGTATTGCAGCAAAATGCTATGTTCGCTTTTGTATCACCATACTTCTTCCAAGCAGATGATGAACGTCGAACAAATGGTTTAGAAATATTAATTAGTAAACACTACAATCGTATTTCTGAAAAAGCTGTAGATCCAACAGCTAAAAATTTCCATTGGATGGATATGAAACTTGGTCTTTACGAGGCTCGTAGTCAAGATAAAGATTGGGTTGTTTTAACTGATGGAAACGGCTATTTAACAGAAGCGGCGGGTGCCAATATTTTTGCTATAAAAAATAATGAAATTTATACGCCAGATTCAGGATGTTTAGAAGGTATTACCCGAAGAACCGTTATTGAATTGGCTAATGAGTTAGGTGTAAAAACACATATAACAAAAGTGAAAGAGGAAGAGCTTTTAGAAGCTGATGAAGCATTCACTTCAAGCTCAGCTGGCGGAGTTATGCCTATTCAAACTGTTGATGATGTGGTTTTACCAGTTGCACCTACAAACGAAAATTCTTTAGCTGCTAAATTACACGATTTATATTGGACAAAGCGTTGGGATGGTTGGTTAGCGACTAAGATTAACTATGGTTCTTAAATTTTAGTATCTATGAAATAAGTAAAGCCTATTTTAACAACTAGGCTTTACTTATTTATAATTAAAAAACTTGCAAAGATTAATTATAATAACACCAATTTTATTCATGTATTTGATTTTAAAATAATAACTTATACTATTTATTAATAGGCGTATATAAGCAATAAAGTCTTGTCGAAATTTTTATTAATACCTACAATGGCTCCGTGCCCATTAGAGTTAGGATAGTATGACAACTGCTGCTCGCCGTAGACCAAAACACGATCCAAAAGAATCTGAGCGAGAAATATTAGAAGCTGCTGAACAGTTTTTAAGTGAACATCATTTTCGTGAACTTAATGTTGATGAGGTTATGCGACGTACGGGTTTAAAACGTCCAGCTTTTTATGTCCATTTTCGTGATAAAAATGATCTTACTTTGCGTCTTGTCCAAAATATTAGTAAAGAACTATTCAAGATTTCAGACCGATGGTTAGAAGGTAATAATCCTCAAGAAGATTTACATCGGGCCTTAGTCGATTCTGTAAAAGTCTATGTAGAGCATGGGCGTTTGTTAAGAGCTTTTGTCGAAGCTGCAAGTGGTGATGAACACGTTGAGAGCGTTTATCGTAGTTTAGTACAGGAATTTATCACCGCTGCTGCTCAGCATATAAAGGCAGAGCAATTGGCGGGAAAAATTAGAAAAGATGTAGAAGTCGAAGAAACAGCAAAAGCTCTGGTTTGGCTTGAAGAAAGATATCTTTCAGAAGCTTTTGGACACTCTTCACAAGTTCAACCAGAGGTAGTAATTCGGGTATTAGAAAATATTTGGGTTTCAACGTTATACGGCACTAATTAAAAAATAATTGTGCCATCGAAAAAGCTTGTACTTTCTCTCTTTAATTAAATTTTAGCTTATCTTTATTCTTTAATTTAGAAAAAATAGTTATGCATTGCTATAATTTATTTAATATTGACACAATGTCATTGACACTGTGTTATTAATTTTGTAGTGTATATTTTGTTCATTTTTATTATCTGAAATAATTTAAATGAACAAGTAAATTGCTAATTAATTTGTGATTTATCAAGAATTATAATTCAAGGATCAATAATGGAAAAATCGGTAAGCAAGGATTGTGCTGAGTTAAAATCATGTTTAGAGATAGTGAAAGATACTATTGCAAATAATCCAATAAAATATTTGTTTGAAAGAAGACATCAGTTGAAATCTGGCCCAATTATATTTAGCGCAGTGAGTGTTTTCTTTAGTGGTTATAGTCAGGCTTCTGCACTTGAACAGTCGGGCCAATCGATATTGCCTTTTTTAGAGGCTGGTAATTATGCAGAAGCAAATGCTTTCGCTATTGATCCTTCTGTTTCTGGCGTAGTTCATGATCGGCCAGATCTTGTTCGACCTAACCAGAGTCGTGATACAGGAAATATTGGACAAGATAATCAATTTTATACAGCTGCATTAAAGTTGCAACTCACAGACCAGTTCAGTTTTGGTTTACTCTACGATCAGCCTTTTGCCGCAAAAACAGCTTATCCACTTCTTCCTAATAATAGTTATTCTGATGATGCCAGCCGTGAAGGTACATCTGTAAATGTAAAAAGCCAAAATTTAAGTTTTATTTTAGGTTATTCACCTATTAAAAACTTTCAAGTTTATGGTGGACCTGTCTATCAAACTGTTGAAGGAGATGTCTCTTTCAGAGGAATGGCATATACCGAAGCTTTTAATGGATACAATGCTAAATTTAAAGAAAAGGGAGAGCTAGGTTGGCTAGTCGGAGGGAGTTATCAAATTCCGGAAATTGCACTTAAAGCAGCTGTAACTTACCGTTCAAAAATTAAATATGATTTTCAAGTAGATGAAAATATATTTGGTGAGCCATTACAATACACTGCGCCTGCACGGACAAAAGTCGAAACGCCTCAATCAGTAAATATAGATTTTCAAACAGGTCTTGCTGAAAAGACGCTTGCTTATATGAGTCTTAGATGGGTGAATTGGAAAAAATTTAATATTCGTCCAGCACAATACGATGCTCTTACAGCAATGTATATGGATGCATTAACGGAAGGAGTATATAAACAAGGGATTGATTTGGATTCCTACCAAAAAGATCAATACAGTGCAACGCTTGGGTTAGGACAACAGTTAACTGAACGTTGGAGTATTGCATCTGATATTGGTTGGGATTCTGGCTCGGGTAGTCCTGCTTCAACGCTTGGACCCATGAAAGGATACTGGTCTTTTGGACTCGGTGCTCAATTTAATCCAGCACCTAATTATTTTATTGCTGCTGGCGTAAAATATTTCTGGTTAGGGGATACTAAATCTGAAGGTGGTGGCTACTATTTACCAATCGAAGGTATTAAAGAATTTTCAGAGCAAGCTGAGTTTAAAAATAACCGCGCAATTGCATATGCGTTAAAATTTGGATATCGCTTTTAGGCTATCTAGAGTAATTGTTTTTTGACATATTCGAACGATAAAGCAGATGAATTTATTTTTCTGCTTTAATTTGTTGTAATTTAAATTATTTTAAAAATATTTAATTAAATCAATGGAATATTGTTTTTATAAGGTTCTAATGAAATATATGACCTAAATATATCTTATTAATTTTACTAAGGATAAAGTAATGGGAAGTGAAACTGCGATATTAACGAATAAGATTGCTCATATTTTATTAAGCTTAAGTAGTTCTAAAAATGGTATGCGTTTAAAAGATTTAGTACTTGAGACAGGTATTGCACATGCTTCTACACATCGTATATTGAATGATTTAATTAAAATTGGATTTGTTCAGCAGCTAGAGAATAAGATATACCAACTTGGTCCTGAAATATTTACTTTAGGACTAAGTGCACCTGTTCCTATATTAGACCTAAATGCTTTAGAGGAATTTGCGCAAGAGTTGGCAGATGACTGTGGCGATTTGGTTTGTATTGGATTAAAACAATTTAATGGAGTGCGCTATGTCGCTGTTTGTCAAGGTGAAAATCCTATTTTTCCTTACACTATACATAAAGGTGATTTGAAGGCCTTTACGGCGACTTATTCAGGTATTGCACTTTTAGCTTATTTAAAAGAAGAAGAGCAAAGATACTGGATTCAAAAACCAAAATTAGATGCTCCTATAGAATGGATTTCAGAAAATCATTTACATTTAAGGAAATCTATACCTGATTTTATAGATAAAATGAAAAAGGATAAATATATATACGCTCAAAACTTAGTCTATCCAAACATCAGTGGAATTACGACGATTATCCCATCCCAAAATGGAGGAGTGCCATATATGACGCTTTCTATTTCAGCTAGTACAGAGCGACTTCAACCAGAATATGCAAAGAAGTTGATACCAAAAATAATGAGTACTGCAAGTAAAATGTCAAAATTAATTTATTAATTTTAATTAAAATATTTATATAATTGATCCTATGGTTTTCAATAAATAGCCTATTTTAAAGAATTATAATAATTAACCACTTGTTTTTATAAACTAATTTTTCTCAACACACATAGTAAATAAAAAATAGTATATTTCATAATTTTAAATATATTAATTAAGCTAATAAAACCATTTGTATTAAGTAAATTTTATTTAATTCCTGCATTTTTTTGCAAGGAGTGTGATATTTATTTTTCAAATTTAATTATTTAATAAAATATATTAAATTAATTTTTTGTTTGTTTTTTAAGTTGTCCATAGGGTGGATTTTAAATAAATTTCAATTATAGATATTAATGTTAGAGTTCTAGTGATGACTTAATTATTTTATTATATTTTTAAATAATATTTATATTTTAGGTTGTCCATAATAATCAAAATCTTAAATGGAGTTATAAGATGAAAATTAGAGCAGCTGTTGTTAAATCAGTTAATGAGCCATATAAAATAGAAACTCTTGAACTCGCTGAACCATTAGATGATGAGGTACAAGTCAAAATTGTTGCTTCAGGGATTTGTCATTCTGATGATGCTGTTCGATTAGGCCATGCTGCTTATGAATTTCCAGGCGTATTAGGGCATGAAGGTGCTGGTATTGTCGAAAAAGTAGGAAAGAATATTAAAAATTTTAAAGTCGGTGATCATGTAGTTTTAGCTTATGCATACTGTAAGCAGTGTAATCATTGCATGCATGGATTGCCTGCAGCATGTACAGATTGGATGACTTTAAATTGGGGTAAACATCGTGATGATGGTTCAGCCTCATTTAAAAAAGAAGATGGTACAGAAGTCAATAATTTCTTTTTTCAATCATCTTTTGCGACTCATACAAATGTTAAAGAAACTAACTTAATTGCAGTTCCTAAAGAAGCTGATCTTCGCTTACTTGGCCCTTTAGGATGCGGTTTATTAACAGGTTCAGGTACCGTTCTTAACGGTTTGAAACCAACAACTGGTTCTTCAATTGCAATTTTTGGTACTGGTGCGGTAGGTTTGGCAGCAATGATGACTGCTAAAATTATGGGTTGCTCAACAATTATTGCGGTTGATATCCATGATTCGAGACTGAGTCTAGCTAAAGAATTAGGGGCGACTCATGTCATTAATAGCAAATCTGTAGATGTAGTAGAAAAAATTAAAGAAATTACCAAAGGGGGTGGTGTTAACTACTCAATCGATACCACAGGAATATCTGAAGTCATGAAAGCATCTATTGATGCATTAGCAATTAAAGGAGTAGCTGCTCCAGTTGCTGTGACAAACAAAGATCTAACCGTGAATACACTAGCAGATCTTGTTGTATATAGTCGAAAAATTATTGGTGTCGTCATGGGCGAAGGTATTCCACAAATTAGTATTCCCCAATTATTAGAATTTCATGCTCAAGGAAAATTTCCTTATGAAAAATTAATAAAATTCTATGATTTTGACGATATTAATACAGCATCTTCTGACTCATTAAGTGGGAAAACAATTAAACCTGTTTTAATAGTTGATCGAAGTTATGCTGCATAGTTTAAATGAATATTAAGTAAAACGGATTATAGTTCTGAACATGAAATTATTTATAGCTGGAATTATATTTTAGTTAAAAATTTATCTTCATAAACTAAATATTAAATCTAATAATTTTTAAGGAAGGAATAACCCTTAAAATAGGAGAAATTATGCGTAAATATACAGGATTTTACATTGATGGTAACTGGTTGGATGAACAAGGTACATCTAACATTGAAGTAATTAACCCATCTACTGGTGAAGTTGCTGGTATTATTTCTGATGGCAGTGAAAAACAAGTTAATAATGCTGTAGAAGCTGCAAAACGTGCCTTTGTCAGTTTTTCACAAACTTCAGTCAATGAGCGGCTTGAACTTCTAAAAGGAATTGCGAATGAATATAAACAACGTGAAGCTGAAATAGCGGCTGCAATTAGTGAAGAAATGGGTGCTCCTGATTGGCTTGCGAGTCAATATCAGGCAGCGATGGGATTAGCTCATTTGAATACTACGATTGAAGCATTGTCAAAGTTTCCGTTTGAAGAGCAAAAAGGTACTACGCGTATATTAAGAGAGCCTATAGGAGTTTGTGGGTTTATTACTCCATGGAATTGGCCTATTAATCAGGTGGTTGTGAAAGTTTTGCCAGCTCTAGCTACTGGCTGCACTATGGTATTAAAGCCAGCTGCTCAAACTCCATTTTCAGCATGGCTCCTAACCGAGATTTTTGATAAAGCTGGTGTACCTGCAGGCGTCTTTAATCTAGTAAACGGACATGGTGGTAAAGTTGGGTCAGCTTTATCACGTCATCCAGATATAGACATGATTAGCTTTACAGGATCTACTGGTGCAGGAATTTCTGTGGCTGTAGATGCTGCTCCTACGGTGAAACGTGTTCATCAAGAATTAGGCGGAAAATCAGCGAATATTATATTAGATGATGCTGATATCGTTCAGGCTGTAGATAATGGTGTCAAAGCAATTATGATGAATACAGGCCAGACCTGTACTGCTCCAACCAGAATGCTTATTCATGAATCAAAATATGAAGCGGCTGTGGAACAGGCTCGTAAAACGGCAGAAAGTATTACTGTGGGCGCTCCATCTAGTAATTCTTATATGGGGCCACTTTCATCTAAAAAACAATTTGATACTGTTCAAAAATATATTCAAATTGGTATTGATGAAGGTGCAGAAATTATTGCCGGTGGTCTAGGTTCACCTGAAGGATTAGAAAAAGGTTATTTTGCTAAACCGACTATTTTTGCGAATGTAACTAATTCTATGAAAATTGCTCGGGAAGAGATCTTTGGACCAGTACTTGTGATGATTCGTTATTCTAACGAGGAGGAGGCGATTGCAATAGCCAATGACTCTCCTTTTGGTTTAGCGGGTTATGTGCAAAGTAGTTCAATAGAACATGCCCGAAAAGTTGCATCAAAAATTCGCGCAGGACAAATTTATTTAAATTATGCCCCATTAGATTTTGCCGCTCCGTTCGGAGGCTATAAACAATCTGGAAATGGCAGAGAATGGGGAGAGCAAGCACTGTATGAATTTGTTGAGATAAAGTCAGTAGTTGGCTTTGGATAATAAAATAAAAAACAGGGCTTTCAAGCCCTGTTTTTATAAAGGTATTTATTGAGGAAAGAGATGTTTATTAATAAATACCTATAAAAATTTAAATCGTTCGTAATAAGCATTCTTGAACAGTACTGCAGACGAGTTTATTGTTCTGCCATACTTTACCGTAGTTCAAGCTTCTTGCCTGTGAACTAATGTTTGTACTTAAATCATAAAGAGACCATTCATCAACCCTAAAGTCATGATGGAAAAGAATAACATGATCTAAACTTATGGCTTTGATCTTGTCGTCAAAGTAACTAATCCCATGATTTAAAAGAGAAATAGAGAGTAAATTGTAATCTGAATAATAGGCCATAATAGCTTGATGCAAAATAACAGAGTCTATATTTAACGTAAATTTGTCATAAGTTCGAAAATATTCTGCATAAGAAGAGGACTTACTTTCTGATTTAAAACCTAAAAATTGAATTGGCTTAATTTCTAATTGAAAAGGTCGCATAAATATTGATTTATAATTATCAGGCACTTGTTCAATCACTTGTAACTTATGGTGCTGCTCTGGTTGTAAGGAATCTGGGGAAGGATAAACCGGAGAGGGAACTTGGAACTCAGGACCTTGTTCAAAATATGCGAAAGAGATGAGTGCGATAAAAATTAATTGTCCATTTTGTAAAGCTTTTACTTCTCTGCGGCTAAAATTTGAACCATCTTGTAGGTCAGATACTTGATAAAGAATAGGAATATCAGTTCTGCCAGCTTGTATAAAATATGCATGTAATGAATGCGCTGGGCGATCTGTTGTTTTTGCTGCAGCGATTAAGGATTGAGCTAAAAGTTGTCCGCCAAATAAATGTGAACCAAAGACTTGTGTACAATTTCCTTGAAATATTAAAGAATCGATTTCTCTTAGCTCAAGTAAATAAAGGAGATCCTGAGTAAGGATGTTCATTATTTATATCTCTTAATAAATAAAAAAGAGACAGATTTGTTTAAATATGTCTCTATAAATGATCAACCTAACCTTATCTCAACTCTTTACGTAAAATCTTACCTACATTTGATTTAGGTAATTCACTTAAAAATTCAATATATTTAGGTTGCTTGTACGCTGTTAATTTATCTGAAATAAATGTGAAAATGTCATTTTCCGTCAAATCATTTTCTTTTTTTACAATGAATAGCTTTGGGACTTCTCCACTTTTTTCATCGATGACGCCAATCGCTGCTGCTTCTAGAACCTTAGGATGTCTACTAACAACTTCTTCTATTTCATTAGGATAAACATTAAAACCAGATACTAAAATCATATCTTTTTTGCGATCCACAATTTTTGTGAAACCATCTGAATCCATTACACCTATATCACCAGTACGGAAAAAACCATTATTTGTCATCACATTCGCAGTTTCTTCGGGACGGTTCCAGTATCCCTTCATCACTTGGGGACCTTTAACCGCAATTTCTCCCTCTTGGTTTAATGGAACCTCATGTCCATTATCGTCCAAAATAGCAACTTCAGTGGAAGGTAAAGGTATCCCTATTTTTCCTGTAAACTCTTTAAGAGTCGGTGGGTTAATTGTGACGACCGGTGAAGTTTCTGATAGGCCGTAACCTTCTAGTAGAGGTTTATTTGTTAATTCATACCAAGCTTTTGCAGTTGATGGCAATGTGGCCATTCCGCCGCTACTCGATAATTTTAAATGACTAAAATCTACTAATTTAATATTTTCGTGGTTGATTAAAGCATTGGTTAATGTATTTACTGAAGGAAATAATACAGGAGGGTACTTAACCATTTCCTCTATCAGGCTGGCAGTATCTCTTGGATTTAAAATTAATACACAAGCAAAACCTACATACTGAGAAATCATGGAAAGTTGAAAAGCAAAAATATGATAAAGAGGTAACGCACAAATCATATTTTGATGATCTTGACTGCCTATGAGTAAAACCGGGCTATAAACTGCATCATTTTGTAATAAATTGGCAACTAAATTGCGATGTGTTAATTCGGCTCCTTTAGACACACCAGTTGTACCACCTGTGTACTGTAAAACAGCTGTATCATCCAAATTTAATTTTGGTTTTGTATAACAACATGACGGATATCTTAGCCCTCTATTAAAAGGATTTAATTTATCTTGAGTATGATCGGTGAATGGGTGAGTTAAAGAATCTTCTAAATTTACTATAAATACATGTTTTACAAATGTATTTGATGCAACTTGCTGAAATATACCTTTTAAATTTTCTAGTAAGATAATCGCCTCAGCACCTGAATCTTTAAGTTGATGCTCGAGTTCTCTTGGAGTGTACAGTGGGTTTACATTTACTAGAATCAGTCCTGCCCGCAAAATACCCATAACTGAGATCGGATATTGTAAAACGTTCGGTAGCATCACCGCGACACGAGTACCTTTTTTTAGTCCTAATGACTGTAGATAGGCCGCAAACCGTAAAGATAAATTATCTATCTGCTGATAGCTTAATTTTTCGTTTCTAAAAATATAAGCAGTTTTGTCTGAAAATTTTTGAACATTTCTTTCAAAAATCTCAATCATTGAAGTGCTTACTGGTGGCAATGTAATTTCGTTAGGAATACCTAATTCATCATATGTCTTTTGCCATGTTTTATTCACTGTTCTAATTCCTATCTTCCTTGTATTACAAAGAGAGTAAGGTTTTTTAATCAATGAATAAAATGAATTAAATAAATATTAAATCATGCATAAGACTAATTTTATTTAGTCATTCTTAAACTAACTCTGGAGAGTATTCATAATCTCTATTAATTGTGCTTTGCACCACACGATTTCTTGTTCTTTTGATTTTTCCTCATCCCAATAAAGATTCATTTCATACCCTTCAATTTTTGCTGGAATCGAATAAATATTTACATCAGGATAATTTTTTTTATGATACAACGCCTGCGTGTGGGAAATCGTAAGTAAGTACTCTGTTTGAGCCAACATACTAATAGCAGTTTGATACTGTTGGCAACGAAGTTTAATTTCTCTCTTAAACCCATGTTTTGATAAAATAAAATCTTCAAATACTCTGCCTGTTGGTCGAGCAGATACTGTTATGTGTTTTGCATTTAAATAGCTTTCTATGCTTATACCCGATTGTAAAATAGGGTGTTCTTTATGGCACATAATGACTAATTTATCTTTCAAACATGTTTGCTGAGCAATTCCTTCCTCTACTAAGTGATTAACGTCTATCGAGAAGTCAATCCTTCCTGACACTAACTCTTGACGTAAATTTTTTCTATCAATACGCACGCTATTTATAATTAAATCTTTATTAAATTTTGAAAAATGTTGAGTAATTAAAGGAAGTAGTATGGGTTCAAATTCATCAATCATTGCGATTGTTAATTTTTTTAAGTCTCTTTCTGGTTGAAAATCTAATGTGCTTTTTATTGCTTCGTTCATTAAAGATAGTGATTGTTCAATATTAGGCCATATGCGTTTAGCTAATATTGATGGCATTACGCCGTGTCCATCTCTAATAAATAATGGATCATTAAAATGTTCACGAAGACGTGCAAGCGCATGACTTACCGCAGGTTGGCTTAAGAACAATTGTTCACTGGCACGTGTTAAATTTTTTTCTTTATAAATCGTAGCAAAAACTCGGAATAAATTGAGATCAATTCTCGCAAGCGATGCTACCTTTTTATTATCTTCGTGCATGATTTACTATTAAATTAATTCATTTTATTCATTATACGATTTTATGTACGCTTGGCAAATACTAAAACAGAGTTATAAATAATGGATTTTGAACTTAGCGCTAAAGGTAAGGCGTATTTAGAAAAAACTAAACAATTCATGGATATAGAGATTATTCCCATAGAAGAAAAATTTTGGAAAGAAGTACACCAAACGTGTGATCCAGAAGATTGGACTACGTGGAAATGGCCAGCAGCTTTAGAAATTCTAAAAGCTAAAGCAAAATCAGCTGGATTGTGGAATATGTTTCTGCCTGATGAAAAGCTTGGAGCTGGATTAAGTATTCAAGAGTATGCTCATATTGCTGAATATACTGGCCGTAGTTTTTTAGCACCTATGGTCTTTAATTGTAATGCGCCTGATACAGGAAATATGGAGCTTTTGTGGAAGTACGGCAGTGAAGCACAAAAGAATCAATGGTTAATGCCCTTATTAAATGGCGAAATTCGTTCCGTATTTTGTATGACTGAACCTGATGTGGCTTCAAGTGATGCAACCAATATGCAAGCCACAGCAATAGTCGATGGAAATGAAATTGTTTTAAATGGCCGTAAATGGTGGTCATCAGGTTTAGGGGATCCTAATACGAAACTCTTAATTTTTATGGCCCATACACCTGATTCATCAAAAAGCCATCATGAGCAACATTCTATGGTTCTTGTTCCTGTTAACACACCAGGAGTAAAAATTGAAAGAATGTTACCGATTTTTGGCGATATTGATGCTCCACATGGTCACGGAGAAGTTTGTTTCAATAACGTGCGCGTACCTATTGAAAATTTTATTGGTGGCCCAGGCGAAGGTTTTGCAATAGCCCAAGGCAGACTAGGTCCAGGACGAATTCATCATTGTATGCGATGTGTAGGAGCTGCAGAGCGTGCATTGGAATTAATGATTGACAGAGGAATGACTCGGATTGCTTTTGGTCAACCTATCCTAGAATTAGGAGGGAATAAAGAAAAAATCGCAGATGCTCGAATTGCTATTGAACAAGCGCGTCTAATGACACTTTACGCTGCTTGGAAGATGGATACGGTTGGAAATACTGCTGCAATGACAGAGATTTCGGCGATTAAAGTAATCGCACCGAATATGATGCAACAAGTTATAGATATGGCCATTCAAATGCATGGAGCGATGGGAGTTTCTAATGACACACCTTTAGCACGCTTTATGGGAATTGCTCGCTCATTAAGACTCGCCGATGGTCCTGATGAAGTACATAAGAGAGTAATTACAAGAATTGAGCTCAAAAAGCGGGGTTATGGACGTAATTACCAGCCATTAAAAGGAAAGATTGCTTAATGAGTACTATCGATGTAGGTGGAGCTGTTCGCCAAGGTGAAAAGTTAGATATTGAAAAAGTAGATCAGTGGTTGAAGGAACAGGACATTGTTTTAAAAGGTATGCCACAAATTACTCAGTATTCAGGTGGGGCGTCTAATTGGACATATCGAATACAGTATGAAAATCGAGATCTGATTTTACGGCGCCCACCTGCAGGAACCAAAGCTAAGTCTGCTCATGATATGCAACGTGAATATAACGTTCAAAAAGCGCTTAAGCCCCTCTATCCATTGGTACCAGATATGGTGGCACTATGCACTGATGCAAATATTATTGGTTGCGATTTTTATGTGATGGATCGAATTGAGGGAGTAATTACAAGAGCAAACCTTCCTGAAAATTTAGACTTAACACCTGAACAAATGCATCAACTATGTATTAATGCCATAGATGCTTTAATCGCACTTCATAATGTGCCTTATAAAGGTTCTGATTTAGAGACAATCGGTAAAGGTGATGGATATTGTCGTAGACAAGTAGAGGGTTGGATAAAACGTTTTGAGCAAGCAAAGACACCAGATGTTGCTAGTTTTAAGGGTATACAAGCTTGGTTGTTAGAGCATATACCAGATGATGTGAAGACCTGTATTATTCATAATGACTGGCGTCTTGATAACGTCATTCTAGATCCCAAATCACCTACAAGACTCATTGGTGTATTAGATTGGGAAATGGCAACTTTGGGTGACCCCTTAATGGATTTAGGTTGTGCGTTAGCCTATTGGATACAAGATGATGATAGCGTTTTATTAAGAACTTTGAGAAGACAGCCTACCCATTTGTTTGGAATGCTCACTCGTCAGGAAGTGGTTAAATATTATTTACAAAAGACCGGTTTACAAACAGATAACTGGAATTTTTACGAAGTTTTTGGTTTATTTCGTTTAGCCGTAATTTGCCAGCAAATTTATTATCGTTATTACCATAAAGAAACACAAAACCCTGATTTTAAAGATTTTGGTCATTTCGTCGAAGCTCTATTTGTTCGTTGTATGCAATTGACTTGGCAATCGAAATAAAAGTAGGAGATTATCTTGTGGCTTTAATTACCTTTGTTAGGCATGGGCAAGCTTCATGGGGTATTGATAATTATGATCAATTATCGATAAAAGGTACTGAACAGGCTAGGGTTCTGGGTAAAGTGTTTGATGATCAGGCTAAATCTTTCGATATCGCATGGCGTGGAGAAATGGTTCGACATCAAGAAACTGCACAACATTGTTTGGGTGAGATGCATTCTTCTTTGGTCGCTATACCGCATATAGGACTAAATGAATTTGATCATGAACAAATTTTATTAAATTTAGATAAGAAAAAATATGCGGATAAATTTGAGATTATTCAGTTTATTAAAAATTCATCTCATCCAACAAAGACAATGGGAGATATGTTTGCTGAAGCTGTTTATCGTTGGCAGAGTGGAGAATATGACACCGATTACACTGAAACATGGAAGCAATTTCAAAATAGATGTGTAGGTGCTTTTACAGATATTGTAAATAGTTCAAAAGGGAAAAATGTCGTCGTTTTTAGTTCTGGTGGAGTGATCTCCGTCATTATTCAATCTTTACTGGGTTTAAGTGATCGTGCGACATTTGGTTTGAATTGGTCATTGGTGAATTGTGGTATTACGCAAATTCTTAGCGATACTAAACGTCATAGTATTTTAAGTATGAATGAACATCAGCACTTTCGTGAATATGGCGTAAATTTGCTAACTTGGCACTAACTTATTTAATTGCAAAAATGAGTTTTTCAGGAAGATACAAAACATTTATTAGATATAGATGAGAAAAAGGAAATAGGAGTATATAAAGTATGGCGACAAATCTTTTTGATTTAACTGGAAAAATAGCTTTAGTTACAGGTGCTAGCCGTGGTATTGGTGAAGAAATTGCTAAATTATTAGCAGAACAAGGCGCCCATGTAATCGTTTCTAGCCGAAAAATTGAAGATTGCAAGGTCGTGGCAGAAGAAATTATTGCAGCCGGAGGTACTGCGGAGGCTTTTGCTTGTCATGTTGGAAAAATGGAAGATATATCATCTATTTTTGAACATATTCGTAGTCAGCATGGCCGATTAGATATTCTTATAAATAATGCAGCAGCAAATCCATATTTTGGACATGTTCTCGATACTGACTTAGCCGCTTATAACAAAACTGTGGAAGTGAATATTCGTGGTTATTTCTTCATGTCTATTGAAGCCGGTAAATTAATGAAATCACAAGGCAGCGGTGTCATTGTAAATACGGCATCAGTAAATGGATTACAGCCAGGTGATAAACAAGGTATTTACTCAATTACTAAAGCTGCTGTCATTAATATGACAAAAACTTTCGCAAAAGAATGTGGGCCATTTGGTATAAGAGTAAACGCATTGGTTCCAGGTTTTACTAAAACTAAGTTTGCAAGTGCGTTATTCGATGATCCAGAATTATATGAAAAACTAATGGAAGATATTCCTTTACGACGCCATGCTGAACCGAGAGAAATGGCTGGAACGGTACTATATTTAGTTTCCGATGCAGCGAGCTATACAAATGGCGAGTGTATTGTTGTAGATGGTGGATACACGATTTAAAAATTTATAGTCATTACATTGTTATAAATTCCCTATCTATTTGCCTATTCTGGTAATAGAAGAACTGTAAATATCATTAAGAACTATTTTAAGGACGAAAGTATGATTGATTTAAAAAATCGTGTAGCAATTGTGACTGGTGCAGGTGCAGGTCTTGGAAGAGAGCATGCTTTATTATTGGCACGCCTAGGCGCAAAAGTTGTTGTAAATGACTTAGGTAGTGATGTTCATGGTAATGGCGGTTCAACTACTGCTGCTCAAAAAATAGTAGATGAAATTATTGCTGCAGGTGGTGAAGCCATTGCAAATGGCGCATCGGTAACTGATGCAGCTCAAGTAGAAGAAATGGTAAAGCAAACAATGTCCCACTGGGGGCGTGTCGATATTTTAATTAATAATGCCGGTATCTTGCGCGATAAAACATTTACCAAGATGTCTTTAGATGATTTTCGAACTGTTATAGACGTTCATTTAATGGGAGCTGTAAATTGTACAAAAGCTGTATGGGATATTATGCGCGAGCAAAAATATGGTCGTATAGTAATGACTACTTCTTCTTCTGGCCTATATGGGAACTTTGGTCAGTCTAATTATAGTGCCGCAAAAATGGCGCTAGTGGGATTAATGCAAACACTAGCTCTTGAGGGAGAAAAATACAATATTCGGGTTAATTGCCTTGCACCTACGGCAGCAACTCGTATGTTGGAAGGTTTATTACCTGGGGAATCTCTTAAAGCACTTGCACCGGCTGCAGTAAGTCCAGCCGCCGCCGTGTTAGTGAGCGAAGATGCTCCAACAAGAATGATTCTATGTGCGGGAGCGGGAAGTTTCGAGGCCGCACATATTACATTGACTCAAGGTATTCACATTGGAAACAGCGACGAGACAGCACATATATTGTTAGAGCGATTAAATGAAGTATCTAATCGTGCAGGTGAAATCGTCCCTATATCTGGTTTTGTTCAAGGTAATTTAGAGCTAGATAAAGCTGGTTTAAAAGTAGGGGAATAAAAATGGGTGATACTCTATCGAATAAAAATCCGATTTCAATTGCTCAACTTTTTGAACTGGAAGGTGAAGTACTTGGAGTTTCTGATTGGATCACAATTGATCAAGCAACAATTAATGTGTTTGCAGATGTAACACGAGATTGGCAATACATTCATGTCGATACTGAAGCAGCAAGCAAAAGTCCATTTGGAGGCACCATTGCTCATGGATTCCTTACTTTATCATTATTATCTGCTATGGCTTCAGAAGCTTTACCGCAGATTAAAGAGCTAACGAGTTCTATAAACTATGGAATGAATAATTTACGTTTTATTCATCCAGTTCATAGTGGAAAAAGAATAAGGGGCCAATTCTTATTAAAATCAATTAAAGAGAAGTCTGCTGGTCGTTATCAAATGGTTGTTGATGTAACTGTTGAAATTGAAAACGAAGCTAAGCCTGCGCTTGTTGCAGAATGGGTATCACTTCTAATTTTATAGTAGGTATTTTCCATGGTAGATGAACTTATTCTTTCTCGTAGCGATTTGGATTTCATATTATTTGACTGGTTAAAAGTAGATTTATTAAACCAGAGAACATGTTTTTCGGGTCAAGATCGTTTTGACTATACTTCCGTTTTAAATGTTTATGAAAGTTTAGCAACTGATCTATTTGCCCCACACAATAAGAAAAACGATAGTAATGAACCTAGCTTTGATGGAGAAAAAGTCAAGGTAAATCCAGAAGTAGGAGTCGCATTACACGAATTTTCTGAGGCTGGATTAATGAATGCTGCGCTCCCGTTAGAATGGGGGGGGATGAGTCTTCCTACTACAATTGAGCGAGCTGGTATGGCCTATCTGCTGGGTGCAAATGCAGGTACGGCAGCTTATGCCTTTTTAACAATTGGAAATGCTAATCTTTTAATTACATATGGTGAGAAAGAAATTATCTCGCCCTATATTAGTGCTATGGCGGCAGGCAAATGTTTCGGGACTATGTGTTTATCTGAGCCCCAAGCAGGCTCAAGTCTAGCTGATATTCGTACTCGTGCTGTTCCTAATGGAGATGGTCGATATCGTCTATTTGGCAATAAAATGTGGATTTCGGGAGGAGATCATGAGATTTCCGAAAATATTCTACACTTAGTGCTTGCTAAAATTCCTGATGAAAATGGTCAAATTCCGACAGGGGTAAAAGCAATATCATTATTCGCCGTCCCTCGGAAAGTACTTAATAAAGATGGGAAACCAAGTGAAAGAAATGATGTAGTCTTGGCTGGAATAAACCATAAAATGGGCTATAGAGGCACAGTCAATTGTGTTTTAAATTTTGGAGAAGGAAAGTTTACTCCTGAAGGAGAAGCTGGAGCCCTGGGACACATCATAGGTGAGCCTGGTAAAGGATTGGCTTATATGTTTCATATGATGAATGAAGCTCGTATTTCTGTGGGATTATCAGCTGCGGCATTAGGTTATACAGGTTATTTGCATGCTCTTGATTATGCAAAAACTCGTCTACAAGGGCGACCAAAAAGTGACAGAAAGCTTAATTCTTCTCAAGTCCCCATTATAAAACACCCTGATGTTCGTAGAATGCTATTAGCACAGAAGTCTTATGTATCAGGAGCTTTAGCATTATGTTTATATGCAGCAAGATTGGTCGACGAGATTAAATCTGTTGATAATGAAAAAGAACAAAATGATATCAATGCCTTACTTGACCTATTAACACCCGTCGTAAAAAGTTGGTCTTCCGAATGGGGGCTAGTCGCAAATGATTTGGCAATTCAAGTTCATGGTGGATATGGATATACACGTGAATATAATGTTGAGCAGTTTTATAGAGACAACCGCCTTAACCCCATTCATGAAGGTACATTTGGTATTCAAGCTCTCGATTTATTAGACCGAAAAACACGTATAAATGATGGTTTATCTATGAGGTTGTTAAATGAACGGATTACTAAAACAGTTCATCAAGCACTTTTAATAGATAAATTACATAATCACGCTACAACGCTAAATGATCATTGGCAAGAAATTCTTAAAGTTACTGAGCAATTACACGCCTTAGATGATTTAGAAATGCAATTAGCAAATGCTGCAAATTATTTAGAGGCTTTTGGGCATTTAGTTGTAGGGTGGTTATGGTTAGATCAAGCAATAACTATATATGAAATGATGAAGACATCATCGAGTAGCGATTTCTTAAATGGGAAATTGGCAGCTTGTGATTACTTTTTTGGCTGGGAAATGCCAAAAATATCCAGTTGGTTGGCAGTACTGGATCCAGTGGAAACAACACCACTGAATATGCCTGAGCAATGGTTTTAGGGATTTTAGATAGATAAGTAATTATTTTTAGAATAAAAAGTGACTTCTAATTCAAGCCCATTCTAAATTAGGAAGTGATAGATTATTCAATAAAACAATTCTTATTTCAATTTTTAGACTAAGTAAGTAAATAAGTTTCGTTATCTAACGAGGCAATGTATTTTCTTTGCCTAAAATTTATCAAACATACTTATAAGCTTAGAGCCACTTTAATAAGTTGAAATATCTTTAATACCTTAATTCCATTGCAATATTTCTATTTATTTCTCTTTTACAAGGAAGATTTATGATTGATGCAATAATTGTTTCAACAGCTCGTACACCTATTGGGAAAGCATATAAAGGTGCTTTTAATGCTACGCACTCACCAACAATGTTAGGGCATGCAATTAAACATGCCGTTGAGCGCGCAGGCATTGAACCGGATCGTATTGAAGATGCTGTTATTGGCTCGGTTTTAAATGCGGGTACGGCAGGAAATAACATCGCTCGAAATGGTTTATTCGCTGCTGGATTACCAGCGGTAATTGGTGCTCAAACAATTGATCGTCAATGTGCATCTGGTTTAATGGCGATCGCTACCGCAGCGAAACAAATTATGTATGACGGTATGCAAACCGTTATTGCTGGAGGTCAGGAAACTATTTCTGCTGTACAAAGCCGATATATGGAATGGGTGAAAGCTGAAGAGGACCCTAATGTTTTAGCTCATCAGCCTACAGCTTATATGCCAATGTTAGAGACCGCCGAGTTTGTTTCAAAAAAATATGGTATTTCTCGAGAAGCTCAAGATCAGTATGCCTTAGAGTCACAACTGCGTACAGCTCGTGCACAGACAGCCGGAATATTTGATAATGAAATTGTTCCTATCACAACTCAGATGATGATAACGGATAAAACTACCGGGATATCTTCATTTAAAGAAGTAATGTTAAGTCAGGATGAGGGAAATCGTCCAAGTACCACATTAGAGTCATTAAATAGTTTAGCTCCGGTCATTGAGGGAGGCGTAATTACTGCCGGAAATGCGAGCCAACTGTCTGATGGCGCAAGTGCTTGTGTTGTAATGAATGGGAAATTAGTAGAGCAGTTAGGTATTGAACCTTTAGGTATTTATCGTGGAATGACTGTTGTTGGAAATGCACCTGAAGAAATGGGTATTGGTCCTATTTACGCGATTCCTAAATTACTTAAACAACATGGTCTCTCAATAGATGATATTGGATTGTGGGAACTCAATGAGGCTTTTGCTTGCCAAGTATTATATTGCCGAGATCATCTAGGCATTGATCCAAATAAATACAATGTAAATGGAGGGAGTATTTCAATTGGCCATCCATATGGTATGACAGGATCAAGATTAGTAGGACATGCTTTACTTGAAGGTAAGCGACGTGGTGTGAAGTTTGTAGTGGTTTCAATGTGTATTGGTGGAGGAATGGGCGCTGCTGGATTATTTGAAGTCGTATAAAGTCAAAAATGACTGAACTACTGTTTGTATCGAAATAGAATAAGGTGCAAACAGTATTTTTTATAACAAATTAAATTATTATGAATAAAAAAGAGAACTTTTCCTGTTTAAGAAAAGTTCTCTATCTATTTAATTAAAAAGTCTTTTTTATACCAAATACTACAGTGGATGAACATTTATCTCCATATGCCATGATTTGTGTACATTCTGAATTCGTTAAATCAGTATCAGCATAAGAGAGTGTGTAATTAATATCATTATATTTTTTTCCTAACTCTACCTTGCGTGTAGTGTAATTATGACGGATATCACCATCCTCATTTCTTAATTGCATACCTAGATCATTATAGCCATAACGCATATCAAGCCAGACGTCATTAGGGAAATTATATTTATAACCTATATAACGATATTGAGCATTTGAGTTCTTTCCCCAGTCATAAAAGTAATTAAAAAAAGCCCCATAAGCATTCGCACTGATAAACCATTCCGTTACGTTGCCATCAGCCCAATTGGGATAGATAGTTTGACCTAACGAGGAGTAAACATACACTTTTTCATTAAATGCATGAAAATAGCCTGCCGTATAAGCTATTTCATATTTTGCTGGTACAACGACTACATCATAATTAGAAATTTGTGCAGAAATATCCCACCCTGATTTATGAGCGAGAGATACCAATCCTTGTACTACAGGTTTACCATCGCTCAGATCAAAACCTGAACGGCGATATTCCGACATAGCAGTAGCCGTAAAATTTAAATTTAAATCCTTGTTAATTTCAACTGCTTGAACCAGTGGCGAGGTTGCTGTAAAGCTTAAAAGAACAATTATAAGTTTTTTATTCAACATGATTTTTTCCTTAAATATCATGAAATTAAGTTGAGTTTTCCTAGCTTGCGATTAAAAATCGCAAGCTTATTTAAACTATGTGTTTGATTGAGAAGATGATTTGCTTATTCTTTACTGTTTACTATTTCAAGAGAGCGGTTAGTCGTGAGGGGGCCATATAACATCACTGGAATGGCGAATAGAATATACAATGCTGCGGCAGTGAACATGACACTTTGTATACCACCGTGGGTAAATAACCAAGCACCTAGGACTCCAGAGACTGCACCTCCAAAGCGACCAATGGAGATAATAATTCCACTTCCTAATGCTCGTAATTTTGTAGGCAATGATTCAGGAATATAAGTGTAATAGCCACTAATAATGATACCTGTCACTATGCAAGCAATACCGCCCGCAGCGATTAATTCCCACATTATATTTGATATCCCTAATACAATCAGAGGAATAGTCGTTAATGCCGACATTGCTAGAATTAAGGACTTGCGTTCAAAACGATCAAGTATAAACATGGTTATAAATGGAGTTACGCAGTAGATCACGTTCCATATAAAGAAAATATAGTAAGCTTTTTCTTCGGAATAATTTAAACCATAGACAAAAGAGTAAACTGCCCAATTGCCAAATAAGTAATATGCTAATGTTGAACCGAAGTACCCAACACCCATTACAATAATAGTAAGAACAACGGTTTTATTTGTGAACAGATCAGAAAGTTTTGCTTCTTTATAATGTTCTACAAATGAAATATTCGGCGTTTCTAATATTTTATTTTTTAATATCGCTTGTCTCTCAAATTTGCTAATAAGTCTTTCTGCTTGTTGATATTTTTTTCTGGCAATGTACCAACGCACAGATTCAGGGATATAAAAACGCATAAAAGGTGCAATGAGAAATCCAATACTACCTACATAAAAAAGATGACGCCAAGCATTATCACCACTGTTGGGTAAATAGAACAATGCTAAAGCGGAAGCGGCTACAGCTGAAAATGCGAAACCGATTGTGACCACCGACATAAAGCGACCACGAGTATTACTAGGAAACATTTCAGACACATATACGAGCAAAACTGAAGTTGCTGCCTGTACGCCGACTCCTGTGATTGTTCTTGAAAACAGCATTATTTCATAGTTGGGTGAGAGAGCTGTCAGAAGTGAACCGAATGAGTAGAGAAGAGTAGCCCACACCATGATGGAGCGCCGTCCAAATTTATCAGATAATCTTCCACCAATTAAGGCTCCAATAATCATACCAACGAAAAACATACTTCCTATAAGACCAATTTGTTCTGTACTATAATTTGTATGCGCCTTAATCGTTGGAGAAGCATATGCAAAAATTGCATTATCGTAATATTCCAGCATTAAATTTATTGCCAGCAATAATGCCCAAAAATAATGCATCCCCATAACCGGTAAACGATCTAAGCGAGCAAGAAGTTGGGCACCACTACCATTATCATTTATTGGGCCTGAATTACTCATATTAAAAACTCCATTTACTATTACGTAATTTAATCCATTGTTTTATCTATAATTAAGCATGAATACCTATCCTTATTCTATTAAGGAGGTTTATTTAGGCTTATTTGTATGAAAGTGATTATCTACAGCTTTAAGAGTTAAATTCATTTATCTCCACAGCCAATCACCGCTACTACACGTATTTCGATTTTGAATTCAGGCCGAGCTAGTTGAGATACCCCGATACTTGTCCAAGCAGGATAATTCTCTGTCAAATACTCATCTTTTACTGACATAAATTCAGCAATTTCTCCTCTTTGATCTGTATGGAAGGTGATGATTTCAACGATATCACTCATTTTTGCGCCAGCAGCACTGAGCACTTCTTTTATGTTCTCAAAGGTCTGACGCGCTTGTTTCTCCATGGATGGTTCTAAAACACCAGTTTCAAGATTTTCACCTACACATCCAGACACCCAAATCATATTGCCTACACGTACAGCAGCTGAAAAATGAAATGGATCGTAGTGTTTCTCTTTGCGTAAACCGGGGTTAATTAATTGTTTTTGCATTTTTTATTCCATTTTGAAGATTTTATTTATTAAGCAATTTTCTGAAAAATTGGTGATCTGAATAGATCTCCTTCATTCAGTTTTTCCATTTCTTCTCTAAAAAGAAATCCATTACGTGCAT
The DNA here is from genome assembly GCF_000368405.1 of Acinetobacter sp. NIPH 817. Lineage (NCBI taxonomy): Bacteria > Pseudomonadati > Pseudomonadota > Gammaproteobacteria > Moraxellales > Moraxellaceae > Acinetobacter > Acinetobacter sp. NIPH 817. The sequence continues at coordinate 1,117,707 of NZ_KB849420.1, forward strand.
GGCTTGGATTTGAAGTAGGTAAACAACGAAACGTAGCATCATCGCCAAAGAAACGTAAAACTAATGTATGTCTAGTTGGACACTGTTCATCGACAGGAGCTCCGCCATGTAATGCTCTTGGATGAAGAATCACAACATCTCTTGGTTTTAAATCCCATGATAAAACGTCGTAAGCGTTTGGATTTTTTGATAGTTCTTCATCAATATGTGGTAAGCGAGGGTAAGTTCCATCACCCCATAATGGATCTGTTGGATCGTTTGGATTGCTGAAACTAGAACCATCATATTGGATACCATTATGAGATCCACGAATGACTTCTAAACAGTTTTTCTTGGGTAGTGATTGAAACGTAATCCAGGCATTGCCCCAATGTTTGCCAGCCCATGGAAGATTAGCTGTGTCTTGATGCCAAGGTCCTCGACCGCTGTTACCATTTTCTTTTGCAAAAATTTCTTCGGCGAAATACCAAACATTTTCAGATCCCCAAAGTTCTTGAAAAATCTTACCGAAAGGCAAAGTTTTTACTAAATTATCTAACTTATCTTTAGATAATGGATTTGCATTATCTATATGGGTTTGAAGTTTGGTGCCATCTAAAGCACGAAAGTTACTTGGCCCAGGATGAGTCATATTCCATTTGAATATTTCGTAGCAGTCTGAAATTTGCTTTTCAGTAAGGCAATTTTTAAAAAGAAAAGCGCCATCATTACGAAAAGCTTCTATCTGACTTTTGGTAGGCTTAATTTCCATATCATATTCCTTTGAATTTATAATAACTACAATAATTAATTTCCAAATCGTGTGAGGTTTTTTGGAAAAAATTATTAAATATATAGAGTTATGGGTGGTTCTCATCATGTTAAACCCATATCCTTATAATTTTTATTTATCCCAAATTATGACTATCTTTTGAGCTTAACTAATTTTTTATAATGAATAAAATGAATTAAACAAATGATTAACTATGCACAGTAGTTATTTTTATTCTTATTTTTTTGACTATATTTTCTTTCCAAAATCTATTGTTTCGTATGACGAAATAATTTTTTAAATACCCAATGACTTTAGGACCCAATTAGGAATATTGATTCCAAAATTGAAATGTAGGGAATAGTTAATATGCCAATGTATAAAGCACCACTTCGTGACATTAATTTTGTATTAAGCGATTTACTCGATTTTGAATCACTCTATACACAATATCCTCAGTCAAAAGAAAAAATGACCTCTGAAATAGTAGGTCCATATTTAGAAGTAGCAGCTGAATTTTGTGAAAAAGAATTGCATCCTTTAAACCAATTAGGAGATCAGCAAGGATGTAAGCTTCAAGATGGAGTAGTCATCACACCCGATGGTTTTAAGGAAGCCTACAAAAAATATATAGAATTAGGATTTCCCTCTTTAACAGGTAAGGAAGCGTTTGGAGGACAAGAATTCCCAGGATTATTATGGATCGCCATTTCAGAAATTTTGACGTCGACAAACTGGGCTTGGGGAATGTATTCAGGCTTATCCCATGGAGCAATGTATACCATTGAGAATCATGGAACAGATGAACAAAAAACAAAATTTTTAACTCCTTTAGTTTCTGGAGTATGGACTGGAACCATGTGCCTTACTGAGTCGCATGCAGGTTCAGATTTAGGCCAAATCCGAACTAAAGCTGTCCCGAATAGTGATGGTAGTTATGCTATTACAGGGGAAAAAATATTTATTTCAGCGGGTGAACATGATTTATCTGAAAATATTATTCATATTGTTTTAGCCCGCTTACCGAATGCTCCAAGTGGCACTAAGGGAATATCGTTATTTATTGTGCCAAAATTTAATCTTGATGCTGATGGAAATATTGATAGTCGTAACGGCGTAATCTGTAGTTCCTTAGAACATAAAATGGGTATCCATGGAAATGCAACATGTGTATTAAATTTTGAAAATGCTAAAGGTTTTCTAATTGGTGCTGAAAACCGTGGCTTAAATTGCATGTTTACCTTCATGAATTCAGCACGAGTATTTACAGCTGTACAAGGTTTAGCTGCATCTGAAGCTTCCTACCAAGGTGCGTTAGAATATGCAAAGGAACGTTTGGCTATGCGTTCAATATCTGGTCCAAAATTTCCAGATTTACCTGCCGATCCAATTATCGAACATCCAGCTGTGCGAAACATGCTTTTAACACAAAAAGTTTTTACTGAGGGTTCACGTGCATTAGCTTATTATTTATCAACTTATGTAGATATTGCTGAATTAGCTACAGATGAGTCTGAAAAAAAAGTAGCTGAAGATAAATTGGCATTACTGACTCCTATTGCAAAAGCATTTATAACAGAATTGGGAGTAGAAGTTGCTAAACATGGTATGCAGATTTATGGTGGGCATGGCTATATTTCTGAACATGGCATGGAACAAATTGCTAGAGATGTTCGCATTTCAACATTATATGAGGGAACTACCGAAATTCAGGCAATTGATTTATTAATTCGTAAAGTGATTGGTTCAAAAGGAAACTTATTATTTTTATTAACTGAAGAAATTCAGTCTTTTACAAAAGAACATCGCGGTATCGGTCTTACAGAGAATATGTTATCAAAGCTTGATCTACTCGTTAAAGAATGGCTTGATTTATCTACTTATATTCAGAGTAAGGTTCCAGAAAATCTGGATGAAGTTGGAGGAGTCGCTGTAGACTATCTATATTATTCTGGTTATGTGGTTTTTGCTTATTTATGGGCAAAGATGGCGATTGTCGCTCAAAAGAAAATTGACCAAGGAACCCAAGATGAGTTCTATTCTGCAAAAATCTCTACGGCACAATTCTATTTTGATAGAGTTCTACCGAGAACTTTAACTCATTCAGCGTTGATTAAATCAAATACAGAATCATTATTTAAGCTAAATCCTCAATCCTTCAAATTTGATTAACTTAATTTCATACGAAGCTGTTGATGGATACCATCGACAGCTTTTAGTGAACTAATTAAAAAACAAATCATCATATTTTTAAACTTCAATAAATTGATCCATCAAAATTTAAATTTTTAACAAAACACTTATTAACTCTCTGAAATGACAATATTTCAAAGGTGAAATTAATTTCATATTTGAAATGATTTCTTGTTTTTAAGTTATTGAATTTAAATTAAAAAATAGTGGCATATAAATTGCTCTAATGAATAGAGTTACAAGGAGTGAATAATGAATGCTAACCATATACTGCAATTGAGCGGATTATTGCAGGAAAATCTGGGGTTAATTCCTCATGAGATTCAGTTAAAAAAGATGAGTGGTGGAGCTATTCAAGAAAATTGGCTCGTTCAAACTCAAGATTTTGCCTTAGTCCTGCGAAAAAATGCTGAGTCTAGCGTAGAAGCCAGTTCAGATCGGGAGCAAGAGTTTTTACTTTTAGATCGCCTATATCATTTTGGAATTAAAGTCCCACAGCCGCTTTATTTTGAGAAGTCACCTAACTTTTTAAATAGTGATTTCTTCATTATGAAAAAAATTGATGGTGTAACAGAAGGCCATAAATTAGTCCGCATTGCTGAAGAAGAAAAAAGGAAAAAAATTACTCAAGAAATTGGTAAACAACTGGCCTTCATTCATGCCATTCAATCAGATGAAATATTAGAAAAATTACTTCCCAAACCGGATAAAGATCAATATCTAGAGAAAAAACTTAAAAGTTTTATAGAGCAGCTAGATAGCTTAAAAAGACATCGTCCAATTCTTGAGTATGCCATTCAATGGATGTTCAACAATATTCCAAAGGTAGATGATCTGGTGTTAGTCCATGGTGATTACCGTATAGGCAACATCATGATTAATGATGACCAGATTTCTGGAATTTTAGATTGGGAGTTTACCCAGTGGGGTGACCGTAGAGAAGATATAGGTTGGTTTACTTCTAAATGCTGGCGTTTTGGTCAAGATGAAAATATAGCTGGTGGTATAGGTTCATATAAGGACTTTGCCAAAGCCTATGCGGAAATTTCCGATATCTACATCCCTGAATTTGAAATGAAGTTCTGGCATGTGCTGTCTCATGTTCGATGGGCAATTATTGCCATGCAGCAGTCTGACCGAAACAATGAAATGACTACTCCATCACTTGAACTAGCCTTAACGGAATTTTTAGTTCCCCGCCTTGAAAAGAATATCTTGGAAATATTGGGAGAAAAAGAATGAAAGAGCAAAAAATGATTGACCTGATCAAAGCGAGTCAAGCCGTGATCAAGAATGAGCTTTTACCGCAATCGGGCAGTCAGAAATATAACTTGTTAATGCTGATGCGAAGCTTTGAAATTTTGCAGGCTTATATTTTGCAAAAGGAAACTTGTTCATTACATAGCTCAGGAATTTTACAAGATTATTTTTCTTTTCCAATCAAAGATGTTGATGATGCTATTCAATTGTTTATTGCCGATATACGTGAGGGTAAACAATCTGAGCATACATTTGAAATATTAAAAGCTCTTAATTCTGAAGACCTAAAAATTACTGAACCCAAGGTGGCCCATCATGGATAAGCATCGGCTACGTATTTATTTGGTTCGACATGGTCATGTTTCATATTTTGATGCAGATAATAATCCAATTAATCCTAAATTTGCCCAGTTATCTCAACGTGGAATAGAACAAATACAAGGTTTAGCGCATCAATTACGCGATATTAATTTTGAAAAAATTTATTCGTCTACCATGCCTCGTTCAATACAGACCGCAGAGATTCTGAATAGCTATCAAAACGAATCTAAAGACATTATGTCATTTGATGATATTCGAGAAATTAAAGCAGGGCGTTTAAGGGAAATTTCTTCTGATCGCGCTGAGCTGGAAATCAAAAAGGCTTATCAATTCCATAAAAACAATCTTGAATTGTTTGTACAAGGTGAAAGCTGGTCTCTCTTTATTACTCGTGTACTGACATGGTTTGAAAAGATAATTTTAACGGCGAACAAAGACCAGAATATTCTTATCTCTTCGCACGATATTGTGAACAGAATACTTATTAATTGGGTATATGGGCATGACTGTAAAGATGTTTATTCGCAGGAACAAGATTATGGCTGCTTAAACATTCTTGATCTAACGATTGAAAATCAAATTGTCATAAGTAAACGAATCAAACTCCAAAACTTCACTGCATATAATCTGATTAAAAATGAGCTATTTAATAGCGCTATGGATGATGTGTATGAAACTTATATCGCGACCCAAGGTTTTAAATTAAAGGAGCTCAGCTCATGATCACGCTATCTAATGAATTATTAGAATTACAACAAAAAGTAAGAGAATTTATCCAACAAGAGGTAATTCCATTAGAAAGTGATCCTCGTCAAGATAGCCATGGCCCTAGTGAAGTTTTACGCAGTGAATTAGTGAGTCGCGCACGCCGTTGGGGACTACTTACGCCACATGCAAGTCAGGAGATGGGAGGGCTTGGATGGTCGCACTTACAAAAGGCTGTGGCTTTTGAAGAAGCGGGGTATTCTGCTTTAGGTCCTATTGCTTTAAACATTCATGCGCCCGATGAAGGAAATATTCATCTATTAGATGCTGTTGCAAATGATGCACAAAAAGAAAGATGGTTAAGAAAGCTAGTCGCGGGGGAAATTAGATCCTGCTTTGCTATGACGGAACCTGCACCGGGTGCTGGCTCAGATCCATCTATGCTTCAAACAACCGCAATTGCTGATGGAGATGATTACGTTATTAATGGGCGTAAATGGTTAATTACAGGAGCAGAAGGAGCAAGTGTCGCTATTATTATGGCAAAGATGGAAGATGGCACTGCTTCTATGTTTTTAACAGATACGGATGTTGAGGGATTTATATTAGAAAAAAGTATGAATGCTATGGATTCATGTTTTTCGGGAGGACATGGCATTTTACGCTTTGAGAACTTACGTATACCTAAAGAAAATGTCTTAGGTGAAATTGGTAAAGGTTTTAAATATGCTCAAGTTCGCCTAGCCCCAGCTCGTTTAACCCATTGCATGAGATGGCTGGGACAAGCCAAGAGAGCACATGATATTGCTACTCAATATGCACGTGGGCGTCAATCTTTTGGTAAGAGATTAGGCGATCATCAAGGTGTGGGTTTTATGCTTGCTGATAATGAAATGGATATCTTAACGACTCGATTAGCCGTTCATTATTGCGCGCAAGTTTTAGATTTGGGCGAGAAAGGAAATTACGAGTCCAGTTTAGTTAAAGTGATCAGCTCTGAAGGTATATGGCGTGTGGTGGATCGGTCAGTTCAGATTTTAGGTGGCCAGGCCATGACGGATGAATCAGTAGTCTGCAAGATTTTTAAAGATGCACGCGGTTTCAGAATCTATGATGGAGCAAATGAAGTCCATCGCATGAGCATTGCTAAAAAGCTATTAGGGAAACAGGCATAATAAAGGGAGGTATAAAAGAATGAATATTTTTGATGTAAAAGATAAATATATTTTAATTACGGGTGCTTCAAGTGGTTTGGGTCATCATATGGCTGAATTGTTTGCTAAAGAAGGCGCTCATATTGTCATTTGTGCCAGACGGTTAGAACGATTGAAAGAGTTAGAGAGCTATATCAAAAATGAGTTTGGAGTAAAAGTTCATACTTTTTCATTAGATATAAATGACCGTTTAGCTGTAAAAGATATGCTCACTGCCTTAGAAGCAGAAGGAATCACAATAGATGTGTTAATTAATAATGCTGGAGTAGGTGATACCAAGCGTTTCTTAGATTATAACGATGAAGACTGGGATAAGATTGTAGATACCAACCTTAAAGCTCCTTGGCAATGTACACAAGAAGTTGTGCAGCATATGATTAAGGCTGGACAAAAAGGGTCGATCATCAATATCACTTCAATTCTTTCTCAGTCTACTAACCTTGGTGTTAGCCCGTACTGTGCGTCAAAAGCTGGATTACGCCATTTAACAGAAGTAATGGCAGTAGAGTTAGCTAGATTTGGTATAAATGTAAATGCCATCGCTCCAGGTTATATGATTACTGAAATTAATGAGGAATATTTAACGAGTGAGGCAGGGCAACAGCTTTTAAAGAAGATTCCTACAAGGAAGTTTGTAGAATTTGATGATTTAAATGGGCCTTTACTATTACTTGCTTCTCAAGCGGGCCAAGGCATCACAGGCATCGAAATTAAAGTCGACGGCGGTCATAGTTCCGCCCCTATATAAAACGTTTTTTAATGGAGTAAAAAATGCTAAATCGAAAACCAATTAATATTTTGGTCACCTATATTAATAAACCTAATATTAATGGTTTTCGTGCTTTGGTTGAGCAAGCTATAAAAGAAGTAGATTCTGATGAAATTGATTTGGTGGAATGTCATATTTCTGATGTACAAGATGTTGCTCAAACCTTAGTAGAAAATGGCTGTCAGATTCTTCTTTGTACGGGAGCTACAGCAAGTTTTCTACAAAAGAAATTAAATATAGATATTCAGGTTATTCGAACCGGCACTTTTGATGTCATTCAGGCCATATCAAATTTAAAACAATATAAGCGCATTGCTTTGGTTGGGAACACGTCTACAGTTGATCTTGAGAACTATTCGGATATTTTTGCTTTAGATATACAACAATTTAACTATGACTCATATTTAGATGCCAAGAAAACCATTCATTTAATTAAGAAGCAAGGCTTTGATGCCATTATTGGTTCGCCTGTTGCAGTAGAGCTGGCACTCAATGAAAATCTAGTCGGGCATTTAGCCATTAGTGTGCCGTCTTTAAAAGACTTGCTGCAAAATGCTTTGCGTACCCTTGAAAAGATCCGTAGGGAGCAGTACTCGACTTTACGTTTGACCGAGATTTTTAATCACTTAAATGAAGGTATTTGTTTTATCACAAAACAAAAAAAGATTTCTTTAATTAATAACTCCATGAGTGCTTTACTCGAAAAAGATCCTTCAGATGTATTAAACAAACCAGCATTAGAGATTTTTGAAGGGCTCAACTTTGATATCGATCAAGAAAATAGTCATCAACTCGTTCAATTTAAAAATCTAAAGCTTGCTGTATATATTTCCAAGCTAAAAAATGACTATATAGATGGCTATATCTTAAGAGTGCAGGAGTTAAATGCCTTAGAGCAGTCTAATAGTCAGTTTAGAAAGGTTTCATCAAAGAATTTTAATACAAGATATACCTTTGACCAGATTTTGACGCAGAACACTAATTTTCAACAAATTATCAAGTTATCAAAAGCATATGCAAAAACCGATAGTACGATTCTCATTACAGGTGAAAGTGGTACAGGTAAAGAAGTTTTAGCACAAAGTATTCATAATCATAGCAGTCGTTATAAAGCGCCTTTTGTTGCAATCAACTGTGCTTCTTTTCCCGAAAGCTTATTAGAAAGCGAATTATTTGGTTATGAGGAAGGTGCTTTTACTGGGGCTAAGAAAAATGGGCGTATTGGTCTCATTGAAGCGGCACATGCAGGTACGCTTTTTTTAGATGAAATTGGAGATATGCCATTACATCTACAAACTAGATTTTTACGAGTCTTACAAGAAAGACAAATTAACCGCTTAGGTTCAGTGGTGAGTCATCATTTAGATATACGTGTGATTGCTGCAACTCATGCGAACTTAGAAGAGTTAGTACGAAATGGGAGCTTTCGGGCAGATCTTTACTATCGTTTAAATATTTTAAGAGTGTATACGCCGTCTTTAAAAGAACGAAAAGAAGATATCTTGTATTTAGCCAATTCCTTTCTAGAGAAATATAGAAAAACACTGGATGATTTGCCAAATATTTTACAGAAGGCTTTTTTACACTATTCTTGGCCGGGCAATATCCGTGAACTTGAAAATATTGTTGAAAGAATCAATGTGCTGTTACAGCTTGATCATGAAATTTTAACTCCAGAATTTTTAAAGCAACAGTTACCCGAGCTATTTCAATCTCAAAATCACCACACGGCGCAACCTTTATTAAAAGAGGTAAAGGTTAATCAAGAGTTGAGTTTGATTGAGCAAACACTTTCAGAAGTAGATGGTGATTTAGACCTTGCTGCACAAAAACTCGGGATTAGTCGAACGACTTTATGGCGTAGAATGAAACTCATAAATCACTAATTTCAAAATTGAAATTTTTTCAAAAAAGAAAAATAAAAAACAAAGTAAGTTATTGAAAATAATGTAAAAATAATTTGGCATCATAGTTGCATTGACTCATATAAGCATCTGAATCAGTTGCTAAATTGTGTGAGGAAATAAGAATGACGAATGGATTAATGATGCATTGTAATTTAAACATTACTTCAATAATGCAGCATGCTTTGACAGTTTACGCAGATCAAGAAATTGTGACTTTGAAAGCAGATGGGATAAGTAAACACCGATATACATATAAAGATGCTTTCGAACGTGTAGCTCAGTTTGCCAATGCGCTAGACCGATTAAATATAAGTTCTGATGCTAAAGTCGGAACGATGGCATGGAACTCATATCAGCATTTTGAATTGCACTATGCCATTCCATGTACGGGAAAAATTTATCATACAATTAATCCTAAATTGGCGCCTGAACAACTCATTCAAATTATCAATTCTGCTCAAGATGAAGTACTCATTATTGAAGCAGATTGTTTGGCATTAGTTGATTCTATCTATGACAATATAAAGCAAGTCATAAAACAATTTATTGTGCTCGGTGACCCCAATAAAAATTTAAAAGCACAATTTGACTTTGTCTTTTATGAAGAACTCATTGCTCTAGAGCAGCCTCAATATGATTGGCCAGATATCCCAGAACAACGTGCAAGTGGACTTTGCTATACATCCGGTACAACAGGTGATCCCAAGGGTGTTCTTTATTCACATCGTAGTACAGTATTACATGCGTTAATACTCAGCATGCCAAATGCGATTGGTTTAACGCATGACAGTTGTATTATGCCATTGGTTCCTCTTTATCATATTAGTGCATGGGGAATGCCATTTAACGCCGTTTTATCTGGAGCAAAAATTGTTTGGCCTCACTCATTTGCCGGTCAGACTGAGAAAATTTTCAATTTGATCCAATCAGAGCATGTCGATATTTCTATGGCTGTTCCTACCATCTGGAATTCTTTTAAAAATTATTTTGAAGATCATCAGATTTCATCAGTCAGTTTAAAACGTGCGATTTCTGGTGGCTCCGCTGCACCATATTCACTAATTGAGTCTTTGAGCCAATATGGCGTTGCTGTTGAAAATGCTTGGGGAATGACTGAAACCAGTTCAATGGGAACTTGTAATCGATTAGATCAAATCAAAAACAATATTGAAACTCAATCAATTAAGTGCGGTAAACCTATCTTTGGCCTTTCAATGAGATTACGTGATGAGAATCATCAACTACTTCCTCACGATGGTGTTCATGAAGGCATTTTAGAAGTAAGAGGACATACGATTGCTGAGCAATATATCAATCAGCCTAAAACCTTAGATGAAAATAATACATGGTTTGATACAGGAGATATCGCATGCATAGATGAATATGGATATATGCATATTACAGACCGTGCCAAAGATATGATTAAGTCAGGAGGAGAGTGGGTCAGTAGTGTTGAAGTTGAAAATGCAGCGATGGGGTATGAAAAAGTTGCTGAAGCCGCTGTTATTGCTGCCAATCATCCAAAATGGGGTGAACGCCCACTTTTAATACTGGTGCCAAAATCTCCCGAACAAATTATTGAACATGAGGAAATTGTAGTTTTCCTATCCTCTAAATTACATAAATGGGCCATTCCGTCAGCAACGATATTAGTAGAAGAAATACCGCATACACCGACTGGAAAAATCAGTAAAAAGATATTGAGAGAACGGTATCACGACTATTTCATCAATAGTGCTTTTGCTGAATGTAAATAATGATCTACATAAAAAAGGATTTTTTATATGAACTACTCTCAGGAAGCAAACATCGTTTTAGATACTAAGTTTAAAAAGATGGTGAAGCAAAGAAACCGATTCGCTGTTTTTTTAAGTTTAATCGTACTTAGCATTTATTTTATTTTTATAGGAACAGCCACATTTCGACCTGAGTTGCTTGCAATGCCATTAGAAGCAAGCAAGATCACAGTTGGTTTGCCTATCGCTGCAATTGTTATTGTATCAAGCTGGCTAATAACTGGCTTATATATTTTCATTACAAATCAATATTTTGACAAACAAAAAGAAAAATTAAGAAAGGAATACCGTTATGAATAAATATATAGCTTTTATCATTCTCGCTTTACTTAGCTCGGGTGCTTGGGCGGCTCCAAGTGAGCCCAGAAACTGGACTGCAATCATCATGTTTGCATGCGTAGTTGGTATTTCATTGCTTATTACCTTTAAAGCTGCCAAGAAAACTGTATCAAAAGAAGATTTTTATACGGCTGGCAATGCAATTTCTGCTAAACAAAATGGTCTGGCAATTGCTGGAGATTACATGTCGGCATCAACCTTACTTGGTATTTCAAGTATGGTTTTCTTCAAAGGTTATGATGGCTTTATCTATGTGACTGGCTTTTTTGTTTGCTGGCCCATTTTAACTTTCTTGATGGCTGAGAGACTTAGAAACCTTGGAAAATATACTTTTGCCGATATTGTCTCGTATAGACTAGATCCGCAAAGAACGCGTATTTTAGCAACTTGTGGCTCGCTCATCGTGGTATGTTGCTACTTAATTTTGCAAATGGTGGGAGCAGGCCAGCTTATTAAATTACTGTTTGGATTAGATTATAAAATTGCTGTCATTCTTGTTGGTTGTTTAATGCTGGTATATGTCATTTTTGGAGGAATGCTTGCTACAACGTGGATACAGATTGTTAAAGCAATTCTTTTACTCTTTGGTGGAACAGTTTTAGTATTTCTGGCATTTAAAGCATTTGGTTTCAGTCTAAATAATATGGCTACGGCCGCCGTTAATGCGCATAAACTTGGACAAAAAGTCTTAGAACCAGGACCAATGCTATCAAACCCAATTAATACATTATCTATGTCTATAGGTTTAATTTTTGGTTTAGCAGGCTTACCACATATTCTTATGCGCTTTTTTACAGTACCAAATGCTGCTGAAGCACGTCGTTCAGTGTTTTACGCTTCAGGCTACATTGGGTATTTCTTTATTGTAGTCTGTATTTTAGGTTTGGCTTCAATCGCTATAGTAGGTACTAATCCCCACTATTTTGTAGATGGACAATTAGGTGGTGACCTCATTGGTGGTAGTAATATGGTTGCTATGCATCTAGCAAAGGCGCTTGGTGGAAATTTACTACTTGGCTTTTTATCTGCTGTAGCATTTGCAACGATTTTGGCGGTTGTTGCTGGTTTGGCATTGGCTGGAGCTTCAGCAATTTCTCATGATTTATTTCAAAAAGTAATTAAAAAAGGCAAAGCAACTGAAAAACAAGAAATGGTTATATCTCGACTTTCTGTCGTAGTTTTAGGTGTAATTGCAATAGCATGTGGAATCTTATTTGAAAAAATGAATATCGCCTTCTTAATGGGTCTCACGTTCGGTATAGCTGCTTCAGCTAACTTTCCTGTACTTATTCTTTCTATGTATTGGAAAGATTTGACCACTAGAGGAGCTATATATGGTGGTTTTACAGGGATTATTTCTGCAATTATTTTTGTAGTTTTATCTCCTACAGTTTGGGTTGGAGTATTAGGCCATGAAAAAGCTATATTTCCATTTGATAATCCTGCATTATTTTCAATGCCATTAGCATTTTTGGTCAGTATATTCTTTTCATTAACCGATAAAAGCACTAGAGCTGTGCTGGATAGACAAGGATTTGAATTGCAGGTTGTACGTTCTGAGCTAGGAGCACAGCAAAGTACCTTAGATAAAATGCCCTTACATTAAACAGGAAAGCCCACGAAAGTGGGTTTTTTAACTTAAATTAAAATGCTAAGGCTAGATTTTTGATGGCTACGATTTCTGTTTGGCTTTTTGGCGTAAGACATACAAATATAAGCTTTCTACTTTTTCACGTGCCCATGGTGTGGTACGTAAGAATCGTAAGGATGATTTAACACTTGGATCTATGCAAAAACATCTAATTTCAATTTTACGACTTAAGCCCTCAAAACCACCGTAGTAATCCAATAATTCATCCAAAATGTCAGCAAGTTTTTTGCCGTGTAAAGGGTCATTGGAGGCGTTCATAATAGATCAACAATATTTTTGGAGTCCATTATTATAACCTGAACTAGTTGGAAAATGAGAGGGTTTGAATTTAAACCTAATGAGCAGGAAAGATTGCTTGAATATTTTTTAATGCATTGGTGTGAGTATTTGAAATGCTGTATGTATTGTGGTGATAGAAATCCAAAGAATAGTTGTACGCACGTACTATATCAGTTTTTCTAAGCCTGTAAAGGGGTTTTTAAAATATATTTATAAATTTCAATAAGATATAAAATATTCTATGTATTGAAATTTAGCCTAAGCAAATTAATAACTTTAACGCTCAAAAGGCGATTTAGAAAAAGAAATCTGTATCGCAGTAACAGTAGCCAAAAAATGAAACCCGTAAAAGTGGTAAGTAACTTACGCGTTCTAGCTAGGGCAAATTAAAAATGTAATGACATTTTATAGAACGCTGCCTAGAGTGTTTTTCTGGCTAAAATTAGAAATATGGTTAGTCAGTTTAAATCGTTAAGCGCGCTAAGGGCTAATAAGTTGCTTGAGCAACAGATACTAAGCTGAATTTACTGTAGTAAAGAATAAGCGGCGTAGCAGCAACGTAGAGTAGCCAGAGTCTTATATATGGTAGGTTTCCAAATCTTCTATTTAACATAATATACATTATACGAACAATTATATAATTCACTATTAAGTCTCTGATGCTATTGAATTTTTAGCCCTAGCAATTTCTTCTAGCTGTAGCGCCTTACCATCACCACTAATACAATAAAAAATATTGCTGTCTATTGATACCAATGTCACAGAAATAACGATTTCTTTATTCAAATAACACTTATAAAACTCAACAAAATGCTGTCTGGCTACAAATCAAGTCCATGGCCAAACTTCTTTAAATCTGAAATTAGAAAAATATTTATTATGCCGTTATCTCAAATACATGTGCTTCTTTTAAATAATTTTTAAAGATGCTCCCTGAATGCTGCTACACTTTTTCTCCAGTTCGTATTTCTAATTGATATTGTTCATTCTTAAAAAATCGTACATATTTAAATTGTCGTTAGGAAACTATATTTTACGCCTCAATATATTGAAAAAGTGTGATGAGTTTCAATGTATTTGTGATGCGTAATAATTTTTAATAAATAAAGTGCAATTAGTTTTTAATTAATTTCTAATAAAGTTAAATTAGTCACATTTTAAATAAAATTGGTATCTTATTACTCTGTAGTAATTTTGCAATATAAATATTAGAGGTAAAATAATAAATTACATATTTATTAAATATTTAATCATATATCATATGATGTTTTTATATCGCTCTGTTTGTTTATTAATCTTTAATTTTTAAAATCATATAAATATCAATAAGTTAAATTAATTATTTTATTTTTAAATAATTACATGATTAATATAGTTGAAGAATTCTAACTATTACATTATTTAAAATAGTTAATGTGATTTATATCACATGAAAATTAATAATTTTTCTTGATTTAAACTTAATGATTGTTTTTGAATTAAAAATATTGTATCAAATATATATAAACTATTTTATAAATAGGTATATAAAATGAAAAATAATATTTTTAAACTTCTTATTCTGATGGTGCTTTCCACTTCCCCATTATTTTGTTATGCAAATAACACAATAATGATAAGAGGAAATATTGTTGAAGATACATGCTCAACACAACATAGCGAGATAGAATGTGTTGAGGTAAACAATTTAAATGTTAAACTTGATAGTGAATATTTAAATAAAAATAGCCTTTCTAACTTAGCTCAACATACTGAGAAAATGGACACTAGCATTGAAAGTATAGGCTCTAATCGCAAAGTGGTGGTTATCAATTATCACTAACTTACTAAGGCGTAGCTTTTGAGGCTATTCCTATAATAAGTATGAATTAAGAGTGATTTGTCGAATTCATCGCACATTTTGATGAATTAAATGATGAGTCGCTCTTTTTTTATAAAAAATGGCTATTTGTATATTTTTTCTATATACATATGCATAAATTATTCTATATAATTGTATTGTAAGAATTTAAGCTTCTTTTTCACATAATTTGTTCAATTCTTTTTTATTTACATAGTGTTCTTATGTAACTTGCTTTTTTCGGCAGTCCCTCTTTTTCATAAAACAAAAAAACTTTTATAAACAGCTATATAAGCTGTAGTAACCAGCACTGCATTCCAAATCAAAAAATGTGATTTAATTAAAATTATGAGAAAATAATGTGATCTAGTTTGCATTCTGTTTAAGAAGTGTTAATATCGCCGCATTACTTTTCAAGATGTCAAACACTGGAAAAGTAAGGAAATAAACTTTTATCCAGACTTTTGAGAAAACACTATGAAAAAACTTGCTTTGATCGCTGCTCTTTCGGTTGTAGGGATTGCGAATGCTCAAGCTGCTGATGGTACAATTACAATTAATGGTTTAGTTACAGACAAAACTTGTGACATCGTTACTCCAGCTGGTAAAGACTTCACAGTTACTCTTCCAACTGTTTCTAAGCAAACTTTAGCTGTTGCTGGGGATGTTGCTGGTCGTACTCCTTTCCAAATTAAATTAGCTAACTGTTCTGAAGGTAAAGTAGCTACTTACTTCGAACCAGGTGCTAACGTTGACTTTAATACTGGTCGTTTACTTAACAAAGACGCTACTGGTGCTAAAAACGTTAACGTTCAACTTTTAGGTAGCAACAACAACTTCATCCCAGTTCTTGCTGCTGGTGCAAACGGTGCTCAAGCTAACTCTCAATGGGTTGACGTAGCTGCAGCTGGTAGCGCAGACCTTAACTACTATGCTGAATATTATGCAACTGGCGCTTCTACTGCTGGTAAAGTAAACACTTCTGTTCAATACACAATTATCTATCAATAATTGATGGATGAGAGGGTTTCTGTGTTCGCATAGAAGCCCTCTTTTTGTGATGCTTTCCCGAATCTTTGTTGGTTGAGAATTCTGAAATGAAATTGAACAGTTATAATTTTTTGTTAGGTTTGGCATTTGCTTCAGCAGTTGTTGCACCTGCTACTCAAGCAGAAATTGTAATTCATGGCACTCGTGTGATTTATCCTTCGGATGCTCGTGAAGTTACACTACAAGTTAGTAATAACGGTTCAAAACCAGCACTTGTCCAAGCATGGCTTGATGAAGGCGACTCAAAAAGCACTCCGGACCAATCAAAAGTACCTTTTATGATTGCTCCTCCTATTTCTCGTGTTGAGGCTACAAAAAGTCAGACTCTTCGTATTACTGCTCTGCCAACAGCTTCTCAGCTAAATCAGAAGCAAGAAACAGTTTTGTGGTTAAACGTTTTGGATATTCCTCCAAGACCAACTTCAAAAACTGAAAATACGACGCCTGATAATTTCCTGCAATTAGCAATTCGCTCACGTATTAAATTCTTTTATCGACCAGCTTCGATTAAAGACGATGCGAATTTAGCAGCTGATAAGCTTCAATGGGTTAAATCTGGTCAAAACTTAACGGTAAAAAACCCAACTCCTTTTCATATCACGATGACTTCTGTTTACCAAAAGGCAGGTGATAAAAAAGTTGATTTATTACCTCAAGGTTTAATGATTAAACCTTTTTCTGAAGAGTCTGTTCAGCTTAAGAATGGCAATCTTCAAGATATGAGTTTTATGAATGTCAATGACTATGGTGGTCGAGTCGAACACCAAATAAAACTTCAGTAATCAGATTTATCTTTTTAATAAATTTAAGCACCTATTATGTGAGTAGGCGGACTTAGTTATGCCAAAAAAAAGGCAAGAATCTTATAAATTATTAAAACGCCATATTTGTTACTACTTGGCTTCTGGTGTTGTCACAATGACAATGCCTGTATTCGTGCACGCTGAAGAAACAGTCGCGAGTGCTCCTGTAGAAGCTGAATTTGATTCTGCTTTTTTAATTGGCGATGCTCAAAAAGTTGATATTTCTCGTTTTAAATACGGTAACCCTGTTTTACCAGGCGAATATAATGTTGACGTTTATGTAAATGGCCAATGGTTTGGCAAACGTCGTATGTTCTTTAAAGCATTAGAATCAAATAAAAATGCTGTAACCTGTTTTACAGGAAATACTCTTGCTGAATATGGTGTAAAACAAGAGATTTTAGCGCAGCGCTCTGCTCTTCAAAAAGAAAATAGTTGTTATAAAATTGAAGAGTGGGTTGAAAATGCATTTTATGAGTTTGATAACTCTCGCTTACGTGTAGATATTTCTATTCCGCAAGTTGCTTTGCAAAAAAATGCGCAAGGCTATGTCGACCCAAGTTTATGGGATCGTGGGATTAATGCAGCTTTTTTATCTTATAACGGCAGTGCCTACAAAACATTTACTCAGTCTAATGATCAAAGCGAAACGTCAAATGCTTTTATGGGCGTGACTGCTGGATTAAATTTAGGTGGTTGGCAATTACGTCATAATGGTCAATGGCAATGGCAAGATACCCCTGCCGAAAATCAATCTAAATCAAGTTACGAAGAAACAAGTACTTACTTACAGCGAGCATTCCCTAAATACCGTGGTGTTTTAACACTTGGGGATAGTTTTACAAACGGCGAAGTATTTGACTCATATGGTTATCGTGGTATCGATTTCTCAAGTGATGATCGAATGCTACCAAATAGTATGCTTGGTTATGCTCCGCGTATTCGTGGTAATGCTAAAACCAATGCAAAAATTGAAGTTCGTCAACAAGGCCAACTTATCTATCAAACTACAGTAGCACCAGGTAACTTTGAAATTAATGACCTTTACCCTACTGGTTTTGGTGGTGAAATTGAAGTTACTGTTATTGAAGCTAACGGTGAAATACAGAAATTTGCCGTGCCTTATGCATCTGTTGTGCAGATGTTACGCCCTGGCATGAACCGTTATTCTTTAACTGTGGGTCAGTTCCGCGATCCAGACATTGATCTCGATCCTTGGGTTGTTCAAGGTAAATATCAGCAAGGGATTAACAACTACCTAACAGGTTATACGGGTATACAAGCAACTGAAAATTATGCCGCTGTATTATTGGGTGCTGCTTTTGCTACACCAATTGGTGCGATTGCACTTGACGTTACACATTCTGAAGCTGAGTTTGAAAAACAGTCCTCACAATCGGGGCAAAGTTTCCGTTTAAGTTATAGCAAGTTGATCACTCCGACCAACACAAACTTAACGCTAGCAGCTTATCGTTACTCAACAGAAAACTTCTATAAATTACGTGATGCTCTACAGATTCGCGATTTTGAAGAAAAAGGTATTAATACTTACTCTGCTGGTCGCCAACGTAGTGAATTCCAAATTACCTTGAACCAAGGTTTACCTGAAGGTTGGGGTAACTTCTATGTAGTGGGTTCGTGGGTTGACTATTGGAACCGTAGCGAAAGTACTAAACAATATCAGCTTGGTTATAGTAATAATTTCCATGGTTTAACTTATGGTTTATCTGCAATTAACCGTAAAGTTGAATATGGCTCAACAAATCAAATGCACGATACTGAATATTTAATGACATTATCGTTCCCGATTGATTTCAAAAAGAATTCAGTTAACGTCAACGTTACTGCCTCTGAAGACAGCCGTACTGTTGGTGCAAGTGGAATGGTTGGAGATCGCTTTAGTTATGGCGCTTCAATGTCACATCAGGACTATGCGAATCCATCATTTAACGTAAATGGTCGTTATCGTACTAACTATACAACTGTTGGTGGTTCTTATAGTGTGGCTGATTCTTACCAACAGGCGATGGTTAGCTTAACTGGTAGTGTAGTTGCACATTCAGAAGGTATTTTATTTGGACCTGAACAAGGTCAAACAATGGTACTTGTGCATGCGCCAGATGCTGCCGGAGCAAAAGTTAATAATGCCGTTGGTTTAAGCGTGAATAAGGCCGGTTATGCGGTAGTTCCTTATGTAACTCCTTACCGTCTTAATGACATTACGCTTGATCCACAAGAAATGTCAAGCGAAGTAGAACTTGAAGAAACAAGTCAACGAATTGCACCTTTTGCTGGTGCAATTGCTAAAGTAGACTTTGCAACTAAAACGGGTTATGCAGTTTATATTAATAGTAAAACTGTAGAGGGCAACAGTTTACCATTTGCAGCTCAAGTCTTTAATCAGAAGGATGAAGCTGTTGGTATTGTTGCACAAGGTAGTATGATTTACTTACGTACTCCACTTGCTCAAGATCGTCTTTATGTGAAATGGGGCGATGAAAGCAATGAACGTTGTTCGGTTGAGTACAACATCAGTAATCAGTTGCAAAATAAGCAACAAAGCATGGTAATGACTGAGGCTGTCTGCAAATGAAAAGAATATTATTAACAGGTTTCTTATTTACGGCTGGTCTTGGTGTATATGGTGAAGCTAATGCTTACTGTACTTTAGCCAGTAACAAAAAAGGAGGCTCATTTAGCACGGTTGACATTTCCATGGCCGTAGGTCGCGTTGTGATCCGACCAAGTGATCCTGTGGGAATGGTTTTGAGAAAAGCAACTTTTCCAATTACCGACAATGGTTCAATAGCAACATGTACCTCTTATAGCGATACTATTACTGCGGCACTTACCCAAGGCTATGCATTAAGTCCACTAGGGAATAATATCTATTCAACGAATATTCCTGGAATTGGTATTCGGTTATACCGTGAAGCAGAAAATGCAACTAACTTTTCTGGTTATTACCCGTATACCCGTAGTTTAACACCAGGAACAACTTATAATCTTGCTTCGGGATATTTTGTTGTCGAAATTGTGAAAACTGCTACACAGACTGGTTCGGGTGCATTAGTGCCTGGTTTATATAGTCGATATTATGTAAGTGGTTATATAAACCGCCCTTTTTTAACCAGTACAGTTAACGGTGATGCAATTACCATCGCTTCTTCTTCATGTGAAATTCAAGGTAATATTAATAAAGTTGTACAGTTGCCTACAGTTACAAAGGCTGGTTTCAAAGGTGTTGGCTCAACTCAAGGCGAACAAACCTTCGATATGAACATCTTATGTAATGGTGGTATCAACCCAACGGGTTACGAAGAGAAAAATCTCATTAGCTTAACTTACGACTTTACCCAAGACGGAACAAACAATCAGGTTTTAGCGAATACTGCTCCAACATCTGAGAAAGCAAACGGCGTAGGCGTGCAGTTACTCTGGAACTATCAAAATAAAAATCAAGTCATCAAAAAAGGCGATAAACTAGCCCTAGGTACATTGTCTTCTAACCAGACACTTCAATATAACGTACCAATGACTGCTCGCTACTATCAAACAGCCGCAAATGTGACGGCTGGTAAAGTACGTGCAATGGCTACTGTAACTATTGAATATGATTAATCATATTCAATAGTTTATAAACCTAATAATTTCAAATGCTTAAAAATTAATAATAAATTTTAATTTATCAATACTTTCTAAAAATTTACTACTTAACTCGATAGGAACATTTATGAAAAAAATAGGCATAATTGCTGTTAGTGCAGTGACATTATGTTGGGCAATGTATGAAGTATCTTCTGACAATGCAAATACAGCACTGGGTAAAGAAACTAGTCAAAAAATAGCATCTAAAAGCAGTTCATCAACTACAAAGAATGAAAAATTAGCACCTCAAATGCTTTTGGCTCAAACTACCTACCTTAATTCCTCTGCTCCAGTCTGCCAATATAATTTTGATGCGACTCAAGAAGATTACGATCTTTGGAACAATGAACATATTGACTATTGGCCAATTAAAATATTCCCATTAATAATTGGCCAAAAATTTAGTCTTAAAGTAGAGCCTATGCCAGAAAATGAGTATGGTACTGTAGAGTATGTAGCTAGAAGTAAAGCTAGTCTTAATTCTACTAATGACATTAGTGATTTAATAATACCTCACACAGGTATTATTGCATTTGAAATAGAGCTTAAGATCCCAACCTCAGCTCTTGGGAGCTCATCACTTGGTAATTCTGCTTATTACTCCTCTGGCATTGGTTTTAATGGTGTAACAAATAATGGCTATACAGTCAGATCTAATTTTAGGTTTGATATGGGTACTTATGATCCAGATTTTGGTGAGAATCCTGCTAGATTAAGCTATTCTGTAGCTTACCGACTTAGTGATGAGACTGGCCCTGACAGTCGATATTCTAAAGGTCAAAACATGACAAATAATGCAAATGGATACCAAAGATTAGGTATTTATATTAATCAGAACACTAAGCAAGTTGGCTTTATTATAAATGGTGTTGATCAGGGGTATAAATCTACTTTGCCTGCTCCACTTGAGAATATACGCTTTTTTGTTTCAAGTGATATATCAATATATGCTGAACAATTATTTGGACAAGAGTTGTCGAACGAACTCATTACTGACCGTAATGCGCTACAGTTTAACTATCCTCAGGGTACAACTGACATGTGCGGTAATGCCATTTAAGATATAAAACTATAAGTGGTAAAAAAGGGCTGAATCACAGCCCTTTTTTCTTTTTTTAAAAATGAATGACTGTGCGGATTGATTTACCTTCATGCATTAAATCAAAAGCGGTATTAATGTCTTGTAGAGGCATAGTATGAGTCACAAAAGGTTCAAGTTGAATCTCACCTTTCATAGCATCTTCGACCATTTTAGGAAGTTGTGATCGCCCTTTTACTCCGCCAAAAGCAGTACCTAACCATTTACGGCCTGTAACTAACTGGAATGGACGAGTCGAAATTTCTTGACCTGCACCAGCAACACCAATAATAACGGATTGTCCCCAACCACGATGTGCACACTCTAGAGCCGAGCGCATAACATTAACGTTACCAATACATTCAAATGAATGATCTACACCCCAGCCTGTCATTTCTACAATCACTTGCTGAATAGGTTGGTCATAATCTTTTGGATTTAAGAAATCTGTAGCGCCAAACTGTTTAGCAAGTTCAAATTTATCTGGGTTTGTATCTACGACAATAATGCGTCCTGCTTTCGCTTGACGCGCACCTTGTACAACAGCTAAACCAATACCACCTAAACCAAATACGGCAACCGAATCACCTTCTTGTACTTTAGCTGTGTTATGCACGGCGCCAATACCAGTCGTCACACCACACCCAAGTAAACAAACTTGTTCGTGATTCGCTTCAGGATTGATTTTAGCTAAAGATACTTCTGCAACTACTGTATATTCACTAAAGGTTGAACATCCCATGTAATGGTAAATCGGTTCACCATTATAAGAAAAACGTGTAGTTCCATCTGGCATTACACCTTTACCTTGAGTCGCACGTACTGCAACACACAAGTTTGTTTTTCCAGATTTACAGAATAAGCATTCTTTACATTCAGCTGTATAAAGTGGAATCACGTGATCCCCTGGTTGAACGCTTGTTACGCCCTCACCCACTTCAACTACAACACCTGCACCTTCGTGACCTAAAATAGCAGGAAACACACCTTCTGGATCATCGCCAGATAATGTAAAAGCATCGGTATGACATACCCCTGTATGGGTAATTTTTATTAAAACTTCACCCGCTTGAGGTGGTGCAACATCAACTTCAACAATCTCTAAAGGTTTTCCTGGGGCAAAGGCGACAGCTGCACGAGATTTCATCTTTGGGTTTCCTTTAAATCATTCGGTATTTATAGTCGAGCAAAATAGATTATATATTGGTAATACAAGAGCTTAATTTTGCTTAAATTAAAATTGGCTTTCATGACAATCCATCACAGCATAGCCAGTCAAGTACGTCTAAGCAAGCTTCAGTTTCAAAAAGAAGAAAACCTCTTATTTGAAGAGGTTTCTTATCAAATCACTTATTTTATAAAAGGGTTATGTTTACTTAGAGGTAAATATCTGGTGGATATGGTGTGTTATCGCTAATTGGCGAATACAACGTATTTTCAACAAAGAAGCCATTTGGAGCCTGAGTGGTATCAATCGTAATTGAATCAAACATAACTTGTGGGTAGGCCCAGATAAATTGCTTCATTAAACCTAAAGAAACATTGTTTTTCATGTCACCAAAAATTCGTTGCCAAATGGGCGTTCGATAAGGTTTGGTCTTATCAAATCCATAAATATAAGCAATAGATGCATCAGGAACGAATCCGGAGAGATAGATGACTTTATTTGCCGGATAGCCCAGCCCTTGTATAGGTATTTGGGAAACTGCTTGATGTGCCAAGTCTAAGCGAGCTTCCAATAACCAGTCATAAGCTTCTGTCATCATGTAATCAAAATTAGGATATGAATAATGTTGGCTTGGATAGTTAATATAAGTGGCTAAAGTCTGAATCGGAGATTGAATAGAAGGAAAGAAAATAAGTGGGCTAACTTTAGCAGTGGAGTATTTCGCTTTGATAACGGTGCGAATGTCTTGGCAGGTTTGACCTAATTTATTTCTGAGCCATGTTTTAAACTCATCATATGGCGTTCCTGTTTTATTCATTGCTTCATAGATTGTACCCAAATCTGGTGCATATAGACCAGTATCTGCATTAAAGGCTAGTTTTGTTGGATAGTCATATACACAAGGTAGATTGGTATCAGTGTTATACCACCACCAAGGTTCACCAATCTGCATGTTTACATCACATCCCCCTACTACCATTGCATCTGCAAATTCAATAAAGACTTTACGTAGATATGCCAAAGCATTCTGATGACTTAAACTAAAAAAATAGCTCGGTGGTTGGTAGCCTGTTTTACCCAAATTACTGTTCCAGTCACGTTGAGCCCAATATTCATTGGCCCCCAAGGAATACATTTCAAAGCTTACCCCAAAAATGGGTTGCAGACTGGCGTTATGTAAAGCTTGAGCATATTTCTCATGCCATTTACGCGTACATGAGTTAACGACTGCTTCACCTGTTACCAACGTATCTGGTATTTGCCATTTATTAATATCACTTTTCCATGTCATTTCAGGATAATGCGACATTCCACAATAGTGGTTAACCAAACCGTTATATCCCAAAGTCACCATATTGTTGACTAAGCGCTGAGGGTTTAAATCATAGTGGTCGTCATAGCTGGTACAGATACCATAATTGTGCTGAGGGACAACCACACGGCTCAAATTTAAATTTGCATTTGTACCGGTTACGACTGAATTGGTCAGACGAATATAGCCATCTTCAGGTTGGCTTAAAGGTAGGGCTGATTGACTATTATAATGGCTCGTGAAACCTGAAAATGAAATCCGTTGAATGTTAGTCACTGGGAAGCTATCTGTAGCAGAAAAGCCAGCTTTTACTGTATCCCAGTTAATATGAATATGTGCCGTTCGTGATGAAGGATTATTTGCATAGTTAAATAAGACAATATAGGCAACTTTATCTACGCCATTTTCATTATAGTACACCGTTAAAGTGGGCGTTAAACTTGGATTGTTAAGCACTGGCATCGTGGCAGATAACTCAATATCGAAGTCCCAAATCACCCCTGCATAGCTATATTTGGTTTGGTACGCTAAAAATTTATGATCTTTAGTGTCAGAAGAATCCCAACTAATTCCTACTAGATCATTTGCCATTCGTGCTCTAAAAGATGCTTCAAAACCATTTCCATAATTCGTAATAGCAAAAGACATCGTTTGTGGACCATCTATTCTCCAATAGATAGGACTAAACCGATCAATAAGTGTATTTTGAGTGATTGGATGTGGTGATGAATTAGAATTATTTTGTACATTTTGTGAGTTAGTTATCATGTCTACATTCTCTTAATGTATTAAGAGGTTTTATATTAAATAATAATTTTTATTTTATTGTTCAGATAAGTAACAATGACGTTTAAATTATTTACAGTTAATATTTTTAATAAAGCTCAAAATATAATTAAACAATTAAACTTAATATTATCCTAAAATATTTTTGCACTGAGGAGATAATCAATGTCAAATTTTATGCAGCCTACACATTTTAGGGTGTTGTTTGTATTTACTCCTCTTGTTTTTGCACTAACAGGTTGTAGTGACGCTTTATATTCGCAAAAAACCACACCAGTAAAGACTTCTTCGGAAAATATTACATATCCAAAGATCGATCCATTTTTAGGAGAAAAGTTACAGCCTAATGAGGAAGTGCTAGCTCAGAACATAGCTCAAGTCATTGAAAAGTCAATTCGTGAACAATATACGGCGGGAAATGCTTTACGTGATGCACATCCTAAAGCGCATGGGTGTGTTCGAGCCGAGTTTCATGTCTCAAAAAATATACCTACTCAATTGGCTAAAGGGATATTTATTCCAGATCAAACTTATCAAGCATGGATTCGCTTTTCAAACGCCTCAAATGATGCATCGAATGCGGACATTAATAAAGACGCGCGTGGTATAGCAATAAAAATTCTAAGTGTATCTGGACAAAAAATTTTAGAAAGTGAAAAGCAAGCAACCACACAAGATTTTATTATGATTAATCATCCGGTCTTCTTTGCCAATGATGCTAAACGATATCTTTCTTTTATGAATGATGTGAATAGCCACAATATGATCAGAAAACTTCATATTCCGATTGCTTTGGGTTTTAAAGGAACCATGAATGCACTCGGAGCACGTAATTCGCAAATCGCAAACCCTTTATATGCAAGGTACTGGTCTATGGTGCCCTATCAGCTAGGACTAGGTAATAATCGACAAGCAGTTAAATATTCAGTTCGTTCTTGTTCAATGCAATCAAATAATCTACCTAAAAACCCTAGCCATGATTTTTTAAGAGAAGCTTTAAAGAACACTTTGCAAAGTACAGATGCTTGTATGGAATTTCTTATTCAGCCACGGACCTCAAGCCAAATGTTGGTAGAAGATTCAATGACAGAATGGAATGAGAAAGCAGCTCCTTTTTATCAAGTGGCGACTATCCATATTCCAAAGCAAAACTTTGATACAGCTGAACAAAATAAGTTTTGTGAAAATCTATCTTTTACGCCGTGGCACGCCTTACCAGAACATAGACCATTAGGTGCAGTAAATCGAATGCGTAAAGTTATTTATGAAAATATTAGCAGAGTTCGGCATGATATGAATTTAGCACCTAGACAAGAACCTTAAATACCTTATGCATTAATGCCCTTGCTTGTATCTATAGTGATACGATCAATGAAATCTGCCAACCATAAAATAAACTCATCTTCATTTTTATGTCTTGGTATCAAGCTCATGTCTAATCTAATAGGTAATTCATTTTTAAAGCTAACAACTGCACCATCGAAATTCACAAAATTATATAAAAATTTTAATTCTGTACCTGCAATGGCTTTTTTGATTTCTATGATGAGATTATTTAAGTTTTTAAAATGATTGTTAGAGTATTTATATTTAATATTTTTATTAATTTTTTCTGCTAAAAGTAAGTATTTTGGCATTTCTATCTCCTTATTAATTATTTATAAAATATAAGTATAATTTCAAAGTTATAAAAATAAGTTTTTAATTTTTATTAAATTGTTTCTGAGTTTTTAATTTTAAGTGATAAGTTACGTCTAGAGTAACAGTATATTGTTTGAAAATGTGATTTAGTTTGATTTATATTCTGATTGAATTAGTAGGTATTTAATGTTGATTAAAATGGTCGGATTTTAAATTTATATTAAATAGGCTCAATATATTTAATCTATCAAGCCTATTTAATTTTTAATACCTACTTAAGACTAAAAGCATTCATTAAAACTTAAGTAAGTTTATGGAAAATTTTCATTTTATGAGTTTTTCCACATTTCCTGCATTCTTTGATTTCATTATGAGCAATATCAAAGTCATATTCCCATATATGAATACAGAAAATTTGTCTAAGATTGTGGAGCATAGACACCTCCTTATAAAAAACTGACTCAGCAGTTAGTTCTTTATCAATGTACTTCGCTTATTTTGATGAATTTTCCTCTTTAGCTTTATCCTCCTTGTGTTTACAGCAGTAACCAAAAACAGCACCGGCGCCAAAGAAAAACATAGCTTTAAACATACTTATCTCCAAAAGATCATTAAGCAAATTTAAAACTAACATTGAAGGATGTATCTGTTTTTAGGCCAATGAGGCTGATTCTGTGCGTTATGCAAACTTTTGTGAAAAGTTATAACAATATATTTTATAAGAATAAGAGAGCTAAATTAAAAAACCGCCCCAGAAGGCGGTTGCTGAATTTACAGCGACATATAGAAGTGTAGTGGACGATCACTTCTATATTTTTTGAACTTATTTTTCTTCTTTTATAATTTTAGTAAAGGCATCTGATTTGAAATAATTAATAATCATCTCCCCATCATCACTTGTCGATGATGGCACTTTAGGAGGATCATCATAGTTAAACTTAAAGTCTGGAGGAATAAATTTCGATATTGGTGGAAGCTTGGCCTCTCCTCCCGTTGTAATTCTTTCAATAAAACCCGCGAGCCAAAGTATATATTCATCTTTATTTTTATGGTTGGGCATGAGGCTCATATCCAACTTAATTGCACACTCTTCTAATGGCTTGGTTAAGCACTCTTCAAAATCTATAAAATTATATTTAAGTTTAAACTTAGTTCCTTTAATTTCCTTACGAATTACACCAACCAACTGATTTAAGTTCTCTGCTGAGCTTTCAGAAAATAATTTTTTGTCATCAATTTTTTTATAAACATTCTCAGCAATGATTAAATATTGTGGCATTTTATTTTCTCCCTTTTATTATCAGGCTACTCACTCAGCCTTTTAAGGAAGTATGATAGATATCATGTTTTCTAATGTAATTGTTGTGCTGCCAATTGTAATTAGTGTGTTTTTGTGAAACTTGCAAGCATAACCATCCGAAAAAATTAAAGTTAATGCAAACTGAGTCTCGTTTTTTTTTGCTAAGCATTTATTTTAATCAAAAATTATTTTTAGCTCATCTAAAGTTGGAAGCTGATTATAAGATTGATCTGCAATTACGGTATTTGCCCAGTTTGTCTTCGAGAATATACAAAAATTAAGCTTCTTTAGAACCTGAATGTCTTTATCTAAGAGACCTAATGGAATCCACATAAAATGAGTAGCTCCTACCAAATTAGGTACAGGCGATCCACATTTACTACAAAACGAAGAGGTGAAGCCCGTTTCTTTTTTATAGGTACGGATAAACTCGAAACCTGACAACCATTCAAATTTATCTCGACTCACTAAAGTTGCTGCATTGGCTCCTGTTCCGGTTTGTTTACGACAGAGACTACAGTGGCAATGGTACACTGTCTTGATTTCGTTAATGATAGAAAATTTGACTTCACTGCATAGACAAGAACCGACATGACTCATCTCGAGCATCCTTAGAAAATAATATTGAATATAGCATTAGCCTTAAAAAGGTTAAATTTAACTTTATATGTTTAAATGGATATGCTCTCTTTGAAGGGCTTATAAATATAAGGAATTGCTAGAGTTGAGGCTTGGCAGAATGCATTTATACCGTTTAATATGAATTTTGACATATAAATTGAATATAAAGATGCTGTGATGTGCTTATCTTGGATGCGACTTTAAAAGCTTACATGATTAATCAGCTCTATCAGCACTACAGTAGTATGGCATTAAATGCCTGGGGATTCATAAATACACCTTCGTATAGAGATACATACGACCCTGATGAGAATGATATAGTGACGAATAGCTTTAATTGGTTGAATGATGAGCAAGCTACGGAAAAGACTAAACAAGGATTAACGGCTTTCGTGGCATTAGATGATGCCTTTATTAGTATCGCTTCACGTATGTATTTGATTAGAAATGCAAAAGAAAAGATCGAATTACAATACTATATCTGGACCAATGATTTTGTTGGAAACTTAATGCTGCATGAGTTGTTAACGGCGGCAGATCGTGGTGTAAAAATCCGCTTACTCATTGATGATCAAAATGGAGTAAAGCTTGATGGCGTTCTAAGAAGCCTTCTACACCATCCTAACTTTGAAATTCGATTATTCAATCCTTATAAATTTAGATATTTAAGAATCTTAGACTATATTTTTCGGTTTAAGAAAGTAAACCATCGCATGCATAATAAATTAATTATTGCAGATGGCGTGATTGCAGTAACTGGCGGTCGTAACATCAGTAGTGAGTACTTTGATGCAAGTAGTAAGTTTCAGTTTACAGATCTAGATATTCTATTTTATGGGCATACAGTACAGCATGCTCAAGCAGTTTTTAATGATTTCTGGCAAAGTGAGTTAAGCCAAGATGCGACCAAGCTGGTCGGGACTTGCGCTGTCCACCACTTGCAATCTTTACGACAGCATTATCATGATTTGCTTCATGAAAGTGAAAATCATACTCAAACCGAAGATAAACTTTATGATGCTCAAACTTATTTAAAAGAACTTCTAGAGCACTATCCAATTCAATGGTCAAAAGCATATTTTGTTGCAGATTCACCGAAAAAGATCTTAGGAGTAGCGTCTAAAGAAGAGATGCTTTATGGGCAAGTTATGGCCATTATGGGTGAACCAAAGCAGCACATCGAATTGGCTTCAGCTTATTTTGTTCCTACACAACAAGGTGCTTACTATTTAAAACAGTTAAAGGTTCAGGGCGTTAAAGTTAGGGTTTTAACGAACTCTTTTGCTGCAAATGATGTAGCAATTGTGCATGCTTTTTATAGTCAATATCGAGTCGAAATGCTGAAAAGTGGTGTAGAACTATTTGAGTTTAAGCCATTTTTAGAACGCAGACGTAGAACATGGTATGAAGTGGTAACTGGAAGCGTAATCCCTGCCAAAGGTAAAAATAAATCGAGTTTACATGCCAAATTTTTTGATGTAGACGGTAAAGTATTTATTGGTTCATTTAACTTTGATCCACGTTCGACTTACTTAAATACTGAGGTTGGTCTTGTTATTGAGTCGAGTCAATTACAGGCTCAAATTTCGGTCATGCTCGATCAGCATTTACCTCAAGTCGCTTATCAGCTTAAGTTAAACAGTGAAGGTAAAATTATTTGGTTAGATTATCAGTCGAATGGACAAGTTGTTGAATATGAAAAAGACCCAGATACGAGCCTTTTCCAACGTACAATGATTAAAGCCGTTTCATATTTACCCGTTGAATGGATGATGTAAGAGACTTCAACTTGACTTATAAAATCCCAATCTCTTTAAAGAATTTTTGATAAGCCTCAGCTTTTTTCTCTAGCGCCAATGGATAAGCTCGAGAAGAAGATGGTAAGCGATATAAATTGATATCCCTTCCTGCAAAGTAAGTCGATGTAGATGTCCCTATAAGCGGTTTTTCAGTGTTCTCGGGTAAAACTGAAATTAAGGTATCAGTCGCTTTATCGCCAGTGGTCATAATGGTCTGACATAGAGGAATCTGCTGAAGCAAAACAGCAAGATCGGTGGGCGTTACGATTTCAAGAAATTTATCTGCGGCATTCCCTTTCAACCGCTTAATTTGATAAGCCGTGTCAAAGATTGCAATACCTGTTTCAATTAAGAAATTTCGGATACGTTCTTCATTAAATTTTTTTTGGTTTTCACTTAAAAAGTAAGTTTTGTCTTGGAAAAAAATTAAACCAAAAATTCGCCACATGTCATTTTGGAAATTTGGATAGTAAAAATCCATCTTCCATTTATTACGCGGTGGTGGAAAGCTACCTAACATGAGTAAACGCGCATTTTCAGGTAAAAAGGGTTCTAGTGGATGTGTTTCTATCTCAATTATCATAAAAAATCAGTGTTTACTTAAAAACTTTATAAACAAATTAACCTATTTTTTAGTTAATCACGAGTCATGAAATGCAATTTCTCTTAATTAAAGCGTTAATGGGAAAAATCAGCTCTCACTGAAAAACATTGAGGTGACAACTCTGTAGGAATCACCTCAATAATTTATAACGTTAAGTGATCTGGTGAACTCAAGCTTATTAAGAGTTCAAGACTTTAAAAACCTTACCTGTTCTTGGATGAGCAAAACTGTTATCCGGATCTAAATTAATGACTTTATCCGAAATCACAATTTTAGAAAGTGGCAACCAACTTTGCTCTTGTTCAGCTTGGACAAAGTTTTTTTCATAAATATTTTCATAAATTTGTTCAACTACAATTTCCATACCACACATACTTTTGGCATTTACTTCTTTTAAAATATGGCGCTTTGACATTCTAGTCTCCTTTTTTATTATCCGCATCGCTAATAATAAAGACTCCACTGATACAATATGTAAATTTTAATAATGAAAGTGTTTTTTTTGTTTTAATCATACTTTTGTAATAACTAAATGAATAGTTGAGTAATTATTTAATTTAAATATTATCTTTAAGTTAAGCTATTTAAAATAATTATGAGTTTTAATAAAATTAAAGGGTTCATTATCTGAACCCCTTCTTTATTTAATTTTAAACTTGTACAGCGTTATCAATTGAGCCGTCATCTTGGTTTTGGACCCTATCTTTACTAGTCACTGAGTCGCTATCGTGATCTGTGTTAAAACTCTTACTGTTCTTTTGCTTCTTCTTGTAGACACACATCCCAATCGCAATACCTGTTCCTATCACTAAAATTGACTTTAACATTTTGCACCTCTTCGATTGACGGAGTAACTTTTGAAAAATCAGCTTTAATTAATAGCACATAATTTGTTATTTAACGGCTTTCATTTGCTCCGCTTTTGTAAGGTATTTAATTTTTATGTTAATTGAATAGTGTAATAGTTAAAAAATAAATTTTGATACAAAGCAAAAAGCCTATTCTATATTTTGAATAGGCTTTTTACTGTATTTCAGGATTAAGCAGTATTATGAATTGCTTTAAGCAATCTTATTATCTTTGAATACACTACAAATGTATTTAATGCTGAACTTTTAGTCAAGATAGGATTGAGGAGTTTTACTAATAATTAGTAATTATTGTGATGACTGTCACGTTTATTTTATTGAGATAAGAAAAAACCCATTTCTACTTCTCATGAAGAAATGGGTAATGTGAAAACCACAAAAGACCTGAAATACCAAATGTTCTTACATTCAGTAAGGTTGAGTGTAGTGAATATACCGAATGGTTGACAATTAAACTATTTGTATTTTTTTTAGTCATTTCGGCCAATAAAAAAACAGTTATGATTCTGTAGATTAATTCTGTTTAGTCATTCATTATTGACCAAAAATTCTATCAAGCACTCTCATCCAATTATTAAGACATATATTTTCAATCAGTGTTTTAGAGTAACCACGCTGTTGCATACGCTCAATTAAACGATGTAGCCCCATTACATCTTCAAGTTCAGTACCAATAAGTGCACCGTCAAAATCAGAGCCAAAACCTACATGTTCTTCGCCCAAATGATCCATTAAATATTCTAAATGTTCTAAAATTACATCGATGGATGTATCTGCATTGCGTTGTCCATCCGATCGTAAAAACGCGACATCAAAATTTACGCCCACCATACCTTTACTCTCTCCGATTGCTTTAAGCTGCGAGTCAGTTAAGTTGCGTGCTTGAGCACATAAAGCATGTGAATTAGAGTGCGTTGCTACAATTGGCTGCTGCAATATGTCTACCGTATTCCAAAAAGCTTGTTCATTCATGTGTGAAACATCAATCACCATCTTTTTATCAGCACAGCGTTTTATAAAGTTTTTGCCATCGCTGGTAAGACCTGCTCCAGTGTCAGGCGAATGCGGAAACTTAGCATTTAAACCATGTCCAAAGCGGCTAGGTCTATTCCAAAGTGGGCCAATACTACGCAGGCCTCTTTCATAAAATACATCGAGTAAATCAGGGTTATGTTGTAAAGCCTCAGCACCTTCCATATGCAACATAATTGCTAGCTTTTGCTCTGCTAAGCAGTCCTGAATATTTTGAACTGATGTGCAAATTTTAATATTTTTAGAGTGCTGAGCGAGTTGATGAGCTAAATCGAGTTGTTCCAAACAAATTTGTTCAATTTGCTGTTGGGTAAAATCAGAAGCATTTTGATCAAATAGCTTATTAGGATGATGCTGTTGAACATAGCCATACGGAGGTAAAAAAATCGCAAACATCCCCCCCATAAAACCAGCTTCTTGACAGCGTTTTAGATCAAGATGACCTGCTAAACGTTCATGAATAAAAGCACTTACTGGATCTGGATGATCACTTAGCCATAACCGTGTTAAAGCATCATTATGCCCATCAAAAACTGGAATATGGCTAGGCTTCATGAGCATTCCTATTACTTGCTATATGTCTGTAATCGTGTGGACTGGAATATTTTGTGTGGCGCTTAAAGATTTAGAGTTTCTACTATTACGGAATACTAAATTTTGGAGTGGTGCAGCCAACTGACTTTCTGTACGCGCTTGTTCAATCATTTGATGATACGGCGATTTCCCACAGACAGGATCGGCATTAGCCGCATCTCCAGTCAACATATAGGCCTGACACCGACATCCGCCAAAGTCTCGATCTTTATCTGGGCAACTACGGCAACCTTCTGGCATCCATGCATCACCACGGAAATGATTAAATCCAGTTGATTTGTACCAAATATCTGACAATTTATGTTCGCGGACGTTTGGAAATGAAATTGGTAATTGTCGTGCTGCATGGCAAGGTAGCGCCATACCATCTGGAGCAACTGTAAAGAAGATTTTTCCCCAGCCATTCATACAGGCTTTTGGTCGTTCTTCATAATAATCAGGTACTACAAAAATAAGTTTACAAGGATGATTTTGCGCTTTTAATTTTTCTCGATATTCATTGGTAATCCGTTCCGCACGGGTCAGTTGCTCTTGGGTGGGTAATAAACCTTGGCGGTTTAAAAAAGCCCAACCATAAAACTGACAAATTGCTAGCTCGACTGTATCGGCATTCAGCTCAAGGCAAAGTTCAATGATTTCTTCTATCTGGTCAATGTTATGTCGATGAATAACAAAGTTAAGCACCATTGGATAATCATATTTCTTAACTAGTCGGCACATTTCATACTTTTGCTCAAAAGCATGCTTTGAACCAGCCAAGGCATCATTCACCACAGGGTCGCTAGCTTGAAAGCTCACTTGAATGTGATCTAAACCCGCTTGCTTTAAATCAGCAATGCGTTGTTCGGTAAGGCCCATACCCGAGGTAATTAAGTTGGTATAAAACCCTTTCTGATGAGCATGTGCAACGAGCTCTTCTAGATCTTGACGTACCAGCGGTTCACCGCCAGAGAAACCTAGTTGAACAGCGCCCATCTGCCGTGCTTGATCAAAAACATCAAACCACTCTTGAGTGGTCAGCTCATTTTTATGCTGAGCGTAGTCTAATGGATTTGAGCAATATGGGCATTGTAGCGGACAACGATAAGTGAGTTCCGCTAATAACCATAAAGGTAGGCCAACACCTTCTGTCATACCAAGTCGATCCAGTGTTGTTGCTTTGCGACTAGCATGTAATCCACTACATCCTGATCAATCTCAGCAATATCACCAAATTTTTGCTTTAACTGAGCAATAATTGCGGAAACATTTTGTTGCCCATCAATATATTGCCCAATTGCCCCTGCACTTTCATTTAACTTGATCATGCCTTCAGGATATAAAATCACAAAACCATTTTGAGCTGGCTCGAACTGAAAACGGTAACCTTGTCGCCATGTTGGCACAAGGTTTAAATCAAACTGCTCTTTATTCATTTAAATAGTCCTTTGTGCCAAACTCGTTTGCTCGTCACAGTGTGATAGGGTGCTTCATTGTGAACATGTGCAAGTGTTAGAGCATCTAAAATGCTCCATAAAATATCCAGCTTAAACTGCAATATTTCAAGCATTCGCTCTTGTTGCTCATGAGTTGTAAATGAATCAAGCGTAATTGTTAAACCATGTTCAACATCACGGCGTGCCTGACTTAAACGAGAACGGAAATATTCATAGCCTTTATCATCAATCCATGGATAATGCTGCGGCCATGAATCAAGTCGTGATTGATGAATTTGTGGAGCAAAAAGTTCAGTTAAAGAACTGCTTGCTGCTTCACGCCACGAAGCACGCCGTGCAAAATTCACATAGGCATCTACTGCAAAGCGCACACCTGGTAAAACTAACTCTTCGTAAATAACTTGTTCACGACTCAAGCCCACAGCTTCGGCTAAGCGTAGCCATGCTTCTCGCCCACCGCCATCTGGATATTCACCATCTTGATCGATCATACGTTGAATCCATTCTTGACGGACTCGTTGGTCGGGGCAATTTGCCATAATGGCCGCATCTTTGAGCGGAATATTAATTTGATAGTAATATCGGTTTGCAACCCAAGCCTGAATTTGCTGTTGGGTGGCTTTACCTTCATACATCATCACGTGAAATGGATGATAGATATGATAATACTGACCTTTATCGATAATGGCTTGTTTGAATTGTTCAGTCGTTAAAGCTTCAGGTGTTTGAGTCATGTTTCACCTTAGAGTTCAATCTGCATGCCGTCATAGGCAACTTCTACACCATTTGCTTTAAGCTCAGCAAACTGGCTAGAGTTTTCATTTAAAATTGGATTGGTATTGTTAATATGAATCAGCACTTTTTTAGGTGTACTCAGCTGATTTAAATAACACAGTGAACCACCTTCACCACTAATATATAAATGCCCCATTTCACGGCCAGTTTTAGTTCCAACCCCTGTTTGTTGCATTTCATCGTCTGTCCAAAGCGTACCATCAATCATGACGCAGTCTGAACTCTGCATAATCTGCATGATTTGATCATCAATTTTTCCAAGACCCGGTGCATAGAATAGCTGCTTTTGTGTTTTATGGTCTTTGATAATTAAAGCGATATTGTCGCCGTCATGTGGGTCATTTCGATGCGGTGAATATGGTGGCGCAGCACTTTTAATAATTAAGGGCAAAAATTCTAAATTTTCAAAACCATCAATTTTAAAGGCTTGTTTAGGATTAATTTCATTGTATTGAAGACCACCATTCCAGTGTCTGAGCATGTTAAATACTGGAAAGCCGCTTGTTAAATCTTGGTGGACCATTTCTGTACACCATACATTCATTGGACAACCTTCACGTAAGGTTAAAAGCCCAGTGGTATGGTCTAGCTGACTGTCCATTAAAATAACGCTTGTTATTCCTGTATCACGCAATTTACGCGCTGGTTGAGCTGCTTTAAATTCGAAAAGTTGCTGGCGGATATCAGGTGATGCGTTTAATAAAACCCAGTCTGTTCCATTTTCAGATACAGCAATTGATGATTGAGTACGAGC
The DNA here is from genome assembly GCF_000368405.1 of Acinetobacter sp. NIPH 817. Lineage (NCBI taxonomy): Bacteria > Pseudomonadati > Pseudomonadota > Gammaproteobacteria > Moraxellales > Moraxellaceae > Acinetobacter > Acinetobacter sp. NIPH 817. The sequence goes on from NZ_KB849420.1 coordinate 1,154,022, forward strand.
TTTGGCTTGGATTGAACCTGTGCGTACACCGTGACAGTTCGGGCAATTACAATTCCACTGCGGGAACCCGCCTCCGGCAGCTGAACCTAAAACATAAATATACATAGAATTAATATCTTATTAGAAAGAGATAAGCCCTAGAACAAGACTAGGGCTTATGACATATTTGGATAATACTGAATTAACGTGCTTCGAAGTACATAGTAACTTCAAAACCAATGCGTAAATCAGTAAAAGCTGGTTTAGTCCATTGCATAAATTATCTCCGGTTCATATTAATCTTGTGAAATGAATCACTTGATTAAATCTTATAAGGTCATTAAAAATTTATTCTAAATAAAAAATTTGGGTTTGTAGACCACCCCTAGCCAAGATATTGTTCGATAATTGTGTTTTTTGTCCAAATTTTAATATTTCGCACATATTTGCTTATTGGAAGTTTCATCAAACATTCATACTAAAAGCGTATTTTTTATCCGTCTTTATTGATCAAATGATAAAAAAATGAAAAATTTAACAATACTTTTTAAAGTAACAACACTTTCTCTGGCAGTAACGTTATTGGCTGGATGTAATGACGATGATGATAATGACACCGCACCACCTGCCCAAAGAAGCAATCAGACTGTAAATATTTTAGCTTTTAATGACTTTCACGGAAATCTTGAGCCACCTAAGCGTTATGTTGAAGCACCCAATCCAAATGATGCTGCTCAATCTGTTCGTATTCCTGTGGGTGGAGTGAGTTACTTTGCAGACGCAATTAAAAAACTTAAAGCAGAAAATCCAAATAATGCTGTGGTTTCGGCGGGTGACTTAATTAGCGCTTCTCCTCTAACCTCTTCTTTATTTTTAGATGAACCGACCATTGAAGTCATGAATGATATTCAAATTGACTTTAATGCTGTCGGTAACCATGAATTTGACCGTGGTACAGATGAATTACGCCGTTTAAAGAACGGTGGATGTCAGCAATATACCAGCACTGCGCCTTGCCAAATTAATAAAAACTTTAGTGGCGCAAAATTTGATTTCCTTGCTGCTAACGTAGCAATGAAAAATGACGCCAGTAAAACGATCTTTCCTGCATATAAAGTTAAAACTTATGGTGGAATTCCAGTCGCATTTATTGGTTTAACCCTTAAAGCAACGCCAAGTATTGTTTCTGCTGCCGGTATTAAAGACGTTGAGTTTCGTGATGAAGCCGATACAGTAAATGCCTTGATTCCTGAGTTACAAAAACAAGGCATTGAAGCGATTGTCGTAGTTGTGCATGAAGGGGCAGCGCCAAGTACGAAGTTTAATGAAAAAACATGTGATGGATTAAGCGGCCCGATTTTAGGAATTTTGGATAAGCTTTATCCAGCAGTTGATATTGTTGTTTCAGGCCACACACACCAATCTTATATTTGTGACTATGCAACCAAAAATCCTGCAAAACCGTTCTTACTTACTTCAGCTGGACAATATGGCACGCTCATTACTGACATCAAGGTTGAGCTAGATGGTAAAACTGGTGATGTGATTAAAAAAGATGCTAAACAAGTTCCTGTACAAAGTGAGGCCTATACGTCTGGCACAACCACGGTAAGCCTTACCGATCTCTATCAAAAATTTAGTAAAACTCCAAGCATTGAAGCCATTTTAGATAAGTACCGCCAAGCAGTGACCACCATTTCAAGCCGTGTGGTTGGAACTGCGACAGCTGTGGTAAGCCGTACTCAAGTTGAAAGTGGTGAAAGTCCGCTCGGTATTATGATTGCCGATGCTCAACAAGCAGCTGCCTTAAAAGCAAGTAACCAAGGCTCTGACTTTACCTTAATGAACCCAGGTGGTGTCCGTGCCGATCTACTCATTAACAGTAGTAACCAGATTACATTTGGCGATGTTTTTGCGGTGCAACCTTTTGGTAACTCTATTGTGACTTTGAGCTTAACGGGTAAGCAGATTAGAGATGTACTTGAGCAGCAGTGGTCTGGTGCAAATGCAAACTCATCTAGAATTTTACAGCCGTCTAAAGAATTAACTTATCAATATGCGGCAAATGCGGCTGTTTCACCAAGAGCAAGTAACATCATGGTTGCTGGTTCACCATTGGTTGACAGTAAAGTATATCGCGTGACGGTAAATAGCTTCTTGGCAGATGGTGGTGACAACTTTACAGTATTAAAAGAAGGTCAAAACCGTGTAGGTGGCGGTCAAGATATTGATGCCCTTGAAAGCTATGTCGCTAAGAATTCACCTTTAATTATTCCAGCGACTACTCGAATTAAAGTCATCAAATAGTAAATTTAATAAAAAAGGACAGCTTAGGCTGTCCTTTTTTCTATCTAAACTTTTTATTCTGTATAGAGATTAAGTTCAATACTACTGATATTGGTTCCTGTATTCGCAAAAATAACATCTATAACTTCATGCAGTAGCTCTTTTACTTTTTCATGTTCATAACTGGTTGCTTCTGCCGTTTTTAGACAAATCAAGTTACAGCTCATCTTATCTTTTCTAAGCTTATAGATACTCTTACTTTTTCCTAAGAACACTCTTTTGATGAGTTTGCGATTTTCAAATTCAGACAAGATTCGATAAATTGTTCCAAGCGTGATTTTATGTTCATTTTTAATTTGCGCATAAATACTTACCGCGCTTAAGCCTTGTGGATTTTGATTTAAAATTTCAAAAACCTGTATTCTCGATTTTTTTATTGGTAGTCCATTTAATAATGATTTTGAAGTTGCCGTCATGATTAATTAGCCTTAATGTTGAGAAGTATAGAAATTTTTAAAATTATTTTGTCTATACTTACTTGAAAATTATGGATATTTGTATGTTAAAAAGCAAAGCCTATTCCCCTATGAATAGGCTTTGTACTTGGTTTTAACTTAGAAACTATAAGTTGCTTTTACAAAATAGTTACGTCCATAGAGTTTGGTGTTGAAGGTTTTGTTTTTATCTTCCAGATCAACATCGGTTAGGTTTTTTACACCATAGTCCAATGTTAAACGTGGTGAAAGTGGTGAAGTAAATGTCACGTCATAGGTGGTATAAGCTGGTAACTCTTTGGTTGCAGAGTACATTTGTTTGCCTACGTAGCTCACCCCTGCATTTACACGGAAATCTTCAACCAATGCCCAAGAAATTGAACCATTAGCCAGCCATTCTGGTCGTTCAGTTAAGTCTTTACCTGTAGTTTTATTTTTTGCATCGAGGTAAGTGGCATTTGCTTTAACACCTAAATTATCCGTGAAGTCATAACCACCTGTGAGCTCAACTCCTTTAAGTTCTGCACGGCTTACATTAGTCCAGATTTTTCTAAAATCACCCACTAAACGCGGGTCTCCATCACTTAAGGTAATGGCTTCAATGAGATTTTTCACATCGTTTTGGAAAACTGTAACTGCAGCATTCCAGTTTGGACGGGTTACAATTAATGATGCTTCGTAGTTGGTACTTTCTTCTGGTTCTAGGTCTGGATTACCTCGAATGTGACAACTACCGCCACATGAAATCATTGAGTAATTGATATCTAACTGTGCTGGAGACGGAACTTTATAAGCTTGACCAACACCACCTTTTAAGACAACACCTTCAGCAAGTTCATAAGATAAATAGGCTTTACCGGTCGATTTACCATCAAAGTCATCAAAGTCGTCGTAACGGCCACCTAGAGTTAAGGTCAGTGCATCATTAATATGGGTATCATTTTGAACAAATACACCGTAACTTTTTTGCTGGTTTTTCCCTGTACCGATATAACTCACAACATCTGTAATTTTTTGATCTTTATAATCAAAACCAGCTGTAGTGTTATTCATGAGCCAGTCAAAGTTCGCGAAAGCACGGCCAATTAAATTTTCTTGCTTATAATTACGACTTTGTGGTGCATCATATTCACTGTCATAGTCATAAATTTTGGCTGTTTCTTTTCCAATATAAGCTTCTGTTTTCCCCCATCCCCATTTCCCGCGATGAGCAATTCCTACATTGGTACGCTTCATTTCCGACTCTTGAATTGAGGTTGCTGCATCTTGGGTCAGTGGGCGTTTATCGTTGTTATAACCCAAATCTAAGTCTAAAGTTTGCTGGTCATTAATATTCCAACTTAATGTACCGTTTACGTTTTTAGTATCTTTTTCTACAAAGTAAGCTCCATCTGGATCTGGTTTGCCATTTCGGTACCATGCATCACGGTTATAAGCATCTCCAGCCAAAGTAAAACTTACATTGTCGGTTAGACCACCATATAAGTTAAAGCCGTAACGGAATTGATCTTTACCATTCCCACGGTCAGCTCGGTTATATTGCCCAAAGATCGAACCATGAAGCTGCCCGTCTTCGGCTTTTTTAGTAATAATATTGATTACACCACCCATAGCATCTGCTCCATAGAGAGATGACATTGGTCCTCGAATAACCTCAACACGTTCAATACTATTTAAAGGGATTGCACTCCAGTCAAAGTCATTACCTCGCCACATGGCACCATTAGATGACATGCGCTTACCGTTAAGTAGGATGAGTGTGTAGTTTCCCGATGTATTTAGCATTCCCCGTATAACGATTTTATCTTGTCCGCTGTTGTAGTTATAAACCCCAGCTTGTTTTTGTAAAACATCAGCAAGGCTGAGCGCCGCACTACGTTCAATCTCTTCACTCGTGATCACACTAATGGATGCAGGTGCTTTATCTACGTCTTGTTCTTTTAATGCAGCAGAAACCACAATAGTTTTAAGTTTTTGAACTGATTCATTATTACTCGGCTGTTCACTATCTGTATTTGCTTGAACGGCGAAAGGAAGCAGTGTTGAGATGGCGACCACCAGCGCCTTTTTCGTTAACGTCATTTCTCGGCCCTTATTCTGGATAATGATTACCACATGATAATTATTATCATTTATGATGTGCCGAGCATCATATACTTATGACTTTTACTGTTCAAGATAAAAATAATTATTAGTTATATAATGATAATCATTATTGTTTGTGATTTAAAAAAGCGTTACCATGGCACTTTCGTGTGCCTAAAAACCTATTTAAAACAATCTTAAAGTAGACATAACAATGCTCTCTCGATTTTTTATCTATCACCCTATTTTTGTTTCTGTCATTGCAATTACTATTCTTATTTTTGGTTTTTTTGCCACTTTAGCCATGCCGGTCGAACGCTATCCGAACCTTGCACCACCGGGTGTCACTGTTGTCGCGAACTACCGTGGTGCAGCTGCTGACACTGTAGAAGAAAGTGTGACCCAAATTTTAGAACAACAAATAAAAGGTCTGGATAATTTGCTGTACTTTACATCCCATAGTGAATCGTCCGGAACGAGCAGCATTGATATTCACTTTAAAATTGGCACAGATATCGATAAAGCGCAGCTCCAAGTCCAAAACCGAATTAATGGTGCTTTAAACCGTTTACCTGAGGAAGTTCAAAGACAAGGTGTAAACATATGGAAAACCACGGGCGATATGCTACTTATTGTGGGGCTATATGATGAAACTGGTAAAACCAGCAATATTGATTTGTCTGATTATATGGTGAATCACTTTGAACAACCTTTAAGTCAGCTGCAAGGCATTGGTGAAGTTAATGTTTTTGGTTCAAGCTATGCCATGCGCATTTGGTTAAATCCAAATCAGCTTAGAAATTATCAACTTGTACCGAGTGATATTGAAAAGGCCCTCGAAGATTATAATACTCAGATTGCTGCGGGTTCGATTGGTGCAATGCCCTCTGCTTCTGACCAAAATATCTATGCAAAAGTAAAAGCAGGTTCACGTTTAAAAACAATAGATGACTTTAAATCGGTGGTGGTTAAAGCAAATGTTGACGGTAGCCTTGTTTATTTAAAAGATGTCGCGAGAGTCGAATTAGGGGCAGAAAATTACGAAAGTATTAATACGCTTAATGGCTATCCATCGGCAGGTTTAGGAATTTCTCTAAGCCCTGATGCCAATGCAATCGAGACTTCTGCTCTTATTAAAGAAAAAATGGCTCAGCTTAGCCAGCATTTACCAGCTGGATATAAAGTCGTTTATCCACGAGACAATACGCCATTTATCGAAGAATCTATTAAGCAGGTCATGATCACTTTGCTTGAAGCAATCGTACTTGTCGTTATTGTCATGTATCTCTTTTTGCAAAATTGGCGTGCAACTCTTATTCCAACGATTACCGTTCCGATCGTCATTAGTGGCACATTTGTAGTGTTATATCTCTTTGGGTTGAGCATTAACACGCTTACGCTATTTGCACTGGTTTTAGCAATTGGATTATTGGTTGATGATACGATTGTAGTTGTGGAAAATGTTGAACGGCTTATGCACGAACAACAACTAAGTGTACGTGAAGCTTGTTTAATGTCGATGCAAGAGATTAGCGGTGCATTGGTGGGTATTACGCTGGTCTTAACCGCGGTATTTATCCCAATGGCTTTTTTTAGTGGTTCGACAGGTATGATTTACCGTCAGTTTTCTATTACATTAGCAGCAGCTATGTTGTTATCGCTATTTGTAGCCATGACCATTACACCTGCGATGTGCGCAGTTCTATTAAAAAAACATAATAAAAAACCCAAATGGGGACAGGTACTTGAGCTTGCTCTTCAAAAAGTCAGATCAGCTTTTAGTTTTTTATCGGTTCGCTTAACTCAATTTAAAGTATTTTCCAGTCTATTGGTTGTGGGCATAGCGGTTATTTTATTTATGATTTACCGCAGCTTGCCTACAAGCTTTATTCCAAATGAAGATCAAGGACTGCTGGCTGTGCCTTATAGTTTGCATAACAGTGCTTCAATGAGCCAGACGGAAGAAATTGGAAGGCTCGTCAATAATTATTTTTTTGAACATGAAAGCAAAAATGTTAATACCGTACTGGTCGTAAATGGGCAAAACTTTTCAGGGAGCGGTCCAAATTTGGGTATGGCCTTTGTTTCACTCAAACACTGGAATGAACGCAAAGGTGAAGCCAATACGGCAAGTGCTATTCGTGAACGTGCCCAAGCATATTTACAAAAGAACTTACCCGCTAAAGTCATGGTAGGAATGCCGCCAAGTGTATCTGGTTTAGGTCAGTCTGATGCTTTAGAACTTTGGCTTAGAGATGTAAATGGTCAAGGGCGCGATGAATTAATTAAACAATATAAAGCCTTAGAAAAAGAATCTCAGAATTATTCGGCCTTTGAAAATCTAAACCCGCTTGTGAGTGAAGATAAAGCCGAAGTATTTATTCAACTCGACCAAAATAAAGCCAAAATGTTAGGAATTGACCAACAAGCAATTCGTTCAACCCTATCGACGGCTTGGGGTGGAAATTATGTGGGCGATTTTGTTGAACGAGGTCGAATTAAGAGAATCATTATGCAAGGCGATGCAGAATTCCGTTCTAAACCCGAAGATTTAGCATATTGGCATGTGCGAAATAACTCAGGTGGCATGCTTTCTCTCGCCCATTTTGCGCAAAGTCAGTGGACAGGTGGCCCAGAAGCTCTTACCCGATTTATGGGACTAACTGCCATTCAACTTGAAGCCAATGTAAGTCCAGGCTTTAGCTCAGGTCAGGCAATGCAACAGTTAAGTGATATGGTCGGTAAACAGTCTGGTATAGATGTCGCATGGAGCGGTCTTTCTTTACAAGAGCAACAATCTAACCGCCAAGCGATCTATTTATATCTCATTTCTATTTTGTTTATTTTCTTATGTTTGGCTGCCTTGTATGAAAGCTGGAAAGTTCCTTTTATTATTTTACTAGGGCTTCCCTTAGGCATTACAGGCACTATTATTTTTGCTTGGGTTTTTAAGTTACCTAACGATGTTTACTTTCAAATTGCCCTATTAACAGGTATTGGCTTATCTTGTAAAAATGCGATTCTCATTGTTGAGTTTGCGACTCAAGCACTCAAACAAGGAAAAAGTAAAATCGATGCAGCAAGTGAGGCTTTGAAACTGCGTTTACGTCCGATTCTGATGACATCTCTAGCCTTTGGTGCGGGTGTGGTTCCTTTGATTTTTGCAACTGGTGCAGGCGCTGCGAGTAGATATGAAATTGGAATGAGTGTATTTGGTAGTGTTGTGTTTGGTACATTACTGGTACCGCTATTTACTGTGTTCTTGTTTGTTGTGGTTCATCGTTTACCGAGTTTTCAGTGGTCAATGAGCAAACTATGGTTGAGCCGAACTTTGAGATTTAACAGCCGTATAAAAAAGGATAATATCTCCTTTTAAAGATTAAAATAAAAAATGGCAGATATTAAATCTGCCATTTTTTTATTCTTTCAATTTAAGCGACTAGCTTATCAATCCAAACTTCTAAGGTTGGTTGTTCAGCCAAATCTTCAAAGCTTACCTGTGCGCCGTAAGCTTGCCATTTACCCACTAATGTCATGAGTCGTACCGAATCAAGCCCAAGCATGAGCAAATCATCATTTAACTGAATGTCTGATGCAGGAATCTGAAGCTGTTCGCTCACCGCCAAAACAATACCTTCTTGAGTAAGGGGTGATGCCGCTTGTTCAAGCGCCCAAGCTCGTGTGACCTGTTGAGTTGTCATCACTTGCCCACAACGTGTACTTGTGTATTTTAAAGCCATATCGTGTTCTTCACGGCTAAAATCAGCGAGCGCATCTCCACATAAGAACGGCTGGATATTTAGCATAAAGGCTTCCGCTGCACTCATAAGGCAGCCAATATGAGCATAAACACCACAAATGATGAGCTGGTCACGGTTTGACTCACGCATGAGTTGTTCAAGTGGAGAAAACTTAAATGCGCTATAACGCCATTTTGTTAAGACAGTATCATTTTTTTGAGGAGAAATTTCCGGCAAAATTTGAGTAATTTTTGGATCATCTTTTAGGCCAGTTCCCCAAAAGTCAGTTAATAACTGGCGATGTTCCGGTGTCTGGTTACCGGGCTGTGCCGTATAGACCACAGGGATATTAAACTTACGCGCAGTTTCAATTAGTTCTTTGGTATTTTTAATAAGCTCTGGAATAGGCGCTTGAGTTTGATCATAAAAATCTAAAAAATATTGCTGCATATCATGTACTAATAAAACAGCGCGATTGGTATGCAACTGCCAAGATGTTTTATTCGCCGTAAATTCGTGGGCTTGTGGCATGCTGTAACTAGCAATTTTAGGAATACTCATCAAATTTTTCCTTTTTTATCTTTAAGCAAGAACATTGGTGTTAGTTTCAAGTTGTTGACGTAATCTTTTTTTGTCGATTTTTCCAAAGGCTGTATATGGAAATTGCTCGAGAAATTCGACCCGATCGGGAATTTTGTAGGTAGCAAGTCCATAGTCTTTCAGATGTTGACGAACTGACATTGCAAGGCGAATTTGGCTTGGGTCATCACTTTGTGCTTGCCATGCAATAAAGGCACAACTTTTTTCCCCCATAATCTCATCAGGCATAGCAACCAGTGCTGCTAAGCGAATTTGTGGGTGAGTTAATAAAGCTTGTTCAACCTCTTCAGTCGCAATTTTCTCACCAGCACGATTGATTTGTTCTTTTGAACGCCCTTCTACCACAATGCAGCCATCTTCGCGAATACGCACTAAATCGCCTGTTCGATAAAAACCATCCGGTGTAAAAGAGTGTGCATTGTGCTCAGGTGCTTGATAATAGCCGCGAATGGTATAAGGCCCACGAGTCAGCAAATGCCCTACCTCTCCAGCATCTACTGGCTGATCATTATCATCCAGTACTAAAATTTCATCATCTTGCGAAATTTTTAAACCTTGGGTATGAATAATTTGCTCTTTCGTCATGTCAGAATGGGTGTAATTCACCAGTCCTTCAGCCATGCCAAAAACTTGTTGTAGATTGACTTGGAACTCATCAATCAAGCGTGTGGCAACTGCATCGGGTAAACGCGCTCCTCCGACTTGCAAGCAACGAAGAGTCGACAATATTGGATCTTTATCTTTTGCCGCTTTATCCATCCATGGGCGAACCAAAGCAGGAACCAAGCAAGCATCAGTCACACCGTGTTTTTTGATTAATGAAAAAGCAGTTTCAGGACTTGGATCAGTTCCTAAAACCACAGCACCACCCGAATAAAAAATGCCTAAAGAACCAGCCGAACTCATTGAAAAGTTATGTGCCGCGGGTAAAACCATGAGTAAGCGTGATGACTGATTGAGACGGCAGATTTTTGCGCTTTCGCGTACGCTATATAAGTAGTCGTCATGGGTACGTGGAATCAGTTTAGGAACACCGGTACTTCCACCTGAAAGTTGTAAGAAAGCAACCTGATCTGCCGTAGTTGACGAAATCGCCTCATCTGAAATATGGGTTTCTTTTAATAGATCTTGAATAGCTACAAATTTGTCGGCATTTCCAAGGACAAATATATGTTGTAAGAAAGGAGCAGTTTGCTGAAGCTTTTCGGCAAGCTCTCGGTAGTCAAATTTTTGTGCACCAAAATCAGCACAGAAATAAGCTTTTGCTTGGGTTTGTTTAAAAAAACTGCTGAGTTCTGCATAGCGATGTGCAGGTAAAGACATCACAGGTAAAGCACCCAGCCGAATCAGTGCAAAAAATAAAACATAGAACTGATAGTAATTCGGCATCTGTACAACCGCTTTATCACCCGCTCTTAGTCCATGTTGATATAAGTGGCTGGTACAGTAATCAACTAAATAATCAAATTGAGCGTAACTGACGGCTTTATCCCCATCATATACAGCAATATTTTCTGGGTATTTTTGAGCACTTTCACGCAAGAAATCACTCAAGTTTTGCCCAAGCCAATAACCTTTTTTACGGTAAATCTCAGCAAACTCTGCTGGATATGGCACGGCGCCATCCAGATAAACCTGTGTTGTCATGTGTTTGGTCCTTGTATTGGCAATTGATTGGGTGAAATCTGGAATCCGTCCAGCACAGTGCGAAATTTAGCGGCAGTTTCAGCATGTTCAGCTTGCGGACGAGATGCTTCTACAATCCCTGCACCAGCAAATAAACGGGCAATATTTTGATAAATTCGGGCACAGCGAACAGTCACCGACCATTCACCATTACCTTGTTCATCTGCCCAGCCCATAGTTCCTGCAAATAATTCACGGTTAAATGGTTCAAGTTGTTGAATTAATTCTTTAGCAATTGGACTAGGCTCCCCACATATTGCGGGTGTTGGGTGTAAGCGTTCAATTAAGTCAAAAACATGGGTATCGGCTTTCTTAAGTTCGCCGGTGATATGGGATGCCAAGTGCCAAAGGCGTTTGGTACGAATGAGGGATGGTTGTTTAGGTACTTGTAATTGCTTGCAAAAAGGTGTGAGCTCATCGGCAATCATTTCGATGACGAGTGCATGCTCATGTTGATCTTTTTGTGAAGCCAGTAACGCTCTGGCATTATTTTGGTCTAGGGTTGGATCGTCATCACGAGCCAATGTGCCAGCAACCGGTTTACTCCAGATTTTTGTATTTTGCTTTGCAATTAAAAGTTCGGGGCTTGCACCGACAAACCATCCTTCACTTTGAGGATGCCTCGCGACTGCATAGTTATAGCCTTCGGGATTATGCTTAGCTAAGTTATAAAATAAGTCCGAGACGGGAATATTTTGTTCAAATTCAAGTTGTAAAATACGAGCAAGTACGGCTTTATCGAGTTTTTTTGCTTGCATTTGTTGAACTAAATACTCAACTTGCTGTTGGTAATGTTCACCTAAAGGGAAATAATCCGCCTTTTCTAAAGATAAAAAACCAAAATCGATATCAGATTGTACATAGAGTACTTTCTGATAGATTTTTGCATTTTGCATGAGCATTAAATTGACATCGGCTGCAGAGCAAAATGGTAGTCCACCCATAATTTTGACGTCTTTATAACCGTCATTTATTGCATGCTGTAATTGAGTTCGCGCTTCATCTAACCAATCTTTTAAAAAGCTATTTTTAGCGACTTGAATATCTCGTAATTTTTGATGACTATTGATGGTGTATTCTGGCGTGGTAAAAATAAAACCTGCGTCATTTCCACAATTTAAAATTTCTTGCGCTAGTGCAACGCGGCTTTCAGTAAAATTTTCTCGTTGGATAAAATACGGATGCTGTGCCGACATCTCGCAACTCCTTATCAGTTATTTTGTTGTAATGAATGGATGTTTAAACGCCTAAAGTGGCTCCTCCATCAACCACAATTTCTTGCATGGTAATTTGTGCGGCCTGATCAGAAAGTAAAAAACTCACCGTATTGGCAATATCTTCAGGTTGGGCTAATTTCCTTAAGGGAATGCCTGTACGGTATTGGCTTAAATCTCCATCGATTACCGCAGGCGGAGGCGAATTATCTGTCCAAAGCTGCTGCTGCATTTGAGTTAGCGTAGAGCCTGGTGAAACAATATTAAGCCTGACTTGATGAGGTGCAATTTCAAGCGCAAGATTACGGCAGTAATGGCTCAATGCAGCTTTTGTAGTTGCATACATGCCAAGTTGTATACGTGGCATCCGTGAACTATTTGAGCTAATCGTGACAATACTTCCCTGCTTTTTTTCACAAAAATGCTTGGCCAGTTGTTGACTAATCGCAATAGGTGCCATGACATTTACTGCGAAAAGTGTTTGCCAGTCTTCTGTTTTTGCTTCAAGCATAGAACGCATAATCAAAACGCCCGCCGCATTCACTAAACCCGTCACGCTATATTTGTTTAAAATATTGTTAATGAGTTTTGCTGTTGTTTCTTGATCAGTAATATCTTGCTGAAAGCCTTGCCAACGTGAAATTTCACGTTCTTGTAGCTTTTGAGTAATTTCCCATTGTTCTGGGTTTTCCTGTCGGTCGATGCCGATGACTTGATACCCTTGCTGCAATAATTTTTTTGCAATAGCAGCTCCAATACCTCTTGCAGCACCTGTGACTACGATGGTAGAGCTCATGTTTTACTCCAGTTTGACTCGAATATTAAATTGCGCCACATAATTGCAAATAATTATCATTATTATCAAGTGCGATAAATATCAAACATAAGATTACAATCTAAAACAAGTTATTTATTAACCATAAATCTCACTTAAGCTATTGTTTTTAATTAATATTAGCAAAACACATATTTTTTTATTGATTATAATGATAATTGTTTTCATTTACTAATGAGAATCATTCTGATAATTTGACCGCGCTTTCTTGTCGAGATGGACTCAAAATGAAGCCATTTTCTCAACCCTTACATCCCCTATTTCAACAGCTCAATGTTGGGAGTGAAGTCTGGTGGAATACCGTAAAAAAACTAGGTAGCCCGCTGGTCAACCTACAAAGAAATAAAGCGCTATGTACCTTTATTTGGCGTAGTTCTGAACTCAAAGAAAGCCTTTTTGTTTATATCGATATCTATTCACAAAGCCCTTCTATCTATCAAAAGTGGAATCGTTTTAGCCGTGTAGCTGGGACAGATGTGTACTTTTTTGAAATAGAGTTGCCTCTAGCTTGGGCTGGTAGTTATGTGGTCGTGATATCTAGTGAGGAGGCCCCAGACACAGATTGTGCAGCAACACGACGCGCATGGTGGCAAACCCAGCTTAAACAGAATGCTCAAATTGATCCATTCAATCAACATCGGTTTTACACGGGACATCTGGCTCGATATATCAATCAAATTCAACTTGAAAACACGAAATCTTTAATAGCCGATTGCCCGATTACAAAAACATTTCAATGGTCAAGTCGCTTATGCCAGCAGGACTATTTAGTCGACGTTTTTATTAGTCATCAATCAACTCAAGAAGACTTGCCACTCATCATTTTGCTTGATGGCCAAATCTGGAGCCGAGAGCTTCCGATTATTCCCGATCTTCAGCATTTAACTGTTTCAGATAAGATTCGCCCAGCAGTTTATGTTTTTGTTCATAGTTTAAATAGTCAACAACGCCAACAAGATTATGGTTGTCATGATGCATTTAGTCAGGCGTTGGTTTATGAACTTATTGAAACGCTTCTAAAAGAATATTCCTTTATTTCTAAAACAGACATTACCTTATGTGGTCAAAGTTTAGGTGGATTATGCGCTTTACATAGCACCTTGTTGTTCCCGACCATTTTTACTTCTCTGATTTTACAGTCTGGATCTTATTGGTGGTCAGATTTTTCGAACAGTACGTTAGGTCAAAAATATAAAGGGAATATTTTAGAACTGCTTCAAAACCTATCTCATCCATTATCAAAAACAACTCAAATTTATATCAGTGCCGGCACGTATGAAACCGATATGCGGGACGATGCCCTACAGCTTTATCAACAATTGCAATCATTCAATCAAGTGAGCTTTCACAGTTTTTCAGGCGGACATGATGCCGTGAACTGGCGTACCGACTTGCTTAAGGCATTGCAAAAAATTCTTTCACTATAACCATTTGTTTCATCAAGGATAACAATATCATGAGCAACTTACAGGAAAACTATATTAATCCTTTCGATAACGAAAGTTTGTCTTTTCAGGTTTTAAAAAATCAACAAGGTGAGTTCAGTTTATGGCCTGCTCAACATCAGGTGCCATCGGGGTGGGATGTTCAGCATGGACCGGATACACGGGCTTCGTGTATTGCATATGTGGAAAAGCACTGGGTTGCGATTAACCCCTTTCAACAAGCGTAAAGGAGTATTGGCATGAATCAGGCATTAAACAATGAATTTACTCCGGACCTTTCACAACCCGCTCGTTTTGAATTGGCCTCTACTCAGCTCGGCATTTTCCTTGCCGATCATTTAAGTTCAATTGAAGATTTATATACCATTGCGCATTGTTTGGAACTACCAAAAACTGTCGACATCCCCACATTTAAAAAAGCAATTCAAATCGGCTTAAATGAAGCCGACACGGTCATTGCTTCATATTCATCTGACCCGTCTCAACCCTTTATTGAGCTTAATAATCAAGTTCAGTTTCAAATCGAAGAATTTGATTTTTGTCATTTAACGCCTAAAAAAGCTCAACAACGCTTATGGGACTGGATGCCGTCAGATCGTCAATGTGCTAAATCACTTAAAGCTGGTGAAACTCAACTGTTCCGTCAGGTGCTATTTACGACACATGACAAAGTGTATTGGTATCAACGTTATCACCACATCATGCTTGATGGCTTTAGCATGATTAACTTAACCAAACGTATTGTTGAGTTATATCAACAATTACAAGAAGGAAAAGATCTTTCGGTTTCCCCGTTCATTGGCGTGAATGAAGTTATTTCAGAACGTCAGGCTTATGAAAATAGTCATCAATTTAAAATAGACCAAGCTTTCTGGAAAGCTTACTGTGAAGATTTACCGAGCCCAATTAGCTTAAGTACTCATCATTTAGCGGCAAAAACTACAGCAACATTTGTTAAGCATCAGCTGCGTTTTTCGACAGGAATTTTAGAGCAAATTCAGGCTTTAGCTGCGCAAACCAAGTTGGCTTTAAATGACATGATGATGTCATTGTCATTACATTATATTTACAAAATGACCGATAAAGCCGAGTTGGTTAACGGTATTCCATTTATGCGCCGTTTAGGTTCAAAAGCGATTCGCTCAACCTTACCTACGGTAAATGTCCTACCTGTGAAGTTTAAAGTTGCTGAAAAAGACAGTTGGGTGAGCTTGGCTCAACACGTACAAGAGCAATTACGAGAAATTCGTCCGCATCAAAAATACGATGCAGAACAAATTTTAAGAGATTTAAATAGTATCGATATTCATGAACGAATGTACGGCCCTATTTTAAATTATAAAGCTTTTGATCAAGACTTGGTGATTGATGGTGAAAAGGTCAAAACACACCATATTTCTACAGGACCAATTGATGATTTTGAGTTTTCTTTTATTGTTCAAGATCATGAATTGATTATCGAACTACGTGCAGATTCGCAGCGTTATACACAAGATGAGCTATTTAACCACGGTCAACGCTTAACGTTATTGCTCGAACAAGCCTTGATTCGTCCAGAACAGCCATGTAGCAATTTTAATATTACAACACCACAAGAGCTTACTGCCCTGACCCAAAGTGGTATTGGTCCGCGTGTTAGTCATCCTGAACAATATAATAATGTTTTAGATATTTTTTATGAGCAAGTGAAAAAATATCCTGAACGTACCGCCATTGTGAGTGGTGAACGTCCAAACCTTCAGCATCTCAGTTTTGCTGAGCTTGCAGTAAAAGTGAATCAACTGACTCGTTTTTTACAAGAAAATGGAGCCAGAAAGCAAACTGTGATTGCGGGAGCTATTCCTCGTTCGATTGACTCAGTTGTGGTGATGTTATCTGTACTCAATTCTGGTGCGAGTTTCTTACCTCTCGATTTAGATTATCCAATCGATCGTATGCAAATGATGTGTGAAGATGCAAATCCATTATTTGTATTAACGACACAAGCTCTTGCACAGCAACTACCACAAAATATTCAGCAGTTACATCTTGATCAGGAAGGCGTTCAAACACAAATTCGAAAGCAAGACGCGAGTGATATTCCTGCCGAAAATCGTAAATTTGATTTCCAAGATGTTGCATATGTAATTTTTACCTCAGGAAGTACGGGTCGCCCTAAAGGAGTAATGAACACACATGGTTCTTTACTCAACCTCATTTTGTCGCATAAACCAACCATTTATTGGCCAGTATTAGAAGCGGTAAATGAGCGTTTCCCTGACCGTCCGTTACGTGCAGCGCATACCCACTCTTTCTCGTTTGATTCATCTTGGTTGCAAGTTTTCTGGATGTTATGGGGCCAAGAGCTACATATTTTTGATGAAAACATGCGTCGTGATGCATTTGGCTTAGTGCAAGAAATTCAACAACGACAAATCGATACACTGGATTTACCGCCATCTTTTTGTGCGCAAATGATGACAAACGGCTTATTTGTTGAAAATCAGCATCATCCAAGTCTTATTTTGATTGGTGGTGAAGCTGCACCTCTAGCCTTATGGCAACAGCTCAATGCTCAGCCAGCGCTTTTTGCTCATAACTTATATGGCCCAACAGAATATACGGTTGATACTTTCCGAGCAGAATTAAAACAGACCGCTCGCCCTGTCATTGGTAACCCTATTGGTAATACACAGGCCTATGTATTAGATCGTCATTTACAACGATGCCCGACTGGCGTCATTGGTGAGCTGTATATTTCTGGCTTTGGGATCGCCAATGGTTATTTAGGTCGCGCTGACTTAAGTGCTGCCCGCTTTGTAGCGAATCCATTTGAACATGGACAGCGCATGTACCGTACGGGTGATTTAGTCCGCTGGAATAGTGCGGGTAAACTTGAGTTTATGGGGCGCTGTGATGACCAGATTAAAATTCGTGGTTATCGAGTCGAGATTGGTGAAGTTGAAAATGCACTTTCGATTTTAACCAATGTTGAAAGCGCAGTCGTGATTGCAGAACCGATTAATAACAGTCATCGTTTACTTGGTTACTGTGTAGTCAAAGACATTGAACTTGATGAAAAAACCAGTGAACAACTAAGTCAGCAATATTTAAGTCAGTTACGTCAAAACTTACCTGAATATATGGTGCCTTCTGCCCTAACTGTTATGTCCGAGTTTCCACGAAATGTAAGTGGTAAAGTCGATAAAAAAGCATTGCCGAAACCTCAAATTCGTGCCCATAGCCGAATGGCTGAAACGCCTGAACAACAGCTTTTATGCCAAATTACTGCATCTGTTCTTAAGCTTGACGCTATTGGGATTGATGACGACTTCTTCATGACAGGTGGCGATAGTATTTCGGCCATTATGCTTTGTACTCAACTACGCCAACGTGGTTATAGTTTAAGACCAAGTGACGTATTCCAATTTAAAACAGTCGCCGCTATGGCACCGCAACTCACCCGTTTAGATGAACAACAAGCAGCTGTTTCAAAACCGTTATTTTCAGCGGACCTAGAACAAAAAGTTCAAGAAAAATATGGCAAAAACAGCACGATTTTGCCTTTACTTCCTTTGCAAAAAGGCATGCTGTTCTTATCTCAAGTAGAAAATCAATCGAACTATAATGCCTTTACTCGTCTGAGCTTAAATGGAGATATTGATCCAGTACGTTTACAGCAAGCGTTGATTACCGTATTAAAACGTCACCCGCAACTAGGTGGGCATTTTGATAGTGAATTAGCTGAAGAACCTGTTTTTATCTATTCATTACATCCTACTCAAGCTTGGCCAGTTCAGTTTTGTTCGGTCACTCCCGATCTGCTTGAGCAAACCATTCAAGAAGCATTGCAGCAACCGATTCATCTCGACCAACCCTATGGCTTAATTCGGGCAACCTTAATTCAACATGCTCCTGAACAGTCAGAACTATTGATTATGGTGCATCATCTGTTAACAGATGGTTGGTCAACTCCGCTGTTTTTACAAGACTTTATTAAAGCCTATCAGCAGACTAACCAACAACTGCCAGTGCTTGAACATAGTTATGAAACGGTGATTAAAGCTTTATCTGGACGTGACCATGAAACATCCAAAGTAATTTGGCAACGTGATTTAGCAGATTTACAGCCACTTATTTTATTTAATCAAGCACAGCAAGCTGTACAGGAAACTTCATATCGTTTAAGTGCTGAGTTGGGCGCGAAACTTCAACACAAATTACGCCAGCAAGGCATCACGCTCAATGTCTTCATGCAAATGATTTGGGCAATGACTTTAAATATTTATGCTCATCGTGAAGATATTGTGTTTGGTACTCCTGTTTCGGGGCGTTCGGCACCTATCAATGGTTTAGAGCAGCAGATTGGATTGTTTTTAAATACGATTCCGGTACGTGTAAAACTCAACATGCAACAAACACTTTGGGAACAATTGCCTCAGTTACAGCAATTGCATGTTGAACATTTAGAACATGATGGTTTAGGACTAAGTGCAATTCAGCAATTGATAGCTCAGGGCAATCTTTTCGATAGTTTGTTAGTTGTAGAAAACTACCCCGATAACCAGTATTTACAGCAAAAACTTGGTGATGCTGCTATTTCCAAACTCACAAATCGCGGTTATAGCCATTATCCGCTTGCTTTGTTGGTTATTCCTGATCATCAAATTGAACTATTGCTCGAACAGCGTGGTGTAATTGATCAGCCAGAACATTTCCTAGAGCGAATGATTCAATTGATTGAAATTGCACTAAATGAACCAGAGACATCTCTAAGTCATTATCGTTTGCAGCTGGCTGAAGAACACGATTTAATTCAGAAAACAAATCAAACTCAATACTATGTTCGCCAAAGCACGTTACAGCAATTACTCAGAGAACAAGCTCGAATTACGCCTGAACAAACGGCGTTATCTGATGAAAATCATCAGCTCAGTTTCAGTGAAGTGCGTTTGCAAGTTTGTGCTTTAGCACAGCAATTGCAAAGAGCGGGTGTACAGGCTGGAGATATTGTTGCCGTTGCCCTGCCAAGATCAGTCAAACTGAGTATTGCGATTTTGGCGGTAATTGAAGCAGGTGCAGCTTATTTACCTATTGATTTACAACATCCGACTGAACGCATCAAATTTATGTTGCAGGATGCTAAATCTAAACTTGTGATTGGCGAACAAAAAGATTTAGCAGCTATTGTTCACCCATCAATAGCTACCTTTGCTTTTAATGAATTATTTGATGAAACAAAGGTTGATTTAAGTAGCTATAAAACGACAGTTATTACCCCACAGCATCCGGCCTATTTAATCTATACATCCGGTACAACAGGTCAGCCAAAAGGTGTTATGGTTTCTCACCAGGCCATTGTGAACCGTATTTTATGGATGCAATCAGAGTATCCGCTGTCAGCAACCGATACGATTTTGCAAAAAACACCATGTACTTTTGATGTTTCAGTATGGGAGTTTTTCTGGTCATATTTAGTAGGTGCACGACTAGTGATTGCACCTATAGATGCACACCGTGACCCATTGGCATTATTAAGTCTCATTCAAAAATATCAGGTAACAACATTACATTTTGTACCGTCAATGTTGGCTGTTTTTGAAAATGCTGCTACCGAAATTTTGTCCTCTGCTCAGCGTCAAAGTTTACCAATCTGCCGAGTGTTCTGTAGTGGTGAAGCATTACCAACGGCTTTAGCAAAATCATTTACCGAGCACTTTAGCTGTGAGCTACATAACTTATATGGCCCAACGGAAGCTGCGGTAGATGTGAGTTATATGGATGCAACACTAGGTTTACACCCTGAAGAAAGTTGCGTCGCAATTGGTTATCCAGTCTGGAATACCCAGCTTTATATTTTAGATCAATACTTACGCCCTGTTCCTGTTGGAGTAGACGGTGAGCTTTATTTAGCAGGCCATCAACTTGCCATGGGATATTTGCATCGAGCAGACTTAACCGCATCACGTTTTGTGGCAAATCCATTTACAGCAGGTCAACGCATGTATCGCACTGGTGATATTGCCCGTTGGCATGCAGACGGTAGTATCCAATATATAGGCCGTGCTGATGATCAGCTAAAAATACGGGGTCAACGTATAGAACTGGGTGAAATTGAACAGCAATTACGCTTAATCAGCGGTCTAGATGTGGTGGTACATGCTATCTCTTCTGAGCAAAATAAAGCAAATGTTCAATTGGTCGCTTATTTGCAAACAACTGCACCTGTGGACATCGACCAGTTAAAGAAACAATTGGCGAAACATCTTCCTGCGTATATGGTGCCGACACACTATATGTTGGTCGAGCAATTCCCATTAAGTCATAATGGTAAGCTCGACCGTAAAGCACTGCCGCAACCACACCTTACTCCTTCAAATACAGAAAAACAGTACGCCACCTCTGCTTTTGAACATGAACTGACACGTATTTTCCAGCAAATTTTAAATACAGATCAGAATATTGGTGTGAACGAAGATTTCTTTGCCATTGGTGGACATTCCATTTTGGTGATGAAGCTTGCAATTGAAATCCGAAAAGTATTTAAGCGGACCATTCCAATTGGCCAATTGATGAGTCATGTCACGATTCAACGTTTAGCAGCTTTACTGCTTACACAAGAACGTTTAGCAGAAGTTGAACAAACTGGCATGCAACCTATTTTACCAATCCGTTCTGGTTCAGGGCATCCATTGTTCTGTTTCTACCCGGGTTCTGGTTCGGCATGGCAATATACGGTTTTGAATCGTTATTTGCATTCTGATTTACCTATTATTGGATTGCAGTCACCTCGACCAGATGGCCTATTGGCAAATAGTACTGATATGGACGAATTGGTTGAAAAACAACTTGAGATTATGCGCAAGCAACAACCAACCGGACCTTATACTTTATTAGGTTATTCACTTGGTGGCACTGTGGCTTATGCAGTTGCAGCGAAGTTAACTGAACAAGGTGAAAAAGTTGATTATCTCGGCTTGTTAGACACTTACCCTGCTGAAATTCATCAATGGTTAGATTTATCGGTAGAGGAAATGAATGCTGAAGCTGAACAAGAACAGCTTCAATTCTTCAATGATATTTTAGCCGATGCAGATTCGGCATTAAGTGAAGAAACCCGCCGTTTACAAGAAGATATTTTCGCGAACTATCGCGATGCCGTCCGTTTATTAAAACCGTATAAGATGCCGCACTTTGATGGTGAACTACACTTAGTTGTCGCTGAAAAAGATTTGCTACCGTATATCCAACCAGAACAACAATGGTCCCCTTTAGTTAAAAAACTCAATATTGTTCGACTAAGTGAAGCTGATCATACCGATATATTGTCTCCGCAGCAGCTTGAAACACTTGGCCCGATTTTAAATCGCATGATTTGTCAGGCGCGCGGTTTAGAGGAGCACACGCCATGAGCTTCAAATCTATATTGACCGATTTTAGTCTTTTAAAACGTAATGCTCATTTCCGACATGTATTTATTGCCCGCACATTGTCATTGTTAACCATTGGCATGTTGGTCGTGGCTATTCCAAAACAAGTCTATGACATTACAGGTAGTTCGTTAAATGTTGCAGTTGCAATGGCTTTTGAAGGCATTGCCATGTTTATTGGCTTGTTACTTGGTGGTTTGCTGTCAGATCGCAAAGACCGAAAATGGCTAATTTTATTGGCACGTAGTGTATGTGGCTTAGGGTTTGCTGGCCTCGCGATTAATGCCATGTTTGAGCATCCTTCGCTCTATGCCATTTACTTTCTTTCAGCATGGGATGGTTTCTTTGGTGCACTCGGTGTAACCGCAATGATGGCGATCATGCCTGTAATTGTAGGGCGCGAAAATATTGTACA
Organism: Acinetobacter sp. NIPH 817; assembly: GCF_000368405.1. NCBI lineage: Bacteria > Pseudomonadati > Pseudomonadota > Gammaproteobacteria > Moraxellales > Moraxellaceae > Acinetobacter > Acinetobacter sp. NIPH 817. The sequence goes on from NZ_KB849420.1 coordinate 1,176,210, forward strand.
AGCCCGTGCAATCAGTATGGTGTCCGTACGTCTTGCAACCGTTATTTCACCTGCAATCGGCGGTATATTAATTGCTGCTAGCGGTGTTGCGACCGTGTATTGGGTCTCAACCGTAGGTACTTTACTTACTGTATTTTTATTAATGGGACTACCTGCGCTTAAACCGCAACATGTATCAAATGGCGAGAGCCCTCTTCGCCAATTAGTTCAAGGGTTTAAATTTGTTTTTAAAAATAAAGTAGTCGGTAGCACGATTTTAATTGGCACATTGCTCAGTTTTAGCAGTGCTATTCGTATTATTTTTCCGCAAATGGCAGATGAAATTTTTCACGGCAGTGCATTCGAACTCGGGCTTATGTATACGGCAGTGCCTTTAGGCTCGACTTTAGGAGCTTTACTCAGTGGCTGGACAACACGTTTACTCAGACCCGGCTTGGTCATGCTCTATACGTGTTTAGGGGTTTTTAGCTGCATGATTATGATTGGACTTTCACCGTGGTTAATCGTGACTTTGCCCATTTTATGTGTATTTGGATATTTGATGTCGATTGCCAACTTGCTTCAATACAGCATTGTGCAAGGACATACACCTGATGAATATTTAGGGCGTATTAATTCAATCTGGCTTGCACAAGATGCATTAGGCGATTCGATTGCCACCACAACTTTAGGTCTTTTAACTCGGTTCTTACCAATATCCGGAAGTATCCTCTTCTTTGGCATATTAAGCTTTGCAGTCGGTTTTATGTTCTTATTCAACTCTCAAGATATGCGGGAAACAGGATTCCAAGATCCTAATTTACAAGAAAATTAATCTCTAAATAAAAAAGAAGGCAATTCGTTGCCTTCTTTTGCTTTAAGCAGAATGACGTGCCTGAAAAACCCAAGTCATAATATGGTCTTGTTCTATGGTCCAGCCACCGTCATAGTGTTCTAAGAGTTGATAGCGCTGCTGAATTTCCGGCAAAAAAGTTAGCGTTAATGTTTGATTTTCAAAATTAATATCGACTATAGATGCTTCTAAAAAATCAATATATTGCTTTGCAGTGGGATAAACCGCTTTATATAAGCTTTCTTTTACAGAGAAAATTAAACTCACATAACGGGTAAAATTAAGAAACTCAGCCGCTTTACTTTTCCATAAATCAAACTCAGATGGTGTTAAAACAAGAGGTGCACTTTCTTGAGCAAATTCTGAGGTCACCCAGTGTTCAATATCAATTCCCAAATAATTCGCGTTGTTAGATAACGCAACAATTAACTTATTTTGTGAATGACTAATACTCCCCAAAACATGGGATGGCCAGATGGGTAAATGTTCGTGCATCGAGGTTATTGACTGATCTAATCCAAAATGATGACTTAAAACAGCCTGAGCCAATACTCTCCCACAAAGGTATTCTTGTTGACGTTTTGGATGTGCTTGAGCAATTTTTAGGGGATGCTCTAATCGTTGGTCTATATGCAAATGCGTTGTTTGCGATAAATCTAGCCCATAACAAAATAGCTCTGATGTAAGAAAAATAGGACTCGAAATTTCATAAATTGATTTACTGATTTGTTCAGGAATGTATAGATAATGACTCACTGTATTCGACTTCAAAATAAATATTTTTAATGAGTTATCTCCTATCTTAACTTACTCAATGCAAATCTATAAATAATTATATTTATCATTTGATAATAATTATTATTTACTTATACTGTTGGGTAAATTTTGACTTTAATTTATTTATAAACATTGATTATGAAACTTATAGGACTTTTTTTGACCCTGTTGGGAGCGGTCAGTATCTATTGTAGTCATAGCAACCAAAATCTGTTGTCTCAACATCTTCCTACTTTCTTTAAGTATTTGGGTCTAGTGCTATTAGGCATTGGATTTATTGCGCTTTTTGCAAGCTTACCGAAAGTGGTTGCCGCTTTTTGCTGGCTCATGCTCATCATTTTTGCGTGGTCTTTCCTCCCTTTTATGGCGCTTTTTAAACGGAAACTGGTTTCATGAAAGCTAAAATTCAGTCTCCGATCCAGCCAGACTGGTGGAGTAAAACTTTTGCTGGTGGTGTTTTTGGTCTAAGTCTTTCTATCGCGATTGGTAATTTGATTGTTTTATTAGGCCAACCTTATATAGCCATGGATTTATTGGTGCAATTGGGGATGTGGAGCGTTCCGTGGTGTTGGATGCCTATTATGTTTGGCTGTTATTTTTTTACGTCTGGGCGAAAAGCGCTTATCTATTTATTGATTGCCAATACCCTAGCGTATAGCTGTATTTTTGTATTACGGGGTTAAACATGAAAGTACGTTCAGACATCATGAAATTAGCAAAAAGCATGCATACTTGGGTGGGTGTATGTGCAGGGATTTTGCTTTTTATCTGTTTCTTTGCTGGTGGGCTCAGCATGTTTCAGCACCATATTAGTAAGTGGGCTACCCCAACACAGCAAGTTTTACCAAAAGTCTCACCCGATCAATATAATGAGCTTATTCAAAAAGTACAGACTGCCTATCCTGCTGCGCAAAAGAACTTCACACTAAATTTATCGTCCAATGAATTTCACTATGCACCTATTACGTGGAGTGAACATGAACGTGGAGATGGCTTTAATGCGGCGCAGTCTACGTGGATGGCAAGCTTAGATGATAAAGGTCAGTTAATCGTTGCCCAAGAAAACCTATCTAAAGCTGGCTGGCTGATCGAACAATTGCATGAAACAGCAGGCATACCGGGCATGGCAGGCCATCACGGATTAGGCCTGTATGTGATGGGCGTGGTTTCAATTTTATATTTTCTTGCCCTGCTTTCAGGAGTGATTATTCTTTTACCCACCTTGGTAAAGGATTACTTTGTCATTCGGCCTGGCAAAAATAAAAAGCGATTTTGGCTAGATGCACATAACGTGATTGGAATTACCAGCTTACCGTTCCACATCATTATTAGTATTAGCGTTATTGTCTTTGCTTTTCATGACTTTTTTTATGATGCTATTGGACAACTTGCACTCAAAGGACAGCCCATTTTCCAGCGTTCTCCTCCTGCACTTATTCAACCAAAACAAACACAAATCGATGTTCAGCAAATATTAGCTCAAGCCAAAAAAGTAGCGCCTGAATATTCAGTCGACTATATCCAGTTCAGTGGTCTAGATAAACCCGAAAAAGCCAATGCACGTATTGCCCTCTATAGTTCAGATCAGATGTTGCGCGGTGCGAATCATGACTTTATGCGTATGAACCCATATGCAGTTGAGCATTTTAATCACAAAGGCATCAACACACAGACTGATGCCGGTAATAAGCTAATCAACGCTATGTTTAGCTTACATTTTGGAAGTTTTGGTGGTATGGGCGTACGTTGGATTTATTTTGTGTTAGGTGTCGGTGGCGCTTTCTTATTTTATACGGGCAACATTCTTTGGGTTGAAACCCGTGCACGTAAGCAAAAGCGTGCTGAAGATCCAGTTCCTGTTCAACGTAAAGATGTAGTGTTCCTTGCGAACTTAACGATAGGTGCATGTTTAGGGTGTGTTTTAGCAGTCGTGGGCACAATGTTAGCCAGTCGTTGGCTTTTCGCTGCTTTCAATATTGAAAGTATGAATCACCTCTTTATGTATGGTTATTATGCGATATTCCTACTGAGTTTGATTTATACCTTTGTGATTGGGTATGCAAAAGCTCTACCACAACTGCTGTTAACTTTGGTTTTAGTTTTATTTGCGATTCCGCTTACATCCGTTTTAGCTTACTTCATTCCTCAAAGTGGCTTATGGGTACATGGTGGAGAAATCTTAGTGGTTGATTTCTTAGCTATCATTTTTGCTTTCGCTTTCTGGCGTTTTTATCAACAAGTCCAAGATCGTCGAAAATCTGCTCCAACGGGCAGTTTATGGGCTAGCTAACAACTATAAATCAATATGGCTGAAATAATGTGTGAAATATGGAAAATTATAAAATCCACATTGTTTCGGTCAGTTGTTTAATTTCTTGAATATCATGACTCACATAAATCATCGGAATTTTTATTTCCTCTTTTACTTTCTGAAAAAAAGGAATAATTTCAGCTTTATGGTTCGCATCAAGTGCTGATAAAGGCTCATCAAGCAGTAATAGCTTAGGTGAATATAATAATGCTCGTCCTAGGGCTACGCGCTGTTTTTCCCCCCCTGAAAGTTTGATGGGCATGCGTTGTAATAAATGCCCTAACTTTAATAACTCAATAATGTAATCTGCTTCAAAGTGACGTTCTTGTTGGGAAAGATGCTTAAGACCAAATAATAAGTTTTGCTTTACCGTTTTATGCGGAAAAAGCTGAGCATCTTGAAAAACCAATCCAACATGACGCTTTTGCGTGCTCAAATTAATTTTCTGATTTGAATCAAACCATGTTTGGTCCTGTATCTTAATGAGTCCACTACGTGGTGTATTTAATCCTGCAATGGCATGTAGAATTGATGTTTTACCTGACCCAGAGGCACCAAATAGCCCAATAACAGAAACATCCGACTGGAAACTAGGTTCAATATGAAATTGACCCATTTGTAGCTCAAAACGGCATTCAATCAACATAATCTCACCGTCCTAAACGCTTCTTTTGATAACGATGAAACCACTGGGCAAACCATAACGCTAAAAAAGCCACGCTTAGCGACAAAACAATAAGCCTCTGAATAGCGGTCTCGGTATCGGGTTGTTGCATTAGGCTATACATGGCTAGAGGCAAGGTTCGTGTTTCATTTGAAATATTACCCACAAAGGTAATGGTAGCCCCAAACTCACCTAAACTGCGGCAAAAACATAAAATAGCACCAATTAAAATTCCACTGCTGGCAAGAGGCAAAGTGACATGAAAAAATGTCTCTAAAGATGAGGCACCTAATGTCTTTGCTGCCATTTCTAAACGCTGATCGACCAGTTCAATCGCTAGACGAATAGATTGTACCAATAGCGGGAAACCCATCACTGCAGAAGCAAGAACGGCGCCTTTCCAGTTAAAGGCAAAATCAATTCCAAGCGGTGCCAAATATTGTCCAATAAAGCCGCGACTCCCAAAAACTTGTAATAGCAAATAACCAGGAACCACTGGCGGTAACACCAAAGGTAAAAATACCAATGTTTCAATGAATGACTTACCCCAAAACTCTTTACGCGCCAAAAACCATCCCACGCAAATTGCAGGAGTAATACTGACCACAAGACAACTTGCTGCCACCTTACAAGAAAGTTGCAGAACGCTGAGCTCTTCTGGGGTTAAAGAAAACATCATGGTTTAACTGGAACCAACACGCTAAAACCATATTTTCTAAATACAGCTTTAGCTTGATTGCTTTGTAAAAATTGATAGAACTTTGTTGAGTTCGGATTCTTTTTAATTATCCCTACAGGATAAGTAATTGGCGGATGCATATTTTCTGGAAATACGCCAGCTACTTTCACGTCTTTACTAATCGCTGCATCAGTTGCATAGACAATCCCAACCTGACATTCACCACGCGCAACAAAGTTTAGCGCTGCTCGAACATCTTCTGTTTCAACTAACTTTGGCTCAATTCGGCTCCACCAACCTAAATTGGTAAAAGCTTGTTTAGCATATTTTCCGACAGGCACACTTTTGGTATCCCCTGTACAAATCTTTCCTGTAAACACTTTATTTAGATCGGTTGTTTTATCTAGTTTTACATTTAGTGACTGCCCTTTTGGAGTAATTAGAACCAAACGGTTACCTAATAAATTCACACGCTCATTTGTTGCAACTAATTTTTTGTTTTGTAGATAATCCATCCACTGTGTATCAGCAGAGATAAATACATCGGCTGGTGCTCCAGCTTCAATTTGTTTCGCTAATGTCGATGAGCCTGCATATGAAGTTTTGACTTCTATCTTGTTTTGTTTTTCGTAAATTTTTTCTAAATCGTTAATAGCATTGGTTAAGCTCGCTGCTGCATAAACAGTAACCGATTCAGCCTTGGCTGGAATATTAAAGACCAATCCTATGCTGAGCACCGAACAGGCTAAAGCCAACTTTTTTATCTTCGCATTACTTACCATTATGTTTTACCTTTTTTTTGCAGCGATATATACCCAAGAATATAGCGCTATACAAAAATTATGAAAAGCATAATTCGTCAAATATAGATGACTGGAATGAAGGTAAATAGCGCAATTTGTATTTAAAACTTCATTTTGGTGCACTCGGTAGTGAGGCTAACCATTTAAGAGCACTATATAAAACTTATTTTCTTTTAAACTTTAGTGTCTAATTTAATTGGTTTTATGGTCATCCCTATGCCAAAAATCACATAGAGATAACCATAAAGATCTATAGAAAGATCAGTCGTTTATGCCAGCCACTTTTTTAGATACGCAAAAAAACGCCTATCCCAGACTATCTTTTTCGATAGTGCAGAATAGACGCCATTGTCTGTGTAACTGAAAATTGCAGCAGTGCTTTTTCAGCGTGCACTTTGTATTAAGCAAAAGCTATACCAAATTAAAAGATTCTGTCGCTATAAAAGCTTTTAATTTAGTTTTTTAAATAGCTACTCATAATTTGATAATCATGTTCTAAGGCTTGTCGAGCATTAACTTCCATTTGACGATAGTGTTGTAAGACTTTCTGGCCCAAAGCTGTAACCGCTGCCCCACCACCATGTGTTCCACCTGTTTGAGTTTCTACTAGAGCTGTTTCGAAGCATTGATTCATGGTGTCTACCAACTGCCATGCACGGCGATAGCTCATATTCATAGATTTTGCGGCTTGTGAGATCGAACCAGTTTTTTCAATTGCTTCAAGTAAGTCTGCCTTTCCAGGGCCGAATGCGATGTTCTGCTCTAAAAGAATTCTAATCTGTAATTTTAAGTTTTGTTCTTTCATCGGCTTAATTCACAAGATTTGATTTTATTCTGGTTAAGATTATATGGAAATTTAAAAAGATAGGACATATACATTTTTAAAATGCGATTACATCTTAAAGATAGTCTTATTAAAAAATCAAAACTGCACAAAGTGGATAAAGATCTGGAAAAAACGGATAGAGGCTCAGGCCTAATCGCGGTTCAATCAGTTAAAAGCTGATTGATTGGAGGATTGAGCAATGACCTCATCTAATTTAAAACAATGGAATGATTTTGTAGATGGATGTATCGACTTCCGTCCTAACGATGGCGTGTTTCGTATTGCACGTAATATGTTTACCGAGCCTGAACTATTTGACTTGGAAATGGAGCTTATTTTTGAAAAGGTTTGGATTTATGCATGTCACGAAAGTGAGATTCCAAACAATCATGATTTCCTAACAGTTCAAATTGGTCGTCAACCGATTATTGTGAGCCGTGATGGTAAAGGCGAATTACACGCGATGGTCAATGCTTGTGAACACCGCGGTGCGACCTTAACACGCGTTGCTAAAGGCAATCAGTCTACATTTACCTGTCCATTCCACGCATGGTGCTATAAGTCAGATGGTCGCTTGGTTAAAGTCAAAGCACCTGGCGAATATTGTGAAGATTTTGATAAATCAAGCCGTGGCTTAAAACAAGGCCGTATTGCCAGCTATCGTGGATTTGTATTTGTAAGCCTTGATACTCAAGCAACAGACTCACTAGAAGACTTTTTGGGTGATGCAAAACTGTTCCTTGATTTAATGATCAACCAATCGCCGACAGGTGAACTCGAAGTACTACAAGGCAAGTCATCTTATACCTTTGCAGGTAACTGGAAGCTACAAAATGAAAATGGCTTAGATGGCTACCATGTCAGCACTGTTCACTATAACTATGTCTCTACAGTTCAACACCGTCAGCAAGTCAATGCATCAAAAGGTGCAGAACTCGACACGCTTGACTATAGCAAGTTGGGTGCTGGTGACTCAGAAACTGACGATGGCTGGTTTAGCTTTAAAAATGGCCATAGTGTTTTATTCAGTGACATGCCAAATCCGACTGTTCGTCCGGGCTACAGTACAGTTATGCCATATATGGTTGAAAAATACGGCGAAAAATATGCTGAGTGGGCAATGCACCGCTTAAGAAACTTGAACTTGTACCCTAGCTTATTTTTTATGGACCAGATTAGCTCACAGCTTCGTATTGTTCGCCCTGTGGCTTGGAATAAAACTGAAGTCATTAGTCAATGTATTGGTGTTAAAGGTGAATCTGCTGAAGCGCGCCGTAACCGTATTCGCCAGTTTGAAGATTTCTTTAATGTGTCGGGCCTTGGTACACCAGACGATTTAGTTGAATTCCGTGAACAGCAAAAAGGTTTTCAGGCACGGCTGGAACGTTGGAGCGATATTTCGCGTGGTTGTCAGTCTTGGGAATATGGCGCGACCAAAAACTCACAAGATTTAGGCATTCAACCCGTCATTACTGGCCGTGAGTTTACCCATGAAGGACTCTATGTAAACCAGCATGGACATTGGCAACATCTAATGCTCGACGGCTTAAATAAAAAAGCATTGAAAATGCAGGATATTACTTTTGAAAACAATGCCCTAATGGATGAGGTGTAACCATGTCACAAGAACTAAATTTTGCTGTATCTCAGTTTTTGTACAAAAAAGCAGAGCTTTGTGATGCTTATGACTGGGATGCCTATCTAGAGCTTTACGATGAAGATAGCGAATATCATATTCCACAGTGGATTGATGATCATCACTATGTTCAAGATCCAAATCAGGGTTTGTCTTATATCTATTATGCGGACCGTACAGGCCTTGAAGACCGTGTATTCCGTATTCGTACCGGAAAAGCAGCCTCTGCAACGCCGTTACCACGTACTTTGCACAGCATAAACAACATTCGAGTTAAAACATTGGATGATGGAGTAATTGAAGCAAAAGTTGCATGGCAAACGCTTTATAACCGTCAAGGTTTAGAAGGTTGTTTTTACGGACATGCTACTTATCTTTTACGCCAAACCGCAGATGGTTTCCGCATTCGTCGTCAGCACAGCATTTTGCTTAATGACAAAATTGATTCCGTTTTAGACTTCTATCACGTTTAAGGGGAATGAAAATGGGACATTCAGTTGCACTTAACTTTGCCGATGGCAAAACCTTTTTCATTTCGGTGAATAACGACGAATTGTTGCTTGATGCAGCAGTTCGTCAAGGAATTAACCTTCCGTTAGACTGCCGTGAAGGTGTTTGTGGTACCTGTCAGGGTCAATGTGAAACTGGTATTTATGAACAAGAATATGTTGATGAAGATGCATTAAGTGAGCGTGATTTGGCTGAGCGAAAAATGTTAGCTTGCCAGACGCGTGTGAAATCCGATGCAGCTTTTTATTTTGATCATGATTCTGCGATCTGTAACGCTGGTGATACTTTAAAAATTGAAACCAAAGTGACAGCGGTTGAGCTGGTTTCTGAAACGACAGCAATTTTGCATCTTGATGCAAGCAGTCATGCTGAACAACTTCAGTTTTTACCGGGTCAATATGCTCGTTTGCAAATTCCAGATACTGAAGATTGGCGCTCATATTCATTTGCAAACAGACCAAACGCAACCAATCAATTACAGTTTTTAATTCGTCTCTTGCCAGACGGTGTGATGAGTAATTATTTGCGTGATCGTTGTCAGGTTGGACAAAGCTTACTTATTGAAGCACCGCTTGGTAGTTTCTATTTACGTGAAGTACAGCGACCACTGGTTTTTGTGGCAGGTGGAACAGGGTTATCTGCTTTCTTGGGAATGCTTGATAACTTGGTGGATCAACCGAACTCACCTGCGGTTCAGTTATATTACGGCGTAAATAGTGAAACCGACTTATGCGAACAACAGCGTTTACATGCCTACGCGGAGCAGCTACCAAACTTTAGTTATCACCCGATTGTGACTAAAGCAACGGAAGCTTGGCAAGGTAAAGCAGGTTATATTCATGAGCACTTAAATAAAGATCAACTGGCCGAGCAGGCTTTTGATATGTATTTATGTGGCCCCCCACCAATGATTGAAGCCGTTAAAAATTGGTTGGATGAGCAAGCTTTGCAAAACTATCGTATTTACAGCGAGAAGTTTTTACAAAGCAATACCTCACGTTAAAAGTATAAATAATTTAAAAACCACTGAAACCTGAAATGATTCAATATACTCTGCAAGGGGTATATTGAATTTTTGCATAAAAATTAAAAGTTAATATATATCAATAATATAAAAAATAAATTCCGACAAAATAAATTGACCAGTTCGCTCGGATTTGCTATAAATTTTGATAGATCTTAAGGAATAAGATCATGATGAGATTAACTTATAGCACCTTTTATATTCCCCTATTCTATTTCTCGAATGTATTAAATTGATGGACAAAATCCGACTTAAAAATTTGAGAAAATCATATTAATTAGCGGTTAAATTGGTCTGTATTTTGCTTATATCTCATTGTAATTTGCGAGTAACTTAATTTTTTAAGTGCCGTATTTACTTGATGTGCAGCGAAGTTTTAAAGCTTTTACAACACAAGTAAATACAGGAGTGAGCCAAAAGGGATAAATATGAACCAAGCCAACTCCCACGAACTCAATGGACGTCATTTTCAAAATGAGTCTATCTTTACCAATCATAATCTGGTCTTTGATCACCACGATTTAAGCGAAACTTGCCGAAATGTAGGGCAGATTTTTAAACCGCATGATCTTAAAATCTCTCAGCAGAAGCGAGATTTCAGTGCAACCATGCACCATGTTAAAACAGGCGCACTATCTATTAGTCGCTTGGAATATGGCGCAGATGTCATTATTGAACCAGATCACCTTGATAACTTTTACCTTATTCAAATTCCAACTCAAGGCTACGCAGAAATCGAGTTTGGTTCTCAAAAGTTTATTTCTTATTCTCAAGTTGCTTCTCTTATTTCTCCTCAGCAATCTTTACGTATGCGCTGGCATGCAAACTCACCCCAGCTTATTCTAAAAGTGTCAAAGGATGATTTTACTTACCATTGCCGTCAACACATTGCGGATTCAGAGAATAACTTACTCGTTTTTGACCCTAAATTAGATTTTTCTACCCAAGGTGGAGCCTATTTTTTGCAGCTGGTTAGAACATTGATGGATGCTCTAGCATGCGAGCAACACCCTCTCCATCATCCTTTAGCCTTTAAACAGTTTGAGTCAAATTTATTTAATGCTCTCATTTATGGTCAACCCAATAACGCATTACACAAAATAGATCAGCATAAAGAAAAAACTGTTTCTCCTTATTTTGTGAAGCGTACAGAAGCCTACATTAAAGAACATTTACATGAGCCGCTTAATGTCGAAATTTTAGCTGAACATGCAGGCGTGAGCGTGAGAACACTATTTACTGGTTTTAAAAATTACTTGGGGACAACCCCAATGTCTTATCTAAAGGAATTACGCTTTGAACAAGCTCATTTAGAACTCATGCATAATGAAAATCTATCGGTCACAGACGTTGCATTTAAATGGGGATTTACTCACTTAGGCCGTTTTTCTCAAGAATATAAACGCCGCTATGGGGAATTACCTTCGTCTACTCGTCGATCTGGTCACAGTGAAGGTTCAGGCTTAATTACTTCAATTTTTTCTTAAGTTTACAATAGACGAAAGCCTTTTATATTGATTGATATAAAAGGCTTTTTTTATAATTTAAAAATGATGGACATAACGAACTTGTAGTCGTGTTCCCTCTGGGCGGTTTTCAGCATCTTGCTCAAAATATGCATTTGCAACTAAGTGATCATTTTTAGAAAAACTGTACATCGCACCAGGACCAATTGCCCAAACTTGTTCACGTCGACCTTTGACTTTTTCACCATCAACTTCGGTGTCCGTGATTTGTTTTAGCCAATAACCATTTAGTCCTAAGCGGAACTGTTCGGTAATAGCATAGTCTGTTGCAAAGTTTGCATGAATTGCTTGACCAGCTTGCATATCATTTGCTCCAGCAAATGCATAGCTTGGGTCATCATTTTTAAAGTTATAGAGGTAATGGATACGCGTTGAAGCTGTCCATTTTGGATTAAACCAATATGTTGCAGCCCAATAAGGGTCAAATGAAACAGCGTTATTACCTGGATTAATATCTTTTTGTTTATCGTATTCGCCAGTAGGTAAATTCACCTGAAACTCAAAACGATGTACAAACTTCGGCCCTTGTGTACCCATGATTGGATCGAACTGAATAAAAGGTCCTATCATAATGTCCCCAAAGCCGCTTTGGGCCTTAATTGCAGCATTATTCAAGCCATCATCCATGTCCATTTTGCTGACAAAAGGAATTAAAAAATTCATGCCTAGACTGGCTTTATCTTTTACTCGGACATTCGATAAATAACTAATCTGTTCAACCAATACTTGATAATTTAAATCTGTTTTAGGCAAACCTAATTTTTGTCCATTGGCATCGACCAGTTTATTGCTATCGTAATTTTGAAAGTAGGTTTGAGCATACCAGCCGGGCCCTGCGGGTAAGCCGCCATCGAGAAAGCTGGTCATACCTAAGTTTACGGTCGGTAAATCATAGGCATGTGTAACCAATGGCAAACCCAACAATGTCCCTGCTAAAAAGCCATGTTTAATTAAAGTGCTTTTCATCTTCTTATTTCCTATAAAAAAATCACGACCGGATTGATCGTGATTATGGTGAATTAATGTGCTAATTCTGGATGCTCTGCGGCAATCCGATACTTTCCTGCGTGGAATACCAATGGTTCACCTTGGCGTTGTTGGTATTGTTCAATTTGACCAATAAAAATCAGGTGATCTCCACCCTCATACTGATTTACATTTCGGCAAACTAAGGTTGCGAGTGCATCGGATAAAATTGGAACGCCAGCATTGCATTGCTGATGGGCAATGCCTGCAAATTTATCGTCAGCACCTCGAGCGAAATGCCCAGAAAGCTGATGATGCTCTTGCGCCAACATATGAATGGCAAAATATTCAGCTTCTACAAAATCAGACAAACTTGGAGCTGTTTTTGAAAGGCTCCACAAAATTAATGGTGGATCTAAAGACAGTGAAGAAAATGAATTGGCTGTCATGCCTATTTTCCGGCCATCTTTACCACGAGTTGTAATCACGGTAACGCCAGTTGCAAACTGTCCAAGCAAATTACGAATTTCTCTTGGGTTTTCAGCATTAATCGCTTGTAAAGCTAAAGTTTCAATTGTGTCCATTTTTAATTCTCCCTTTGCTGTTTTGCCCTTAAGCCACTTTTGCTGCGGTTTTTGAGGCCAAGAATGCTTGAGCTTCATCTGCATCAAACCACCAAGGGGCAAAAGCGCGCGGGTCATCAAAGTTATTGGCCATAATAGAAGCAATGCTTTGGTTTTGGCTTGCGGCTGCTAGTAGTTCAACGACATGAGGCTCTGGTGGTAATAACAAGCTATTGGTCCAAGCCACGACTTTTTCTGCATAAGCCCAATAACGTTCAAAAGTTTGAACCATCCATTGTTCGCTAAAGTTTTGATTATCATTGGCTAAAATGGCATCGAAATAGATTTTGCTACACTTAGCAGCGTTGTTTGAGCCTTGACCAGTAATCGGGTCATTCACCACTAAGGCATCTGCCATACCAAAAATCTTCTTGCCAGAGGGTAAGGTTAAAACGGGTTTGCGTACGGTCGGCGGGAAACGTCCTGCTAAATATCCACCAGCATCGGTTAACTCAACATTTGCGCAGCGTTCATATTCCCAAGGTACAAATTTCTTGAGTAAGTCCAAACTACATTGCAGATGCTGTTCAGGTGTTTTCACATCTTGCCAACAGTCCATTGGCCCATTTGGAATACCTTCAAAGACCATAATGTCGCAAGGCCCATTCACGGTAAGTGCTGGAAATGAAAAGTACTCGCCCACTTCTGGAATAATATTAAAAGTCACACGAGAGTATGGGGAAATTGGCTTCATGTTTTTGACATAGGTCAATGCCAAAGCGCGCTGAGGTTTATCAAAAACACTGCGTGCATCATCACGCTCAAACTGTTTAACAACTTCACCTTTACCAGCCGCGAGTAAGACAAGTTCGTAGTCGTTTGCGAGTTGTTCTAACTCTTCTATACCAACATCCTGAATCACCAATCGACCGCCACGGCGTTCAAATTCTTCCATCCAATATGGCATTTTGACGCGTTGATCGACTGATTGAGCGTAGCGCTCAAGACGAGCACTCCATTCAAATGCTTTACCGCCATTTTCAGGGTTAACTAAAGCTAGCCCAATGCCTTCTACTGCTGGACATTGTTCTTCCCAGAAATTTAGTCCCAAGTCACGTTCAGTTTGTAAAGCGGTATGAAACATACACTGGCTTGACATGACTTTACCTTGACGGATTTCGTTGGCAGTTCGATTGGTGATCATGGTCACGTCATAACCTGTATCTAATAACCCCAAACCAAGCTGTAAACCAGACTGTCCTGCTCCAACAATTGCAATACGGCGCATAATATTCTCCATAGTTTTCTAAATGTGCTTTTAAAACGCTGTGCTATTCGGCTAAGCGTGGAATAGCAGGCTGTGATCCTTCAGGGCCCATCACTGAATAGCCACCGTCGACTGCGTAATCTGCTCCGGTGACAAAGCTCGCAGCAGGTGACAATAAAAACAAAACAACATTGGCGACTTCTTCGGGATGGCCCAATCGGCCTAGCAAGTGGTAATCGGCTGCCACGCTATTGGCCTTTTCACGGTTATTACCACTGACTTCTGCAATGACACGAGACCATGTCCAACCCGGTGAAACGGAGTTGACGCGAATACCATCGGCAGCAAAATCCATTGCCATGCTTTGTGTGAGTTGACGTATCGCGGCTTTAGAAACTGGATATAACCAGCGCCCTGTTTGTGCCACTTTGGCCGAGATTGAAGTAAAATTAACGATTGAACCTTGCTGCTTTTTTAGGTCAGTGTATAAAGCACGGCTCAGCTCAACGGTAGAGACCAAATTAAGATCGAGTGCTTGTAACCAGTCCTGACGTGAAGATTTAAAACCATCATCTAAGTAGGTACATGCCAAATTCACCAAGTAACTCACTTCACCTAAATGTTGGTGAATATCTACCACAGCTTGTTGAATAGCCGCATCGCTGGTTAAATCGGTTTGAATAAACATCACATCATGGTTAAAGCTTTCTGCAATCGCCTTGCCTTTGGCATCAATATCTAAAATAGCAACATGAGCACCCGCACTCACCAAAGCTTGTACAACAGCTTTACCAATGAGTGTTGCTCCGCCGCTCACCACAGCGACTTTTCCTTTTAAATCTATATTCATTGCAGATCCTCCTTAATTGACTGGCTTGCCTTTACTACTTGACCAAGATGGCATCAACGTATTTGAAGGAAGGTCTTCATCAAGAAGTTTTCGTGCTGTCTCGACACCTGCAACGGGTAAGCCTGTTGGGTCTAATAAACCAATTTGAACGAGCACCGACGCTTGGTCCCAGTAAATATGCTCATGGCACAGCTTTGAACCTCTAAACTGAATTACACCTAACATTGGAATTTCGACATATTTACCGGTTGGTTTTACACCAGGTAATAACCAGTCAATTTCAGCGTCGTGGGTAAAGCTCATAATGAATTCGTCAACCACTTGCGTTGAGCCAACCGTACGAGAGATCGAAGTGATCTTCATATCTTTCGGGTTTTGATGAACAAAGTGATATTGATAAAAACGGGCAAGCTGGCTTTGGCCTACACCGCCAGTTAAGGTTGGAATATGGTTGACATAAGGTTCAGCAACCATCGTTGCCATGGTAGCTGGCACGTCACGCGTATCGAACTCATGACGAATATGCTCTTCCCATAGCGCGACTAGGTCATATTTCGGTCCAATCGTGTCATGTAGAGCTGTTACTGTACGCTCGTGGGCAAAACGTGCTGAAGGTTTGTGGTAATGGTTGCTTTTTGGTCGTGCAAAGGCATGATCAACACCTTCATATACATAGGCTTGTATATTTGAATATTGGTTGGCTGCATCAACAATCGCTTGTCTCGCATCTGGCGGTGTAAATTGGTCCAGTTCTGCAATATGTAAAACCAAGCGCCCTTTTACGTTGGCTAACTCATCTATCGCTTTTTCAATGCCTACACCGTAATACCCAACTGCGCATGCCACTTCCGAAAGTCGACAGCCCGCAAGATACGCAAGCTTTCCACCCAAACAGTAACCCACCACACCGAGGCCTGTAGAGGTGTCACATTCTGGTCGTGTTTTTAAAAAACCTAAGCTATCCTGAATATCTTCAACCCCAAGATTTTCATCATATTGCTGATAAAGCTCGAAAGCTTTTTGAAAATCTTCTGGTGTGTAACCCAGTTCGATATTAGGTGCTACACGCCAAAATAAATCAGGAACTAAAACGGTATAGCCTTCTTCTGCAAGAAATTCTGCTTTTTCTCGCATGGCTGCATTCACCCCAAAGATTTCCTGACAAAGCACCACTCCAGGTCCTTTTCCTGTTTCTGGTGTCGCTAGATATGCACTGAACTGCTTTCCAGATGCTGTTTTAATTTGAACGGTTTGACCAGCCATAGTGTCAACTCCTGACATTGTTATGGCTTTATCTTCTATCCGAATTTTTTTTTAGACTGTCCAAAAGCTGCAAGCACTATCCAATCTCTGCGCAATTATCAAAATTCATCAAACTGGATAAAACACAAAAAAATAAGAAAACTAATAAATTTCATAACTTTAAATTAAAAAATTAAATTAATACTTTTTATCTAATTTGGAAAAAATGGATGAAGATTAGGACTTATTGGATAGTGACGATTGGCTAAAAATAGTTCAATCAAGTCATGTAATTAATTTGATTACATAAAAAAGCCCAGTCATTTTCTAAATTAAGGCATTTATTTATGCATCGACCATGGCCAATTTATGGACAACAAAAAACGTTAATGCTCATCAATATTTTATGTTGTAGTGCATTTTCTACTCAGGCTTATTCAGCGGATGAAGAATGGAAATTTACATCAAAAAATGCATATATAGATAGAAACTATGACAATCCAGATGTAAAAGACACAGGTAGCTGGTCACAATCAGTTTCTCTATTTTACAACTCAAATATGCATGATACGCCGTTAGAAATTGGTGAAACTCCAATTCAAATTGGCGCAAATGCTTCAGCACAATATGCGGTTCGTTTAAGCCAAGATAAACATGTTGCCGATACGGTGTTACCTTTTGATAAAGCCACGCAGTCCCAAGCACCTGATTATCTAAAATATGGCGCGACTTTAAAGTTAGGCTATAACAAGACGCTACTCAGCATTGGTGAATTATGGCTGGATTTACCCGTAACCACAGTAGATGCAAGTCGGCAACTCCTGACGTCTTATTGGGGAGCTAATCTTAAGAGCCAGCTAAACAATAAGCTTTTTGCAGAAATTGGCCGTATTGAAAAAGTATCACCGCGAAATGAAGAAGACTTTCATCGATTTTCTTTTACTTCAAAAGGTGTGACTGGTTACTCCGACGGCCTTAACTATATAGATCTTCGCTATCAATTTACGCCTACGCTGAAGGGTGAATATTACTTTGGAAATATGGAGGATTTATATAACAAACATTATGTGGGAATGGACCATATATGGAAAAATTCTAATTTTTCAGTTAATTCAAAATTCAAATATTTCAATGCCAAAGATAATGGAAATCTTTTTGACATCGATGCACAAAATGTAGGGTTACTAGAAACGCTTAAAGTAAAAAATCATAGCTTTGGTTTGGGTTATCAACAAATTATTGGTGAGTCTGCTTACCCGTTACCAGATGGTTTTTTGCCTGAAACTTATTTCATTAACTGGAACACCACTGGTTTCTTCAAACAAGATGAAAAGTCTTATCACTTCATCTATGGCTATGACTTTAAAGATTATGTGCCTGGTTTAAATACGACTTTTAAATATGTATATGGCGATCACTTTAAGACAGTAGATGGCTTAAAAAATAAAGAAAGTGAAGCAAACGTTATTGTCAATTATGCCCTTCAACAGCCATTCCTCAAAGGTTTAGCTCTTCAGTACATCTTCATCAATTACGACGTTAAGCATGGAAACGATTTCTCTGAAAACCGTTTCTTCGTTAATTACAGCAAAAAATTTTAATGAATAAGGAATACATATGAAAACGATAGATGCAAACACGATTATCAACCGAGAGAAACTGTCTCCACTACAGTGGATGGTTTTTATCCTAGGCTTTTTTGTCTTCTTCTGCGATGGTCTAGACACAGGGATTATTGGTTTTATTGCTCCTGCATTATTAGATGATTGGGGAGTTACCAAGCCTCAACTCGCTCCTGTTTTAAGTGCTGCCTTAGTCGGCATGTCAATTGGTGCAATCATTTCTGGCCCTCTGTCCGATAAGTTTGGGCGTAAAGGTGTCATTGTTTTTACAAGCCTTTTATTTTCAATATTTACGATTTTGTGTGGCTTTGCTAATTCAACTCAAGACTTAATGATTTATCGCTTTATTACAGGTGTTGGTTTAGGCGCAGCCATGCCAAACATCAGTACCATTGTCTCGGAATATATGCCTGTAAAACGTAAAGCATTCCTTACAGGTCTTGCTGGCTGTGGTTTTATGCTCGGTATTTCTTGCGGCGGTGTGCTATCAGCTTATCTATTAGAAAGTTATGGCTGGGCAAAAGTGATTATTATTGGCGGAAGTATTCCCCTAATTTTAGTAGTTGCTTTATTACTTAAATTACCAGAATCAACTCAATACTTAATTACACGCCATCAACAAGACAAAGCTCAGCGTATTTTAGAAAATATTCAAGGCCATTCTTTTCAAGAGCCAGTAAAACTTGTTTTAACTCAATCAGAAACTGCATCAGATGAAAATCCAGTTAAGGTGGTTCTAGGTAAATACCTTTGGGGTTCAAGCATGCTTTGGCTCTGCTGCTTTACCAGTCTATTGGTGTTTTATCTTTTAACAAGCTGGATGCCAACAATTTTAAAAACAGCAGGTTTTAGTACTCAACAGTTTAGTTTAATTGCCGCGATTTTTCCTTTCGGTGGTGTAATTGGCGCAACCATTATGGGATGGTACATGGATAAATTGAATCCAACTACAGTCATTAAATATTCATATCTCATCGCTTTCGGGCTATTCATTGTTGCAGGTCTGGTGAGCTCAAATATTTTCTTATTAGGGCTTACTATTTTCTTAATTGGTGCCTTACTCGCAGGTGCTCAATCTTCATTACTACCACTTGCAGCTATGTTCTATCCAGCAGTGTGCCGCGCGGTTGGCGTTTCATGGATGCATGGTATTGGTCGTATCGGTGCAATTTTAGGTGCTTTCTTTGGCTCGCTCATTTTCACTTTTAACTTAAGCTTAAGCGGTATTTTCTTTATTCTTGCATTGCCAACCTTCATCTCATTTATTGCACTTAGCTTGAAAGTAATTTATGAGAAATCTAAAAACAAACAAGTATTAAAACTTGAAGAAAGTCTATAGACATTAATCGATAAATAAAAAACTGATTTAGTTGCCTAAATCAGTTTTTTAATGGAAAAATTAAATATCAGAAAATTTTGCCTTTGGTCTCGCTTGGATTTTCGCCGAACTCTTCACGATATTCTTGAGAAAAACGACTTAAATGGTTAAAGCCCCAGTCATAGGCAAGCTTTGAAATAGAAACCTTTCTATCTGCTCCTGTGGTGCTCAAGATTTTATAAATTTGTTGAAGGCGATATTTTTTTAAATACGACATTGGACTGGTGCCGTAGTACTGTTGAAATTCGTCATACAATTTTGATTTTGAAACCCCAGCCAGACGTTGCAAATCTTCTGCACAGATTTCTTCGTGCGCATGTTCAATAATAAAATTACGAACCTTACGTATATAAGCTGGCTCATCCTGATGTGAAAGTGACTTTAAGGCTTCAGAGTAGTTGTTTTCTTGAGACAACAATAACGCTTTAATTACAAAATTTTCATAGTCTTCAGATAACATCTGCAAACCATAGAAATTGCTATATTGCGATTTTAACTGTACAAAATTTTGAATATTCTTCCACCATGCACCAATCAATTGCTCCGAGTCCAGATGCATCTCAGGGTTAAAAATAATGGGAGTTTCAATTGGTTTATTGAGTAGATCTGCAAGGACAATTTGCATACTTCGCTCAGGAATAACCACCTGAAATTTTCTGCAATCTTTATCGATAATCAGATCTTGCTGATCGTTATTTGAAACAATAAGGCCTCTATTTTCATCAGATTGATAATGAGCGCCACGAATGTTGAGAGCTTGTTTTCCTTGTATAGGTAAACTAATGCTATACGCCTTTAAATTTGAGATATTAATGGCAACATTTGCACCATAACTAATTGTACCGATTGCCATTTTTTTATTAGGCAAACGCATTCCGTCATAGTGAAAATCGAGAGTGTCTTTGTAAATTGTGTCTAGACGGTGTTCACCACAAATTGTGGACATCAAATTCTGCGCAAATTCAGCTTTGCGAGAATAATGATTGAGTTCCGTCTGTTGGCTGAGTGATATCATATCCTTTTCACCTAGCTAAATAACTTATTGCTTAAAAAGCAACTTGTATGCCAATTAATATCCTTTAATTGACGCATTTTCCTGAAAAATATCGAATCAAGAAAGAGAGTAAAGATTACTTTCTCATACTCTATTAGATTTTAAAAATGGAAATAAGTTAAATACCTTTAAAGTATAATTTCATACTTTAACAAACTTATTTTATTAGATTTTTTATAAACAAATACAGTAGAGATAAATCATTATTTTGAACAGTAGACTATCGTAAATTTCAACAAATAAAAAAACCGCCTATTTAAAATAAGCGGCTTTGTAAAATACTTAAATTATTGGGCAGTATAACCACCATCCATAACCACAGCTTGACCTGTTACTCCACCAGCTTTACCACTTGCAAGGAAAATTGCATAGTCAGCAATTTCTTCAACAGATAGCAAACGCTTTTGAGGAACCATTGCCAAAATTACGTCTTCAAGTGCGCTGTCTAAACTCACATTACGCGTTTTAGCCAAATCTGCAATTTGACCACGAACCAATGGTGTATCTACATAACCTGGACATAAAGCATTTACCGTAATACCGTCACGTGCACATTCTAATGCCGCAACTTTTGTTAGGCCAATCACGCCATGTTTAGCACTGTTATAACCTGCCTTTCCAGCAAAACCAATCAAGCCATTAATTGAGGCCATATTAATAATACGGCCATATTTTTGAGCTTTCATGAGTGGAAAAACGTGTTTAATACCAATAAATGCCCCTGTTAACATGACCTGAACTAACTTTTGAAAAACAGCCGTTGGAAACTCTTCAATTGAAGAAACATGTTGGAAACCAGCATTGTTAATTAAGATATCAACTGTACCAAAGGTCTTTTGAGTCAGCTCAATCGCTTGTTTATAAGCATCTTCATCGGTCACATCACATGGTGCAGATAATGCCTCAAAACCTTGCTCTTTAAGTGAGTTCGCCGTTTCTTGACACTTTTCCGCATTCATATCAGAAATAACAACTTTGGCACCTTCTTGAGCAAATTTCTTAGCAATCTCTAGACCGATACCACTTGCAGAACCTGTAATAAAAGCGACCTTACCGTCTAAAAGTTTTGTCATTTATTTACTCCTTAATACTTATAACGCGCTGATTTAAACAATACCCGTTACGGTAAAAACCGTAATGACCACAAATACCGCTAACGTTTTAATTACCGTGACTGCAAAAATATCTTTATACGATTGTTTATGGGTTAAACCTGTAACAGCGAGTAAAGTAATAACAGCACCATTATGCGGAAGCGTATCCATACCACCCGATGCCATCGCAACGACACGATGCATAACTTCTGGTGGAATACCGGCGGCTAAAATCGCGGCGTTATAATGTTCAGCCATCGCACTTAAAGCGATACTCATACCACCAGAAGCTGAACCGGTAATACCAGCTAAAACGGTTGTGGTCACCGCCCCATTCACTAAAGGATTTGTGAAGGTACTGCTCATTGCATGGCTAATCAGAGCAAAGCCTGGTAATGACGCAATAATTGCCCCGAAACCATACTCAGAAGCTGTATTCATCACTGCTAAAAGTGAGCCGCCAATACTGGCATTAATGCCCTCTTTGAAATTCGTCACTACACGCTGATAATCAAATAAAATTGCAGAAATAATCCCGACAATAAGTGCAAGACCAACCGCCCAGATCGCACCAGTTTTTGCTACATCTACGGTGTAGTCAGCTAAACCAACGGCAGCAAAATCAAAACCATTTGGATACCACTCTTTGATTGCTTTAGACAAATATTTGTTCATTACAGCAACAAGAATAAGCGGTACAAAAGCTAAGAACTGACGCGCCGTACTTCCATTATTTTGCAAGTTCATATCGGCTTCAATTTCTTGAGACGAGGTATTGTCTACTCCAAAGCCAGAATAGCCTTCACCTGCTTTCGCAGCAGCGCGGCGACGCCATTCTAAGTAAGCCAAACCCATGCATAGAACAAAAATTGCACCGATAATTCCTAGAAATGGTGCGGCATAAATATTGGTGCCAAAGAATGTAGTTGGAATTACGTTTTGAATTTGTGGCGTACCCGGCAATGCATCCATGGTAAATGTAAATGCACCAAGCGCAATGGTTCCCGGAATTAAACGTTTTGGAATATTAGCTTGTCTAAATAGTTGGTTGGCAAATGGATAAATCGCAAATACAGCAACAAATAAACTTACACCGCTATAGGTTAAAATTGCACCGAGTAATACAACTGTTAAAATTGCTTTCTTTGCTCCAATCCATCTTACAATCGTTCGTGCGATAGACTCAGCAATTCCTGACATTTCAACGACTTTACCGAAAATTGCCCCGAGTAAAAATACAAGAAAGTAATCTTTAATAAAGTTCACCATTTTGGGCATAAATACACCCGAATAAAACGGTAAAACATTGGCTGGGTTAATGAGTAAAACTGCAAGTAAGGCACAAATTGGTGCCATTAGAATGACTGAAAAACCCTTGTAAGCTGTATACATCAACAGCCCAAGTGAAAGTAGAATTACAAATAATTCCCACATATATTCTTTCTCCCTAAAGAATAAATATTAGGTTCAATAAAATTACCAAAAGATATTTAGGTTATCCCGAACCTAAAATGATAAAAATCACACTATCTATGAGTGGTAATAGGTAAATGAGCTTAAAAATAAAATATCACTAAAATATTTAAAAACAATGTAATTTATTTAATTTTTAAAATAGCAATAAATTACAGTAATTTACGTTGATTGAGTGGTAAAACACAACTATTTTAGAAACCATTATTTTTTAATAAAACTTATTAATTATTGAGTAAATTAAATTAATATCTCTATATTATTTAATAAAGATAATTAAATAATATATTTTTTAAATTAGTTTAATTACATCATTAAATTAACTTAATGAATATTAAGGAGGTTAACTCCTCATTACTAAATACATTCCATCCTTTACATTAACAATTAATCAGAAATTTTTTATACGAATAATTAGATTTTTCATCAATAGATTAGGGTCTAATCATGGCAAAGGCGTTAAAATATAAAACTTTAATTACTGCGATCAACCTACGAGTCCAATTAAGATGAAGAAAAAGATGCTGTTTATAGGAAGTATATTACTGACTTCTCTATCTACCTCAGCTGCACCATTAAAGTTACCCGACAACTGGACTCAAAATACTCAGCCATTCCAAATTACTGAAAATATATACTATGTAGGTACTCACGGTCTTGCAGCTTATTTGTTAGCTTCTGGCCATCAAGCTCTATTGATAGATACGGGCCTTCCAGAAAATACAGAGCAAATAGAGCAGAACATTAAACAATTAGGTTTTAAGTTATCAGATGTAAAAATTATGGTTACAAGCCATGCTCATTGGGACCATGTAGGTGCGCTTGCACGCATTAAACAAGATACTGGTGCTAAATTAATTGCAATGCAGCAGGATGTTCAGGCTTTAGAAATAGAAAAACCTATAGGTGAAAACACCTTCCAAACTATTCCTTTTACTCCAGTTAAAGTTGATAAAGTCATTCACGATGGAGAAGTAGTTAAACTAGGTAAATTTAGACTAAAAGCCACGCTTACGCCAGGTCACACTCCTGGTTGTACAACTTGGTCAACTGAAGTTAAATCTAATGGGGAAAACTTAAATGTAGTTTTCCCTTGCAGTCTCTGCGTAGCTGGCAATGTTTTACAAAATAATCATCAGTATCCAAATATTGTTGAAGATTATCGTAAGAGCTTTGAGCGTTTGAAAAACATGAAGGCAGATATTGTGCTTACTAGCCATCCAGAAGTTGCAGATGTCTTGGGCAATAAGGCGCGTAAAGATGCTGGTCAACCCAATGCATTTATTCAGCCAGAAAAACTTTTTAGTATTGTAAAAGATGCGGAAATGGCGTTTGAAAAATCACTAGTTAGTAGTCATCCATAAATATTAAGTTGTAATATCTATATTTGATTCAAATTTAAAAGCCCTGATTATGTAGGGCTTTTTTAGAAGCTCTAATATAGTCGCCCTTTACTATTTTTCTGTTCGAGTTATATTTAATCAAAAATTATAATATTGATTAAACTTGATATTGATCCACTTTCAAATTAGGTTGATCTACAAGTAATTCAATAAAAGATGGAATTGATGTAGTGTTAAGCAAATACGGATTAAACTCATCAACATGATGATGAAAAAAGAAATCTTTTATTTTCGTATTTATAGGAGCAAATTTCATACTCCAATGTTTAAATAATCGCTGCTCGGATGGTTCCGAAAAGATAATTTCACAGTTCTGATGTCGCGAATCTTTCAAAATTGAATTATAAAATAGTGATTCAACTTGTTCTTTGTCACCCTCTAAGTACTGCAAGAAATACCCATTACCATAGTAAAGCACTCCTGTAATATCATTATAAGAGTTGAATTTGACTGCTTCTGTAAGGATATCAATTAAATCTTGTTTTATTTGATTATGTTCACTATTAGTTTTACTTGCATACATAAAGCCTATTAAACTCATAGCGATAACTCGAAGATAAATGTCAATGGTGCATTCTGACACTTACATACTATCCTTACAATGTGGCCTACTTAAAACCTTGTATTTCAAGAGTAAAGATTATTATCATTTTTGAAAATGACAAACTTTAACAACTCGAAATCTTTTGTAAATTAAAGCCAACTAACAAACTCACTAAAAAGTATTAATTTCAGTAAAATTAAAAATTATCTTTAATTTGTGGATGTCTAATGGAGAACCATGAAATTATTCTTCAAGACGAACATCATAAACAACTTAAGATTGTCAAAGTTCAGGATGTACGTTTTGATGTAAATACGCTTAACAATAGTTATCAATGGTTATGGGTATTTGATCATAGTTCAGAGTTTTTCCCATTTGAGTTGTGGGATCAGCTCGACAATGCAACTGTTCATCAAAAGATAAAGCTAGATAATCAAGTTTTTAAAATTATCAAGATTTTGACAAAGAAAACTAAAGTCAGGCCCTCTTAAGATATAGCTGTATAAATAAAATAGAAGCTTAGGAAATAGGCATTCCTTAAAGTTTTTAAATCACTACTGGCGTAGCAAGCCAATCATATAGAAATTGTTCTTGGCAATGAGTTTGTTAAATTTGTTCAGCTATAAAAAACCACTCATTGAGTGGTTTTTTCAATTAAATTCTGAGACTAAATAGCCTCTATGACAATATATTTTCCTTCATAGAAAACACCATCTGCACTTGTTTCTTTTAATTTGCAATAAATCACAATTGGATGTGTCAGTTTTTTATTTTCTTCACTAGGGACATGAGTAATCCCAGATAAAAAATTTGAATTATCATTTTCTAAACTCCAAGACGTACCTTCATCTTTATGCCATTTATTATTTGGATATTTAGAATCTAACCATTCAATACACTGCTTCATAATTGAGAATTTTTTTGTTCCCTCTTTTTCAATTTTTGATGCTGCACTTACCGAGGCTCCAAACATCAAGAATAAAGCTCCAATTAAAGTTTTCTTCATGAAATTACCCTTTATTATTAATAATTAAAATTTAAGAGCTTAAGATATAAAAAAAACATCCTTAGGTAGATTAGTTTTTAGGAAGAGTTTTGTTAATTTCACTACTGGCAGTTTCATGAAGTTTTAATAAGTTGAAACTTTCATAGTTAGCTAAAATACAAAAAAGAAGAGCAGCTAGCAAAACTAGGGTTATCTTATTCATTTCATTTTACCTTGAGATTTTATTTTTTTAATCCCAAAATGCTACACGAAAATATTATCAAAACCTTAATTGTTAACAATCTACCACAAATTATTACAAAAACTGTTTGGAATAGTTAATTACCTTTTCTAAATCTGGTAATAGTCAAATAACTGATGAATGAACAACAATGACCAGACAGGATTTTTATGCCAACTTTGTTTTTCTCATGGCCATAAAAAACTATTGAGGTTTTATAAAGGTGGTTATCTATAATTCTTTGACACACTTTAATGAAGCTGCCTGTAAGTCATTATCAGCTTTGTAGACCATATTTGAATTAGAGGCACTTAAAATTGTTCTAGCTTCAATCATATCTTTGTTCAGAATTTTAACTTCTAGAGTCATACCATTTTCAATGTAAATCATATTATTTGCATACTTAATTTTGTTGAAGACAACGTGTCCACTCGTATCGTCACAAAGTATGCCATTGCCATCTGCTTCTAATTTTATGGTTGATATGCTTGGGCTGATCGAAATCGTCCATATGCCTGATATTGAAGGTGTTGAAGGCTGCAGTTCGCTAAAATTATTATTAGTCATTTGAGTAGTTGGGCTTACACACCCACTTAATAAAAAAATTAAGCTTAATGCAACTATCTTTTTCATGAAATTATCCATTTTAATTATGAGTAAAATTTAACAGTTCAGAAAATAAAAAACCACCTGAAGGTGGTTTGAGTAATTTATTAATCCTACATTTCAGTTTTTAAAGTAGGCATTGGCGGTAAAAAGTCTGATTTTATCAGTTGATCTGTATCATACAGTTCTAAACTCACAGGACCTGCGGCATATGGAGCCAATTCGTAAAGCTGATAATCAAAAGTAACACCACCCGATTGATTGATATAGAAATTTTCACTTACTTTAAAGTCTTCTTTGCTAATAGAGGGTTCCATATCATTTTCTTGGCACCAATATTCGTACTGTTTCCATAAAGCATCTTTAAGTGCATCCATTTTTCCATTGACTACAATATCTTTTAGCCCAATGCGCTTTTTGCTTTTTAAGTCAAAGATATAATCTTCAAAAGTAGATATACCATGAGCTCCGCCAGAATATTCCGAGCTAACTTTCGAAATTTGAACATATTGACCAAATTGTCCATTAAAGCGATAAACTACACTTTCTGACCAGTTATTAAGCCCCTCAGCTTGGGTTTGATTTAATTGCTTTTGCTTTTCTGATGCAGGAGTAAGTGCATCTGCATAATCTTTACGGATTTCTTTATCAATGACTTGATCAATCCAACCAATATTACTTTTAAGTGCAATTGCTTCTTTAGAAGTACATACAACACCCTCAACATCTGGATTAGGTCCACAAATTTTGGGTTGTTCAAATTTCACAAGAAAACTACTCGCTATCATTGCAGGAATTTGATTTTCTTCTTTTTGAGAGTCTTCATTAGCTTTTATATTGGACGTTTTTTCTGCTTTTTCTACAGGTTTCTCCTCAGCTTTTTTAACACAGCCACTTAATATAAGTGGTATTACGACCAAGCCAAGCATAGTTTTATTCATTAATATTACCCTTACACAATTTCATTTATCTTTTAAATTAAGTTTTAAAGAATTTAAAATTCACAAATATTTTAATTGAATTAATACTGTCTTTATATTGAGATATAGTTTTTTTTGATAAACCGCATTTATGTAATCATAATTATTCAATAGAATACCAATGTAAAATCTTGATAAGAAAACAAAATATGATGTGGATTAAATTTATATTATACCCTTTAGGTATGTTTGTACTGTGGCAAATCATTTTCATCAGCGAACAGCTTTCTTTAGAATTTTTAAATGCACCAGAAATACTTGTAGCTATAATAGCCCTGATCATAAATTGTGGTATGCAAATTTGGATTGGCTATAAAGTTCCTCAATTAGCACCGAAATATAAATTTGTAGCCAGTACTACATACATTATCTTCTTCACTTTTTTAGTAGCAATTTATTCAACAACTATTTTATTAGAAGGCTTAAAAGTTGCCCCTCAAGCAATTTGGCTAGGTTATTTATTTTTTCATGTCGTTGGAATGGCTCTATATTTTGCAAATAATACTGATGAATTCTGCTTGGAAAATTTACTAAAATAATTCAGCACATTGTTCTCTACTTTCTTTTTCATAATTTTTTGTCAAAAAACATCATATTAGACAAATTTTCGTATAAATTACCCTTCTAGGTGAGCTGAGCAATCTAAAGGAATGAAATGACGCTTAAACAATTAAAAGCTTTTTTAGCTCTTGCGCGTACACTTAACTATGCCAATGCATCTTTAGAGCTACATCTAAGCCAGTCTGCTTTAAGTCTCACCATCAAGAGTTTAGAAGAAGAGTTAGGCGGTAAATTGTTTAACCGTAATACACGTCGTGTTGAGCTTACCCAAGAAGGTAAATCCCTCATTCCCTATGCTAAAAAATTACTCGCGAATTGGGATGAAATGGAGAACGATGTCAAACAACGTTTTAAGCTCAATCGTGGAACCTTAAGTATTGCCTCAATGCCCTTTGTGACTCATGCAATTTTACCTGAGGTGATTCATCAATTTTTGGAACTTCATCCCAACCTGAACTTTTCAATTCAAGATATTCCAAATGAGACCATTATAGAAAAAGTACAAGACGGTATTTTTGAACTTGGTATCTGCTTTGAACCTGATCTCACTGAGGGCTTAGAATTCAAGCCACTATTCGAAGAAGATTTCTTAGCTTTATTACCTAAGACTCATTCACTCGCTCAATTACCTTCTATTACATGGCATGAGCTTTGTTCAAATCCATTCGTGACCTTACAAAAACCTTCAATTGTTCGATATTTAGTTGAGCAAAATTGTTTGCGAAATAATATAACGCTCGATTTGAAAGTTGAATGTCATCAAATTTCATCACTTTCAAGTTTTGTGGCTTATGGAATTGGAGTAAGTGCGATTCCAAGGCACTTTGCTAAACACATTGATAAAGAACATAACGTATTGATTGAATTAAAGGATGAATCTATTCATAAGACTGTAGGAATTGTTTATAAAAAGAACTTTGAAATTTCAAATATTTCAACTCAATTTATTGAGGCTTTGGTTCAATATAAATTTTAAAAATTAAAGACTGTATTTTTAGGACGAACTAAGCACAAGGCTAAGTTAAATTTTTAATTATCATATTTTTCAATATTTTAATCTGATTTATTAAAGGTTTAAACGTTATATACGTCTAATTTTTTGTTGTTAATTTGATAGCATTCATTGAATATACTCATTAATCCTTTAAAAAAATTAACTTCTATAACACGAATTGAGATGCTAAAACTAAGATTACTAAGGGATATAGGATAACAATAGAATGAATAAAGTTTATGCCAATGCAGAGGCAGCACTGAAAGACGTTATAGCAGATAATCAAACACTTGCCGTTGGCGGTTTTGGTTTATGCGGAATTCCTGAAAAACTGATTGTTGCAGTTAAGCAAAGTGGTGTGACTGGTCTTACTTGTATTTCGAATAACGCAGGTGTAGATGATTTTGGTTTAGGTATTTTGCTTCAAACCAAACAAATCAAAAAAATGATTTCTTCTTATGTTGGTGAAAACAAAGAATTTGAGCGCCAATATTTAAATGGTGAACTTGATGTAGAACTTACACCACAAGGTACTTTAGCTGAAAAGTTACGTGCTGGCGGTGCAGGAATTCCAGCATTTTATACTCAGACTGGCGTCGGTACACTCATTGCTGAAGGTAAAGAAGAACGTACTTTTCATGGCAAAAACTACATTTTAGAAGAATCTTTAACAGCAGATGTTGCTCTTGTTAAAGCCTATAAAGCAGATAAAGCGGGGAATTTAGTATTCCGTAAAACTGCTCAAAATTTTAATCCTGAATGTGCGATGGCTGGAAAAATTACAATCGCAGAAGTTGAACAGGTTGTTGAAATTGGTGAATTGGATCCGGATGAAATTCATTTAGCTGGTATTTATGTAAACCGTATTGTACTGAATGCATCACCTGAAAAACGCATTGAGCATAAAACTTTAAGCACGGAGGCAGTATAAAATGGCTTGGTCACGTAATGAAATGGCACAACGTGCTGCAAAAGAACTTGAAGACGGTTTTTATGTCAATTTAGGTATTGGCTTACCTACTCTAGTTGCCAACTATATTCCTGAAAATATTAATGTTTGGCTTCAATCTGAAAACGGTTTATTAGGTATTGGCGAGTTTCCAACTGAAGAAACGGTTGATGCTGATTTGATTAATGCGGGTAAACAAACAGTTACTGCTCGCCCTGGCGCTGCTTTTTTCTCAAGCTCAGAATCTTTTGCCATGATCCGTGGTGGCCATGTAAACATTGCCATTTTAGGTGCAATGGAAGTTTCTGAAAATGGTGACTTGGCTAACTGGATGATTCCAGGTAAGAAAGTCAAAGGTATGGGTGGTGCAATGGACTTGGTTGTTGGTGTTCAAAAAGTTGTTGTGCTTATGGAACATTGTGCAAAAGATGGTACGCCAAAAATTGTGAAAAACTGTAGTTTGCCTTTAACAGGTAAAGGTGTGGTTCATCGCGTAATTACTGACCTAGGTGTAATGGACATTACTCCACAAGGTGTTGAGCTGATTGAACTTGCTAAAGATGTCACGCTTGAACAAATTCAAGCTGTTACAGGCGTCGAATTTTACAAAACCTTAGTCGCATAAATTTTAATTTTTAGTAAGAAATATAAGACTTAAGTTAGAAAGTGAGCTTAAGTCTTAACCCTTTTAAGCACCGGATGTGCTGTTTATAAATAAGAACTAGAAGGATTTTTCAGCTATGGAAAAACAGCAAGGAATTTTTGAAAGATTTGCTCTTCGGATTAGTGACTGGTCTGAAAAATGGTTTCCTGATTCATATATTTTTGCATTACTCGGCGTCATTATCGTGTCAGTTGCCGCTTTAGGTATTGGTGCGCCAATTCACGATGTCGCGACTTCTTTCGGGAATGGTTTCTGGAGTCTTATTCCCTTTACCCTGCAAATGACGATGCTCATTATTGTGGGTTATGTCGTTTCTGTATCTAAGCCCGTAAAGTTTCTGATTCAAAAAATGGCGCGTATTCCAAATTCTGGACGTGGTGCTATTGTTTTGGTAGCAACGGTTAGTTTGTTAATTTCACTGGTCAATTGGGCTGTAAGCACGATTCTTACTGCACTTTTAGTGATTGCATTAGCAAAACGTAAAGAGCTGAATATGGATTACCGTGCAGCGGCAGCGGCGGCAATTATTGGTATGGGAGCAACGTGGGCTCTTGGAATCAGTTCTTCGGCAGCACAACTTCAGGCAAATAAAACCAGTTTACCTGAGTCAATTTATAACCTGACAGGTGTTATTCCATTTACCGAAACGATTTTCCTTTGGCAATCAATTGCGATGACCATTATTTTGGTGATTGTTTCAATTGCGATCGCGTATTGGTCAGCTCCAAAAGGTAATAATGTTAAAACGATTGATAGTTTTGACGTTCAATTTGAAGAAGACAAAACACATGAGGAGAAATCAACGCGTCCGGGTGACTGGTTAGAAAACTCGCCGATTTTAACGATTATTGTGGTTGCTTTAGGCTTAATCTGGATGTTTTTTGAATTTTCAAAAAGTAATCCAATCATCGCTATTTCAAGCTTAAACACATACAACTTTGTTTTCTTAATGCTTGGTCTAGCGTTGCATGGAACACCAAGAAACTTTTTAAATGCTGTTGCAAAAGCAGTTCCAGCCGTATCAGGAATCTTGATTCAGTTTCCACTTTACGGAAGCATCGCCTTTATTATGACGCAAGCTTTAAACAGCCAAGATTTATCGCTTTCGCACTATGTTGCTGAATTTTTCGTTTCAATTGCTTCAAAAGAAACCTTCGCAATTGTGATGGGAATTTACTCTGCCATCCTTGGGTTCTTTGTACCTTCAGGTGGTGGAAAATGGATTATCGAAGCCCCATATGTCATGCAAGCAGCAAATGATTTAAAAGTTCATTTAGGCTGGTCTGTACAAATTTATAATGCAGCTGAAGCTTTACCAAATTTGATCAATCCATTCTTTATGCTTCCAATGTTAGGTATTTTAAAATTAAAAGCAAAAGATGTGATTGGTTTTACAGTCACTCAGCTCGTTGTGCATTTTCCGTTAGTTTTATTTTTATTGTGGTTCTTTGGAAGAACGCTTAGCTACACCCCACCCACTTTTTAATTTACTGGAGCCTTTGGTTTCGGCTAAAGGCAAATTTAGCAAATACATCAATAAGAGATATTCAGATGAGTTCAATTGTTATAGTTTCAGGTAGCCGTACTGCAATGGGCGGTTTTCAAGGCAGCCTATCCGCTTTAACCGCACCAGAACTTGGCGCTGCTGTAATTCGCGAATCTATTCAACGTGCAGGTGTTGCACCAGACCAAGTAGATGAAGTTATTTTTGGTTGCGTATTGAGTGCAGGCATAGGTCAAGGCCCTGCTCGTCAGGCGATGCGTAAAGCTGGTGTACCAGATCATGTGGGTGCAGTCACCATTAATAAACTGTGTGGTTCTGCTATGAAAGCGGTGTTAATGGCTTCAGATACATTAAAAGCTGGTAGTGCCAATATTATTGTTGCAGGTGGTATGGAATCTATGACCAATGCGCCTTATATTTTGCCGAAAGCTCGCGGTGGTTACCGTATGGGTCACGGTGAAATTAAAGACCATATGTTTTTAGATGGTCTTGAAGATGCAGAAACAGGCCGCTTAATGGGTTCTTTTGCTCAAGACATGGCAAACACCAAAGGTTTTACACGTGAGCAAATGGATAACTTTGCGATTTCTTCTTTGAAAAAAGCGCAAACTGCCATTACCGAAGGTTATTTCAAAGAAGAAATTGTTCCTGTTGAAGTCAAAACACGTAAAGGTGTTGAAGTTATCGATCAAGATGAACAACCATTAAAAGCCAATCTTGAGAAGATCCCAACATTACGCCCAGCTTTTAGTAAAGATGGGACAATTACAGCTGCAAACTCAAGCTCAATTTCTGACGGTGCTGCTGCGTTAGTACTTACGACTGAAGAATATGCTCAAAGCCATGACTTAAATACTTTGGCAAAAATTGTTGCAACTTCAACTCATTCGCAGCATCCAAGCGAGTTTACCATTGCCCCGATTAGTGCGATTCAAAAAGTACTTGAGCGTGCTGGTTGGTCAGTTGACGAAGTAGATGCTTGGGAAATTAATGAAGCATTTGCCATGGTGGCAATGGCCCCAATTCATGAGTTAGGTATCGATGAAGCAAAAGTCAACGTACATGGTGGTGCTTGTGCTTTAGGCCATCCTATTGGCGCAACAGGCTCAAGAATTATTCTTTCTCTTATCTATGCTTTAAAACGACTAGGTAAAAAGAAAGGTGTTGCCGCATTATGTATTGGTGGTGGTGAAGCTACAGCTGTCGCAATTGAAATCTAAAAATCAAACCACGCAGAAGGTGTAAGCGTTTTTCTTACACCTTCTTTTTTTTAGACTTTAAAAAGTTCATAACAGGTTTGTCGGAACCATTTATGACTACTTTTATGATGGCACGACATATGCCAATGTTGTTTAACATCATAAGTTGGGAAGTCTAGAGGCGCCGGTAAAATCTGTAAATTTTCTCTCACCAATAAGACTTGACTTAAATAATACGGTACCGTTGCAATCGCATCTGTTTCTTGTACCACTAATCCCACGCCTAAATAACTTGGTAATCGAATTAAAATATTTCGATCCAATCCTTTGTTCTGTAATTCATTTTTAATATGATAATGGCCAATTCCTGCATCAATATCAATATGATATTCGCGCATATAATCATCTAAAGTGAAATTATTTGGGTCTAAACGAGGATGGCTTTTAGAGCTAATCACCACATAATGCTGTTTAAAAAACTTTTGTTGGTAAAAGCCTTCTTCTAATTGGGGTAAAAAACCAATTGCGAGGTCAATTTCACCATTTGCCATTTGGTAGCTGGTTTCTGGCGTAATCGGCCTAATATTTAAGCGAATTAAAGGCGCTTTTTCTTTCAAATAGTTGGTTAATTGCGGTAATAAAACCAGATGAGAGACATCTGTCATGGCAATTGTAAAAAGCTGATCTGAAGTTAGCGGATCAAAGTTCACACTAAAGTTATTAATGCTTTCAACTTTATCAATCACTTCACTAATGAGCGGAAAGATTTCTTTAGCCAATTCGGTTGGAATCATTTCATTTCCAACACGAATAAAAAGTGGATCATTAAAATGTTGACGGATTTTGTTAAGTCCATTACTAACACTCGGTTGTGTAAGGCCAATAGCATCGGCAGCCATTGAAACGCTTTTAAACCGATAAATATGATAAAAAATATTTAGTAATCTACTATCTAGATCAAACAAAATTGTCTCCGTCTGGATCAAATAATCCATTCAAAAGGAATGAAATCAAGTACAGCATATATAGAAATGCCCACTAAATTTCTGAATTATTGATATATGGTCTAAATTAACAAAGAATCTAGACCATGAGCAATGCTTTATAAAGCCTTTCATCACAAAGACAAAGGTATGAGCTCTTTAATTGATTACTTTGTATGTAAATATGTTGAATACATCACATATCATTATAAATTTTAATCATGCTGAGTTTGGAAGCCCTTCCAGATTTGCTGAACTGATTTGTTATCACTCAAGTTATTTTTAAAAATATAAATATCTTGTGGCAGACAATACTCATGATGATCCAACATGACCAATTTTCCGGTAGCGAGATCTTCCTCTACATTAATTTTTGGAATCCATGCGACACCTAGACCTTGTAGCACAAGTTCTTTCAAATTGGTGGCATTGTCAGTCTCATATAAAGTTTTATAGATCAGTTTACCTTCGATCAGTTGATCTACCAATTTTCGTAAATATGCATGCTTACTATAAGCAAGTAATGAAAAATTACTCTGAATTGTATGCTTAGGCGTATGGTCGGCTTCGGTAGCTGATACTGGAACAATCTCTGTTTCAGCAATCTTGATGCCACTTAAAATATCATCACCAACCCGATTAATATTAGATCGATCTGCATAACAAATCATAAAATCACAGGCGCCTTCTTTTAAAAGAGATAAGCCTTCACCACTATTCGTCGCGACAATTTCAATTTTTAAATCACGCATAAACGTTGGGAATTTTTTTAAAAAAGTAGTCAAAAAACCTGATGCTAATGAATGGACAACACAGAAACGAATCGTTGATTCGGTTTCATTTTTGATATTTTTAATCAGCTTGGCTGTTTCTTCTACCTGCTTCTCAATATTTTTAGACATGACCAACATAATTCGCCCAATGTCGGTAAATTCAATATTATTTTTATTATTTCGAATAATAACTTCAGCACCAATCATCTCTTCTATTTGCTGAATTCTACGCGTAAAAGCAGATTGACTAATAAATCGTTTTTCGGCTGCTTTTGAAATAGAACGCTCTCGTTCAAGTGTCAAAAGGTCTTCTACCCAACGTACTTCTAAGTTCATTTTTGCATTCCCTTTTTATAGTTATGTCCTTAATTTGTCTGGTTGGGAAGCTGAATAAATAGCTGAATAGATGAATGAAAAATATAAAACATGGGAGTACCTGCAAAAATGCGATGGAAGGATGGCAAAGCCAAACGATAAAAGTAAGTATTTAATAATTCTGACATAGAAAAGAGTGTAAGAGAATAAAAGACTTTCATTTAGCGCAACAACTCATACAAATATAAAATTATTATTCTAAAAATTATTTTAAATCAAAAAGTAAGGTTGATATAAATCAAGTAAATAACCATTTAAGCTTTAATAAAAACTAAAAATACCCTCATCGTTTTATCAAGTCTTAATTTTTATAAAAAAAGTCCGCACCTTGGGGAAGAATACGGAATGTAAAACTAAAATTTTGCTAATTTGATTATTTCAGGATTTAAGCTTTCTGACCTAATCAACTAGTTCAAATCAGAAGATATATTTGCAGTATAGTTCAACTAAATAAACCTGACTATTCAACTAAAGTATCTACCTGAGATTGACCTGAAACAAATTTTTAATATTCACCAATTAGATAATATAGCTTTCTTGAAATTTCAACCATCATATTCGCTGTATATTGAGTAATTTCAAAAACTTGCTTTTTCTGCGGATTGAATACCATATTATCTTTTTCATCACTAAAAAAGATATAAGTGGTGTATTTATCCATGTGATGGATATGCTCTTTTAAGCTTACTTTTTCCCCAGAATTGGGATCATAGGCGATAAACTTCATTCTCATGAATTTTGTCTCTATACATACAGTCTTTTATCAAAATTTCAATAAAATTTAGATAAAACAATATTTTGATGGATAATATAAAATGGTTAAACTAAGAACTGATACTACTTGTAAGATAGGGGCACAATACTATTGGCCTTGTTTACAGAACTTTCGGCAGAAGCAATTGATTGCTCTGCGTCTTTTAGTAAACGGGAAGTTTTAGACTCACTTTTCTCTTCACCATGAAAAAGTACATAGTATGTAAAGCTACCCAAAATGATTAATGCGGCTGTGACTTTTAACATAAACTTAAAAACTAAGATTTTTTCGTATTATAGTGCCTTTTATGTGAAATGCATCACATTTTTATATAAATTTATTAGACAAACTACATTTCTGGTTTAATTATCCTCATTAATTTAGTTGATATTTCACTTAAATTAATAAGTCTAATATTTTGCATGCAGCTCTTTTTCAAATTACATCTTCATTTCGTTCATCATAGAACTTTTTATTTTTAATTTATCTAAAAAGTAAACCATTAATTTACAAAATAAAATTTAGATGTAATTTGTGAAGAAAAAAGTTTTTCTATTTTTAGGTTTAGAAAAGGAAAAAATTGATATGCAAAAAATGCATAATTAACTTGATAAATGCATTAGAAGTGAAGCATTTCGAAATCTAATATGAATTATCTACTCTACTAATTCGAAGTTTAATGATGAACGCTGAAATTACCACCCGTATTGAGAAGGATCTTATTGGTTATAGAGAAATCAATAATAATGATTATTACGGAGTTCAAACATTACGTGCTCTAGAAAACTTTAACTTAACGCAAAGCAAAGTTGGAAACTTCCCTCATTTAATTAAAGCATTAGCAATGGTAAAACTTGCTTGTGCTGAAGCGAACTATAATCTTAAAAGCTTAGATCAAACTAAATTTGAAGCGATTGAATACAGCTGTAATCAACTTATTCGCGGTAATTTTCACGACCAATTCCCGATTGATATGATGCAAGGCGGTGCTGGTACTTCAACCAATATGAATGCAAATGAAGTATTGGCGAATGTTGCTTTAGAATATATGGGACATTCTAAAGGTCAATATCAGTATCTACATCCTAATAACGACATTAACATGTCACAGTCAACAAATGACGTTTACCCTACTGCGATTCGCTTAGGTTTGTTATTGAGCTTAGATGAACTAAATCTTCCTTTTAATAACTTAATTTTAAGTTTCCGTAATAAATCTCAAGAGTTTGCTCACATCTTAAAAATGGGCCGTACTCAGTTACAAGATGCTGTGCCTATGACCTTAGGTCAAGAGTTTGGTGCTTTTGCAGTAACTCTACAAAAAGATCTGGAACAAATTAATACGCTTATTCCAAATGTTTTAGCTTATATGAACCTTGGTGGTACGGCGATTGGTACGGGAATTACCACTGAATATAGTTACCGTGAACTTGCGATTCAAGCGCTTGGAAAAATTTCTGGTAAGAAAATTAAGTCTGCTCCTGACTTAATCGAAGCAACTTCAGATATGGGTGACTTTGTTCTTTTATCTGGTTTATTAAAACGTACTGCTACTAAACTTTCAAAAATTGCCAATGACTTGCGTTTACTTTCAAGTGGCCCACGTACTGGTATTAATGAAATTAACTTAGAAGCTCGTCAACCGGGTAGTTCGATCATGCCGGGTAAAGTAAACCCAGTTATTCCTGAAGCGATGAACCTTGCTTGCTTCCAAATTATTGCAAATGATTTGGCTGTAACTTTAGCTGCTGAAGCTGGTCAATTACAGTTAAATGCAATGGAACCACTTATTGCATTCAAACTATTTGAATCTATGGATTTGCTTGGTAACGCGATGGCAATGTTCCAAAGTAAATGTATTGATACGATTACGGCAAACCCTGAGCATTGTAAAGCTTTAGTTGAAAACTCAATTGGTATTGTGACTGCACTTAACCCATATTTGGGTTATGAAACTACAACTCGTATTGCTAAAACTGCAAATGAAACTGGACAAAGTGTATTGGCACTCGTTCAGAACGAAGGCTTATTATCAGCACAAGTGCTTGATGATATCTTGTCGATTAATAATATGGTTAAACCAAAAATGTCGGCTTAATTCCTGAAAATAAAAAAGGAGCTTTTATAAGCTCCTTTTTTATGTGTTCTATATTTTAAAAACTGAAAGTTGTAGAGAACTGAGCTGTACGTGGGTTACCTAAAAATAGGTAGTCATCACCCATAAATGCCCCTACATCACGCCAATATTTCTTATTAAATAAGTTATCAATATTGAATCTGAAGGTCGTGTCATGCCCAGCAAAATTTGTTTTATAGGCAGCACCAATATTAAAGACGCTATAGCCACCTACTTTTGCCGTTCCCTCTTTGTTTGCATATTTACTGCTACTGTATTGCATACCACTGAGTAATCTTAACCCTTCAACTGAAGGTACTTTATAAGATAACTGCGCAGTTGCGCGTACTTTCGGTACATTCTGAGTTTGATGACCTTTGTAGCTGTCACTATCAATATCAACAAGACGAGATTTGGTGTATGTAATGCCAGAGCTTACGTCAACTGTATCGGTTAGGGCACCAGTTAAACCTAACTCAATACCTTGATTGTGCTGTTCACCTTGCTCAACAAATTCTAATTTTCCTGCAGAATTTGTAGTCGTATATTGATTGTCTTGTTTTAAATCAAAAATAGCTGCTGTTACCAAAAAGTTGCGAATTTGTTGCTTAACACCAAGTTCATATTGTTCAGAATTT
The DNA here is from genome assembly GCF_000368405.1 of Acinetobacter sp. NIPH 817. Classification (NCBI taxonomy): domain Bacteria; kingdom Pseudomonadati; phylum Pseudomonadota; class Gammaproteobacteria; order Moraxellales; family Moraxellaceae; genus Acinetobacter; species Acinetobacter sp. NIPH 817. The sequence goes on from NZ_KB849420.1 coordinate 1,215,576, forward strand.
CTAGGTGATAGGACTTGATAAGCATTCGCTTCTGCATACCATGGAGCTTCGCCACCATCCGATAAACCTTTGGCATATGAAGCATAAAAATTAGTCGTAGCAGTTGGGCTATACATAAGCGCTAATTGCGGTAAAAACTTATTTAAATCTGTATCTCGGCTTTGCTGACCATCTGGATCATAAGCTTGTTCATCAAGGTGAATAAGTTTTCCACCGAGTTGAGTTGACCATTGATCGTTAAATTGAACTCGGTCAGATATGGTGAAAGCAGTCTGATCACTTTCTAGAGCTTTATAGTAATTTCTTAAGTCAATCTCAGCTGGTGCATAATCCTTTGTTTCTTCATAGATATTACCTACTCCGATAGGGTCAAGCTCCATTGAATTGGAATTATAGCGTTTTAAGGTTTTATAAGTTCTTTGCAGTTCCAAAGCAACTTGATGCTGAATATTGCCAGTGTTGAATTGACCATTTAACCCAGCAGAAAACTGGTTAGTAATGCGTGTATCATCTGGACTACGAAAATCGTAAATACCGTAATTACCATCTTTATCAAAAGTATTATTTTGGCAAACCCCATTGCTATAACAAGCCCATGGAAAAGCGCTGTAATCATCAATCACAACACGACTTTGTGATGCACTTAAGCTACCATTCCATTGATCGTTAAATACATATTGATATTTCAAACTCGCATTTACAGTGTTATTTACAACCGGTTTACTCCAAGACTGATAACCCAACAAACGGTCTTGATCTACATTTATTGGTACTTCTTGCCCATCAAGCAGTTGATAACCCGGTACTGAGCGTTGGCTTTGATGCTGAGCTTCAATGTCAAACAGTAATTTAGAGCGATCATTAATTTTCCAGTCTAAAGCAACTGAACCAAACTCACGTTTACCATTTGCGTGATCAATGTTTGGGTGAATACTTTCATGCGCTAAATTGACTCGATAACCAAAATTATCATTAATAAAGCCGCCTACATCCGTTGCTAGTGTATAACCACCTTCCGAATTTGCATCGACCGTAATAGTTTTAACATCGGCAGGTCTTTTGGTTACATAGTTAACAACACCACCTGGTGTCGACATGCCACTTTGAATCGCAGAAATGCCTTTTAAAATCTCAACTTGCTCTTTATTTTCTAAAGCTACATTTTGCTCGCCACGTATAGTATGGCCGTTAATAAGATAACTAGAGCCTAAATCGAGGGCAAAACCACGCGCTACAAAGTTTGGATAATAGCCAATAGCAGCGTAGCCATCTCCTAACGATGAATCATTTTTAATAACATCAGTTAGTGTTTTTGCATGTTGATCTGCTATGCGCTCAGAGGTAATGGTGGTAATAGATGCAGGAACTTTCTTTACTTCGCCTGTTTGAAAACCAGATAAATTAACTTTCTTTGATGTGTATAGCGCATCATTATTTTGGGGGGCGTTCACAGTAATGGTTGGGAGCTGGGAAACCTCCGCTTCATTTGCATAGACCACAGATGTCATCAGTGCAATAGATGAAGCCAATGCTGTTTTAGAGCATGTCATGAAGTGAAGATTTAACGAACGTCTTTCCATTGAATAACTACCTGCCCATACCGTGCATAAGATAAGTGTGTTAAAAATCGGAAGTATTCCATATTTTTAGCCACGCAAGAATACAGCTACAAATAGCCATAAACAACAAATTATATATTTTTTAGATTAAGTAAATTTTGTGTAATAAAGCATCATCATTATATAAATTTCATTTATTTTCTTTGAAATTGGGACTATAACTTTTTAAGTATTACCAAATAGTCAAAATAAAACTAAGCTCAGAAATGGATCTAGATCAAGGAGGGATACTATAGAGAAGATGGTTAATAAATTAGATGTTTGATTTTAAATAAAGTTTATGGTGGATTGATCAACTCACTAAATTAAGGAATTGTTCGATAATCGGTAAAAATATCTTTAAATCGAACAAAAGATCATAGAATCACTAGAATGGGAGTTTAAAATTATAAAAAATAAATGGAGAGGAATTCTAAGAAAGTACTCAGGATTGAGTGATATCTAAAGATTCATTCTATTTCCTGTTAAATACATCTGAAAATTTCTATTTTTTTCTGCTAACTGACGGAATATCTATGACATATACTAAGGAAGAAAAGAGCAGCAGAATACGAGGGATTGTAGGCGCAGCTTCAGGTAATTTGGTCGAATGGTTCGACTTTTATATCTATGCAGTATTTGCTGCTTATTTTACTCAGGCTCTGACTGCACCAGACATGGATAGTACGACCAAATCGATTTATGTTTGGGGTGTATTTGCAGCAAGCTTTTTTATGCGCCCTATTGGTAGCTGGATATTTGGGCGTATTGCAGACCGACACGGTCGAAAAAAATCAATGATTGTCTCAATTTGCTTAATGGCTTTAAGCTCTTTTCTATTTGCAGCCCTACCCACTTATGAACAAGTTGGCTTATTTGCCCCTTTCCTTTTACTAGTCGTACGCTTACTTCAAGGTCTATCGGTAGGTGGTGAATATGGTGCTGTAGCAACATATATGAGTGAATTAGGCTTAAAGGGTCAACGTGGTTTTTATTCCTCTTTCCAATATGTCACCCTTTCTGGTGGCCAGTTACTTGCCAGCCTACTTGGCGTAATCTTATTAACGTTTTTAAGTGAGCAACAATTACTTGATGGCGGTTGGCGTATTCCATTTGTTATTGGTGGTATTGCTGCCATTCTATCTTTACTGGCACGGAGTCGTTTAGAAGAGACCCTTTCTCATCAAGATAGTGAACGCAAAGAATCTGGCAGCTTAAGAGAACTCTTTAAAAAGCATTGGAAAACTTTTTTATTGGTGGTCGGATACACTTCTGCTGGTTCATTAACATTTTATGTGGAAACTGTTTATTCAAAAACCTATTTAACTAATTTAGGTATGGATGGAAAAACCGTTGGTTATATTATGACCTTCGCACTATTTGTCTATATGTGTGCTCAACCTGTATTTGGTGCAATTTCGGACCGTATTGGGCGACGTTCTTCAATGCTGGCCTTTAGCTTATTATCTGCGATTTTTATCTATCCAGTGATGGCAATTGGCATGCCTAATTATATAGATTCGCCGATCATCATTACCTTGCTACTCATTTTTATGATGATGATTTTGAGTTTTTATACATCTATTAGTGGTTTAGTAAAAGCTGAAATGTTCCCACCTCACGTACGTGCACTCGGGGTAGGATTTTCATATGCGGTAGGTAATGCTATTTTTGGTGGTTCTGCACCTTCGGTTGCTTTGCAATTTAAAGCTGCCGGAATCGAAAACACCTTCTTTATATATGTCATTGTCATGCTGATTATCTGTTTCTTGTGTAGCCTTGCGCTTCCGAAAAAACCAGATTATTTAGAACATGATCATTAAAAAGTAAAAGATAGATATTCTTCTAGAGATTTTTTAGAAGAATATCTTTTTAAAATAATAAGAAAGTCATTTTTGTTCTGTATTCTATAACTGCATAGTACATCTAACTTATTTAATTGACTAAAAGTTACTAGTTTTTGATGTTCTTGGTCCTTATGAATCAATTTTTTGATGGGATAAAAATGGAAAACGAAAAATCCCCTTCACCTGAAAATATTATTCAAGTCAGCTTTTGGCAAGCCTTCTTATTTTGGCTCAAGCTGGGTTTTATTAGTTTTGGTGGGCCAGCTGGACAAATCGCTGTCATGCATCAAGAACTCGTTGAACAAAAGCGCTGGATATCTGAAAAAAGATTTTTGCATGCCCTCAACTACTGCATGTTGTTACCCGGTCCTGAAGCACAGCAATTAGCAACCTACATTGGTTGGCTTATGCACAGAACTGCTGGAGGATTAGTTGCAGGTATTCTATTTGTATTACCCTCCTTATTTATTTTAATTGGACTGTCTTGGGTTTATATAAAATTTGGAGATGTTCCTGTGATTGCAGGTATTTTCTACGGGATTAAGCCTGCCGTTACCGCAATTGTATTTAATGCAACGTACCGAATAGGTAGCCGTTCGCTTAAAAATAAATTTTTATGGTTCGTCGCAATTGCGGCGTTTCTTGCCATTTTTGTCTTAAAGCTTCCTTTCCCTCTTATTGTTCTATCAGCTGGTATTGCTGGCTATTTAGGCAGTAAAAGGTACCCAGAACTATTTTCCTCAGTCGCTGGGCATAAAGCCAGTCAAAAGGATTATGGTCCGGCATTTATTGATGATGATGCCCCGACACCAGAGCATGCTAAATTCCATTGGTTGCGGTTAGCTAAACTTATTTTTGTGGCAATCATTTTATGGTTATTACCAATTTTAGCTTTAGGCGCATATTTTGGATGGCATCATTCTTATACTCAAATGGCGTGGTTTTTTACTAAAGCTGCATTACTCACTTTTGGTGGGGCTTACGCAGTTTTACCTTATGTCTATCAAGGTGCTGTAAATCATTTTGGATGGCTTTCACCAACTCAAATGATTGATGGACTGGCACTTGGAGAAACGACACCTGGCCCACTCATTATGGTGGTTGCCTTTGTTGGTTTTTTAGGTGGTGTCAATCATTCCTTACTTGGCTCTGAGCATCTATTTTTTGCTGGAGCACTCGGTGCAATCATTGTGACTTGGTTTACTTTCCTTTTTTCATTTGTATTTATTTTTGCTGGTGCACCCATTATTGAATCTACACATAATGAAATTAAATTTACGGCGCCACTCACTGCAATTACCGCGGCTGTTGTCGGTGTGATTTTAAATTTAGCATTATTTTTTAGTTATCACGTGCTATGGCCACACGGTTTTTCTGGTCACTTTGATGTTATCGCAGCCTTAATTACCATTGCTGCATTTATTGCGTTATTCCGCTTTAACATTAACGTGCTGTATGTCATTTTTGCATCAGCACTGATTGGTTTAGGTGTTTATATTTTATAAAAATTAGTCCATGAGCCCTTTAACGTAACTGTGAAGGACTCATACCATAAAACTGTTTAAAGCGATGGCTTAAATGGCTCGCTGAACTAAAACCACACACCAGCGCGATATCTTGTAAAGAAAGCTGAGATGACTGAATTAAACCTTTTGCCTTAGTTAAGCGTCTTTGCATGACATATTGGTGAGGTGCCATATTCATGGACTGTTTAAACATATGGGCAAAATGATATTCGCTTAAATTCACAACATTTGCTAAATCAGACAGAGTGAGTGCTTGGTCTAGATGCCCTTCAATCCAGTCTTGAATATATTTTTGTTTATGAGGAGCAAGGCCTCCTTTAATGACAGGCTGCTGCCACTTAACGTTGCTATATCTCCGAATTAAATGATTGAGCAATAAGCTGGCAGTGGTACTCATCTGTAAATGGTTTGCTGAATCATTCCAGTCACAATCTAGTAGGAAAAATTGATATAGCGCACGAATCTTTTCGTCATCATTAAAAACAACTTCATTCAGTTCAATTTGATTCGGTTCTTTGTCCCATATTTTTTCAGCAACATCACGCAAATGTTGATCGGTATAATACAAATGAACGAATTTAAGCCCACCTCGAATATCCCAAGTCGATTCCTGATGTTCAGGCAATAAGCAAAAACGACCCGGTCCACCGCCATTTTTCCAGCCCGCAGGGGTTTTTTGATAGCTTTCATAGCCATCTTGAATATAAAGACTTAAAGTATGGTGATCGCTACAGACACTTACACGATCTTGCTCATTAGACCAAAATGCAAGTTGCATATTTTCATCAAGCACCACCGTTTCGTGAAGCTTGGCTTTAGATTGTTGTAGCTGTTCTAAAGTTTGATAGGCCATGCAAAATTAAAACGAATCTCATTGAGCTTAAGTTAACCATATTCAGCAAAATTGAGCTAGTTTAGTTCTATAAAAAACGCAAGATCTTGCATGTAGAACACAAGAATATATAAGTGAAAAATTAAGCATTCCTAGATACTTAAGTTTGGTAATCGAGGATGAACTTATGAATATTTTACTCTATGTTGCGGTGGTGTTGATTTGGGGGACAACATGGATTGGAATTGCTGTTCAGAGCCATTATGCAACACCCGTCGTCGCAATTTTATGGCGTTTTGCTATTTCAGCCTTATTACTTTGGGTTGTTTTACTATTTTCAGGAAAATTACAGCGAATTGCTTTAAAAGATCACTTGTTTTGTATGCTGCAAGGTCTATGTGTTTTCGGCCTAAACTTTATTTGTTTTTATACCGCAGTTAAATATGTAAACAGCGGTTTAGAGTCCGTCATTTTTTCGATGGCTGTTTTCTTTAATGCCATTAATGCGCTTATCTTTTTTAAGCAAAAACCTTCACCAAATTTTGCTCCAGCTGCACTTTTAGGCCTAGGTGGTATTGTTTTACTCTTTTGGCATGATCTCATAAATAGCCAATTTAATGCACAGTTATTAATGGGTATTGGATTATGTGCAATAGGCACTTACGGTTTTTCTTTAGGGAATATGATCAGTGTTAGACATCAAAAACGTGGTCTAAATATCTTTTCAACAAACTGTTATGCCATGACTTATGGGTCGTTAGTAATGTTAAGTTTAGCTTTATTTACTGGCCAAGATTTAATGCCGCCGATGAATTTTCCATTTTTAAGTTCGGTACTTTACTTAGCTGTATTTGGTACGGTTATTGGGTTTTCTGCTTATTTTTCTTTGGTTGGGCGAATTGGTGCAGCCAAAGCAGCCTATAGCACATTACTTTTCCCTTTAGTGGCTCTAACTGTTTCTACCTTCTTTGAAGGATATCAGTGGACCTTAAATGCTGTAATTGGAATTTTATTAATCTTACTTGGCAACTACCTAATGTTTAGTAAGTTTGAAATTGGAAAAAAGTTATTTAATAGTCAAAAAAATTGTGAGAAGCAGGCATAAAAGCCTGCTTTTTTATAAATCATAATTAATTTTAGCAGCTCATTTTTAGCATCAACTCGAAATCTTTTAAAGCCGCGGCTGCTGTAGCTAAGGGCGCAGATGCTCCTCCACTTACAACAAGCTCACCCATTTCTTGAGTTAACACTCGAATGCATTTATTAGAACCTTGCAGATGAGCAAAAGGATGATGTGTTGGAACTAGCCTTAACTCAACACCTGTTTGAACTTGCTGATTTTTATTATGAATAAAACCCACCAAACGAGGAATTAGATTTTCTTTTTTCCAATCACGAATATGATCGGCAGTCACATGACTGATTCCTTGTCTTGGAATATCTTGAATTTTTACATCAGCTCCCAAAACAGTATTTGCCAATATCGTAATTTTGGCAGCAGTATCCCATCCATCTACATCGAAAGAACTGTCAGGTTCCGCAATACCTTTTGCTTGAGCTTTTCCAAGAGATTCAGCAAATGCGCATTCATGTTGCAACATATCATTTAAAATAAAATTTGTGGTTCCGGTAAAGACACCTTCTATTTCTAAAATTTGACAGCCAGCCAAGTTATATTCAAACAAATCAACAGTCGGTAAAGCAGCAGCCGTCGCTCCACTAAAAAATAATTTTTTATTGTGCTGATGTGCCAAGTTAATTAATTTTTTACCATTTACGACTAGAGCACCTTTAGATACTGCAATCGCATTCATGTTATGTGTTAAAGCATAGTTTAAATAAGATAGGCCTTTTCCACCGGTAACATAATCACTTGGGCCAGTCTCAATAATGACATCGGCTTGAACCTGTTCTAAAAACTGCTGTTCAGTTAAGTCTACTTGGTATTTTGACTTATCTAGCCACTCAGCAGCGTGTAAACCCTCTTGATCAATTAAACCTGAAGATGAGTTACAGACACCCACTAAACGGACATCAATTTGATATTTTTGTTGATAGTATGCCGATCGATTTAAAAGAAGCTCTGCAATTTGTTGCCCAATCCGTCCAAAACCACAAATTGCCACGTTAACTCGCTTCATTTCGCTTTCTCAAAAATTTAAATGGTTTAAATCAATTTTCCCAAGATAATTTTAACATCTCATCTTTAGAAAATTGCTAACTATAGAGATAGTTAAAATACTATATTACTTAGATACTTGTTAGATTAACTATCTTAATGACCATATAAATTGCGACAGCAAAAACCATTAAAGCAAAGACTTTTTGCACAATTGCAGACGGAATAAAACGAATAGCTCGGCGTCCTAACAACATACCGAATGCACATGCAAGTGCGAACGCACTAGTAATACCTACTGGATAATGAAAACCCTCTGCAATATGCATCACAATGCTTATCCCACTAATGAGAAAAATAATCATAAGTGAGGTTGCAACAATGCTATGCATATCCAAATTTGTGACTTTTCTAAGCGCTGGCACAATTACAAAGCCGCCACCAACACCTAGCATACCAGTTAAAAGCCCCGCGATAATTCCAATGCTGGCAAGAACGCTTCCCGTTTTTAAATTCCAGATAAAGCGTCCTGTACTTGGGTTGACCTGACACGGCGGGTTGTGGAAATCCGAAACTCGGTTACTGATGAGTCGATAGCCCACTGTAAACATGACCAAGCTAAACATTAACATGAGCCAGACAGGTGAAATCGCATTGGCTATTAAAATTCCAATATGTGCCATTGGGGCACCAATAAGGGCAATCCAGATCGCAGCACGATAACGAACTATCTTTTTAAATAAGCCTTCAATAGTTCCAATGAGTGTAGAGAGTGCGACAGCGAGCAAACCAATAGGCGCTGCTTGAGCCACTGTCCAGCCTTGACTGGTCATAAGTGCGGGTACGGCAAGAATACCGCCACCCGCCCCAGTTAGACCAAGTAAAAAGCCAATCACGATGCCTTCAACGACAAGTAGTAACATATCAAAAGCCTAAAGTTGCATATATTTCATTTGCTGTGAACTGCCATTTGATGAGTGAGCAAATTCTCATCTTCTTGCGAAGCTTCAACCGCTTCTCAGGACAAAGCGTTGCTTTGTTTTATTCTCTTAACTCGAACGTAGTTCTCGTCTTGCGCTCGGGTAAAGATTGTTAATCTTTACTTATCCTCTTCCGCTCAAGCACAGCTTTCGCCTTGCGCTCGGACAAAGCGTTGCTTTGTTTACCCTCGCTCAGGTTTGACCATCCATTCACGGCCTTTGAGCATGCCTTGCCAGTAAATCGGCGGCAAAATCTGTTCTTTAAGCAACCAAGCTAAACGAGATGGTTTTTGCCCATCAATCACCCATTTTGGAAAACTTGGAAGAAGCTTACCGCCGTAACCAAACTCAGCTAGAACGATTTTTCCACGCTCTACTGTAAGTGGGCATGAGCCATAGCCGTTGTATTCACAGAAGTTCTGCTCGCCTTTGAGCTGCGCTATCACATTCACAGCGACGATTGGAGCTTGTGCGCGAGCAGCAGCAGCCGTTTTGGCATTAGGCGCATTCATTACATCACCTAAAGCGAAAATATTGGCATGCTGTGTGTGTTGTAAGGTTTGAGGATTCACACTCACCCAGCCTGCTTCATCAGTGAGTGTACTAGCGCGAATAAAGTCTGGTGCCTGTTGCGGTGGAACAACATGCAACATATCAAAATCAGTTTCGACCAATGCTGCATTTTCATCGTTCACTACCTTAAACCATGCTTTTTTTGCAGGTCCATCTACTTTGACAAGTTGATGGTTAAAGTGCAGTTCAGAGCCATATTTTTCGACATATTGCATTAGTGCAGGTACATATTCCTTCACACCAAATAAAACACCGCCGGTGTTATAAAAATGGATAGAGATATCTTTGAGTTTGCCTTGCTTTAACCAATAGTCGGCTGAAAGGTACATCGCTTTTTGAGGAGCACCGGCACATTTAATCGGCATAGGCGGTTGGGTAAAAATTGCCTTACTACCGTTTAGCTGTTGCACAAGTTCCCATGTATACGGTGCTAAATCATAACGATAGTTAGACGTCACCCCATTTTTACCTAAGGTTTCGACTAAACCTTCGATGCCATGCCAGTTGAGTTTTAAACCAGGACACACGACCAATGCTTTATATTGAATCGGTTGGCATCCTTCCAAAATAACATGATTGTGCTCAGGGTCGAATCCAGCAACCGCAGCTTTCATCCATTTAACTTTTGAAGGAATCACGCTTGCCATAGAGCGTGCAGTTACTTGTGGTTTAAAAATACCAGCCCCTACCATGGTCCAACCTGGTTGATAATAATGTGTATCGGCTGGATCAATAATGACAATATCTAAATGAGGTTCACGAGACAGTAAGCTCGATGCTACAGAAATTCCAGCTGCCCCAGCACCAACAATCACAACGCTATAACAAGGAATTGTGGCTGGTTCATGATCGCGTTTTAAAATACGTGGAACCAGGCCTTTTAAGTTAAAACCAAGTTTGTTACCTGATTCCACTAACAAAGCCACATCTTTTGAGTCTACTTCGGTCAAAGCCCATAAACTGATTGCACGCATACCAGAACGGCAATACGCTAAAACAGGTTTTTGGGCATTCTGATAAAGTTGCTTAAACTCGGCAACTTGTTGATCGGTAATTTTGCCACTGGTAACAGGCTGATAAATTACCTTTAGGCCATGGCGCTGAGCTGCTTCTTCAATTTCAATTATATTGGGTTGATCTGCACTTTCTCCATCTGGACGGTTACATATCAAAGTTTTTATCCCCTGATCTGCAATTTTTGTGACTTCATCAGCAGTGATTTGACCAGCAACATAAAAATCTTGGTTAACTCGTTTAAGTTCCATATTGCCACCTTCTTATGATTGTGAAGTTGAGCCACAGGCCTGATTGGCAGGTAGTGCTTTATCGATCTGCTTTGGATATGGCAGATTTAAATTATTCATCAATTGAATAAAATCTTCTCGTGAGCGATTCTGGCCTAAACGTGAGTTATTTAAACGTTCATAACCAATGGTTGAAGACAGACGACCTTTATAGTCATGTCCTGGATATACAATAGTATCGTCAGGCAGACTGAAAAGTTGTTTATGAATACTGTCATAAAGTGTGCCTGCATTACCTTGCTGAAAGTCAGTTCGACCGCAGCCATCAATTAACAATGCATCGCCGGTAAAAACCATGTCTCCAACCAAATAACTCGTACAAGCATTGGTATGACCTGGTGTATAACGCGCTTCAATACTGAGATTGCCAACTTTAAGCATGCAACCATCTGTAATTAAAATATCTCCGCAACTTACATCTGAGTTTCTATGTAAAACCGATTTGCAATGGAAACGTTCACGAAGCAAATTCGCGGCAGTAATATGGTCTGCATGAACATGTGTATCTAAGGTATAGATGAGCGTAAATTGATGCTGCTCCAATTCTTTTGCATAAATCTCTATATCTGATGCAACTGGGTCAATTAAAACAGCCTCTCGTGTTTCTTCACACCCAAGCATATATGTATAAGTCGAACTTTCCTGCTCAAAAAACTGCTTAAAGAACATGATTTATACCCCAATAATTTATTTCTTTCCTATATTTTGCAAATAAGATGCCAATTATTTAAAATTTAATAATAAATATAAAAATCAGTTGTTTAATTAAGAAATTAAAATTGAGATGAGAATATAAACTTTGCTTGATGTTTCTATGCAACTCAAGTATGTTTCAATGAAACGATATTGAAACATATGAAATGGCAAAGCTAAATTTTAAGTCAGAACAAGATTTTTTTATTTTATTTGAGCAATTAAAAGCTTTATTCCCAAATGCGAGTCTGTTTTTAGCAGACACAACGACTCAAGCAATTCACTATAAATTTAATACAGATGACATTTCTGTTGAGAGCATGGCAGCGCTTACTCAAGATCATCACAATCAATATCTCGAAATCAATACTCCTAAAATGAGAAAGCGATTTATCTATCAGGAAAATGATATTTACATCGCAGAGCATCGCATTATCGGGAAATTACATGTTCTACAGCCCGTTAGCATAGAGAATGACCTCGCTGAAACAGAGCTAACAGACCAATTGCAAGACTTGGCTAAAGTTTTCAATAGTTGCTCACCAGAAATGGCCCGTATGTTTTCAATTATTCAAAGGGTGGCAATTACTGAGTTTCCTGTGCTCGTCCGCGGCGAATCTGGTAGCGGTAAAGAACTTGTGGCAAAAGCAATTCATGATTATAGCCAACGTAAAAATAAGATTTTTGTAGCAATTAACTGTGCAGCTTTAAATTCTAATATTTTAGAAAGTGAACTCTTTGGGCATGTGAAAGGTGCTTTTACTGGAGCAATTCGTGACCATAAAGGTGTGTTTGAACGTGCCGCTGGTGGAACGCTGTTTTTAGATGAAATTGCCGAGATTCCTTTAGAGCTTCAAGCTAAATTATTACGGGTTTTAGAAACAGGTGAATTTACGCCAGTCGGTGGTGAAAAACCGATTCAAGCCAATGTCCGAATTATCACTGCAACACATAAAGCTTTACGCGAAGAAGCTAAAGCTGGGCGTTTCCGCCACGATTTGCTCTACCGTTTACGCGTAATTCCAATTTTTATACCACCACTCAGAGAGCGAAAAATCGATATTCCTCTCATTGTCGATCAGATTTTAAAAGAAAGCTCCACTCAACTCGACACAATGCCTCGTCATGTCAATCAAAAAGCCATGCAAGTTTTATTGAATTATGACTGGCCGGGAAATGTTCGTGAGCTTAAAAACACCCTACTTTACGCCTTAACCATGGCAAATGGTAAGGATGAAATTGAAGTTGAAGACTTACCAAATGAACTATTAGATGCAGACGAATACGTTAAATTGCCTGAGACAAATACAGAACTTACCCCCGAAAATGTGCAAGCTGCTTTAGAAAAATATAACCATAACTTGAATATGGTTGCGAATATTTTTGGAATTAGCCGTACTACCCTTTGGCGATACAGACAAAAGCATAAGCTTTAGTTAGGTATTTAGCTCGTCTAAGGCGTATCATATTGCTCTTGGTTAGGTCCGTTAGTTCAAAGGCTTTCTATGATTGTTCGCGATAAAAGCAGCGTTTTTAAACTCTTATTTGCATGGAAAGGAACTGTTCTACCCAAGGTTTTGCCAGCACTAAGTTTTGTTGTACTTATTTCAGCATGTGTGGTCTGGCTCTCTTATTATCATTGGATTCAAATTCCTACCGTACCCGCGATTGGATTTACTATTTTTGGCGTGATTCTTTCGATTTGTACGGGTTTTCGAAATAATGCCTGTTATGATCGATGGTGGGAAGGTCGCAAACTTTGGGGAGCTTTAATTGCCAATGCCAGACATATTGTTAGAGACAGCCACGTTCTCACCAATGAACAACGTGAACATTTAATTCATCAGGTCTTAATTTTTAGCAATTTATTACGTGATCGACTGCGCCAACAAACCGCTGAACCCACCAAATTTCTTGAACATGCGTATTTAAATAACTCTTCACTCGATTATTTAAATGAGCATATTAATGCACCACAATTTGTACTCGAAAATATTCAAAAAGATTTAGTCAAAGCTCTAAAAGACGGCGAAATTAGTGACATTATCTATAGCACTCTGACACGCCATATTGTTGAGCTAGGCAATATTCAAGCGGGTTGTGACCGTATAGCCGGTACACCTTTACCCTACTCATATTCAGTACTTTTACATCGTGCTGTTTACTGTTTTTGTTTCATATTACCTTTTAGCCTTGAAGCAGCTTTAGGTATTTGGACACCGCTTATTGTGGGTTTAATTGCTTATATGTTTTTAGGCTTAGATGCCTTAAGCGCTCAAATTGAAGAACCTTTCGGTTTGCAAGAAAATGATTTACCGCTCGATTCAATTGTGCGTTTGATTGAGCGAGAGTCTCTAAGCTCTTTAGGACAGCCATTACCGCCTATTATTGAAGCCCAAGACAACAATTTACTTTAATAAAAAAGAGCGAATCATCGCTCTTTTTTATAGGTTTAAGTATCTATTTAGGGCTGTACGATAATCTTAACTGCTGACTCATTGTTATGAATTAAGGTTTCAAAACCTTGTGAAATCAAATCAACAAGTTGAATACGCTGGGTAATAAAAGGTTCCAAATTTATTTTACCTTCTTCGACCAATTTAATGGTTTCTTGATGGTCATTTACATAGGCAATTGTGCCTCGCACATCAAGCTCTTTCATTACCACACTGTGCACATTAATTGATGCTGGGTGGCTCCAAATCGAAACAATAACGATAACGCCTGTTGGTTTGACTGCTGCAACCAAAGTATCTAAAACTTTGTTAACGCTACTACATTCAAACGCGACATCGACGCCATCGCCATTAGTAATTTTCATGACCTCAGAAACAACATCAACTTCTGACGGGTCTAAAATATAATCTGCGACTCCCGACTCTTTGGCCTTTTCTTTACGTTTTGCACTTAGCTCGGTAATGATGACCTTAAGACCTTTCGCTTTTAAAATTGCTGAAAGCAACAAACCTATTGGGCCCGCACCACCTACCAGTGCAATATCACCAGCCTTTGCACCACTACGCACATAGGCATGATGACCAACCGATAAAGGTTCAATTAAGGCCGCCTGATCTAGCGGAATTTTATTGGAAATTGGATGCACCCAACGGCGTTTAACTGCAATTTTTTCCGATAAACCACCACCACGCCCACCTAAACCAATAAAGTTCATATTTTTAGAAAGATGATAATTATCACCTGGTCCAGTCGGCACATCATCGGCCACAATATAAGGCTCTACTACGACATGTTGACCAATTTCAATGTCATTAACGCCTTCACCTACGGCATAAACCACACCTGAAAACTCATGTCCCATGGTGATCGGCGCAGATTCGCCTGAAATAGGATGCGGATGTCCACAAGGTGGAATAAAAATCGGTCCTTCCATAAACTCATGTAAATCTGTACCACAGATTCCACACCAAGCTACCTTAATGCCTACAGTACCAGGAGTGACTTCTGGTTCAGGGATATCTTCAATACGAATATCGCCTCTGTCATAAAAACGCGCTGCTTTCATTATTATCTCCCTCAAATCAGGATGTTGTTTTAGCGATAGACAATGCCGCCGTCCGTTAAAATGGATTGACCCGTAATATAGTCTGAATCTTCACTTGCCAGAAAAGCAACTAATGCAGCTACATCATCTGGTATTTGGGCTCTACCTAAAGCAATGCCTTCCACATATTTTTTATAAGTTTCACCGATTGCGGCACCGGTAATTTTAGCAAAACGTTTATCGATTTCAACCCACATATCTGTTCCGACAATTCCGGGGCAATATCCATTTACCGTAATACCATGACTAGCATATTCTTTTGCCGCGGCTTGGGTAAGTGCTCGTACCGCAAATTTGGTTGCCGAGTAAATACCGAGTAAAGCAAACCCGTCGTGGCCCGCAATTGAGCAGGCATTAATGATTTTACCTTTATGTTGGCGTTGCTTAAATTTTGCAGCTGCAGCCTGTATGCCCCACAGTACACCACCAATATTGATATCAACAATTTTTTGAAATTCATCAGGTGTGATATCTGCAATCGCTTGAACTTGTGCAATTCCAGCATTATTAATCATGACATCAAATCCACCAAGGGCCTGCTCAGCATGATTTATAGCAGCGTACACTTGCTCGCAGTCACTGACATCAGCAATAAATGTGCTCGCATTTACACCTAAAGCCTGAATTTCCTGCTGCACATCATTCAATCGATCTTGTTTCATATCGACTAATGCAATATGTGCCCCTTCTTGCGCCAAGCGCAGGGCAATCCCACGGCCAATGCCTTGAGCTGCCCCTGTGACTAAAGCGACTTTATTTTTTAATCCCTTAACCATGTTCAACTCCTGTAAATGCAGAATTTCTACATATGAATCGCTCGTTGCATTGAAGCCAAAATAGACTCATGCATGGCTTCTGATAATGTTGGATGCGGGAAAATCACTTGAGCTAAGCTTTCATCAGTTGCTTCTAGATATTTAGCAATTGCAAAGCCTTGAATGTGCTCAGTCACTTCATGGCCTACCATATGTGCACCAAGTAGTTCGCCCGTCTCTGCATGTATCACCGTTTTAACGAAACCTGACGCATCTCCAATTGCCAAAGCTTTACCATTTGCAGTTAAAGAAAACTTGCCGATTCGTATAGGTAGGTTCTGAGCTTTTGCTGCATTTTCCGTTAAACCAATACTCGCCACTTGTGGATGCGTAAAAATACAACCCGGGATCTGGCTACGATCAAGTGAATGGACGTTTGTCACACCAGCAATTTTCTCGACACATATCATGGCTTCATGGCTTGCTTTGTGGGCAAGACACGGTGCTCCAGCCACATCACCAATCGCATAAAGCCCTGCTACATTGGTTTTACAATAGTCATCAATTGCCACAAAACCTTGTGGATTGAGTTCCACACCTAAACGTTCTAGCCCTAGCCCCGTGGTATTAGGCTGTACACCAATTGCCGAAAGTACACGGTCAAAAACAAGCGTTTGAACATCATTTGCCGTTTCAACCACACAGTGAACTTGACCATTTTCAATTTGAATGCTTTGAACAACAGCATCGGTTAAGACTTTCATACCTTTTTGTTCAAATTGTTTTCTAACAAATTGAGCAACTTCCGCATCTTCAGTTGGTAAAATCTGCTTGGCTAAATCAATAAGCGTGACCTGACAACCCAAGTCTTGATAAAGGCTAGCAAACTCGCTACCAATTGCACCCGAACCCACAACCAGTAAGTTTTTTGGTAACTGCTCTGGTACAAGCGCTTCTTTATAGCTCCACACGTACGTTCCATCGACAGGAAGCTGAGGAACATGTCGAGCTTTAGCTCCAGTTGCCAAAATAATATGGGGTGCACTCAAAGCCTGACTTTTACCTTGAGCATCGGTCACTTCAATTTTTTCTTTAGCCGTAAGCTGAGCACGACCATTAAACACAGTCACTTGATTCTTTTTAAGCAAGTAATCAATGCCTTGTACTAACTGAGCTGACACTTGACGGCTATGTTGCACAAGTTTTTGAATATCAAAATCGAGTTGAGAAACTTGAAAACCAAACTGTCCAGCATGTTTAAACTGAGTTGCAAGCTCTGCCCCTGCAAGCAAAGCTTTAGTTGGAATACAGCCCCAGTTTAGGCAAATTCCGCCTAAATGTTGTTCTTCTACAATTGCGGTTTTTAACCCGAGCTGGGCTGCACGAATTGCAGCCACATACCCACCCGGTCCCGCGCCAATCACAATTAAATCAAATTGAGCTTCTGACATGCGGGTTCTCCTACACCAAAATTAAAGCAGGGTTTTCAACAAACTGCTTAAAGCTGGCCAAGAATTTCGCCCCAACTGCACCATCAATGACTCGGTGATCGCATGACAACGTCGCAGTGACAATCTCACGAACCACTACATTGCCATTTTCAACAACAGCGCGAGATTCAGAAGCACCTAATGCCATAATTGCACCTTGCGGTGGGTTAATAATGGCATCGAACTGTTTAATGCCTAACATTCCTAAATTTGAAATGCTAAAACTGCCGCCTTGAAACTCATCAGGTTGTAATTTGCCAGTCTTGGCACGGGTTGCCAAATCACGCATGTCATCGGAAATCTGTGCCAACGATTTTTGATTTGCAGCTTTTACAATGGGTGTAATTAAACCGTTTGGAATTGCCACAGCTACCGAAATATCTGCTTGAGAGAACTGTAAAATTGATTGAGTCGCCTCATCAAATTGAACATTCACCTCAGGTACTTTAATGAGTGCCGCTGCAGCAGCCTTAATTAACATGTCATTAATAGAGAGCTTCACCTGTGGCACAGTTTCATTAATTTGCTTACGTAGTTTTTGCATAGCTTCTACGTTTAGATCGACTACTAGGCGGAAATGCGGTGCATTACGTTTAGCAGCCTGTAACCGTGAAGCAATCGCTTTACGCATACCATTCATCGCCACAGTTGTAACGGTCGACTGTGGCTGAGCAACCGCACATTGAGCAGATTGTTCATTTACCGACGTTGGGTTGTTACGATAATAAACTGCTTCAACATCTTCTTTACAAACCCGGCCACGAGTACCTGAAACACGGCAGTCATTTAAATTAATGCCCCATTGTTTTGCTAAACGACGTGCTACAGGCGTCGCTGAAACTCGGCTATCGTCGGCAGTAGATTTAACTACTTTAGCTTGAGTTTGCTGTTTAATATCAGGCCACTGACCTCCAGCAGCCTGCACAGCTTTCTGGATGTCTTGAACACTAATACGTCCTTCACGACCAGAACCTGTGACTTTCGCTAAGTTCACATTATGCTTTTCAGCAAGTTTTAACGCATGCGGTGTTGTAAACAACTCATCAGATGTTTGATAACCTTGTAATGACTCGGGTACAGCGTAGTCACCTTTAGCAGCCTTTACTGGAACTGGAGCACTTGCAGCTATAGACTGTGGTTGTTCTGCTTTTTCAGCAACAGGTACAGATGTTTCTGCTTTACTCTGTTCCGAAGATGCTTCAGGGGCTTTAGCTGCTGAACCACCTAGTGATGCAATAAATGTTTCAATTTCTGCATCAGAAACTTCACTTTCAGCACATACCGCAATAAGCCCACCGACCGGTAAAGTCTCACCATCTTTTGCTAAAATTTTACGGAGCGTTCCTGCAAAAGGCGCTTCTAATACATTGACGATTTTTGTGGTTTCAATTTCACAAATTTCATCGCCTTTATTAAAGCTATCGCCTTCTTTAATCAACCATTGGGCAATCGTGCCTTCTTCCATGGATAATCCCCATTTCGGGATCTCCAGCGTTTTAATTTCGCTCATGCTAAGCCTCCAATGTTTTTCGTACAGCTTGCTCAATACGCTCTACACTTGGAATCCATTCTTTTTCTAAAACTGGAGAGAATGGAACAGGCGTATGTGGTGGCGTTACGAGTTCAACAGGTGCTTTCAAATAGTGGAAACCTTTTTGTGCAACGAGTGCAGCAACATCATGCCCAAAGCCACAGCGTGCCGCTGATTCGTCCACAATAACCACACGTCCAGTCGATGCAACAGACTCTAAAATTCCTTCTTCATCCAGAGGTGAAATTGTACGAGGGTCTACGACTTCAACTGAAATGCCATCTTTTGCCAATTTATCCGCTACTTCATTGGCACGGTGTACCATCAACCCTAAAGCAATAATGGTCACATCTGTCCCTTCACGGGTGTAATTTGCTACACCAAATGGAATGGTATAGGCATCATCTGGAACTTCACCTTTAATGTCATAAAGCATTTTATGCTCACAGAACACCACAGGGTCGTCATCTCGAATAGCCTGAATTAATAGCCCTTTCACATCATATGGGCTAGATGGAACTACAACTTTTAAGCCTGGAACCGCAGCAAATACGTTATATGGTGACTGAGAATGCTGGGCTGCCGCAGAAAAACCTGCACCAATCATGCCACGTACAACCATTGGCGCTTTTGCTTTTCCGCCGAACATATAACGGAACTTAGCGGCTTGGTTATAGAGCATGTCATGACACACGCCATAGAAATCCATAAACATTAAGTCAGCAACAGGACGTAAACCTGTAGCCGCAGCACCAGCGGCCATACCAATAATCGCTGATTCAGTAATTGGGGTATCAATCACACGTTCTGAACCAAATTCCGTCCACAAACCTTTGGTTACACCGAGTACCCCGCCGAAGCCTTCAAGCTCGTTCTCTTCGGTATTTTTGCCACCATGGCCGCCGCGCACATCTTCGCCAACCACAAAAACAGTTGGGTCACGGCGCATTTCTGATTCAATGGCTTCTTTAATTGCATTGCGAAAACTTTTATTTGGCATCTTTACTATTCCTTTAGTAAGAGACATAGACGTCAGTAAGGAGTTGTTCTGGTTGTGGGTATGCCGCAGCACGAGCTTTAGCAACGGCATCATCAACATTTGCTTTAGATGCTGCATCAATCTCGTCTAGTTTGGCTTCATCAATTTTGCCTTTGACTTTTTCTCGGAAAATTTTCAAAGGATCTTTATTTTCTTTGATGAATTCGACTTCTTCTTTAGAGCGAATCAAGCCCGGGTCACCTTCAAAGTGGCCATAAAAGCGGTTCGTAATGGTTTCAATCACACTTGGGCCTTCACCACGGCGTGCACGATCAATAGCAGTTTGGGCCGCTTCATAAACTGCAAAGAAATCGGTACCATCAACTTTAACTGCTGGTAAACCAAAACCAGCTGCACGACCAGCAATATCCTTACTTCCTACCGCGTAATCATGGCCCGTTCCTTCACCAAAACCGTTATTTTCGAAAACAAAAATTACTGGAAGTTTAAGAACAACAGCCATGTTCATTGCTTCAAAGGTCAGGCCTTGGTTTGAACCACCATCACCTGTAAAAGACAGGCCCACGCCACCAGTTTTTAAGGTTTTTGCTGTCAACGCTGCACCAATTGCTAATGGAGGCCCGCCGCCCACAATTCCGTTGGCACCGAGCATACCTTTATCCAAATCGGCAATGTGCATAGAACCGCCTTTTCCACGGCACAGTCCGTCATCTTTACCGAAAATTTCCAGCATCATGGCGTGAATGTCACAACCTTTTGCAATACAGTGCCCATGTCCACGATGGGTTGAAGTGATATAGTCTTTGTCGGTTAGGTTTTCACAAATACCAACTGCAACAGCTTCTTCTCCACTGTATAGGTGAATAAAACCAGGAATATCACCATTGGTATTTTCTTCGTGAAGTCGATCCTCAAATTCACGAATATCACGCATGCGTTTATATGCTGCGAGTAATTGCTCTTCCGTTAATTGCATATCCTTTTCCTTTATTATCTTGATTTTAAAAGTTCAACCAAGTTTCAAGCGAAAATCTAATTCGCTATAAATACTTAAATCTAAAATCAAGAATTAATCTATTAGACTAAAAAGTTTTTATTTAAAATAAACTTAATTAATTTTTTAATTTCAAAAACTTAACCCATAAAAATAATTTAAAAAAATTTTTTATAATTTTCATTAACTTAAAAAACAAACCTTTAACCAACCTTTCTTATTTTATAATACTCGCCACACCCTGTGTATTTAATTAATTGCGACTTATTAATATGATTTAAATAAGTTGTTAAATTAAAAAAACAGGAGTTTAAATAATTTTTAAACAAAATGGAATTATTAATATGGATTTTAAAAGACAAGCAGAAACTGGTATTAAATTAAGAGGAGCAGATAAAGTCGCTCGCATTCCTATTAAAATTTTACCTACAGAAGAGTTACCCACTAAACCGGATTGGATTAGAGCAAAAATAACCGATTTTGAAGAAATCAAACGGATAAAAAATTTGCTGCGCCAACAAAAGTTGCATAGCGTTTGCGAAGAAGCAGCCTGTCCAAACTTACCCGAATGTTTTGGTGGAGGTACAGCTACATTTATGATTATGGGAGACATCTGTACTAGACGCTGCCCTTTTTGTGATGTGGCTCATGGTCGCCCAAAACCTTTAGATGAAGATGAACCTAAACATTTGGCAGAAACGGTCGCAAACCTAAACTTAAAATATGTCGTGATTACCTCTGTTGACCGCGACGATCTACACGATGGCGGCGCTGCACATTTTGTAAAGTGCATTGAAGAAATCCGAAAACGTTGCCCAGAAACTTTGATTGAGATTTTGGTACCAGATTTTCGCGGTCGTTTAGAGACAGCGCTTACAACTTTGAGTTTATCTCCACCAGATGTGTTTAATCATAATATTGAGACAGTTCCTCGTTTATATAAAGCGATGCGTCCGGGCTCAGACTATCAACACTCACTAGAGCTACTAAAACGCTTTAAAGCATATTGTCCCGATATCAAAACCAAGTCTGGTTTAATGGTTGGGTTAGGAGAAATTGAGGCAGAAGTACTTGCTCTACTTAATGACTTAAAAGATTATCAAGTAGATCTTGTCACGATTGGTCAATATCTTCAGCCTTCAAAATCACATGCACCTATTCATCGGTTTGTAAATTTACAAGAATTTGAACGATATACTCGACATGGTAAACGATTAGGTTTTAAAAATATTTGGAGTGCACCGATGGTTCGTTCTAGCTATTTTGCTGATCGACAATATTTTGGAGAAGCAGTACCAAAACCTTTCAACCGACAAGATGTCTTATCGTAAGGATTAGCCAATTAACAAAACTTATCCAATAGGATAATGGTCAAGACCTATAAATTTATTTAAGGTAAGCAGATAACGAGGAAATAGTCACAATAAAAAAGTTATAACTGTTGAGCGGCTACGGATACGCCATTTCAATGATAAAGGAATTTCGATATGGATATGTCAAAACAATTATCATCACCTTTTTTAGATACTACTCCGTCCATATTTCGGCCGGAATCTTCATCTCACTCTCAAAAATTAGGAAAAAAACCACCAGTTGACCTCGATGCGGCTCCATTATTTGATCTAACCGAAGAATGGGAACATTCATTGTTTGGTCGTTCGATTCACGAGTGTCATCGGAATTTAATGCATATTGCCGAAGATGCCGATATGGCAATTGGTGTGACCGACCCACATGGCACTCTACTTTGGACATGGAGTAGTACACCGATGCGCTCATCGGCTGAGCAAGTTCATTTTGTTGAAGGTGGTCAGTGGTCAACTCAGGCAGTGGGACAAAATGCAATTGGTCTAGCATTAAATACTCATTCAGCTAACTGCGTTTACTCACACGAAAACCAAATGAATAGTGTAAGAGATTGGGTCTGCTATGCAGCACCTATTACCGATACAAATACAGGCCAATTTTATGGCATTATGAATTTGTCGACTAAATATCAAAAACATAATTCTCTGGGGCTTTTAGCTGTTGAAAGATGCGCTGATATTGTGAAGCAAGCAATTCAGCTTCATCAGAAAAATATTTTATATATTAAGGCCTTTGGTACTCCTAAAGTTCAATATAATCAGCATAGTCTGACGTTGACTCAACGCCAGATTGAAATTCTGTGTATTCTAACCCTTTGTCCAGAAGGGATTAATCTTGAAGAACTTCACTATGCGTTATATGGTGACCGGCCCGTAAGTACCACTACCTTAAAAGCAGAACTTTCTCAACTTAGAAACTTAATACCCGGGGTCATTGAGTCACGGCCTTATCGACTTAACTGTGAAATTCAATGTGATTTTTTAATGGCAGAACAAGCATTAAACCTTGGTTTCACATCGACCACCCTTACACTCTATAGAGGAAGCTTTTTATCTAAATCAGAAAGCCCATTTTTGTGTGCATGGAGAGATTGTTTTGATGCTCGCTTGAGTCATGTGATTTATCAAATTGAAGATATTGATCAACTATTACGAGTAGTCAGTCGTGTGCCAGATCGTGTAGATGCTGTTGAACGTTTACTTGAATTATTACCCAAAGAAACACCTTATCGAACTAAACTTTTAAAATTACTCGAATAAAATAAAAGGGAGAATATCGTATAGATATTCTCCCTTTTATTGAGATGAGATCAAGCAGAAGCTTGAAGCTGCACCCTATAACAATCATCTAAGGCTAATTCATAATAACGCAGCCCTTCTTCAGCAGCATGAAATGCTTTTTGCTGCCAGTCAGGACGATCATTACATAAACGTTTAATCAGCTCCATGGCTTCATAAGGATGAAGATCATCATAATGCGCATGCGCACGTAACCAAGCCAAAGAACGTTTATCAATCGTTACTTCAGGATGATCAGTATAGGTATGAATACCTTTATAAACCTGAATTGACCAATCTCCTGTTGCCCATTCAATTGCTAAATTTGTTGCAGCAAGACATTCTGCCAAATTTCCACGATAACTCATGTTCCATAAGAAATGGTTTACTGCATTCATCGCAGCTGGTGGCCGCACACTATCAAGTTCATCGACAGTTAAACCAAAACCTCCAGCCCAATCGCGATACCATTTTAAGTGTCGCTCTTCTACCTTAATATTTTGGATTAACCAATCTCGTGCTTCTGTAACGCCAGGTTCAGAAAACCCAGTTGCTTTGCCTAACGCCCCAGCCATATATGACGGGAAATGCGCGACTAATGGATAGAAATTAAGTAACGCATATCGGAAACTATCTAGGCTCAATCCCCCATTGGCCATTTCCGTAAAAAACGGATGTTTACTCACCCGTTCTTTTGCTGGTAACAGGTCATCCCAGAACCGTTGTGACCATTCATTATGCGGCGTAATTTCTAAATTCATTCCATATTGATTTAGAGCAGTCATTGCTAATTTTCCTATTTATATGACAGCAATCATCTGTATTTCACGCTACAAGTCTATCCGAAAACGATAAAGATACAATCGTTAATCGACCATTTGTAACTTTTTTCGATGGATTGCGATACTTTAGATAATTGTTACGCTAATCATTGAAATGTCGTGATTTTTATCACATTTAACTCAGATAAAAATCATTACTTTTTTAAAAAATCTGTATTATTATTTTAAATAAATCACACATTATATAATCAATATTTTTAGATGGAACTTTACTAAAAATAAGTCTCATTTTATGACAACTTCCAATATAGAGAGCATTAATTATGAAGTTGCAGGGTTCCAATATATTGGGACAGGAACAAATAGATTTATTAACCACACGAGGATTAAATTTCGTATGGTTTCCAAAGCAGCTTGAAACGATTTATCGTTTTCAATACCAAAACGGTGCTGCCTATGAGTTCCGCTATAGAGCGCCTATTATTTTAATATTATATATATTTTTAAGCTTTGGTATATATCAAGTATTGCCAACTGAACAAGTTTTACCCTGGTTTAGTTATTATTCTTGGGTGGGTGTAATTATTTTTCTTGCCTGGATTTTATCGTTTATTAAAAAATTAAATCAGTATTTTGATTATTATGTAGGAATTGGCTCAGCTTTAGCAGTCGCAATTACTTTTATTTTAATTAACGTTATAGAAAATGGCCAAGAGAACGTTCTTTTTCATGCGGCGATGATGTATGCGATTGTGATTATCTATGGTGCAGTAGGTATGCGTTTTTACACAGCCATATTTGCTGGATGGGTTGGAGGACTTGTTGGAATTTTGGTAAGTAACTACTTAAATGGGGTGATCGACTGGACTTTCTTGAACCGAACTTACACCTTCAGTAGTTTCTTGGGCATGACCCTTGCCTATGCAACTGACCGCCAACATCGAGAAAACTACTTACAAAACTGCATGATCGAGCTGAATCGCATTGAACTGATGCAGCAAGCACAGCAATTATCTTTGCTTTCCCAGCAAGATGCACTCACTGGTTTAGCCAATCGACGCTATCTAGATGAAACACTGGATAACGAATGGCGCCGTGCTTTACGACATGAAACACCCCTTACCATCATAATGGTCGATATCGACTATTTTAAAGCTTACAACGATACTTTAGGGCATCTAAAGGGTGATGAATGCTTAAAAGAAATCGCAATTGCTATTTCCTCTATTGCCGCACGCAGTGGTGATTTGGTTGCTCGTTATGGTGGCGAAGAATTTTTACTGTTATTTCCAATGACAAATTCTCAGCAAGCTTTAATCCAAGTTGAACGTTTAATGAATGCTATTGATAAAATTGCAATTAAACACCCATGTAGTGATGTTTCACCACAAGTCACTATTAGTGTTGGTGTGGCAACCACGATTCCACGTCTAAATGATTCAATTTCTGCTTTCGTTGCTCGCGCTGACCATGCTTTGTACAAGGCAAAAACGAATGGGCGTAATCAATTTAAGATCGCTGTAAATGAAGAACAAATTGTAGATTTAACTTAAAAAGTCTGACTTACATTTGAAATGACTCAATATAAATAATTAGCTTTTCCATCCGTGGCAAAGCTAAAAATAATTTAGAATCAGTACATACGAAAACCTCTTTTATTTAAATTTAAACCATCTGTTAAAAATAGCTTATATAAACTTAATAAATTTAGCGACTTTCAATTAATCAACTTTTGTATTAGATAATAAAAATTATAGGCTCCAATCCATATAATGTAGAAAATTCCACTTCATTAGAACCCTCTCTTCAGTTTCTTCCAAAATTTAATTAAAAAATAAAAAAAAGAATTTTGTTCTATTCTCTGCGGCACAGTAGAAATGGTTTCAGCCGAAAATGGTAAGATCGAAACAATATTTTCATGTATTGTTTCATAATTTGGATAAGCTTCTTTTTTTATTATTTCTATAATTTTTTGTATTTCATCAAGGGATAAATTCAAAAACCTCTTAATTTCTTGAGCTGTTTTTGACTCAATAGATAATAAAGCACAAACTCTAGTAACATTAACAATCTGCTCTGCATGAATGTTTTTAAAGTTTGGATAACACACAAGTTTATAAAGAATCTTTGTCTCTAAATGATCTTTAGAAACGATATTCTCATTATTTGTTATACGTTCTTGATGACTAATTTTAAAATATTCATTCTTCTCAATATCTTGTAAAATATTGAGAAGCTCCTGATACCTTATTGGTCTCTTCAAACCATACTGATAGCCTTTTAAAAGCTCAGGATTATTACTTAATACGATCTTAATTTTTTTTGGAATAAGTATATTGGTGTAACCGCTATCTAAATCAATAATATGTATGTCAGGATTGTCTTCACTGTATATCCAATTCCCTAAAAGATGAGATGACAAAGATAA
The DNA here is from genome assembly GCF_000368405.1 of Acinetobacter sp. NIPH 817. Taxonomy (NCBI): domain Bacteria; kingdom Pseudomonadati; phylum Pseudomonadota; class Gammaproteobacteria; order Moraxellales; family Moraxellaceae; genus Acinetobacter; species Acinetobacter sp. NIPH 817. The sequence goes on from NZ_KB849420.1 coordinate 1,242,235, forward strand.
GTCATGAATAACTTTTATCATTGCCTCTAAATTTTTAGGCAATAGCCTATCCTTTGACATACAGCCAATTCTATATGTGCATTGATTCATTGATATTTCCCCAATTTCAATGATGACTTTGAAAATTCTTTGTTTAAAGTAATAAAAATTTAAATATGTAGTAAGCTTATATAAAAGCAATTTGATTAAATTAACTTTATTTTATAAATATAAAAATCTGGTGTAGTAAAAATTAACAATATTTAATTGCTGATTTTACAGATAAATATATTCAAAAATAAATCGCAGAATATTATATTTATATAAATATTATAAGACAAGACAATAATTTAAAATTTAATCAAACTTCAGTGTAATAAAAACTTAAAACCCCATATTTAAATTAAATACGGGGTTTTAAGTACTATAATCAAAAAATATGATTAAGGTTCAATTGGCGCAAATGGCGGAATAACATCTGCATTTTGAGCACGATGGCGTAGGAAGTGATCCATTAAAACAATCGCTAGCATTGCTTCTGCAATCGGTGTTGCACGTACACCTACGCATGGATCATGACGGCCTTTAGTCAACACATCTGTATCTTCACGATTTAAATTAATCGTTTTACCTGGGGTCGTAATGCTTGCTGTTGGTTTTAGTGCAATAGCAACTCGAATGGATTGACCACTTGAAATACCCCCCAAAATCCCACCAGCATGATTCGCTAAAAAGCCATTACTGGTCAATTCATCACGTGTTTCATGACCAAACTGGCCAGCAACTGCAAAACCATCGCCGATTTCAACGCCTTTAACCGCATTAATACTCATCATCGCATGAGCAATATCAGCATCTAAACGGTCAAAAACAGGTTCACCCCAGCCTACAGGAACTTTTTCAGCTAAAATTTCTAGCTTCGCGCCGCAGCTTGTTCCCTGTTCACGTAAAGAAGTCACCAAAGCTTCAAAACGTGAAACAGCGTCTACATCACCACAGAAAAATGGATTATTCGGAACTTCATTCCAATCCAGTTTTTCGGCAACTTCATTGCCGATTTGAGTAACATGACCACGGATCAAGATGCCAAATTTTTCTGCCAAATATTTTTTAGCAATTGCACCCGCTGCAACACGCATAGCAGTTTCACGAGCACTTGAACGGCCACCGCCACGATAGTCACGGAAACCGTATTTTTGCGTATATGTATAGTCGGCATGGCCAGGTCTAAAAGTTTGGGCAATATTGCCATAATCTTTTGATTTCTGATCAGTATTCTCAATCAATAAACCAATTGGCGTTCCTGTCGTTTTACCTTCAAAAACACCTGAAATGATTTTAACTTGATCAGGCTCTTTACGTTGAGTCGCAAATTTAGAAGTTCCCGGTTTACGACGGTCAAGATCTTTTTGCAAGTCTTCTTCAGTTAGCTCAAGGCCTGGTGGCACACCATCAACAATTGCCATTAAGCCAACGCCATGAGACTCACCACAAGTGGTTACACGAAAGAGTTGTCCAATACTATTCCCTGCCATATGCCCAACTCCTTATATTTGCTCTTCAAATAGTTTTCTATAACGGCGACATTGTTCAGCAGTCAAAGCAAAAATACCTGAACCACCTTTTTGGAAAGTGAGCCAGTTGAAATCAATCGTATTAAAGTTCTGACGCATAGACCATTCAGAATTACCTACTTCAATGACAATAAGACCATCTTCAGTTAAGTAATCTGCCGCTTGTGCAAGCATTTTACGAACTAAATCTAAACCATCTTGGCCTGCTGCCAATGCAAGTTCAGGTTCATGTAAAAACTCTTCTGGTAAGTCAGCCATATCTTCAGCATCAACGTACGGTGGATTACTTACAATCAAATCATACTGATTTTCAGCTGGAATCTTGGCAAACAAGTCAGATTCAAGTAATGCAACTTGGTATTGCTTATTGTGGTGTTCTGTATTAATTGAAGCAACTTCTAAAGCTTCTTTAGAAATGTCAGTTGCATCTATTTCAGCGTCTGGATATGCATAAGCCAAAGCAACCGCAATACATCCAGAACCTGTACACATATCTAATATACGTTGTGGAGTTTTAGGTTTTGCATTTTCTGGCAAATTATTGAGAGCTTCACGCATTTGACCATTTTCATCTAAACAATATGGTGCAAAACGTTGCTCAATTAATTCTGCAATTGGTGAACGTGGAATGAGTACACGCTCATCTACATAAAATGGCTTATTAAAGAAATAAGCAAGATTTAATAAATAAGATGTTGGAATACGGTCATTGATACGACGTTCCAATAAGCTTAAAAATTCTGCTTTTTCGCTTGGTAATAACTTCGCATCTAGAATTTCTGCGTCTGCTGACCATTCAAGAGATAAGGTTTGTAAAACTAATGCAGAGCTTTCTGCAAAATAATCTTCAGTACCTTGTCCTAAATGTGCATCATGTTGACGTAATGCTGATACCCCAAAACGAATAAAATCTCGAATTGTTGATAAATTTTCAGCTGCTTCCTGTAAATTTTCAGGGCTAATCGTCGGTCGCTCCACTTAGGCGTCTCCAAAGGCAAATTTTGCAAAGTGACTATTCTACTGAGTGAGGTACAGCAAAGCAACGCTTTGCCTTGTGAACAGGAGTTTTACATGCCGATCTCTAACAATCACACATTAAAATCAGAATACTTTGTTTTAATTAAGAAATAATGAACTTTTAACTAGAGATTGATTTAAATTTTTAAAATAAAAAAGCGGCCTTTAAATACTGACCGCTTTTTGAGTTTAGTCGGCTTAAAGCTTAAGCTTTTCGGCTACATAATCAGAGTCTTTATCTCCACGGCCCGATAAATTCACTACGATCATGGTTTCTTTCGGCAGTTTTGGTGCTTCACGAATTGCCCATGCGACAGCGTGTGAGCTTTCAAGTGCAGGAACAATGCCTTCAACCCGAGAAAGTGTCATAAAAGCATCTAAACATTCTTGGTCAGTTGCAGTGCTATATTCAACACGCCCTAAATCTTTTAAAAAGCTGTGTTGTGGCCCAACACCCGGATAGTCTAGTCCTGAAGCAATAGAATGCACGGGTAAAGGTTCACCAGCCTCATTTTCAAGCACATAACACGCCATACCATGAATTTGACTTGGCTTACCTAAAGTTAGCGTTGCTGAATGCATATTGGTTTCTAAACCATGTCCAGCTGGCTCAACCCCAACAAGTTTTACGTCTGAGTCATTTAAAAATGCAGTAAATGCACCTATTGCATTTGAACCACCACCGACACATGCCACAACATAATCTGGACTTTTTCCAAATCGTTGATGCGTTTGATCTTTAATTTCATTACCAATAATAGATTGAAAATCGCGAACCATTTTAGGAAATGGATGTGGACCCACAACAGAACCAATGGCATATATAAAGTTTTTAGGATCTTTTAAATATTCTTCAAACGCACTATCTACAGCATCTTTTAATGTTGCTGTACCACGTGTAACTGCCACCAAATGAGCACCCAAAATTTTCATTTTGACCACATTTGGATGTTCTTTTTCGATATCGACTTGACCCATGTGAATTTCACAGGGAATTCCTACTAATGCACAAGCGGTTGCCAAAGCAACGCCATGCTGACCAGCACCTGTTTCAGCAATAACTTTCTTTTTGCCCATATATTTAGCAAGTAAAGCTTCACCTAAGCAGTGATTAATTTTGTGGGCGCCCGTGTGGTTCAAATCTTCACGTTTTAAGTAAATTTGTGCGCCACCTAACTGTTCAGATAGACGCTTCGCATGAAATAAGGGACTTGGACGGCCTACATAATTCGTAAAGAGGTCTGATAGTTCATTTTGAAATTCAGCTGTATGGCGAATTTCTTCATAGGCAACATTAATTTCATCCATTGCTTCTTTTAAATGTGGAGGAATGAACTGCCCGCCATATTCACCAAAAAATCCTTGTTCATTCGGCAAAGCAATACCGTTAATTTGATGTTGCATATCATCCCTCTTTTTTAAATTATTAAAGTTATTAAGCTTATCGAGAAAGGTAACGCGTTAAATCCTCAATGCCTTTAAGCGTCATTGGATACATATGATTTTCAAAAATCTCTTTAATCCAACCAATGGTTTGAGTGTAATGCCAATACCCTTCTGTTTCAGGGTTTAACCACGCTGTTTTATCAAAATGTTGACGTAGGCGACGTAACCAAACCTCGCCTGTTTCATCATTCATATATTCAACCGAGCCACCCACCGATTTCAACTCATACGGTGCCATACTGGCATCACCCACTACAATTACACGATAGTCGCGTCCATAGGTGTGAAACAAATCCCATGTGTTCATGCGGGTTGCTGTTCTGCGGTAGTTATCTTTCCAAACATAGTCATAGAGACAATTATGAAAATAGAAATATTCGAGTGTCTTAAACTCACTTTTAGCAGCACTAAACAGTTTTTCGCATTGAGCAATGTGAGCATCCATCGAACCGCCCACATCAAACAACATCAGCACTTTTATTCGGTTTCGACGCTCAGGTACCATTTGAACATCAAGAATACCTTGCTTGGCTGTTTCACGGATTGTACCGTCAACGTCTAATTCTTCAGCTGCACCTTGACGGGCAAATTTACGTAACCGACGTAAAGCAATTTGCATCTGGCGAGTACCAAGAACTTGGTCATCATCCAGATTTTGATATTTACGTTGTTCCCAGACTTTAACCGCCGAACGTTTACGCCCTGGTCCACCGATTCTGACGCCTTCTGGATGATCCCCAAAGGCCCCAAAAGGTGAAGTACCGCCAGTACCCACCATGCGGTTACCACCCTGATGTTTTTTATGCTGTTCGCGTAAACGCTCTTCCAGCATTTTCATCAGTTCTTCTAAGGAACCTGCTTTTTGGAGTTCTGCTCGTTGTTCAGGAGTTAAATGCTTTTCTAGAAGTTCTAAATCAAACCAGTCTTTTGGTAACTTATGAACTTGCTTGAGTAACTCATCCAGATCAAAGGTTTCAATGCCGTCAAAGTAATCTTTCATGGCACGATCGAACTTGTCAAAAAAGCGCTCATCTTTGACTAAAATTGTTTTAGCAAGTTGATAAAACTCTTCTTGATCGGCAAAAACTAAACCTTCACTCACAGCACGGTTTAAGTCAATAAGTTCACGAGTTGTAACTGGAACACCGTATTTACGTAAGGTGTAAAATAACCGCACAAACATGGGTTATTCCCTCCTTTAACGTCGAGACATGAAAGCCAAACGTTCGAGGAGTTGTACATCCTGCTCGTTTTTGATCAGCGCACCATATAAAGGTGGAATAGCTTTTGATGTATCTCGATTGCGTAATACATCTTCTGGCATATCATCTGCCATGAGCAAACTTAACCAATCAATTAACTCAGAGGTTGATGGTGGTTTCTTCAAATTAGGAATTTCACGTAGTTTAAAAAACACCTGTAAAGCTTCGTTTACTAGTGTTGCAGAGATATTTGGGAAATGAACCGCAATGATTTCTCGCATTGTAGCTTCATCAGGAAACTCAATGTAATGAAAGAAACAACGACGCAAGAAAGCATCTGGTAATTCTTTTTCATTATTCGAAGTAATAATTACAATTGGGCGTTGTGTTGCCGTAATTGTTTCATTGGTTTCGTAAACATAAAAAGACATTTTATCGAGTTCATGCAGCAAGTCATTTGGAAACTCGATATCGGCTTTGTCAATTTCATCAATTAACAAAACACAACGCTCTTCACTCGTGAAAGCTTCCCACAGTTTACCGGGTTTAATATAGTTCTTAATATCGTAAACTCGATCATCACCTAACTGGCTGTCTCTTAAACGAGAAACCGCATCATATTCATACAACCCTTGCTGCGCTTTGGTTGTCGATTTGATATGCCAAGTGATCAGTTTTAAACCCAAACTTTGTGCTACTTGTTCAGCAAGCAAAGTTTTACCCGTGCCAGGTTCACCCTTAATTAGTAAAGGCTTTTGTAAAGCACGAGCTGCTTTTACAGCGAGCTTAAGACTATCAGTCGCGATATATTGATCTGTACTGGTAAAATGTTGGGTATCAGCAGACATGTAAAGACCTTATTTTTCTATTTCAATGGTTAGATGGAACGCATGCTTTTGTTTGTTGAATATTTTGACCAACAATAGCCAACAACCAAACCCAGACCAACTACAAACAGAATTAAAGATAAATTTGACCAAATTAGAGGGCTATCTTTAGTTAAAACACCAAAAAGGAGTCCAAAAATAGCAGGTGCTACAGATGCATTCGGTCCTTCAGACACTGTTGGGGTAACTAAAATAGCAAATACAATAAGCCAGCTAATCGCACCAAAAGTTGTAGGAAGGCGACGCATTAATCGCCACCAACACCATAAAGCAATAATAGCGCCTATTCCATAAGCTGTTAAAGCAATAACACCTTCAGGAACAACATCCAAAAAAGAGAATAATTGATTCATTATTCCAGTTTGATCTTCACGCACCACGTAAGCCCTCTGGTTCAACCGCATTCGGATTAATTAATCCTTCTGGCGGCATCTGAATAAAGAAACCTTTTGTTTGTAATGAGTCTAAAACATGTAAAACATTAACACGCGCCAATTTACGTGTTGGAGCTAATTCTAAATGCATGACAAACGTTGTACGACCAAACGCTTGTAAAACAGCTTCAGGAACATTTTCAAACGGATCAGCTTGTTCCGCATCGTCAGGATAGTTTGGACGAGCAATATACATGTACATTTCATCTTTTTTGCTCGATCTATAAATATCACAGTGCATTTCAAATCAACTCTTGAACTAAGGACAGCATACATGAAAAAAAACGACTCACACACGCAGGTTTGTTTACGCATCAGTCGTTTTTTTAATTCTTGAGAAATATTAACCTACAACATTGATTAAGGTCGATAATAACTTTGTTCCAGATAAAAGCTGGCTTTTACAATAAATTAATAAACATTTGATTTTAAACATTAAACATGATTTTTCACTTTAATAAAATAAAACCAATTTTTAGGAAAAAAGAAAAAATGTTCGTTACTGAGTACTTTTTGTGATCTATTTTCAATACATTCCCATATTAATACTATGAAATTTATGATATTAAAGGGGGTTATTACATTTTCAAATTCACATTTAAGTAAAACTTCTAACCACTTAATACACATTGGGAGACATTACTTAACTGGTTTAAATTCTCAGCATGTTTAAATATTAAGTATCTTAATATAAATATGGAGGATGAATCTATGCCTCGTGGTGATAAAACAGCTTATACAGCAAAGCAAAAACGTCAGGCTAAACATATTGTTGAGAGTGAAGTAGATAGAGGTCATTCTCAAGAAGAAGCTGAACGAATTGCATGGTCTACTGTCAATAAACAAGATGGTGGCGGTAAGAAAAAGTCTCACTAAAACAAACTTTAAATACTTCTTTAGCTTGGGCTAAAGAAGTATTTTCATCAAAAATAAATTAATGGTGTTTAGAAAACTCGCGAGCTCTTTATATAGTCATCGCTTACTTGATTTAAGGCATCCAAAATAGCACTATCATTTTGATTTAATAGAGCTTCATTTAAACATTCCATGTAGTCTATAAGCTTAGACTTAGAGGTATTGGCAAATTCAGAGGTAACAGCTTCATCTTCATAGAGGATTACGTAAGTACGTGCAAAGCCATAGATTAAATAGACGGCTGCTTTTTCTTTTGTATTTTGAGATTCTTTAAGAGACTGTTCACAAGCATTCTTTAAATCTTTAAATGCGTCTGTACCAGTAGATTGATTTTGGAAAGATAAAAGTATTGTTTAGAAGTTCATATCCATATTCCACTCAAAAAGTAAAGCTACAGAAGAAGATCAACTCTGTCAAATAATATCCTGATTAATATAAGTTTAATTGTAAATAAATTTATATTTACTTTCCCTGGATTACGAAAAATCATGCAAGAAAAAACCACCCTTGTTTTAAGGGTGGTTTAGTTAAAATGCAGTAATAGTTAGAAGCTTATTTCAATTGTGATCGTGGTACCGGAATGCTCAATATCAGTTGAGACATTAAATCCTCTGTTTTTAAGCTCCTCTTCAACCAGAGTAAGATGATCAGGGCTTATAGCATCAACAGGAAAGCAGAAAGTTGCTTTTCTCTTCCCTTCCTTAGATTCAGACTCAGTACCAGTTAAAATTTTTTCCAATATGACGTCTTGGTTTATTTTAAAGTTTTTAGCATTTTGACGAGCTTGTTCAGCATTAAAGTTGTTAAGCATATTTATCTCTCTAATTATTAATTTATCTAAGTTTATAGCATAAAAAGGCTATATGAGTTTTAGTGTTGTGTAGTTAAAACCAATCAAAGATATAAGTTTATTGGTTGAATAAACTTTCTACCCATTCAATAAATTTTCTCGCATTTCTATTTTTAAAATCTTCCTTATTTGGAATGTAGTAGCACAGCTCTGATTGAATGGGTTTAGTTTTAAACTCCTGTAAAAGGTTCGCCTTAACGAACCTATGGGTAAGTGTATCAGAACAAAATACTAATCCATTGGCAGATAAAGCCTCATGTATGCCAAAAATTTCCTGATCAAATTTCTTAATTATCACCCTCTTTTGGTCCCATCCATTCACCTCAAGCCATGTCTCTAATGGTGGACTTGGTAATACTTTATTTTTCCATTCTGTGGTGAATAACGTTATTGGCTCACTCCTATCTTTGGACAGAGTAAGGTTAGATACACCAAATACATTAAAAGACTCATATTTAAGGACATCTTTAGAAGGTACTAAAGATACATCACCATATCGAATAGGCAATGTATATAAGTGACTTTCTAAAGCTTCGCCTGTAGAGAATTCAACTGAGATATCGGGGTGCAATTGATAAAATTCATTTATAGAAGGAATTAACAACATTGCAGCGAGTGAAGACGTACTAGCCACTCTCACTACATTTCCATTTACTGTTATTTCATCTAATGCATCTTCAATTTTACGAAACCCTTCAGAAATTGCCCCAGCAAGTCTCTCTCCGGTGGTTGTAAGCGTTATTTTTCTTACTTGTCGATGAAATAAATCAACATTTAATCTGCTTTCTAGATTAGTAATATGATGTGAAATCGCAGTTGGTGTTAGCGAAAGTTCTTCAGCAGCCAATTTAAAACTACCCAATCTAGCGGCTGATTCAAATGCCTTAAGTGCTTGCAAAGAGACTTGCATGCTTTCTCCAAAGTTATATTTATAGGTGACCTAAACTCATCTATAAATGTAATTTTCTCGTTTGTCTACTTATCTTTTAAAACTCAAAATAAATTAAACCTTAACTTTTTGGAATTTATGATGAGTAAAATATTACATATAGATGCTAGTGTAAGAGCTGCGATTAACCCTAATCCAAACCATAATTCGATTTCTAAAAATATTGCCAGCCGATTGGTCAGCTCATGGAAAAAGCAACTGGCTATAGATGAATATATCTATCGTGATGTAGGAATGAATCCCCCACCATTTATTAATCAAGACTGGATTGATGCTGTATTCACACCTGAAAATAAAAGAACTCAAGCTCAATGTGATGTTTTATCTATATCAGATCAGTTAATAGTAGAAGTTTCGAGTTCAGATATTATTCTAATTTCTTCACCTATGTACAATTATGGTATGCCTGCTCAACTTAAAGCATGGTTTGACCAAATTATTAGGATTAATAAAACATTTGATTTTGATCTCGCTCGAGGAGACTTTCCTTTACAACCGCTTCTATCTGGAAAAATTTTAATCATTATCACCTCTAGTGGAGAGTTTGGTTTTGAGAAAGAAGGCATCCGCCATCACATGAATCATCTTGTACCTCACCTTCGCACGCTCAGCAAATATTTAGGCGTAGAGAAAATTTATGAAATTGCTTCTGAATATCAAGAGTTTGGAGATGCAAGACATCTAAAATCATTAGAAAATGCTTTTCAAAAAGTTGAGAAACTCGTAGCTGAACTTTCCGCTTCATATACAGAAAATTCGTAAAATATGAATCCTTAATTTTTAAAATTTAATAATCTACTGACATTTCAACTGAGTTGTATGATTAAAAATAAAAAGCCAACCCAATTGGGTTGGCTTTTTTATTTCTGCACCGAAACAAACTTATAGTTATATATTATTTATATTGAAATTGTTTTTCTTACAACCAAGAATATACAGACCTGTATGTTTAATCAATTGAATTTTTCTCATTTAAGGAGTTAATTTAATTCATTATCAATTTTACAAATTAAAATGACTTCAACCCATCACTTTATTAGCTTTTTAATAAAGTTAATTATTTAATATAACTAATATAAACTTTTACTTTATTAACTATTAATATTGAATATCTATTATTTATAAATAAAAACTACTCAATTTAAATTATTCATTACTCTTCATTAAAAAAGCCCATCACAAAGATGAGCTTTTAAATTTTAACTATCACATCATTTTAAATGGATAGACTTTGTTTTTCTTCTTGAAATAACTGAATTAATGGTTGAGTTAATAGCTCGTAACGCCAACCCAAAAGATAATCAGGTAAATCTTGTTCATCCCCTTGAGAAAGAACATGTTGATGAATTGCATTTAGCCATTTCTTTCTAAGCAATACTTCTTTAGGAATAGAAGTTTCACTTATTGCATGGGCAAGTACCATATCCATTTTATGCAATGTTTCTTTAGATGTTACTTTAAAAGGTTTGGCTATTCTTGTTGGCCATTCACTTTCAATCGGTAAATCTTTAAGTAATTCTAAAATAGTTTTTCCATATTCACGAACTACATTTGGGCGAATATCTTTAACTTGCGAGAGTTGAAAACTATTACGTGGATTCTTTTCAACCATATCAATCATGGTCGAATTTCTAAGAATAAAACTGCGTGGCTGGTTCGTTGCTTTAACAATGTATTCGCGCCATTCACTTAAATTTTGCAGTTGCATCAATTGACGGCGCGAATGACGATAATTACCAACATCGGAATAGAGTAACTCTGTCGGCGTTTCACTGATAATTTCTTTAGTTAAACTACGACAATCTTCAAGAACAAAGTCATAAAGCCCTTTCTGCTTAAGCTGTTCTTGAATATGATGCGCTAACTTCATTATATATAGAACATCATTGGCTGCATAACAGAGTTGCTGAGGCGATAAAGGCCGAGCCAACCAATCAGATCTTGTTTGATCTTTTTCAATGTCAATGTCGAGGCAAAGCTTTAAAGCACCTTGGTAACTTACTTGCAGCCCATGGCCTAAGAAAGAAAGGCCTACTTGAGTATCAAACACATTAAGCAGATCTTCTTCATCAGCGTAATGGTAGATTAAATCGATGTCTTCCCCACATGCATGAAAAATGTTCTGTTGAGCGAGAAATATTTTTTTCCAAAACTGACTTAGATCTAATGAAACACCATCCAACAGATAGACATTGCCATTTACATTAACTTGGCATACTCCAAGTTTAGGCCAGAGTGTGTCAACCTTAATAAATTCTGTATCAAGTCCATATATCGAACATTGATCCATTTTTTGAAGAACATCAACCAAATCGGTTTGCTGTTGGATAAACTGAAACATGCTTTCTCAAGTAAATGCAAAGAGTGCTTAGAACTCTGGTATATATAACATAGAAGTAGGAAATTACCACTTAAACCTTTATGAATACCCTATTTTTGAACAATTTTTCGAAAATAGATATTTTTTTGATCTTTCATTTATATTTTTAAAGTTAACTCCAAATATTCATTGTTTAAAATCTATAAGATTTTTTTCATTCTTATGGGCTTTCATATTTTATTTAATCGTTTTTTAATTAAAGACAAAATAACATTCGTCTTTTATAACTAAATTAATAAATCTAATTCAATTTTATATGACATCAATGAAACAAGCATCGAAATGCTTATTTCATTCTCATACGATTATGAACTGCCTGACTTAAGGTATGGCTATCTACATACTCAAGTTCACCACCTTGCGGTACACCTTGAGCAATACGTGTCATTTGTATAGGTAAGTGCTTAGTCGCCTCTACCAAATAATGAGCAGTCGCCTGTCCCTCTACAGTCGCATTTGTTGCCAAAATCACTTCTTCAATTTTACCTTGGCTTAAACGTTGAATTAGATAAGGAATACCAATTTCTTCTGGACCAATACCATCTAAAGGTGAAAGATGCCCACCTAAAACATGATATTTACCACGGAAACTTCCGCTTTGCTCAATCGCCATTACATCTGCTGGTGATTCAACCACACACAATAGTTGATCTTCTCGCTCAGTTGAGGCGCAAATATCACAAATTTCATGTTCAGTTAAAGAATGGCAAACGCTGCACTCATGAATATAACTTGAAGCTTCATGTAAAGCATGCGCTAATGCAAACGCACCTTCTCGATTTTTCATCAAAAGATGTAATGCCATACGTTGAGCCGACTTCGGTCCAACGCTAGGCAATATACGTAAAGCTTGAACGAGTTGTTCAAATCTATCGCTAAACACAGAATTTCCTTAGAACATGCCCGCTAAGCCAGGTGGCAAGCCCATACCAGAATTCGCTTTTTGCATTTTTTCTTCAGAAATAACTTCAGCTTGACGTACAGCATCATTTACCGCTGCAGCAATCAAATCTTCAATCATATCTGGTTCATCTTGAAGTAATTCAGGGTTAATTTCGATACGTTTTACAAGATAGCGACCATTCATGGTTACTTTAACCAAACCGCCACCAGCTTCTGCATGAACTTCAGTTTGAGCAAGCTCTTCTTTCGCCTTTTTTATATTTGTTTCCATATCTTTTTGCATGCGCTGCGCTTGCTGCATGAGCATATTGATATTCATAACTTTACTCCGTATCTCTATCAAATCTTTAAAGTATTAGGCGTCATCTGGTAATACTTTATAAAAACTTAATCTCATTGAACCAATCTATGCGATTAAAATACACACAGATTAGTGCATTGAACTCAAATTAATCCGTAATTCTGACACAATAGGCTAATGTTTTCTATCAGTATCTCTCGCTCTATTTTACGTAGCGACATGCGTAACATGCTCATACTTAGGTACACTTCCTAAATACTTAGATTGCATACATTAAAATTTTATAAAAACTCATAGCCCTATTGAGATGCCTGTAGACCTTTATCAATTGTTTTATATTCACTTAAGGGAACTTTCTTAAAGGAGGTGTTTGCTTCTTGAATAGATTTATCTGCTTCTTCAACAGACTTCTCTGCATTGTTAATCAATAAAGTTGTCTCATTTACGGGATTCTGACTCGGCTTGGTCAGCAATTTGTATCCAACCACCCCGATTACCCCCACTACAACGACAATAGCAATAGGCTTAAGCATTTTAAAACTCACATTTCTTTTAATTAAATTTACAGTCTTTATACCTTGTACTCTTAGCTCCAATTTAAACAAAATGTAGTTTTTTTATTGTAATTCTGAAATTTGAGTAACATTTAAATATAAAAAAACCATCTCGATAAAAGAGATGGTTTCATGAAAAAAATAACCCAAAAGAATTATTTCAATAAGGATAATTAGATCAGATCAAGACCACGTGAGATATCACGAATAATGTCATTAATATCTTCTAAGCCTACAGATACACGGATTAACCCCTCTTGAATACCAGCCGCAGCTTTTGCATCAGCAGAAAGTTTGCCATGTGTAGTCGTTGCAGGATGGGTAATTGTTGACTTCACATCACCTAGGTTACCAGTAATCGAAATAAACTTAGTATTATCAATAACCTTCCAAGCACCTTCACGTTCGCCTTTAACAACGAAAGAAACAATTCCACCAAAACCAGTTTGCTGTTTAGCGGCAAGTTCATGACCTTCATGAGCTGGTAAGCCAGCGTAGTAAACTTTTTCTACTTTTTCATGAGTAGATAACCATTCTGCAAGAGTTTGAGCACTCTCACAGTGTGCCTTCATACGCAAACGTAAAGTCTCTAAACCTTTTAAGAAAACCCATGCATTAAATGGACTCATTGATGGTCCAAGCGTACGGACAACACCAAAAACTTCTTCTAATAACTGATGATTACCAACAACAGCACCGCCTAATGCGCGCCCTTGCCCATCTAAATATTTAGTCGCAGAGTAAATGACAAGGTCTGCTCCAAACTTTAATGGTTGCTGTAAAACAGGCGTACAGAAGCTGTTATCAACTGCAAGTAATGCACCATTCGCATGAGCAATATCTGCAAGCGCTTGAATATCTGCGATCTCTGCTAGAGGGTTAGACGGTGACTCAACAAATAAAAGTTTAGTTTCTGGACGTACTGCGTTTTTCCAATCGTCCAAATCACATAAATCGACAAATGTAATATCTACGCCAAACTTGGCAATATATTTTTCAAACAAGGCAACAACTGAACCAAATACTGCTCTTGAGCAAATAACGTGATCACCCGCTTTGAGATAAGCCATAGTAACTGACAAAATCGCGCCCATTCCAGAGCTTGTCGCAACAGCACGTTCAGCACCATCTAAAGCTGCTAAGCGTTTTTCGAACATCGATACAGTCGGATTGGTAAAACGAGAATAGATATTTCCTTGAACTTGACCAGAAAATTTTGCTGCAGCTTCTTCTGCATTTTCATATACAAAAGATGATGTCAAAAAAATCGGTTCGCCATGCTCACCTTCAAAACTACGAGTATGTCCGGTACGAATGGCTAAAGTATCAAGTTGGTATTCTAAATCATCAGACTGGTTCATTAAATGTTCGCCTTTACTGGTCATGTACTAAAAACTATCATCATTTTGAGTGTCTAAGGTATTTAAGGTCAAGGTAAACCTTAAAATTATCGCTTAGACTTTATTCAATCTTTAGTAAATAGTTGGTAAAGCAAGATGAAACGCTTAAAGTCCCTTGTCTCAGAACAAAGCCAAATCAAGCACCTTTCTGCCCGACTATTTCATTCAAAAACATTAGTACTATCTCAAAGCACTCCCTTTGAGGTGATTGGCGAATTCAATCAAACGCGTATTCGTTATTACGCAGCAACACAAAAAAAATTTAAAGAACCATTAGTGTTTGTTGCCCCACTCGCAATTAATATGGCGATTTACGATTTATATCCTTATCGTTCACTTATTAAATACTTTCAAAATGCAGGTTTTGATGTCTATTTGGTCGATTGGGGTAATTTAAAGTTTAAAGATAGACACCTTAACTTTTTATCATTTATTGAAGATTTCATTCCTAAAGCAATAGAACACGTTCGCGCACATTCAGGAAGTGAGCAAATTTCGCTCCATGGCTGGAGTATGGCAGGCATATTCGTTACTTTATATGCTGCTCTGAATCAACCCAACTACATTAAAAATTTAATTGTTCTTGGTAGTCCAATAGATAGTTATGCATCTGGCCATATTGGCAAGCTCTATCAAACCATAAATCATTTGATTAGTCGTAATAAGAAAATTAAGGAACGTATTTACTCTGGATTACCAAAACGTCTGATCCACAGTCCCGGAATTTTAAATTCATTAGGTTTCAAAATTCTCGATCCTAAAGGTTGGTTTGATGGACATCTGCAATTGCTAAAGAATCTTGATGACCTACAATTTGTACAAGAGCATGCAACCCTAAGTAACTTTTTAAATAATATGATTGACTATCCGGGTGGTATTAATCAAGACATGTTGTTTAATGTTTGGCTACAAAACCCGTTAAAACGTGGCTTTATTCAGTTAAAAGATAAGAAAATCGAATTAAAAAATATAGATTGTTCCCTCTTAGTTGGCGCGGGTCGTAGTGATCAGCTGGTCAGTGCTGACGCTGCTTCGCCATTAAGTCAATTGACAAGCAGTCAGGATGTCACGTTTACTCTCATCCCCGGTGGTCATTTGGGCCTAATGTCGAGTCAAGCAAGTGCTCTGGAGTTTTGGCCGAAATTGGCTACATGGCTCGCCGAACGTTCAACACAAATTTAAGGATAAGGTCATGAGTCAATCTGTTGCATTTATTGGTTTGGGTGCAATGGGCTACCGTATGGCAGCGCATTTACCAAAACGCTTCGATACTGTCTATGTATGGAATCGAAATTTTGAAAAAGCCAAACAACATGCAGCAGACTATGGCACTCAGGCTGTCTCATTAGAGCAAGCCGTACAAGCAGATATTATCTTTTCATGCTTACCGACAAGTACTGATGTAGAAGCGCTTATTAGTAGTGTAGAAATTAAATCTGGAGCAATCTGGATAGACTGTACCAGCGGGGTTCCTGACTCTGCCCGCATCTTAGCTAGCTCATTAAAGCAATTAAATGTTGATTTTCTAGATGCTCCTGTAAGCGGTCAAACCGTAGGAGCTGAAAATGCAACTTTGACTGTAATGGTGGGTGGCGATGCAGCAGCTTTCGAACGTGCATTACCAGCTCTAGAAGCGGTAGGAAAATTAATTAAACATGTGGGTGAGTCAGGTGCTGGATTTGCAGTGAAAGCAGTTAATAATATGCTACTCGCGGTCAATCTTTGGTCTGTTGCAGAAGGTTTCAGTGCTTTAAAAGCACATGGGGTAAGCTTGAACGAAGCTTTAGAGTGTATTAACGCTTCAAGTGGTAAAAGTCTGGTGACAGAGACTATCTTTCCACAGCGTGTATTGAGTCGCGAATTTCCAGTAACCTTTGGCTTGCCTCTTCTTGCCAAAGACACAGGAATTGCTTTGGATTTAGTCCAGCAAGCAAAGCTTCCTGCCCCGCTTTTGTCATTAACACAAAGTTTGATCCAAGCTGCTCATTTAACTGCTGAAGACAACAGTGACTTCTCTGCGGCAGTTAAAATGTATGAAGCATGGACAAAGATTACATTAGAGTAAATTTAATCTTTTAGAGGACTGCCTATTAAACTTAATTTTAATAGGCTCAATAATGAATAGTATGAAACCTCTAACATAGCAAACTCATGTCATTCATTACGAAAAATTTTCTATATAAAAGCATTAAGTATGTGAAAGATTATTATTTTTTACACTAAGCAGGTGCTTTATTAACCTTTTTATAATCGGAGGAGTTAAAATAGTTTACAATCATTTGCGCACTTTTATCGGATACAACCTTAGCTTGTTTCATTTTTGCTGAATAAGGGTTGGCAAGCATACAGCTAGGAAGCAAAGTATTAGCAAGTGGTGGAAACTTTTCTCTTCCTCCCAAAGTAATTCTTTCAATAAAACTAGCCAACCACATAATATATTCTCCTTTATTTTTATATGTTGGCATTAAACTGATATCGAGTTTAGCTGAACATTCATTTGCTGGCTTATTTAAACATTCTTCAAAATCAATAAAGTTATATTTTAATTTATATGAAGTATCTTTTATCTCTTGTCGGATCATACTAACTAAGCGATTCAAGTGTTCAATAATATCTTCTGAGAAAAGCTTTTCTTCTTCAGATTTTTTATAAATGCTTTCAGCAACGAGTAAAAACTGTGACATTCTCTATTTCCTTTTAATCTTGTCTCCGATGAATCATCAGATCCTTTAAGGAAGTATGATGAACATAACATTGCTATATGTAAGAGGGTTAGACTAAAAAGTAACTACAATAGTAAAAGTGAAAGTTGCATGCGAAACGTATCACACGAATTAAACATATAGCCAAATATAACTCGTAAGAATGGGGTTAAATTAATATATTTCGAAATAACTTAAATAAAAAAAACCCATCTCAATTTTAGAAATGGGTTACAAAAATAAAAAACTATCAAACGCAGCAATTTAAGGACCATATAATAGAAGTTAAAACATGCAAAATCAATACATCTTTCAATTGAAGTGTAAAATAAGATTACTTTTAACGTGCTTATATTTTACAGCTTAAAAGAAAAAGCCCATTTCCGTCTAAATTAAAATGGGCCCAGTGAATTCCACTTAATCCTAAAAACAAAAACTGTGATAATTATCACGTTTTGTGTTTTTGATAATGTCATTGCTCATCCCCTTTTTCATTGACCTAATTTCAAACTTCATTTGTCTATTTAGCAAATGAAAAGGCTATAAGATCTCATCTTTTGCTAAAATTTTTTATATCTGATCACCTCAATCAGCAGCATATTTTTATATCTTCAATAAAAGTTAAAAGTGAATTAAAAAGAATCAAATTCTAAAAAAATATATATAATTTCTCTTAAGTTTATGTTTTTATTTGATTTTTATAAATTATTGATATCTAAAGTTTTTATTTGTTTTATGAACAAATTATCACCCAAAATGACATTTGAGTAATTAATAATCATTGAAATATTGGTAATAAACCTTATATTGAGTACAGGTTCATACCTTTAACTGAGGAAACGCTCATGAATAAATTTATGGTTGCAGTCTTTACTGGCATGGTGAGCATTGCTGGTTTAAGCGTTCAAGCTGCAACGCCTGAGCAAGAATGTCAGAAATTGCAAGACGACTATAATTTGATTTATGCATCAAAAGGCTTTTGTTTCAAAGATCCTGATGCTAAAGAAAAATATGGTAATGAAAACTGTCATACGACAAAACCAAAGTTTTCTGACAAAGAGCAACAACGTCTTGATGCTATTAAAGAGCGTCAGAAAGAATTGAAATGTAAATAATTTTAAAGGAATAATACATGGCATACGATGATCAAAATATCTTCGCAAAAATTTTACGCAATGAACTTCCAGCGATAAAAATCTATGAAGATGATCAAGTTCTAGCTTTTATGGATATTATGCCTCAAGCCGATGGTCATACATTAGTTATTCCAAAAACACCTGCTGTAACGCTACTTGATTTACCCCCAGAAGCAGCTGCATATACCATCCAAATTGTTCAGAAAATTGCGAAAGCAATGGAAAAAGCCCTCAATTTGGAAGGTATCGTATTGATGCAACTTTCTGGAGCAGCCGCAGGACAAACTGTTCCGCATGTTCATTTTCACCTTATTCCTACAAATGTGCATCAACTTGGAAGACATGCTGTAGAGTTAGGCAATCAAGAAAAAATTAAAGCTTTAGCTGAGAAAATTAAAGCAGCTCTTTGATTTTTAATCTATTAAAGCGGAGTTTTTACTCCGCTTTTTTTCGTCTAAAAACTATAAAAACCTAAAATAATTAATTTATTTCTAAATTTTAATCGTCATAAAACTGTCATTTATTTTTCACGCCCTTGTCACAAAGTTTACCGATACTGCTTAGCAAGTTGGTGAGCTTTTGTAACTTTTTGTACATAAGTCAACTACAAAATAAATAGTTAACTAGGCATACGCCATTTTTAAATACCTTTTGGAGAAATCTCAATGAAGAAATTGCTACTCGCTGCCGCAGTTGCAACTTTGAGCATAAAAGCGGTGCAAGCAGCGCCAACTTTGTATGGCAAACTAAATGTTTCTATTAACCAAGTTGATAATAAAAATTTCGATGGTAAAAGTGATGTTACCGAAGTTAACTCAAACTCTTCTCGCATTGGGGTAAAAGGCGAAGAGAAATTAACTGACAAGTTATCTGCTGTTTATTTAGCTGAATGGGCAATTTCTACTGATGGTTCAGGTTCTGATACTGACCTGAGCGCTCGTAACCGTTTCATCGGTTTAAAAACTGAAGGTGTTGGTACTTTAAAAGTAGGTAAATACGACTCTTACTTTAAGACTGCTGCTGGTGGTAACCAAGACATCTTTAATGACGATACACGTTTAGATATTACCAATATCATGTACGGTGAAAACCGCTTAGATAACGTAGTTGGTTTTGAACTAGACCCTAAATTATTAGCTGGTTTAACTTTCAACATTATGGCTCAGACTGGTGAAAGCACCTCTGACAGCAAACAAGGTGAAACTGGTAAAGACAGCAAGAATGACAGCTTTGACTCTGTGTCTACTGCACTTGGCTATGAAAACAAAGACCTTGGTTTAGCAGTAGCTGCTGCTGGTGACTTTGGTATTAAAGGTAAATATGCGGCTTACGGTCTGAAAGATGTTTATACAGATGCTTACCGTGTAACTGGTTCTTATGACATCGCAAAATCAGGTTTTGTTGTAGGTGCTTTATGGCAACACGCTGAACCTACTGATGAATTGACTGCATATGGTCAATCATATAAATCAGATGGTTCAATCGATAAAGCTGGTAAAGCTTACCGTGGTTTAGAGGAACAAGCATATGCAGTAACAGCTGCTTATAAAATTCCTAACACTAAACTTAAAGTGAAAGCAGAATATGCTTCTGCTGAAACACAAGTAAGTGGTCAAGCAGATCGTAAAATTGATTTGTACGGTTTAGGTCTTGATTACCAAATCAATAAACAAGCTCGCTTCTACGGTATCGTTGCTCAACAAAAACGCGACTGGTTGAATGATGACGACAAGCAAACTGTTGTAGGTACTGGTATCGAATATAACTTCTAATTAGTTATCTTTGATTCATATCTAAAATAAAAGGGCTAATGCCCTTTTATTTTATTGTTCAGATTAAAAAAGCCGATATACAAATTATCGGCTTTTTTTAACTTTGTAGCTTACTTTAAGAAACCACTTACAAGATTCATGACGTTTTGAATGTCTTGGTTTGCTTCTTGATGATCGGTACTGTCACCCTGAGGTGTTAATGAGTCAATGACTTGAGGTAAGACCGAAGCAATTGCACCGTAAACTTGCTCTTTTGGAGCTTGAGCCTGCTGGGCAACTTGCTCAATATCTGTTGGGTTAAATAGACTTTGTAATTGCTGGGTAGGAACTTCACTATTACTTTGATTTGGATCAACCCAGCTTTGAACTTGGTTACCTAAACCCGCACCTTTTAACTTTTCTAAAGCAGCCTGCAAACCACCTTGTTGTTGAACCCAACCTAAGATTAAAGGTACAACTGCAATTAATAAACTTTGTACGCCACCACTTGCTTGAGGTGCGTTATTATTATTTCCAGTCACTTGACCTAATACAGAACCTAGTACGCCTCCAAGGCCACCTTGAGCGCCAGAAGAAGTATTGCCCCCCATTTGTCCGAGTACTGAACCTAAAATTCCACCTAAACCACCTTGACCTGATGCTTGCTGGTTCCCACCTAAAGCCTGCTGAGCCAAAATTTCTACAATGTTGCTTAAATTTGTCATGTAAAACTCTTATGTATGGTTTATACACGAGCATACGCGGGTTCTTGTTAAGACAGCAAAAGCCAAATTGTTAAATTTTGAAAGAGATTTCGTGGTCTCTTACCAGCGAAATTTATTCCAGTTTTCCGGGTTCGCCCAAAACTTTGAATTAAACCAATCTGGAACATGCTTATAGGTCAAGATGTTAAATTGCCATAAAGCGAAATCACTATCATGTGACGTTTTATCAATGAGTTGAGTGAAACCTAGCGAACGCAATAACTGTTCATCACTGCGTTTACTTACCACAACAATTCTTTTTGCTAATAAATCTCTTAGCTTCACTAATAATTGTGATTTTTCTACTTCAGTTATGTTCTGCATTTCATCTGTATCAAACAATACAAAACCCAAATCATAACGCTGAGTAAAAGGCAGACTTAAAAGCTCAGTTACGGTAAAATAGTGCCATTGAATTGCGTTATTCTGGTCAATTTTCTGGCCAATACAAAGTGCAGTATGAATGGGCTGTTCGTTTGATAAATCGTCTAGCATAGAAGTGATGACATTTTGTTCAGCCATAACTGCAACCCTTAATTGAAAGATGTGAGTTTAAACTTTATGGAACTACAAGGCATTTGCCATAAAATGCATGCAGGCCTAAAAGATGCTAGTGTAACTGATCAACAGACAACCAAGGCAAATGTTGAATACAAATTTGTATTAGACCGTTCAGAAATTGATCTTCCTTTTAATTTAGGACAAGAACTAGAAATCGAATGGACAGGTAATATTTATTGCACTTCTTGTGGCACTAAAACACCAAAGTCTTATTCTCAAGGCCACTGCTTTAAATGCTTTAAAACTAAAGCAGAATGTGACCTATGCATTATGAAACCTGAAACATGCCACTATCATTTAGGTACATGTCGTGAAGATGATTTTGCACACAATGTTTGTTTCCAACCGCATATTGTGTATTTGGCAAATTCGAGTGCTTTAAAAGTGGGTATTACTCGCGTTAGTCATATGCCAGGTCGTTGGTTAGATCAAGGGGCAACCCAAGCCCTACCTATTTTAAAGGTTGGATCACGCCGTTTATCTGGTCAACTTGAAACTATGTTTGGTTCTTTAGTTGCTGACAAAACTGATTGGCGCAAACTCCTTAAAGGCGAAGCTGAACCTTTAAATATGGTTGAACAACGTGATCAGTTAATCGAAGAGTTTGCACCTAAAATTCAAACTATTCGTGAGGAATTTAGCCAAAATCTTGAATTTAACGAAACTGTTGAATTATTAGAAGATGAATTGCCACGTGAGTTTGTTTATCCAGTTGAACAATATCCTGAAAAAATTAAGTCTCTAAACCTAGATAAAACACCAAAAATTCGTGGTGTATTACAAGGTATTAAAGGGCAATATTTAATCTTTGATATTGGTGTTATTAATATCCGTAAATATACGGGTTACGAGCTGATCGTACGTGCTTAAATAAGTTTTAAAGCCCCTAAAATGGGGCTTTTTAATTAATATATTTAAGATAATCTGTTTCTAAATAGCCAAGCTGCCAAAGGTAAAGTGACCAGTCCAAGTATGATCATTGGAATAAAGTTGAATTTGACTTGTGCAAAGCCTGCACCTTCCAAATAAACTCGTTGTACCAAGTTAATTCCAAACCTCAATGGATTTGCGTACGTTGCTATTTCGAGCGCTTTCGGCATATTTTCTATAGGTGTAAGTAAACCTGAAAGCAACATTAAAGGCATAATCAATAAGAACGTAAAAAGCATGGCTTGTTGCATATTTAAAGATAATGCTGAAATAGATAAGCCCATACCCACTACAGCCACATTAAAGCTCAATAAACCAAAATAAAGCAGCCCAATAGAGCTATTCATAGGAATTTTAAACCAGAACAAAATAATCAATAAAATAATAGTTGACTGCATCAGCCCTACAAAAATTGGCGGTAAGGCCTTACCAATCATAATTTGTAATGGCGTATAGGGTGTCACTAATAACTGATCAAATGTGCCCTGCTCACGTTCACGCGCGACTGATAAAGCGGATAAAAGTAATGTTTGCATCATACTTAATGCTGCAATTAATGAAGGCATTAAGCTCCATCGAGACTCTTGATTTGGGTTATACCATGTTCTTGTTTCAAGGCTAATCGGCAAAGCTGAGTTAAATTTTTGCTGATTAAACTGACCAATAATTTTATTTAGATATGAACCTACCACGACGGCGGTTGATGAGTTCCTGCCATCAACAATGACCTGTACAGGAGAGCTCTGGTTATTATTTAATTTGCTCTCGAAGTCAGAAGGAATCGTAATTACAACCAATGCCTGACGGCTATCAATAACCTGTTTGATTTGACCAGTATATTCAAGTGTTGCAACTCGCTTAAAAATACCAGAGCCATCTAGTTTTGAGATGAGTTCATGTGAGACCTGCCCATTGCTCTGGTTTAAAATTGCATAATCGACATGGTTAACATCATAAGTAGCAGCATAACCAAACAAAAGTGCCTGCATAAGGGCTGGTACAAATAGAATAACTCTATTTGCAGAGTCACTAAAAATGGTTAAGAATTCTTTTTTGACCAAAAAACTTAAATGTTTTAGCCAAGCGATTAGTTGCTGCCACATATCTTTATCTCAACCGTTTTTTCAGTGAAAAGTTCACAGCACATATCAAAACAATGATATATCCCAACAGAAAACCGCATTCTTTAAACCATAACTTCCAATCATCACCTCCCATAAATAAGGTTTTAATTAAAATCATAAAATGCGTAGCTGGAAGCAACTGGCTAATAATTTGCACCACTAAAGGTAAGTTACGCGTATCAAAAACAAATCCAGAAAGCATAAGTGCAGGCATAAAACTTGCCAATAAGGCAATTTGACTCGCCTGAAACTGACTTTGCGCAAAGCCAGATATAGTTAAACCAAGTAATAACGAGACAATTAAATATAGAAATGAAGCAGATAAAATTGAGAATAACGAACCACGCATAGGCACTTCAAAAATAAAATATGCAGCAACAATACAGATCACGATATCAATCATGCCGACCACCACATAGGGAATGAGTTTTGCTAATACAATTTCAAATGGCCGTACAGGTGTAACAAATAAAGCTTCTAGAGTTCCCCGCTCCCTTTCACGGGCAATAAGCAGCCCCGTTAAAAATGCGCCAATTAAAGTCAAAATGAGTACCATTAAGCCAGGGACTAAAAACCAAGTACTGTTACCAGATTCGTTAAACCATATTCGTTGTTCAATATTAACGGCGCTTGACGTTGCTAATATTTGCCCGCGGTCAACTTGTATAGACGGGGCGGTAGCTAGAGCCCCTGCAACATAACCTTCTAAGGCTGTTGCTATGGTGGTGGATGTCCCATTTAATAATAGTTGAACCTTGGCATTACCTTGCTGTGCCTGACTGGCAAAATCTGAAGGAAAATGCAAAATGGCATCAATTTCGCCATCTCGAATGGCCTGCTCTGCTTCAGGCAAATTATGAAACTCTTGACTTGTTAAATATCGTGAGCCATTTAAACCAGCTAAAGCCTGATTGATCTGCGGTGAAGACTGATCAACGACAACGCCGACTCGGGCCTGATTTAAGTCAAAAGAAAGTCCATAACCAAACAGTAGAATTAAAATAACAGGCAAAACGAGTCCAATCCCGAGGCTGCTTTTATCACGAATGAGCTGCTTAGTTTCTTTACGAACTAACGCTGTCAGCCGATTCCAAAATCCCAAGCTCATTGCAGACCTCCTAACCAGCGTGTCTTAATGCACGTGCTTGTTCCACAATCGCTATAAAAGCCTCATTCATGTCACTAATATGTTTATCTTTACTTGCCAATTCGCGTACTTGTTGGGGTGAACCTAAGGCTAATAACTTTCCGGCATCTTGTATGGCAATGCGGTCGCAATACTCTGCTTCCTCCATAAAGTGCGTCGTAATAATGATGGTAATGCCCTGATTTGCCAGTTCACCAATGCTGTACCAAAATGATCGCCGTGCAAGCGGGTCAATTCCGCTGGTGGGTTCGTCTAAAAATAAAATTTCTGGTTCATGTAATAGTGCAGCAGCCATAGATAGCCGTTGTTTATACCCACCCGGTAAATCACCACTTTTACTATGAGGTTTTAAATCGTATTGCTGTAAGGCTTTATCAATTTGTTGATTTAGTTTTTTGCCAGATAACCCATAGGCTCCACCAAAAAACTTCAAGTTTTCTAAGACAGTTAAATTGCTATACAGTGCAAATTTTTGCGAGACATACCCCACTTTGGCTCTTGCCTCAGCACGAGCTGTCCGTAAGTTTTTTCCAGCAACTTCCAAATACCCGCTACTTGCTGGTAGCAATCCACACAACATTCGAAAAGTTGTCGTTTTACCCGCGCCATTTGGTCCAAGTAACCCAAATATTTCGCCACGTTGAACATCAAATGATGTATTGGCAACAGCAGTAAAATCTCCAAAAGTTCGAACTAAATCTTTAACTACAATGATAGGTTGCTCTGATTTCAAATTATTAATTTGTTCTAATTGAAAAGCTTGATCAGAAATAGGTATATGTTTTGATTGCTTTTGAGCCTGCTGCAACAGCAGCATAAACGCATCTTCAAGTTCAGGTGGTCGCGTATTTGCTTTTAGCCCTTCAGGTAAAGTATCAGGTGATAGCTCTTTCTGGCGACTAATAAAGTTCACTTGTTCACCCTTTGGAACAGCATCAATAATCTCTAAATGGTTATCAAGTAACTGGGCTTGTAAAGTCCGAGCCTTAATCTGCTCTGAAGGTTTAATATTCCATGTTTGCCCACTTACTATTTCTTTTAATTGTTCAGGTGAACCTTGTTTTAAAATTTTGCCTTCGTGCATGATATATACGTAAGCACATTTTTCTGCCTCATCCATATAAGCAGTACTTATAATTACGCTTAAGTTTTCTTCTTCAACAAGTTGTTCAATAATGATCCATAAATCTCGTCTTGATAAAGGGTCTACTCCAACACTAGGCTCGTCAAGTAAGAGCAATTCTGGGGACCGAACTAAAGTACATGCCAGCCCTAGTTTTTGTTTCATCCCACCAGAAAGTTGACCAGCTAGGCGTTGAGTAAACTGAGTAAGATCCGTGATTTCCAATAACCGCTTAAACCTTTGCTCCCGTACATCCTTTGAAACACCGTGTAAGTCAGCATATAAATCTAAATTTTCCTGTATGCTTAAATCTTCATATAGTCCAAAGCGTTGTGGCATATAGCTAATACGGTCCTGTACAGCCTGCGGATTTTTACTCACATCAATTCCGAGTACATTTAATGAACCCGAAGTGGCTTTATATAGTCCTGCAATTAACCTTAATAAAGTTGTTTTTCCCGAACCATCTGGACCAACTAAAGCCGTAAGTTCTCCTTTGTTAATTTGCATATTCAAATCAACAATTGCACTAATATCTACTGATTTTTTACTCTCAGCCTTAAAAGTCATGAATAAATTATGCGCTTGAACCACTGCTTCTTCATCAGTCATGAGCTTTCTCACCTAAAGCAAGTGGTACTTTTACAGTCACAGGTTGGCCCATTTTCAATTGATCATTCGGATCATTTACATAGACCCTAACCTCATAAACTAGTGTTGTTCTAATCTCTTCGGTCTGTACTGTTTTCGGTGTGAACTCAGCCACTGAAGATATATAGCCAATTTTTCCATTAATGGGCTGATTAGGATCAGAATCACGAATAACTTGGGCCGTGCCACCCATCTTGATAGAACTTAAATCTTGTTCGTTTACATACACACGAATCCATTTTGGATCAGTTAAAGCCAATGTATAAACGGCCTTTTGCGCAGTTGTCATATCGCCAACTTCTTGTAACCGAGCTCGTACCACTGCATTTACAGGAGACTTTAATTCAGCTTGAGTAAGGTTATAGTTAATTAGATCTAAATTAGCTTTGGTTACTTCATACTGTGCTTTGGTCGCTTCACGATCTTCTTGTCGAGCACCCTTAATGATCAATTCTAAATTAGCTTGTCTTTCACGGACCGCTGCATCAGCACTATCTTTATTACTTTTAGCATAGTCTAGCTCTTGTTGGCTAATTGCCCGACCATCCGTACTACTTACCAAAATTTGTAAGCGTTGCAAGTTTTTGTTGGTTTTATCAAGCTCGGCTTCGGCAGATGCAAGTTGTGCTTTTGCTTGACTAATTTCTTCTGGGCGAGCTCCCACATCTTGTTTAACAATTGCCTCTTGTTGAGCTTTAAGTTGTGCTTGAGCTTGCTTTGCCTGAATCTGTAGTGCATTAGTATTAAGAGCCGCTAGTACTTGACCTGCTTTAACTTTATCACCCTCTTGTACTAACAGTTTCTCTATACGACCAGACTGTTCAAATGCAAGTGAAACTTGGCGAATATCAACATTTCCATATAGAGTTAATATATTATCTTTTTGATTCTTATTGTTATATTTCCATGCCCAAAACCCGATGATAACCACAGCTATAACAACCAAGACGACGGCAATCAGTTTTTTATTCATCTTATTGGCCTTCTTATTAAATTCAAATTTTCTTAGTTTAAATTCAATTTAAATTTAAATTACTCCAATCTTTGAATAAAAGATATACTTTTATGGTGAGTGAAAATTAGGGTTAAACATGTCCCGATCTAGACGAAGTGATGGTGACTTAACCAAGTCCAAAATTATTGAGGCAGCAGGACCTTTAATTGCCCAATATGGTTTTGCAAAGACAGCGAACAAAACAATTGCTAACGTTGCGAATGTCGATTTGGCTGCAATTAATTATCACTTTGATGGTCGAGACGGATTATATCAAGCTGTTTTAGTGGAAGCTCACGCTCACTATCTAGATGAAAAATATTTACTAGAACTTGTTGAAAGCACTCAGTCACCAGAAGAAAAGCTAAGCTTATTACTTGAGACCTTGCTGCATAAGTTAACTGAAAAAGATGTTTGGCATGGCAAAGTCTTTATTCGTGAACTCTTTTCACCTTCTGAGCATTTATTAAATTTTATTGAACTTGCAGGTATGAGGAAATTTTTTCTTATTCGTAAGTTAATTAGTCAAGTTGCTGGTTTAGATGAAAATGATCCAGCTGTTTTGCCTTGTATTTTAAGCGTGATGACACCTTGCATGATGCTCATTATTGCAGGACCTAATGCTCAAGCACCTGAGCCACTTAAAAATATTGCCCAGATGCCATTACACGATTTAGTTGAACATTTTAAGAAATTTTCATTAGCTGGCTTAAAAGCAATTAGCCAATCAAATCTTAAAAATTAGCCATTTAAACATTGCAAAATTGCCTGCACTGGATCTTCTGTATTTCCAGAAATAAGTTGTTTATGCATGGTTAAATGTTGCATCACTTGAATTTGAGCTGTCTCAACATTCATTAGCTTTTCTATTTCAGTGGCTAAATTTTCTGATGTTGCATCAGCCTGAATTAGCTCTTCAATGACTTTCTTACCAGCAATAATATTCGGCAAAGAATAATAAGGAATTTTCACCAAAAGTTTAGCAATTATATAGGTCAACCAATGCAACTTATAGAAAGTGACCATCGGTCTATGCATGAGCATGGCTTCTAATGTAGCCGTTCCAGAAGCTAAAGCGATGATATCACTTGCATTCA
This sequence comes from Acinetobacter sp. NIPH 817, assembly GCF_000368405.1. Classification (NCBI taxonomy): domain Bacteria; kingdom Pseudomonadati; phylum Pseudomonadota; class Gammaproteobacteria; order Moraxellales; family Moraxellaceae; genus Acinetobacter; species Acinetobacter sp. NIPH 817. Next base: position 1,271,006 of record NZ_KB849420.1, read on the forward strand.
TGACCATACGGCCAACTTTAGACTCACTATCTGTATTTTCTAAAATATGAATTACAGTTTTCAAATTAGGCGCTAATTGTTCAACCCCCTGCTCAATCTGTTGTTTTCGTGCATCGTTAATTGCGGGAATTAAAAATTGAATATCAGGATATTTCTTATGCAGAATATTGGCAGTTCCAAGCAACATAGGCAAAAGTCGTTCTACCTCACCTTTTCGGCTGCCTGGTAATAACGCAATATGTTTTTGATTTTCATTAAGACCTAATTGCTGTTTGGCAATTTGGATTGGATTTTCAAGTGGCAATTGTTTGGCTAATGGATGACCTACAAATGCTGCTGGAACTTCATATCGTTCATAAAAGACTTTTTCAAAAGGAAATAAGCAAAGTACTAAATCTATACTTTGTTTAATGCCATGAACACGTCCTTGACGCCATGCCCAAACAGAAGGACTGACATATTGAACTGTTTTTATTGGAAGATTCTTTTCTTTAATACTTTTAGAAAGTCTGAGGTTAAAGTCTGGCGCATCAATACCAATAAAAATATCAACGGGATTTTGAGTCCATTGGTTAATTAAACCATCACGTACAGCGAATAGTTTTTTTAAGTCTTTTAATACCTCAACAATCCCCATCACAGACAGAGTTTCCATTGGGTAATAACTATTAAAACCTTCAGCAATCATTTGAGGACCACCGATTCCCTCAAATTCGGCATCGATTCCTTGTTCTCGAAAACTACGCATAAGTTTCACACCAAGCGTATCTCCAGAAACTTCCCCAACTACAATGCCTATTTTAAGTTTTCGGTTTGCCAAGGTGATTTACCCAAGAATTTGAAATAATGCATTCTAGCATAGAGGTTTATCAATCTTGAACTTGATCGATATGTACTTACCAAAAGCAGTCACAGCACAAGCTATCTAAAATTACATTCATTCACCATCTTTTAATCTAAATTAACAATGCAATTTGAATTGTAGCTTACATTTACAAACAATAAAATAAATGAGAATTATTTACATTATCCTTAATCTTATGAATATCCCACCTCGACCATTTAAGCTTACTGTAATCGCCTGCGCGATTTGTTATGCGAACCTCTCTTATGCTCAAGAATCAGAGGTACAAGCTTTACAGACGATTCAAGTTAAAGCCACAAGTGCTGAGCAGTCTTCTGAACAGACCAAAGCATATAATGTTAAAAACTCGAGTAGTGCAACTAAGCTTAATATTGAGGCTAAAGAAACCCCTCAAACTATTAATGTCGTTACTCGTCAGCAAATTGAAGATTTCGGACTTACTAGTACCCGAGATATTTTAAGTAATACTCCCGGTGTTACTGTAACTGGATTAGAAACAAACCGAACAACTTATACTGCTCGTGGTTTCGATATTTCAAACATTTTGGTTGATGGAATCGGTATTCCTCAAGTTGACAGCTATAACTATAACAATAGTGATGCAGATAGTTATTTCTATGATCGTGTTGAAATTGTCAAAGGTGCTGATGCCTTAACAAATGCTCTTGGGGATCCTGGTGCTACAATTAACTATATCCGTAAACGTCCTACCAAAGAATTTCAAGCAAATGCTGGGGTGAGCTATGGTTCATGGGATACACAACGTTATGAAGCGGATATCTCTGGTTCTCTTACACAAGATGGACGAGTACGAGGACGTCTTGTAGGTTATGAGAAAGTAGGAGATTCTTATTTAGACCGCTATTCAGAAGAAAAAAATGGATTTCAAGGAATTTTAGAAGCTGACGTTACAGACACCACAAATGTTTCAGCAGGATATTCGAAAACTCGTCAATACGCTAATGGTTCTCAATGGGGTGCTCTACCTTTGGTTAACTCCAAAGGTGAACCATTAAGTTATTCTCGTAACTATAATTATGCACCGTCATGGACATACTACGATTGGGAAATAGATAATTACTTTGCCAATATTGAACAAAAATTATGGGGGGACTGGAAGTTAAGATTAGGCTATAACCTTAAGAAATCAGATGTTAAAGATAAAATGCTTTATCTCAGTGGCTCTCCTTCTGATACTGACAATACGTCTGGTATTTCGCTCTATCCAGAGATTTATAATCAAAAATTTAAAGAAACTACTGCTAATGCAGATATTCAAGGTACTTTTAATTTATTAGGGCAGCAACACGAAGCAAATATTGGTTATAACTGGTCAAAATATAGTGCTCAAAGTGTTTATTCGTATGGCAGTAGTTTAGGTGTTATTACCACAGACTTACCAAGCTGGACTCCTGAAGAACCGACTTGGGGAGACTTTATCTATGCAGACCCAGAAGAAAGAACCATGAAGTCCGTTTACGGTGCGACTCGTCTTCATTTAGGTGAGGATCTGAAATTTATCTTAGGTGCCAACTACACTGAAATCGACACTTTAGAATATAAAAAGAATAAAGTTTCTCCATATGCAGGTATTACATATAACTTTACTCCTGAATACACAGGTTATATGAGTTACACCTCTATTTTTAGACCACAAACTGTTATTGATCTTTCTACTAAACAAACAGCTATACCAGTAGAGGGTGAAAGCTATGAATTAGGTGTAAAAAGCGCTTGGTTAGATGGAGCTTTAACAGGAAATATCGCCATCTTTAGAACAGATGAAGATAATTTTGCACTAAACCCATTATGGGATCCGCTTTATAACAAATACTCATCTCCAATCGGAACGATTAGATCGCAAGGTGTTGAGGTTGGATTAACTGGAAAATTAACTGATAACTTAGATTTAGTTTTTGGTTTTTCAACATTTAGTCTAAAAAATATGGAAACGGGTGAAAGAGGCAGACCTAATATCCCAACTCAAACGCTTAACGTTTTGGCATCTTATACTGTTCCACAGATTCCAAAGTTAAAAGTTGGTGCAAGCATTAAGTGGCAAGACGATATACATGACACCTCTTACTCAACTGTAAAACAGGATGCGTATGCATTGCTTAACGTTATGGCCAGTTATGATTTAAACGAACATGTACTGTTCCAAGTAAATGGAAACAATCTAACAAATGAAAAATATTTGACAGGTTTATCTGGTGGCCAAGGTTACTATGGCGCTCCAACCAACTATACAGTTGCTGTAAAGTTTAAATATTAATATCGTAGCCAATCCCAATTTAGGGATTGGCTTTACTTATTATTCTTTGTGTATGTGTCAGTAAAGATGTCCAAAACTGTAAATCTCCCTGTGTCATATCGTATAAAAGTTTTCTATCGATTCTTGCTAGTTTTCGGTATGGGCTTTGCCTGTATGGCGTATTTAAGTCTTGGACTCATTGGAATTTTCCTTTTGACCCTCGACAAAGCTGAAGCTATATATCTCGCTGCATTTATAGCAATTCTATTTTACGTCATCTTTGTGATTGTTGGTTTCTGCGTTCAATCACTTTTGAAACTCACTGGGCTATCAATTGTTTTGTGTGCCCTTTTCTTTTTTATGACGCGTATGGTGGGTTATGCATAAAGGTATACGTCAATCTATGGCATGGCTACACTCATGGACTGGCTTAATTTTTGGATGGCTCATATTTGCCATTTTCTTAATGGGAAGTTTGTCCTACTACCGCCATGAAATTAATTTATGGATGCAGCCTGCACTTGCACAATATGAAGTAAAACAAGATATTGCCATTAAAACAGCATATCAATATTTACAAGAAAACGCTCCAGATGCCAAGTCTTGGTATTTAACTGTGGCTACACCTGAAAGTCCCGTCAACACTATATATTGGGAAAAAGCTGACGGCGGTTATGGCAATGCCACACTTGATGCTAACACGGGAAAAGAACTTCAACTTTCGGCAACTCTAGGCGGCGATTTTTTTTACCGTTTCCATTACCAACTTTTTGGCATTCCAATAATAGTTGGGCGATTAGTTGTATGTCTTGCTGCATTTATTATGCTGATTGCTTTGGTTTCGGGCATTATTACCCATAAAAAAATATTTACCGACTTTTTTACTTTGCGTACATTTAAGTCTCAGCGTTCATGGTTAGACTTTCATAATATTTCTTCAGTCGTTGCACTACCCTTCTTTTTAACCATTACATTTACAGGCTTAGCCATTTTCTTTTATTTATATCTACCTTGGGGAATGCAAAAGCTCTACCCTGAAAATCCTTATCAATATTTTACCGAAATCCGTACAAAGACTGTGCCTGAGAACCAATCGATTCAGCCTGCTCAAAACTTATCAATCGAAAAGTTATTAAGCCAAGTTCAACAAAGTTGGGGGAGTCAATCTTTATCAACAATTAGTGTAAAAAACCCAAATACTAATCAGGCGCAAATTACATTTATTCAGCAAGAAGACCGCTCTATTACTCGTAATCAGGCTCAAATTACATTAAATGCTTCAACTGGCAAAGTCTTAGAAGACACACGTAATAATAGTCCTATTGCAACATTAAATGCGGGTGTCTATGGCCTACATATGGCGACATTTGCTCAACCCTTACTCCGTTTAGGATTCTTTTTCTCAGGCATTCTAGGCTGTGTAATGATTGCTTCCGGTTTGTTACTCTGGAGCCTTAAACGCCAAATTCAAAATAAGAATAGTAAGTTTCACTTTGGACACTATTTAGTTGACCGTTTAAATGTTGCAGCATTTGTTGGCCTGCCATGTGCGACTGTCGCCTATTTAAGCGCGAATCGATTATTTACAGTTACGCCAACCGCGATCAATTATGAAATTTATAGTTTTTTCTTAGTTTGGCTCATCAGCTTGATCATTGCTTTATTCACTAAAAAGCAGCATTTGTGGCGAACTCAACTTTGCGTTTTTATTATGCTGTGTATTGCACTTCCCATCTTAAATCTAAGTTATTTACTTAAACACGAGTATGTTCAAAGCCTCAGAGATTATTGGACCTTTGCACGTGTAGATGTATTTTTATGGATATTTGCAGCTTTAACAATTTTCATATTCTGCAAAATTCAACCTATTCAACATAAAGCAGTAGAAAAGATTCAAAAAAAGCTAAATAAATTAAATACTAAGGTGAGCTCATGATTGTTATAGCTTTCATCTTAATCTTATTAGGTATGTATTTACTATTTATGGCGAGCGAGAAATATCGATCGCCGAAATCGACAGGACATTTCAAATCGTTAGCTCAAAAGTACTACCGATACTTTAAAATAGCTGCATTCATATTATTTGTTTTATGTGCATTTATTCTGATTAAACACTATAAATTTTCAATTGGTTTTGTCAGTTGGTGGATCTTCGCAACACCATTAACTTTTATTTTTATACTTTTAGTTAATCCACTAAAGTCATCAAAATAATCATATTCTTTAAAAATGATGAAAAATAGAACAAGCTAAGCAATATTTTGATTGCTTAGCTTTTTTTTGCATAAGTAAATCATTATTCATGACAACTGTTTATCTCTAAAAGGAATAAGATATGGACGTTTCGTGATATGTGGCGATAAAGATGTCTGGTGCTTTTGAATTTATCTTAGCAGGTATGTTAGTTGGTTTCTGTGTAGGGATTACAGGAGTTGGTGGTGGATCATTAATGACACCAATTTTAATTGGCCTTTTTAGAATTGAACCTCATATCGCAATTGGTACCGATTTACTTTATGCCGCAATTTCAAAGTTCTGTGGATCAATGGTTCACGCTAGAAAGCTCAATATTGTCTGGCCAATTGTTTTATGGTTAGCAGTAGGTAGTATTCCTGCGTCTTTCGCTACCACGTGGGTACTTGAGCATTATTTAAGTCAGTCAACACACTATAAATCTGTATTAACCATGGTGTTGGGCTTTATGCTGACTTTGACTGGTGTATCTATCATTTTCCGCTCCCGTATTGAGAAGTTCTTTAGTCGTTTTAGAAATAAAGAAGTCACTCAAACTGAGACTGAGCATTTAGCTATCCATAAAAAACGTAGCTTTATCGTAGTTATGGGTATTATCTTAGGTGTATTCGTAACGCTTTCATCAGTCGGTGCTGGTGCATTTGGGATTATGGCACTTGTGATCATGTTCCCGAACTTACCAATGATTCGAATTATTGGGTCAGATGTTGTACATGCCGTATTGCTCACTTTAGTGGCTGGTCTTGGACATATGAGTGCTGGTAACGTCGACTTTACGCTTCTTATGTGGTTATTGGTGGGTTCAATTCCTGCAATTATTGTTGGTACGCTAATTAGTTCTCGTATGCCTGAACGTTTAATCCGAAAAATTTTAGGGATTACCCTATTTGCCCTCGGTGTTAACTTTATGGTTCACCCAGTCAAAGCAAAACCGAAAGCACCTGTGGTACAACAACAAGCTGTGGTTGCCGAAAAAACAAGCAACTCAACTGAAAGATAGCAAAATCAATAAGATTTTTCCAAACTGAAATACCATGAGATGTAGGATTTTCATAATTATTTCATGGTATATTCAGTATACAAAACAACCTTTAGTATGATCGAACCAGTGACAGCAATGACTACACATTTAAATTCCGTTTCAAAGCCAGATATCGACGACGTTAATATTAAAAGCATTCAAACTCTTGTAACACCAAATGAGCTTAAGTCAGAACTTCCTTTATCTGATGTTGCTTCACAAACTGTTCTAAAAGGCCGCGAAACCATTCGTAATATTTTAGATGGTTCTGATAAACGTTTGTTTGTCGTTATTGGTCCTTGCTCTATTCACGACCCGAAAGCTGCTCACGAATATGCCGATCGCTTAAAAGTGCTAAGCGAAAAAGTTAAAGATACTCTATATCTAGTTATGCGTGTTTATTTTGAAAAACCACGTACGACAATTGGTTGGAAAGGTCTAATTAATGACCCTGACATGAATGACTCGTTTAACATTGAAAAAGGTTTACGTATTGGTCGTAAACTCTTGCTTGAGTTAAATGAAAAAGGTTTACCATGTGCAACTGAAGCACTTGATCCGAACTCCCCGCAGTACTACCAAGACTTAATTTCTTGGTCTGCAATTGGTGCACGTACAACCGAAAGCCAAACTCACCGCGAAATGTCTTCTGGTCTATCATCACCAGTAGGTTTTAAAAATGGTACAGATGGTGGTTTAACTGTTGCAACCAATGCCATGCAATCTGTTAAATATGGCCATAGTTTCTTAGGCCTTAATGAAGATGGTCAGGTTTCAATTATTAATACAAATGGTAACCCTTATGCACACGTTGTATTACGTGGTGGTAATGGTAAGCCTAACTATGATGCTGGCTCTGTTGAAGAAGCAGAAAATGCTTTAGCGAAAGCAAAAGTTAGCAATAAAATCATGATTGATGCGAGTCACGCGAACTCAAATAAAGACCCGTACTTACAGCCACTTGTTCTTAAAAATATTACGGAACAAATTTTAGATGGTAATAAGTCAATTGTCGGTCTTATGGTTGAAAGTCACTTAAAAGGTGGTCGCCAAGATATTCCTGAAAATCTTTGTGATCTCGAATATGGTAAATCAGTGACTGATGGCTGTATTGACTGGGAAACAACTGAAAAAACATTACTTGAAATGCATGAAGCTTTAAAAGACGTTTTACCAAATCGTTAATTCATCTTTTTAAGAAGATCAATTAAGCCCTCATTTTGAGGGCTTTTTTATTTTTATTCGTCGGAATTTAACATCAAACTAAATAAAAATAACTCACTACAAAAGCAAAAAGTAGCACGGTTTCGCTAAGCTCAATTGCTGCCCCGACTGTATCACCTGTAATACCGCCAATTCTTTTAATAAGCAGATGCCTTAAATAAACAAGGCCAATTAAAAAACCAATGATGGCAATAAGCCCTTGCCATTCCCAATATAAAGCCAATAGCAGAACGAACCCAACTATTATCCAAGAAGCCGTTTCAGGTAAATGGTCAGTTAACGAACGACCTAAACCTTTTTCACGGACATATGGTGTAGTTAAAAACAAAATAGATGGCACAACACGACCTAGTACGGGAACAAAGACTAAAAATAACGTTTGATGTTGTTCAATCAATACATAAATCAGTACAAACTTGAGCAAACAAATAATAAGTAAACTTAGCACGCCAATTGGACCACAACTTGGATCCTTCATAATTTGTAAAGTACGTAGTTTGTCCCCAAAACCGCCGACCCATGCATCTGCCGTATCAGCTAACCCATCTAAATGTAATCCCCCTGTCAGCCAAACCCATAAAGTCATGATGATGGCAGCCAGTAAAAGAACGGGTAATTTAACCAAAAGACACGAGATAAGAAAAAGAATGCCACCAATAACCAGCCCAACCAGTGGATAAAACAAAATAGCTCGACCATTTTGTTGCGCCGTTGGCATTGACTTTAGCTCAATAGGTAGAACAGTTAAAAATTGCAATGCAATCCAAAAAGGTGTCATATCCAAGTCTCTAACTGATCTATATTTAAAAGCAAATTGGATTATGAAGAAATAAAAATAGGAATAGCAATCCCTATTCCCATCAAAGACTTCAAAAACTGAAAATCTATTGGATTTGATAGCACTGTTTCAATTTGATGTAGTCGTAATAAAAACTGGTTGGTGTATAACGTGCATAGTTACATGCAGATTTGAATAAAGTTTCTTTTTCGTTATAAAGCATTTTTACCAAAGTATTGCCTTGGCTATTTTGGTAAATATCCCATTGGACATTTGCTGCCATAGGTGAAACTACTTCACCGCGCCATGCGCTGGTTGAGTAATTATAAGTCTGACGTAGTGGTAAAGGCTGCATCATATTATGTAAATCTAGGCTGGTTGCCAAAGGAATAATAATTTCAGCATGGGCAAACCGTAAAACTGCTTTGTAAGGCTGAGCTTTATTTACCACGGCGTCAACTTGTTGGAACAGGTCCTTTTTAAGCCCTTGAGCAATTTCACTTGTGACTTGATTTGACTCTGTAAAACTTGGACCTTTTTCGTAAAAATCGTTTGCATCATTAAATTCAGCATAAAATTTTGCAGCATCTAACGGCATATATTTATCAAAATCGATACCTTTTAACTCATCTTTCATACCACCAGAAATTGAATAGAGCTCATAAACATAAGCTGCTGCATCAACTGCGCTAGCAATCGTATTTTTCCCCTTACCTTTTTCTGTAATTTGCTCACCTTTTGGTGAAGTTACCGTAAAGGATCCGGTATTACTAAAGTTATAACCTGTTGTACCCAGTTTTTTAATAAAGTCTGCTTTAAAAATCGGATTAAGCACTGTTTCGGCAGTTTTTTCAGCTGCTGTATTTTTTGATAACTCATCTAACTTTTGGACTAAATCTTTATTATTTTCTTCAAAATCCTGATAGGCCTGACTAGCATCATAAATTTTTTGTTGATTAGGACTCAATGGCTGAGTTAAATCTTCATCTGCATTCAAACTATGAAAATAGAGTTTAAAACGATCAACACCACTATCTTCAATACTTGGAACGCTTGCACTCGATAAACTGGTATAAGACGTTGGCACAATTTTATCTTTAAGTTGTGGTTGTTGTTGAATGAGTTCAGCCGTGAAGAATTTAGCACTATCTACTGCACGATCTACCCCAGAACTTTGTACCAATATAGATGCTTGCGAATTTAAAAGACTTGGTAAGCGTTGTAATAAACGATCTGCAATGCCACGGTGTTCTAAAATACCAGTCATAGTTTCATTTCCATAACCGTACTGGCGAATTCCTTCCACGCCATAGCCTAATAAGATATTGGCTTTCATCATCGCTTCTAAATCTGCACCCAATTGTTCACCTAATGGTGTTAAAGCATTTTCTGCTTTTGCCTGTTTCCATAAATTATAAAGTGCCAAATCATATTTCAGGCTTGAGAGGCCTCTTGAACCGTGACGCGCCACTAACTCTGTAAAAACTGGCTGGAACCCAGTGGGTGCTTGTTCGTAGTTTTTTATTTCTTGGTGTGGTTGGTAAGGTGTTTTTGTTTGATAATATTTTGATGAGTTTGTTAGAGCAGTTGTTTGAATGTCTTGATTATCATTATTGTTACAAGCCACGAGTAATAATGATGCTGCAAGCACAGTCGTTTTAAATAAAATATTCATAAGTCAGATGAGTGATTAATAAGAAATGCCAATAGCTTAATTTTTAGCAATGACAGTTCTATTACAAACACTCAAATATCTTTATAAAAATAATAACTTACATATGTATAAAAATATAAAATTGCTATATCAACATAAAGTTTAATTGATCATCTGTTTCAGAAAATTCGAATGAATATAATTTCCCAAGCTCTGCCGGCATTTTTAGCAAATCATCTAAAGGTTGTTGCTGGGCTAAACAAGCTAATAGCTTAATCACACCACCGTGGGTAACAACCAATGCATGTTGCCAGTTTTGGTTTTGCATCTGTACAAGTAGTTCCTGAAAACCTTTAAGAACCCTTGTTTGAAACTGCATTAATGTTTCTGCGCGTGGTGGACAATATTGACTCGGTTTTTGCCAAAAATTTGCCAGTAATTCTGGTGAAGTTTCATAAATTTGCTGAGTTGAGACGCCTTCCCACTCACCAAAATACATTTCTTTTAAGTCATGGTTTAAAAGTAAAGGTAACTGAGTTATCTCTGCAAGTTTCTCAGCAAAACAAGCACAACGTTTTAATGAGGAACTTACAATGACATCCCATGATTGATTTGTAAGTTGCTCAATGGTTGACTGCATTTGCTGCCAACCTTTTTCCGTTAACTTATCATCCAAATGTCCGCGTAAAGTATGACTATATTGACTCTCACCATGTCTGAGCAAATCAATTCTGAATTTACCCAATTTTATCCCCGCTTACGGCAGCTTGAGCAAAGGTAGCCATTTGGTTGTGTAATACACATGCCATTTTAACTAATGCTAAGGCAGTACCAGCACCACTACCTTCACCTAACCGTAAATTCATTTTTAAAATCGGCTCAGCATTGAGTTCTTGTAAAATACGGCGGTGACCATATTCAGCCGATTGATGGCCAAATAACATCCAGTCACGTACTTGAGGGTTCATCCGCACAGCACATAAAGCAGCGACCGAGCTAATAAAGCCATCTACAATAATAGGTAAGCCAATCTGCGCACATCGAATATAAGCACCTACAATTGCCGCAATTTCTAGACCACCAACTGCACACAATGTTTTGAACGCATCACCAGTAACATGTTTATGATGAAGCTCGATTGCTTGTTCGATTACTTCAATTTTATGTCTTAACTGATCGGCACCAATTCCTGTACCAACTCCCGTTAATTGCTCAGCAGTATCATTTAATAAAAGACATGCTAAGGCAGAAGCAGAACAGGTATTTCCAATTCCCATTTCACCAGCAATATAAATATCTGCACCTTCAGCTTTAGCCGTATCTACGCTCTTTTTTCCTAACTCTAAAGCAGCGCGACATTCATCTACGTTCATTGCCGCTTGCTTGGCAAAATTTGCCGTGCCCGCACGAATGCAATGACGGTCAACACCAGCATATTCATATGCATCGCCAACTGTGCCGCAATCAATGACTTGTAGATGAGCTTGATGATATTTAGCAATTACACTAATTGCAGCCCCACCTGTTGTGAAGTTTTGCAACATTTGACGTGTAACAGCTTGAGGGTATGCTGAGATATTTTCTTCGACTACCCCATGGTCGCCTGCAAAAATTGTGATCCATGGAAGGTTAACCTGAGGATGGGCATTTGACTGTAAACTGGCAAGTGTAACTGCAATCTGTTCTAAATCACCCAAAGCACCTGTAGGTTTAGTGAGTTGGAGTTGATGTTGCTCCGCTTGTTGTTTGGCTTCCAAATTAGTTTGCTGTACAGATTCTAACCACCAGTTCATTTTACTTCTCACCTTTTAAAATCATTGGAAAACCCGCTACACAAAAAACAACCTTATCTGCAATTTGCCCTAGAGCTTGATGTAGTCTGCCTGCTTCATCGACAAACCGTCGACTGATCTCACCGAGTGGCACAACACCTAAACCCGTTTCATTACTTACTAAAATAATTTCTGACTCAAGCGTAGGTAAAACTTTTAACAGCTGCTCACACTCAAATTGTTGAATACTTTGATCATCTAAAAGTAACAAATTGGTTAGCCAAAGTGTTAAACAATCCACCAAAATAATTTGATTAGGTCGATCAATTTTCTGCAAAGTTTTTGCTAACAATAAGGACTCTTCAACCAAAGACCAGTGAGCAGGACGCTGATTTTGATGATGTTCAATTCGACTTTGCATTTCTGGGTCAAGCGCTTGCGCCGTAGCAACATAAGTCACCGCTAATTGCATATTTATTGCTGTTTGTTCAGCGAGTCGGCTTTTGCCAGAACGGGCTCCACCCAAAATCAGTTGCAACATGAATCACCTAAGAACAAATGCTGAGACGGATATAACTTACCTTGTAAAGTTTGAGCTTGATAACAACCAAACGTTAAATGCTCGACTTTAAGGTCAAATTCAACGTGTTTGTATTGTACAGGTAATTGGGAAATTTTATGTAAAATCAAATCACTACTATAGTCTTTTTTATACAATCCCAATGTAATATGCGGACAATATTCTAAAGCGGCAATTTCATGAGAAATTAAACCTAACTTTTGGCGTATTAGGGATAAGATATTCTCTGTATCTTGGATTTCTACAAATAAAGCACTACTAAAACTATCGACTAAACCAATTTTTAAATGAAACGGGGCAAAATCTTCTTTTCTTAAAATTTCCCTTTGCTGCTCAAATTCACTAAAAATAAAGTCATCAGGATAGATTCTGGTTTCGTGTTTTAAAAATCCGCATATAAACAGCGTAATATGATATTGACGGCTATTGGGTTCTAATAAGAATTCTGAAAAATGCGCGCGCAAGGCATCTAAATAATCAACTAGTTTTTGATCATTAATTTCTAAATACCATAAAGCATAATTTTGACGCCCAAGATGCCATTCGGGATAGTCCCGTATAGATGTTGGCACCATGAACGTCGAAGGTTTTAGCAGCACAGCTTTAATTCAAAATCATTCAATTTTCGTATTAAAGCATGTTTGCCTTTCAATTGTAGAACATTAATTATTTAAATGAACTTAAGCATATTGAGTACGCGTACTTTTGGAGTTGGTCATCTTCATGTTTAAAGGCTGTTTACCTTGTTCAGAAAATAAATATTGAACTAATTGCGTTAACTCAACTTCAAGTTGTCTTTTTTGGGAAGTACTCATATCCAATTTCTGAATTTGCTGTTGTAAATGTTTAATCGCATCAGCCTCTTCAATTTCTAAATATTGAATTGCATAGGCATACCCTAGCGCAGCGCCTTTTAATAGGTTTTTATAAGGCAAATCATGACCTATATTCACCTCAATTGACGCAATTACTCTTTCATTATGAGTTAATTTGCGAAGTGGATCTCTTGCCACACGCTGACACGGATCTTTAAAAGCATATTCACATGAGTCTAGAAAGCTCTGTGCCATGCGATCCAAATCTTTTGCATAGTTAGGTAATACAATTGCAAGCCCTTGCTTTACTTCTCTAATTAAGTTTTCTGCAAATGCTTTAACTGAATGATCACCCATGGCAACACCAATAGATTCATATTCTAGTAAAGATGCGTACCAAGCAAGCATGGCATGCACGCCGTTCCATAGACGGTTTTTGATTAATTGAATGTCTGTAATCTGATTAACCAAGACAATTTGACGTAACTTTTCGAGTAAAGGGCTACCTTTTTCTACATAAATTGGCATATCCGTTTCGCTATGAAACAGAATTAGGTCCATGCTTTGTAATATATGACCTGGCTGGAAATTACGGCGCATGTTATCAACATATAAAGATGCCTGATTTTGCTGGTCTTGGGTCAATTTATTACAATCTTCAATTTCAACATGTTCTTCATGCTCCGCATCAGATAAATGCTGTTCAAGAAAGTGATGCTTAATACGAAGTTGACGATATAAATTCTGATTAGATAGCTTTGAAACCATGCGGTTTACAACGGTGTCGCAAAAATAATGTTCTTTTAAAATATGCTCGGTTACATCTTCATCATTGGTCAACTCTAATAGAGCTTCTCTAAGATGCTTCATAACCAAATATTTCGCACCAACTTTATTTAAAATAATTAGAAAAGTTAACGGTTCAATACATGTTTCAAGTGACGAGTTAAAACGCGCATATAATCCTTTTGCAATTATTTTTGATTCAGCTTCAATCGCTTGCTCAGGTAAACAAAGTGCAATCAAACTTGAATGAGTATACATCTCTAACATTTGTTGTTCATTTTCAGAATCAACAATGGTCATATTCTCAATACGTTCATCATAAGAAAATTGCCCATAGCGAATACTATAAGTTCCAAATGCATTCACAGCTTCTCGAAAAAGACTATTACGTGTAGAAGCAATAATTCTCTTTGGTTTTGTGTATCCATCCCAATGTGACAAGATTTGCGCTATATACCCCCCACCGATAGCACCAAAACCGTGTATCCCAACTGTCAGTTGATTCAAGCTTTGTGGAAAAGGTTCCTGTATCTCAGGCATATCCATAACAGGAATAAATTGGTCGAGATCTATTAAGAAGTCATACATTTGATCATAATAAAAATGCGCTTTTTCCAGCATTTCATCATTTGGCTCTTTAATATCTTTTAATAAAATTGTTAAACCTTTTGAAGTGTGAGCCGAGGTTAAACCATTTTCAGAATCTTCATACATAAGACACTGATTAGCATTCAAGTGAAGTTGACTAGCAGCTTTTAAAAAGATTTCTGGATGCGGCTTTCCTTGCTCTACTTCATCACCACAGGTAATCACATCAAAAAATTTATAAACATTCGCATTAATTAAATATTCTTCAGCAATTGTCCTACGGCTTGAAGTCGCAACAGCCATTCTTAAGCCAGATTTTCGTAAACGTTCTAAAACTTGAACTAAACCTTTTTTAATCGGTACGCCGTGTTTTCGAATATATTCGAGTTCCATCTCATCAGCTTTTTTTCGAATTTCTTTATAGGGAACATTTACGCCATATAACCGTTGAGCCAATTGCTCAGCAGTAGTTGCACTTAAACCTAAACATTGCATTAAATATTCGTGAGAAAATTCCTGTCCAATGAGTTCTTGAGATGCTTGTTGCAATGTTTGAAACCGCAACCTCTCAGTATCAAACATTGTCCCATCCATATCAAAAATTGCTCCATGAACAGGTTTTCCATGAAAAATAAGCACGCTTTTTCCTCTTTTTTGATCATGTTTTATTCAGGGTATACAAAAATTGGTTAAAAAGGCGGGATATTAATAAATGAAACATTAGTGGTCATTTTTTAATCAAAAATATAAGAGATCTGTTACTGATTAGCGTTAATACTCTAAAAAGGTTGAACAATATGAATAAGTATGAAGCTAACTGTAGATGCAAGAACGGCAAGCCATCCTCGCTTGCCGTTCTTGGTTTATTCTTTTTGTTGCGCTGATAGTATTTATTTTTCTTAGTTCCGTTTACCGCTACTTGAACCCGCATATTTTTATAATGTCTCGCAGGTGTCACATACCAGAAATCAACTCACCTTTCGCTATTCTTATTATTGGAGTTTCTGGTATAACTCTAGATTTTATTAGAAAATAAGCATGAACAAATAGAATATAAGATTGATATTACGACCAATGTCTTTGCTCCTTATTAGAAATGGCTATATCGCTACTATTAATAATGATAATCATTTTCATTTGATAGTTCAAGCTTTTTCTTCGTTATTTGTGCTTCTCTCTTTTTTGAAAAAAGATCTGCAACAATTAATACCCCTCAATAAAGTATTTTCTAAATGTAGTTAGAAAACGATTAATTCTTAAACTACACTTCTAAACCATTCTTATTGATCAAGTACATCAACAAATTGGGCATTTAAAAGCTGAGCTAAATCTTTTGGATTTAAACCAATATCCAGCCCCCTTTTTCCACCACTTACATAAATTTTGTTAAAGTTTTGAGCTGATGCATCAATGACGGTTTTTAATCGTTTCTTTTGGCCTAAAGGACTAATCCCACCTACTAAATATCCTGTTAAACGTTCAGCATCTTTAGGATTAGCCATTTGTAATTTTTTACAGCCAAACGCCGTAGCTACTTTTTTTAAATTTAATTGGTGATTAACTGGCAAGACAGCAACGAAATAATTTTTATCGTCACTTACCATTAGAGTTTTAAAAACTTCGTTTACATCTAAATCTAATTTTTCGGCTGCTTCTAATCCAAAACTTTTGGCATTTGAATCATGTTCATATTCATGAATAGAAAATTCGATTTTATTACTTTTTAACAATCTACATGCAGGAGTCATGATACGTGGTGTTATAGATGAAATTATTTCGATTATAGTTTTTTTAGAAAAAATTTAAAATTTGCTTAGGCTATTTACAAGAGTTACATAAAAATTCAAACAGCAACTGAAGAAAAAATAATCTCAACTTGATATTCGTTGCTCGACTCCATATATTTTATTTAGATTTGAAGTCTGAGCTGACAATTTTATGAGTTATAAACACAACAATCTGATGGCAATGCGTCACCGTTTTTGGGATGAATCATCAGATTCTGTATTAAATGAAAAGCAATTTTTGCAGCAGACGTTAATTGAACAAGGTATTTTTAATAATGCAACCCTTGATGATGTTAAGTACTTCTTTTATACACTTCCTAGCATCATTATAGTAAAAGCTCATGCACTTGGTTTTATGCATGATTCAGTCAAACAGATGTTATTGCAACATATTCAGACCAATCGCCTGCATTTGATGCAGAAATCTGAATTAAAGATTCAATTTAAAATGTAATCCATTTTGTTATCAAAGATCTGTTTTATCTTAGTTTTACTTATCTGAATTGTTTTAATTTCTTAAATTTCCAAATTGCTTAGGCTATTTAAGGATTAATGGAATAAAGATGACCATATTGGCCTATCATTCAGTCTGAGAGAACTATTTTAATACGCTCAAAACATGTAATATTCGTTACAATTTTAGATCACCAGCGTTTGGCTGCATGATGCGCATAGGATTCTATTTTCATGTCAAATCAGAAAGATAAGCTTAAGAGTTTAAAAACTTCTTCCATGGATCGACGCTTATCAATCGCGAAAGCTTCTTTACTTGCAGGAACGCGTTGGGCAACTGCAAGTGCCTCTTCTTTATTTTCTAATGAAGAAGAAAAAGAAAAGAAACGCAAAAAAGCGATGAGCGAACAAGCTAACTATCTGGTTTCTGAAATAGGTAAACTTAAGGGTTCTATTGTTAAAATTGGTCAAATGATGGCTCTTTATGGTGAACACTTTTTACCAGAAGAGATTACTCAAGCTTTAAATACCCTAAATAACCAAACTGTTGCCTTAGATTGGCCTGCAATTAAGCCACATCTACAGGAGCAATTGGGCGCGAAGTTAAATGATTTAACGATTGATCATGAACCAATTGGTACTGCCTCTCTCGCACAAGTACATCGTGCAACCCGTAAATCAGACGGCTTAGAGTTAGTCTTAAAAATCCAATATCCTGGCGTTGCAAATGCAATTGACTCAGATATGAGCTTGTTTAAAAACATGCTTAAACTGACACGTATGGTGCCTCAAACCCGTGAATTTGATCAGTGGTTTGATGAAGTACGTGAAATGATGCATCGCGAAGTTGACTACGATGTTGAAGCTGCCACTACCCGTCGCTTCGGTGAACGCTTAAAAGATGACGAGCGTTATATTGTTCCGACAATTGTAGATGAATACTGTACCAATCAAGTACTTTGCATGACTTTTGAACGTGGTGTTCCAATCAATAGCCCTGTGATGTTGTCTTTGCCTCAAGAGCGTCGTAATCAGCTCGGCGAAGCTTCACTTGAAATTGCAGTTCGTGAAATTTTTGAATGGGGTGAAATGCAGACTGACCCTAACTTTGGTAATTACCTTGTTCGTTTGGGTAATGGCCAAGACGTTCAGGACAAAATTGTGTTATTAGATTTTGGTGCTATCCGTCAGTTTGATGAACATTTGTTAGCAGTTGCACGTCAACTCATTCAGGCAGGTTATCAGCATGATAAAAATGCGATGGTGGAAGCCATGACTGGATATGAATTTTTTGATGCAATGCCTGAAAGTATTAAACCAGGCATGGCCGATGTCTTTTTAATCGCGACAGAAGCATTTAGTACCCCTGCAAATAATCCAGATATGCCTGCTGGCCTTATGGATGAACATGAACGTTATGACTGGAAGAAAAGCCAGTTACATAGCCGTGTTATGCAGCAAGCAAGTAAATCAATGGCATCACGTTATTTCTCGATTCCTCCAAAAGAATTTATGTTTATTAGCCGTAAGTTTATTGGGGCCTATACGTTTATGACAGTTATTGATGCAAAAACAAATGTGCGACGTATGATTCGTAACTTTGCTTAATTTAATAAAGGACTAGAATGATTCCATGTCATTCTAGTCAATACCTCTCAACCCACCCAACAATTAAATAATTTTAAATAAATAAAATCAAACACTTATAATTTTATTATTTTCTATTTGCCATTTATCTACTCATTTTTTGAATGTCAGTAACGACATAGTTTTTTAATATGAGGCGTGTCAGCATAAAACAATAACAACGTGTTAGGACACCATAATTATGACAAGTATGATCAATAAAGCTCAGGGTTTGGGTTTATCGCTGATCACCAGATTGGCTGGAAGCGATGTACTTGATCAACTCAAGTTGCGTAAATTTGTTGAAAAATCTCTTTATCAAGGTTCAAAAGCTGGTTTTAAAGCATTAAGCCAGACTCAAAAAGCATTTAAACCAAAACAGATCTCCCAACAGCGATTACCTCGCCAACAAAAAAATCTATTTGATTTAAGTCTAACCGAAGAACAACAAATGACTTCTGAGGCAATGTCTCAATTTGCTCAAGAAGTCTTATTGGGGTTGGCTCATGATGCTGATCAGGCAGCTCAGTTTCCTGAAAGTCTTTGGCAATATGTTGAGGATCTAGGTCTTAACTACTATGCACTCCCAGAGGCATTAGGTGGTGTCGCGGCCGAACAAAATATTGTAAGTAATCTATTAATAGCTGAAAAACTCGCTGAAGGTGATTTTAGCCTTACAGCAGGATTACTCAGTACATTTAGCGTCATTAATGCAATTACACGTTGGGGTTCTACTGAAGTTCAGTCAATGTACCTACCATGTTTTGCAGAAGACTCAGACATTACAGCAACCTTTGCAGTTCAAGAGGCAACTCCAGCATTTAATCCTTATGCTTTAAAAACAAAAGCATCACTTGAAAATGATCAGTTTTTTATTGATGGTGAAAAAACATTAGTAATTTTAGGTGATTTAGCTGACGTATTTTTAGTAAGTGCAGACTTTAACGGCAAGCCAGACGTATTTGCCGTGCAATGCGGTGACACAATTTCAATTAAAAACACTCCGGCCATGGGTCTTAAAGCCACAGAAACTGCAACTCTTCGCTTTAATCACACTCCTGCTCTACGCTTAGGTGCAACAGACTTTGATTACACTGCTTTTTTAGATTTGGGTAACTTAATGTGGTGTGCAATGGCCGTAGGTACATGTGAAGCTGTTAAAGCTTATTGTATTAAATATGCCAATGAACGAACTGCATTCGGTGAACCAATTTCTCATCGCCAAAGTGTAGCTTTCATGATTGCAGATATGGCAATCGAAATTGATGCAATGCGTATGTTGATTTTAAATGCGGCAAGTCTTGCAGAGTCAGGCAAGCCATTTCACCGCGAAGCTTATCTAGCCCAACTACTTTGTGCTGAAAAATCCATGAAAATCGGTACAGATGGAGTGCAAATTCTTGGTGGACATGGTTTCACAAAAGAACATCCTGTTGAACGCTGGTACCGTGATCTACGCGCTACTGCAATTTTACAATCTGGCTTACATGCTTAAATGATCAATCAGAGGATACTTTAATGAATTTACAAAATCCTAAAAAATTCAAGATGATGATTGATCAAGCACATGATGTTGCGATCAATGTTTTACGTCCTATTTCTCGTAAATATGATAAAGCTGAGCATGCGTATCCCAAAGAGCTCGATATGCTCGCTTCTCTGATTGATGGCATGAATGAAGGTGGCGAAGGTATTAATGCTGGAGCAGCAGGTGCTGGAAAGCGCGGTGATACAGACAATGAAGGTGTTCGTAACGGAACCAACATGTCGACCGCTCTTGGAATTATTGAGATGTGTTATGGCGATACTGGCTTATTACTGAGTATGCCACGTCAGGGGCTTGGGAACTCAGCAATTGCTGCTGTCGCAAATGATGAGCAATTAGAACGGTTCAACGGAACATGGGCAGCAATGGCCATTACTGAGCCAGGATGCGGTTCTGACTCTGCTGCGATCCGCACCACTGCAACCAAAGATGGCAATGACTATATTTTAAATGGTGAAAAGATTTTTGTGACCTCTGGCGAACGTGCAGATTCTGTCGTCGTTTGGGCCACGCTTGATCGCAAACTTGGACGTGCAGCGATTAAATCATTTGTGGTACCAAAAGGTACGCCAGGAATGAGAGTTGAACGCCTCGAACATAAATTAGGAATTAAGGCTTCAGATACGGCAGTGATTAGTTTTATTGATTGCCGCGTACCAGCCGAAAACCTTTTAGGTAATGCCGAAGTAGACGTCGCTAAAGGTTTTGCTGGAGTAATGGAAACTTTTGATAATACTCGGCCTTTAGTTGCAGCAATGGCAATCGGTTGTGCTAAAGCTTCACTAGAACGTATTAAAGAGATTTTTAAAGATCAACTCGATCCTGATTACTCTACCCCCTACCTACATACTTCTAACCTTGCAGCACAAATCTACCGTATGGAAGCTGAGTGGGAAGCTGCTCGCCTACTTATGTTAAAAGCCACGTGGATGGCAGATAACAAAAAACCAAACTCTAAGGAAGCTTCTATTGCAAAAGCCAAAGCAGGTCGTGTGGGTAATGAGATCACTTTAAAATGTGTCGAATTGGCAGCAAGTGTTGGCTATAACGAAGATGAGTTACTGGAAAAATGGGCACGTGATTCGAAAATTCTTGATATTTTTGAAGGTACTCAGCAAATCCAGCAATTGATCATTGCCCGCAGAGAACTGGGTAAATCTTCTAGCGAACTAAAATAATAATTAAGGGAAATTTTCCCTTCTTTTATTAGCTGTTTATGTAAAAACTTAAAAGCCCTCTAGCGATTAAACTAGAGGGCTTCGTATTTCAGGAATTTACATTTTTATTTATTCGGCAGTTGTGCTGTCTAACGCTTTATCAACTACACCAAATTTCTTAAAGATTTTTGCACGTCTTTTTGACGAAATATTTGCTTTATTTAAATCACCTTTATAATGATCAAAAACTCGCTTATCCATTATTTTAAACCACAATGAAGGGATTAATGCCGGTAATAACATACTTGCATAACCGCTTGGTAGCTCAGGTGCCTCGTCAAAATGACGTAATGCTTGGAATGGACGAGTCGGATACGCATGATGGTCTGAATGACGCTGCAACTGGTACAAGAACAAGTTTGTTACTACGTTATTGTTGTTCCAGCTATGCTCTGGCATTGTACGTTCATATTGACCATTTTCTTTTTTCTGACGTAATAAACCATAATGCTCAATATAGTTAATAATTTCAAAAAGACTAATGCCATAAAATGCTTGTGTTGCTAAATATGGAATTGTGCTTTTGCCAAATATTCCAACCATAGAACCATGAAAAGCAGCAGTCATTCCCCAGCCTTGTAATAGCTCATTATCTGAAGACCAGAATTCTTTACCTTTACGTTTTAAACGATTTTTTTCAATTTCTATTGCAGACTTAAAAGAACCAACAACAGTACGTGGCCAGAACTCATAGAATGTTTCACCCATACGAGATGAAGCTGGATCTTCTGGTGTTGCTGCACGCTTATGATGACCGTAAGGATGCTCAATACGGAAATGATTATAGCCAGTTGGAACTAAAGCAAGATGAGACAAAATATGGTCTATACGATCATGCTTATGACTTAACTCATGGGCTGTATTAATCGCAATACCATTGATTGCACCCATTGAAATACCAAGTAAAATCTTATCAATAAAAGATGTTGTTTTACGACTTGTTAAATAACATGCATAAACATTTGCAGCATACTGTAGAGGAATAAAGCTCTTCACAAGACGTGAATAATATGGATCTTTTTCTAAAAGCTTAATTTCTTCATCTGTCGGATTTCGAGCATCTTTCCCAATAATAGTATCAATTGCAGGAATCACGACATGTAATAAAAGTGGACCACCTAATGCGAAGACTTTCTTCAAAGGACGTGGACCAAACTGATAACCAGCTAAAATACCCAAACCGATAGCAGGTAAAGCAGGACTAATCATCCATAAAAAGCGTTTGCGATCTATTTCACGCATAGACGCAGGCACTGGCATAAGTTCTTGCTGAACATTTACTGGTGCATTCATAGCTATATTTCCTTTTTCTATATGTCTATATAGTTAAAGAAATAGTGTTTAGTTAACAGTAGTAACCGTCCAAAAAACCTATGTTAAAGTCTTTGGCATTTTCTTCCACTTTTCTGTCCTAAAAACACATGTTGATCTATTCTTATAGCTCACTATAATTTTATTAAAATAATGATTGATCATTTAAATATGGATGCACTAAGTAAATTTTTTGATGATATTCACCTGAATAAGTCTGAATACATCTATTTAAAAGCGCAAGGAGAATGGGCTTTTAAAACACAAGATCAATCTGCTTTACTTGCTTATATTGTTTTAACTGGTTCTGTATATATTCAACTTAACACTTCAGAAAAAATAACTGCGACTGCTGGCGATATTATTTTGATTCCTTCGGGGAAAGCACATAGTGCGACTGACTCAAAATCAACAGCGAGTAAGTTGGTAGATTCTTTAGATATAACGTCACTTTTTAATGGTCATAGACAAGATGCCATCGAATTTGGTACTTCATCTCCAAATAATACATTATTGCTATCTTTACGCTGCCAAATCGATACTCATATGGCTGGGCCACTCATTAATGCCCTCCCGTCCATCATGCATATTCAGCATGAAAATCAAACCACTCCACCCGAATGGCTACAAATTGGGCTTTATTTTCTAGCAATTGAAACTCAAAAAATCAGGCCAGGTCACGACAAAATTATTGATCATCTAGTCAGTATTTTGCTCATTGAATGCATTCGTGATCATATTCAACAAATGACAGATCAACAAAACTGGTTAAGTGCTTTAACTCATCCTGAACTAAGCAATGCACTATCTGCTATTCATAGCCAGCCAGAAGTTACATGGACAGTTGAATCTTTAGCTGAACAATGTTGTATGTCACGTTCTAAATTTGCAAATTTGTTTAGCAGTATTATTGGTGAACCACCTCTAACTTATTTACAGCATTATCGTTTCCGTTTAGCCAGTCAGTATTTACGCACAAGTAATTTATCAATTCAGCAAATATCAAATAAGGTTGGCTATTCATCCGAAACAGCATTTAGTCAGGCATTTAAGCGAATTTTTGATTTATCTCCTAAACAATATAGACAGCAATATATTGGGCACAGCTTAGATTAACTGCCAATAAAAAAAGCGCCGAGGCGCTTTTTTTATTGAATCAAATTATTATTTAATTTTCGCATGTGATTTTAAATATTGACTGTAATCTTCCAATATTTGTTGACCACGTGACTGACGATAAAGTTGCTTTAACTGCTGTAACTGATCAGCAGGTATAGCATTCGCAGCCGATGAATTTACATTTGAAACTGCAACAACAACTAGCTCATTTGGTAAATTTGCTGTCGTAACAGACCACATACCTGGCTTAGGTGTAGCTGCACTAAATGCTGCACGCTCAATTTCACGCTTTAATCCTTGTGAACGACTAAATACGCCAGCCGATTCAAATGCTACTTTATTCTTAGCAACTACTTGATCTGCCGGTTGAGTTTTAAATTCAGCTAGCATTGTAGCAATTTTAGCTTGAACAGCTTTACGTGCTTTTTCGTCGATAACTTTTGCTTTCGCTTCATTCATCGCCTGTGCTAAAGGTTTTACACCAGCAGCATGATAATCACGTACTTTAACCCATACCGTATCACCATTCGCTAACTGAATATTAGATGATGCATTACGGTCACCATTTTTCACGTCATCATTAAACAATTTAATTTTAACGTTTGGATCACTTAAATATGGATTTTGTGTAGCTAAAGTTACGCCATTTAATGATTCAACTTTTGTACCTTTTACTTCTTGTACAACTGCTTCTAAAGAATCATTACCAACAATCGTTTCATTTAAACTGTTTACAGTATCTGAATAAACAGTCGCAACTTTATTCTTTTCAACCTCAGCAGTTAAACGCGCCTTCTCAGCTTCGAATGAAGGAATTTGATTAGCTTGAGTTTCTGCCTCAATAATATGATAGCCATATTGAGTTTTTACTGGTTGAGAAATCTGTCCATTTTTCAAGCTCACTACAGTTTTATCAAATGCATCGGAAAAAACCCCTGGTGCATATGCTTCAACTAAACCACCTTTTGCTTTCGAACTTGGATCTTCAGAGAACTGAGATGCAGCTTGTGCAAATGTAAGACCGCCTTGAATTTTCGCATATACTTCTTTAGCAAGTTTTTGAGCTGCTGCATCATCACGAGCATCTGTAGTAATTAAAATATGCTTCACAGTACGTTTAGAATCTTTTTTCTGAGTTTCAACAAACTTGCTATACGCTTGTTGAAGTTCAGCTTCAGTTGCAGGAGCTGGTTTAGCCATTAGTGATGGCGACACAACCACATAATCCACATCAACAGAAGATTGTTGTTTAAACTCATTTTGGTGTTTGTTGTAATAATCTGTAGCTTCTTGATTAGAGGCAGTTAAACCAGTTTTATAACCATCTAATTTAATACTAGCCAAATGTAATGTACGTTGTTCAGTTTGCAAATTCGCAATTTGCATTAAATCAACTTTACTTACTAAAGAGTAATCAGAAAAAGTTGACGTTAGCATTTTTAAAGCATGATCTTGACGAAGACTAGCAATTAAGCCCTGACTTGTCATACCAATAGAACGTAAGTAATTTTCATAGAGTTTTTGCGAGAACTGTCCATTCTCTTGCAAACTAGGCTGTTGAGCTAACATTTGCTCAATTTGAGTATCACTAAGTGAGATACCTAATTTTTCAGCTTGTTGAATTAGTAAATTACGCGACACTAAAATATCGAGTGCCTTAGCCTGAATAACAGGCAAATTAAGTAGACTCTCATCGCCTTTAACAGCAGCTAAATATTGTTCTTTGTAAGACTGAGTTAAAGTTTCAAGGTCTTTTTTAGATATTTCTTGGCCATTTACTGTTTTTGCAACATCAGCCTTGTTTCCCCTATTAAAATATCCTTCAATACCTACAAGTGCTAAAGGGGTCAAAAACAAAATTAGAAGGACTTTGCCGAGCCAACCCTTAATGACTGTACGAAACGATTCCATAAGTATTCCAATATTTTATTTCGAGGAGAATTTTAACTGAAAAACCACAATCAATGAATGAGCAATATTGGTCAATTCAGATTTTTAATAAAAAACGCGCCTATATTGGCGCGTTTAATCATCTTAAAAGATTAAGCTACTGAATCTTTAAGACCTTTACCAGCTTTGAAGCTAGGTACTTTTGTTGCTTTAATTTGAAGCTCTTCACCAGTTTTAGGGTTACGACCAGTGCGTGCAGCACGTTCTTTAACACTGAAAGTACCAAAACCAACTAAAGTTACTGTGTCACCTTTTTTAAGTGCTTCAGTAATTGACGCAATTGTCGCATCGAGTGCCTTGCCTGCATCAGTCTTAGATACTCCCCCTTTTTCAGCAATTGCATCGATTAATTCTGATTTATTCATGAATAAAACATCCTCTTAATATCGTTTGTTTAAGGTCCAAGGCTATAGTTTAAAAGGCCATGACGCCTTTATAGCAATGCTTTGGGGGAAAACGCAATACTAGAGCAGGGCTTTTAGCGAAAATAAATGCTAAAAAACTGTTATATATTTGCTAAATCCCAACATTTTTTACTTTTTATTCAATTTTTCTTTCAATTGCTGGTTTTCTTCTATTAAAGCATCCACCTTAATATGAAGCTGTACCAAGAGCTGTTCAATGTGCTGTAAATCCTTCGGAGTGACCAATCCAATCCGGTTTAAAGAATGGTTCACACTGGTATCAAGAATTTTCTCTACTTTATCTTTTGTTTCAGATACAGATTCTTTTGCTTTTTCTGTGACTTTGCCTACAGTGTTATCTGCTAAGTCTCCAGTTTTTGACTCTAGTTCTTCACCGACTTTGACTAAGGAATCAAAGAGTTTGTTGCCCTCTTCTTCTGCGCGTGAAAAAGCTCCTAGTCCAGCTAGCCAAATTTGCTTGGTATACTTTCTAAAATCCAAAGCTGACTTTCTTGAACCTCTTGATTTTAATTTATTTTTTTCTTCTGACTCTTCTGTCTGCGTATCTATATTTGCATTATCCATTAATCTAAACTCCTAATCAGATGAGAGAGATGATGACTGATTTGACCACAAAATATTTCTATAATATCAAAGTAAAGACTTGATCCATTTACAAAACTGTTCTACAAAGCAATTAAGTCATGTAAATATATTTAACACGACATTGTGTTAAGTTTGGGATAGGATGTCCCATTCTTCGGTTAACTGCTATTTGTAAGGATAAACTTTTATGAGTGAAACGCAACAAAGACAAAAACATCCCCGTCTGTTGCTGAATATCGTTCTAATTATTTTAGAAACTTTCTTTTCATTTATTCTCACCCACGATGGTGTTCTTCGCTTGCAAGCGAAAAAGTTTATTTCAAACAAAACGACTATTCGTATCAATAGCTACCTACCTTTTTTTGACTTTTATGTTCAATTTACAGAAAAGGGTTTGTTGTTCGATATCCATTCTTTTGACCGACGTATTGATCTTGAAATCAATAGTACACTTATCGATTTAATTAAGATTTTCGCTTTTTCAAACCAGCGCAGTCTTAAAAATATGCGCATTGATGGTGATGAAGAAACTAAAAAAGAGTTATTAGACTTAATTTCACACCTTACTCTGCCTAAACTTTTAGCAGACTGGAAGCAATGGTTTAATACACCTGATGATGAAGCTGAAGCCCTTGCTTCACGCAAAAGAATTGCCCCATTGCTTGAAAAAATTGATCAACAACGATCAGAAATCAATTCACTTCATGTGGAAATTAAACAATATCAAAATCGAATTACTCGCTTACAGCGACGCCAACGAAATATTAACTTCTCCTTTGGTATAATTAGCCTGATATTTATTGTTTATTTCATATATAATTTGTGGGTTGCTTAAATTATTTTTCCATTTTGTTCCTGCACTTGAATTAAAAATAAAAAAACTTGACTATTTTAGTCGGGATTCATAAAATCCTATTATCTAGTCTTAACATGTGTATCGAATCATGCGCCTTACAACTCGCGGTCGCTACGCAGTGACTGCTCTACTTGATTTAGCTTTGCAGCCAACTGAACAAACGATCACGCTCGCCGAAATTGCAGCTCGCCAATCCATTTCAGTTGCTTATTTAGAACAGTTATTCGCAAAACTTAAGCGTCATGGGTTAGTTTCTAGTGTTCGTGGTGCAAATGGTGGTTATCATTTGGCTCGAAATGCTGATGAAATTACTGTGTTAGAAATTATTGAAGCTGTAAATGAAACTGTTGATGCAACTCGTTGCGACCATAAAGGTAACTGCCAAAATGGTGCAATGTGTCTCACACACGATTTATGGCAAGAACTCTCTCATCATATTGCCGACTATTTAGCAAAAATCTCTCTTGCCGACCTCATTAGCCGAGACAACGTTCAAACTGTTGCATTACGCCAAAATGTGACTGGCATAGATTCAGCTCTTTTATCGGGTACAGGTATTTGATATGAAACGTCCAATTTATCTTGATTACGCAGCAACCACTCCAGTAGATCCGCAAGTTGCAGAACGTATGATGGAGTGTTTAACTTTCGACGGTACCTTTGGTAATGCTGCATCTCGTTCCCACGCTTATGGCTGGCAGGCAGAAGAGAAAGTTGAATATGCACGTGAGCAAGTTGCAAATTTAATTAAAGCTGATCCACGTGAAATCGTTTGGACTTCTGGTGCAACTGAATCAGATAACCTTGCTCTAAAAGGTGTAGCGCAGTTTTATGCATCTAAAGGCAAGCATATCATTACAAGTAAAATTGAACACAAAGCTGTTCTAGATCCTTGTCGTGAATTAGAAGACCAAGGTTTTGAAATTACTTATTTAGAACCAGAACCACAAACTGGTTTAATTACCCCTGAAATGGTAAAAGCTGCCCTTCGTCCTGATACTGTTCTTGTTTCTCTTATGATGGTAAACAACGAAATCGGTACAGTTACAGATGTAGCAGCAATTGGTGAATTAACACGTGCCAATAAAACCTTCTTTCATGTAGATGCTGCTCAAGCTGCTGGTAAAGTTGAAATTGACCTATCTACTATGAAAATTGACCTAATGAGTTTCTCAGCTCATAAAATTTATGGTCCAAAAGGTATCGGTGCATTATATGTACGTCGTAGCCCACGTGTTCGTTTGAAAGCACAAATTCATGGCGGTGGTCATGAACGTGGTATGCGTTCTGGTACTTTAGCGACTCATCAAATTGTAGGTATGGGTGAAGCTTTTGAAATTGCTGGCAAAACAATGCAAGCAGAACAAGAGCGTATTCGCAAGCTTCGCGACAAGCTTTGGAATGGTTTACAAGATCTTGAACAAGTTTTCTTAAATGGCCATCCAACTCAAAACGTTGCTAATTATTTAAATGTCAGCTTTAACTTTGTTGAAGGTGAATCATTAATGATGTCGCTCAAAGATGCTGCAGTATCAAGTGGTTCTGCTTGTACTTCTGCAACCTTAGAGCCTTCATACGTTCTTCGCGCATTAGGTTTATCTGATGAGCTAGCACACAGCTCTATTCGCTTCAGTTTTGGTAAATACACAACTGAAGAAGATATTGACCATGTGCTTACAATTACCAAAGCCGCTGTTGAGAAATTACGTGAACTTTCTCCGCTTTGGGATATGTACAAAGAAGGTATCGATCTTTCTACAGTTGAATGGGCTGAACACTAATTCATTGAAATTAATGTTTTTACCCTCATATTAATATTAGGCTGACCCCGAGGTTTGGAGAAGCGAAATGGCTTATAGCGAAAAGGTAATTGATCATTACGAAAACCCTCGTAATGTTGGTGTTTTAGACAAAAACTCTGAAAATGTAGGTACAGGCATGGTGGGTGCACCAGCATGTGGCGACGTGATGCGTTTACAAATTCAAGTAAACGATAGCGGTGTGATTGAAGAAGCACGCTTTAAAACTTATGGCTGTGGTTCAGCAATTGCTTCTAGCTCACTTGTAACTGAGTGGTTAAAAGGCAAAACTCTTGATGAAGCTCAAGCAATCAAGAATATTGATATCGCAACTGAGCTTGCTCTTCCACCAGTAAAAGTTCACTGCTCTGTACTAGCTGAAGATGCGATTAAAGCTGCGATTGAAGATTACCGCACTAAAAAATCAAAAGCTTAATTTGTTATTACTGTAAACGTTGGAGTTTTCATGATTCATTTAACTGAAAATGCTGCGACTCATATTAGCAATTACCTCAAGAACAGAGGTAAGGGTGAAGGCATTCGCGTGGGTGTGAAAACTTCTGGCTGTTCTGGGTTGGCTTATGTTCTTGAATTTGTTGATTCTGTCGATGAACATGACGAAGTTTTCGAACAATTTGGCGTTAAGGTATTTGTAGATCCAAAAAGTCATGTCTATTTAGAAGGCTTAGAAATGGACTACGTCAAAAATGGCCTTAATGAAGGGTTCGAATTTAACAACCCCAATAAAAAAGGTGAATGTGGTTGTGGTGAGTCTTTCACTGTATAACCCATCTCCTTCCATCTCTCATTAAAACAGTGTCTTTTATAGCACTGTTTTAATGTATTTAATTAACGTGGACCTCCTTTCTAATGAATCATTTTGAGTTGTTCAATTTACCCGTAGAACTCGATATCGATTTGGCGAGCTTAAAATCTAGTTTCTTGAATTTGCAGCAGCAATATCATCCAGATAAAGCAGAAGATAAAAATCAGGCATTGATCAAATCAAGTGAAATCAATCAAGCTTTTAAAACATTATCGCAAGTAGATAGCCGCGCAGCTTATCTTTTAGCATTAAAAAAGCAAGATCATCACCTTGATCAATCTATTAGCGATTTTGAGTTCTTACAATCAGCTTTGGAACTTCGTGAGCAACTTGATGAAGCAACCTCCCCAGAACATCTAAGCACTCTTAAACAAGAAGTGTTTCAATGGATAGAAAGTTTAGTTCGCGAATTTAAAATTGATTACTTAGATGAAGACTGGGGTGAAGCTCGCGATACTGTACGTAAATTACGGTTCTTTCAGCGCGTTCTTAATGATATTGAAAAAGCAGAAGATCAAATGTTGGATGACGAAGACAACTTTGATTTAGACGACGATTTTTAATTTTGCTTTTTCCAATTTATATTCAAGGGATTTAACTCATGGCACTTTTGCAAATTGCTGAACCGGGTCAATCCAGTGCCCCACACCAACACCGCATTGCGATTGGTATCGACCTAGGAACAACACACTCCTTAGTTGCGACAGTGTTATCAGGCAAGCCTAAAGTACTCAATGATGAAAAAGAAAGAAGACTCCTTCCTTCTATTGTGCACTATGGAAATGATGCAACTCACTATGGTGAAGAAGCAAAGCCTTTCCTTATTGCCGACCCGAAAAATACAATTGTTTCTGTAAAACGCTTTATGGGTCGTTCAAAAGCAGATATCAAATTTCAGCATCCCTATGAATTAATGGGTTCTGAAAATGAGATGCCAGCTTTTGAAACACGTGCTGGTCGTAAAACCCCTGTTGAAATTTCTGCAGAAATTTTAAAACAATTAAAAGACCGTGCTGAAACTAGTCTACAAAATCCAGTAAATGGTGCAGTTATTACTGTTCCTGCCTATTTTGATGAAGCTCAGCGACAAGCAACTCGTGATGCAGCACAACTTGCTGGTTTGAATGTACTACGTTTATTAAATGAGCCAACCGCTGCTGCTGTGGCTTATGGTTTAGACCAAGAAACTAATTTAGCTACAGATCATAACTATGTAATTTATGATTTAGGTGGTGGTACTTTTGACGTATCAATCTTGCGTTTCTCACAAGGTGTCTTTGAAGTATTAGCTACTGGTGGCCACACTGCTCTAGGTGGTGACGATTTAGACCGTCTCATTGTTAAATGGGCTAAAAAGCAGTTAAATATTGATACTTTGAGCGATGAAGCATATGCAGTATTTATGGTTGCGGCTCGTCAAGCTAAAGAACAATTATCTATTCAAGAATCAGTTCAGTTAAAATTACTTGAAAATGTATTAACACTGGACCGTCCAACTTTTGAAAGTATTATTCAAGTTGCTTTAGATAAAACAATCAGTGTTTGTAAGCGTGTTTTACGTGATGCAAAACTTGAATTATCAGACATTCAAAATGTTGTTTTAGTTGGTGGCTCTACCCGTTCGTATGCTGTTCAACAAACGGTTCGCAATGTATTTAATCAAGAGCCACTTTGTACGATCAACCCTGATGAAGTAGTTGCAATAGGCGCTTCCATTACTGCCAATCAATTAATTGGAAACAGTCAAGACGGCTCATTACTTTTAGATGTAACTCCTCTTTCACTTGGTTTAGAAACCATGGGCGGATTAGTAGAGCGTCTTATTTCACGTAACACTGCTATTCCAGTTGCTCGTCGCCAAGAATTCACAACTTATCAAGATGGCCAAACTGCCATGCTTATTCATGTGGTTCAAGGTGAGCGTGATTTGGTAGAACATTGTCGTTCATTAGGAAGATTTGTTCTTCACGGCATTCCTCCAATGACTGCTGGTCAAGCGCGTATTGAAGTGACCTTTCAGGTAGATGCAGATGGCCTACTCACTGTTGCGGCTCGTGAAACGACTTCAGGCGTACAAGCTCAAATTGATATTAAACCATCTTATGGGTTATCAGAATCTGATACTGAACGCTTATTAATTGAAGGTTTCCAACACGCGGAAGAAGATAAAAATCTGCGTCATTTAAAAGAAACCAAAGTTGAAGCTCAACGTGAGCTTGAAGCTTTAGAGCAAGCTCTCAAAGTTGATGCTGATTTACTCACTAATGAGCAACTTGAAGCACTTAAAACTGCTGAAAATTTCCTGAAAGTACAACTTGAAGGCAATGATATTCAAGCGATTGAAAAAGCTGTAGAACAACTTAAAGTACATAGTGATGCTTTTGCCGCACTACGTATGAATCGACATATTGACCACGCCTTAAAAGGTACAAAACTTGAAGATTGGTCAAATTCAAACTAAAGGTATAGGTGATCAATATGCCCCGTATTAAAGTACTTCCTCATGCTCAGTTTTGCCCTGAAGGCGCAGAATTTGAAGTTGAACAAAATGCAAATCTTTGTCAAAGTTTGCTTGATCGAGGAATTAAAATTGAACACGCTTGTGACATGTCGTGTGCATGTACAACTTGTCACGTAGTCGTTCGCAAGGGTTTTGACAGCCTAGAAGAAATGGATGATGTTGAAGCAGATCTTTTAGATCGCGCTTGGGGTCTTGAACCAGATTCTCGTCTCTCTTGCCAAGTAAAGATTGTTGATGAAGATTTAGAAATTGAGATTCCTAAATATACAATCAATCACGCATCCGAAAGCCATTAAAATAAAAAAAGCTGCTTTTAAAAGCAGCTTTTTTTTACTTCACGTTTTAAGCTTTAAACCTGATCTTGCTGATCAACTTCAATAGGCTTAACTTCATCTTCAAGTCTTAAACGTGCAATACCTTGAGTATTAATTAAAGTTTGTTGAACTTTAAGTCGTTGAATCATTTTCTCAAGTACTTCTACTAATTCAGGGTACTCATAGTTTTGTACTTCTTCTAAATTAAGGACTAAATGGAAGCCTTTATATTCATAGTCGAACCATTGCTGATGATCTGACTTATTCCCTGTGTATTTCTCCATTACCTGCCATGTCTTCACAGCACCTTGAATACCTTTTAAGTAAATTGGTGTTTTTGGAGCACAAAGAAAATCACTTTTGATTAATTGATAAGTATCATCTGAAATTAAAATTTCATCTATTTCAGCAGCATATTGTAAACGAGCTGCTAAATTCACATCACGCCCCACAATAGTATAAGCCATACGATGTGTTGCCCCATAATTCCCTACGTGGCAGTAACCAGTACTAATTCCCATGCGAATATGTAAGGCTGAGTAGCCCATTTTTTTCCAACGCTCACGCAGCAATTTCATTTGCTGACGCATAGCGATTGCCATTTCTACACAGGCTTTCGCATCTTGCTCTACACCCTGAGAATTCGGATCACCGAAAAATATGAGGATGGCATCCCCCATAAATTTGTCGACAGTAGCTTCATACTGCTTGGCAATTTCCGTCATATGGCTTAAATAGTCATTAAGCAAAAATGCCAAATCATCAGGAATTAAAGTTTCTGATAATTCTGTAAAACCCTGAATATCCGAAAAAAATACAGTCATTTTTTTTCGTTTATATTCAATTTTTGCTTCCGCTTCACCGCGCATGATAGATTGCCACAACTGTAGTGGCGCATAACGGCTTAACTGATTAGCAAAAGCAATATAGCGGGTCATTTGATCATAGTAATGTTGACGCTGCTGACTGATTTTTTTAACCCAACGATGTTGGTAGTAATTTCCAATGGTAATAAACATCACTAAACCCAAGAGGGTAATTACAGTTAACTCTTGGCTAGTAGGTTCAAAATATGTATAAAAACCAAATAGGAAAAAAGTACTTAAATAAAAAATAATCGCGCCTAATAGGCTCGTCAAACAAATAACTGCGAAAGAAATACGACTATTAATTGCAGAATAAAATAATGCAAATACTGCAATAAATGTAGGCACTAAATTAAGATGCAGACCCGCTAAGGTAACTGCTACAACAATTGCATCAATTGCAAAAAAGACACTTTTTTGAGTTTTCTTATCAAATTGGTATTGAAGCCAATGTTCTAACTTCGAACTAATAAAAAGTAAAAAGAGAAAGAAAGGAGGAACGTAGATCTGATAATTTGTATTAGGTGAGGTAAAAGCATAGATCACTAAAATTAAGGACAGAATTGAATATCCCATCAAACGATGAAAATATGCAAACTGCTTAGGCTCTCTATCGATAAACCTCTCTAATTGCACCCTGTCCTCCATACCTCAATGTAGCCACATTCATATAAATGTGGCATTGCATTGATTTAATCCATGCGCCAATCAAAAGGCATATCACCTTGACCACGTAAAGCAAGCATAAGGGTTTGACGCATATGAGCCAGTACATCATTTGTATATGGAACTGCAGGAGTTCCCCAAACTGGCTTTGGCCATGCAACATCATTTTGATAACGTACAACATGATGGAAATGCAACTGAGGTACCATGTTACCTAAAGCTGCAACATTCATTTTATCAGCACGGAATACTCGAGCTAGCTGGCTAGATAACCAACTTGATTCACGTAAAAACTGTTCTTGATCAGCTTGGCTCAATTCATATAATTCTGTGATTCCCGGTACACGAGGGATTAAAATCAACCACGGGAATTGCATATCATTCATTAAACGACATGTTGAAAGCGGAAAATCGCCGACAAAAAAAGTATCTTGAGCAAGTTGTGGATGCAAACTAAACATATCTTTTATAAATGACAATAAACAATAATGGCTAATACTATCACATCAGTTTTGATGTGAGTATTGCTAGTGGCTGGTTTGATTACAAATAACAATGATTTTATGCACTTATTCCTCCTGTGATCCGAGAAATCGTGCATAAAATTCTGATATCAGCTTTTAAAAAATTTGTATGGGATTAAAATCACTTTGAAACACTATTTAAGCATGTAATTCATTTAATAATTTAGCTAATAAATCATTAATAAATTGAATGCGTTTTTCCTGTTCTTCTAACTGAACCATAACTTTTAAACGCTGTCCGCCTTCCATACGATAATAGGTCGGATGTTTTTGCATCAGCTGAATAATACTAATCGCTTGAACAGGTGTATCAGGTGAAAATTCAATATTACCACCTTGAGTATTAATATCGATTTTTGTGATACCCAGTTGCTCTGCTTTCAAGCGAATCTGATGGACAGTAAACAAATGTTTAACCGATTGCGGAGGAACCCCAAAACGATCAATGAGTTCCATACGGATATTATCGAGTTTTTCTTGTGTATCTGTATTACTAATACGTTTATAGAACAATAAACGCTGATGCACATCTCCTAAATATTCATCTGGAATCAGTGCCGGAATATGTAAATTAATTTCCGCAGTCAGCGATAAAGGCGCATCAAAATTTGGTGTTTTACCTTGCTGAATCGCCTTAGTGGCTTTTTCAAGCATTTCCATATACAAGCTATATCCGATTGCCTGCATTGAACCGCTTTGTTGCTCACCTAAAAGCTCACCAGCACCGCGAATTTCTAAATCCTCTGTAGCTAACATAAAGCCAGCACCGAGAGTAGAGGCACGTTGGATTGCGTCCAAACGCTTTTCTGCATCACCTTTCAAGTGTTTTATAGAAGGAACTAACAAATAAGCATAGGCTTGATGATGTGAGCGCCCTACACGACCACGTAATTGATGTAATTGAGCCAAACCAAGTTTATCGGCCCTTTCTATCAAAATTGTGTTGGCATTTGGAACATCAATTCCAGTTTCAATAATGGTTGAACATACCAATACGTTAAACTCTTTGTGATAGAACTGCTGCATCACTTGTTCGAGCTCTCTTTCTCTCATTTGCCCATGTGCAACTGCCACACGAACTTCAGGTACAAGAACGCGGATGTTTTCAGCAGCTCTTTCAATCGTATCGACTTCATTGTGTAAGAAATATACTTGGCCACCACGTAGTAGCTCACGCAAAATTGCTTCTTTAACAGAGGCTTCTGTATGCTCTTGCACAAAGGTTTTAACAGCTAAACGACGGGCTGGCGGTGTAGCAATGATAGATAAATCACGCATTCCCGAGAAAGCCATATTTAAAGTTCGCGGGATTGGTGTTGCTGTAAGCGTCAACATGTCTACATCTGCTCGTAACGCTTTGATACGCTCTTTATCACGCACACCGAATCGATGTTCTTCATCGACTACCATTAAACCCAAATCTTTAAATTGCACGTTTTCTTGTAAAAGT
Source organism: Acinetobacter sp. NIPH 817 (assembly GCF_000368405.1). Lineage (NCBI taxonomy): Bacteria > Pseudomonadati > Pseudomonadota > Gammaproteobacteria > Moraxellales > Moraxellaceae > Acinetobacter > Acinetobacter sp. NIPH 817. The sequence goes on from NZ_KB849420.1 coordinate 1,307,437, forward strand.
TTATGTGTTCCCACCACAATATCGACTTTACCAGCAATTAAATCTTCAATATTTTTTGTATGGGTTTTACTCGAGCCAAAGCGTGATAGCACTTCTATACGCACAGGCCAATCAGCAAAACGATCTTTAAAAGATTCATAATGTTGTTGTGCAAGTAAAGTTGTCGGCACTAAAACAGCAACTTGCTTGCCATTTTGCACAGCAACAAATGCGGCTCGCATTGCCACTTCAGTTTTACCAAAACCAACATCACCACAAACAAGCCGATCCATAGGTCTAGCTTGCTGCATATCGTGAAGCGTCGCTTCAATAGCATTGGCCTGATCGAGTGTTTCTTCGTAGGCAAATCCACTGGCAAATTGCATATAAAGCGATTGATCGAGTTCGAAACCAAAACCAGGTTTTGACTGACGACGTGCTTGTATATGTAATAATTCGGCTGCAACATCATGAATTTGTTCTAAAGCTTTTCGTTTAGCTTTACTCCACGCATCACTTCCAATTTTATGAAGTGGCGCTAGATCTGGATCGCCACCACTATAGCGACTGATCAGATGCAAATTAGTCACAGGAACATAAACTTTTGCCCCTTCAGCATAATTGAGTTGCAAGAATTCATAATCTTGCCCTTCAATTGCTAAAGTAACTAATCCTGCATAACGTCCCACACCATGATCAATATGAACAACTGGGGCATCAATACTGAGTTCAGTCAAACTCCGAATTAAGAACTCTTCTGAAACTTCTTGCTGACGTTTACGACGACGCTGAACTACCCGATGTTCATATAACTGATTTTCTGAAATAACCGTTAATTGGTCTGTTAAAAGTAAGCCACGGTCGAGCGGTGCATTTGTAATAGCAATTGCAAACTGACTCGTTTGAAATTGTTCAAAACTGTCCACGCTAGGGATATCTCCCAGGCTGGCACGCAAACCATCTCTTAAGCTTTCACGTCGGCCTGCACTTTCTGCAACCAATAAAACGGGATGATTTGCTTCATCAATATATTTTTTGACGACGGTAAACGGTTTTTCCTTTTTCGGATCGACTGCTAACTTTGGCGGCTGCTCAGCCTTAAGATTTAATGCGCCAGCTTTTTCTTCAACCAATTCGGCACTTACAAGCATACGCGGAAACTGGTTTAAAGCACTCAGTAAATGGTTTGGGGCAATAAATAATTCTTCAGGAGGAAGAATTGGCTGATCTACATTATGACGTCTGTCTTCGTAGCGACGGAAAACTTCTTTCCAAAAATTAGTTAAATCAGTATCCACATCATTGGTTGTAATTACAATGCAATTCTTTGGTAAATACGTTGTGAGTGTACTTTGTGATTGCATTTGTGCTTTATCAAAAAATAATGGTAAATAAAACTCAATTCCTGGTGAAGCAATTCCCTCTAAGACATCTTGATAAATCGGGTTTTTCTTAGGATTAGCAGTCGGAAAAAGTTCAGAATATCGATCTCTAAAAATTGAACGTGCTTCTTTTAATGGGAATTCTTTTGCAGGTAAAACTGTAAAACTTTTTAAAGCTGTAGTCGTTCTTTGCGTTTCTGGATCAAAGAATTTTAATGTATCAATTTCATCATCAAACAGATCAATACGGATAGGTGCTTCTTGTCCTGACGCAAAAATATCCATAATACTGCCACGCACAGCAAACTCACCGTGATCATAAACAGTATCTACCAAATGATAACCAGCTTGTACCAAACGTAATTTTTGCTGTTCTAAATCAAATTTTTGACCTACACGAATATCAAAATGTTCACCCAAAACCCATGAATATGGCGCAACTCTTTGAGCTAAAGTACTTGCTGAAAGGAGTAATACACCCTTCTGAGGCATATTAGATAAAATTGCGAGGCGTTCTGAAACAATATCTTGATGAGGTGACAAACGATCATACGGTAAGATTTCCCAATCCGGGAAAATTGTTGGTTTTATGCCATAAAATTCAAGTTCACTTTCTAATTGAGCTACATGCTGGTTATTTCTGGCAACCACCACGAGTAAAGACGAATGCTGAACAGCAATTTCCTTAAATAATAATGCAGCAGATGAACCTAATAACGCCCCCACCCAACGCTTTTCACCGGCCTTGAGCTGTTGTAAATTCAATTGAGAGATTTCTTGTTGAAACATGTATATGGCTTTTATCAGCTAAGAAGATATAGGCCTAATAGTAGCATGATGTTTTTAGTGAATTGAGTTATTTTTTTGAAAATCAAACTACTAGTTAGCCCTACTTTTTATATTTTTTAATCAATTAACTATGATTATTTATCACGCAAAAACAAAACGTAATATTGATTTAATATTTGTATAATCGCTTTAAGCTGAAGTAGCTTTTCTTGTGTATTCCCTAATCTTTCTACATAGCGCTGGGTTGCGATTTCCAGATCAATTTTTTCATTAATTTGTGGAGTAATGAGGAATAACTTCTGAAGATTATCAAAATTTTGTAATTTACGGTTTGAGAAATACTCAAGATGTTCTGACCATTTCTCATTGATTACTACATCGTTAATGATAGGTCCTCGCTCAGAATCAAATTTTAATTGATTCTCTTGTAAGTAAAGTTGTTCTGGCGTTTCTTTTGAGCCTTGAAAAAGCTGAGTTATCTTCTTAAACATTTCATCACATCATATTAATTTTAAATCTAAGCCATGGAAGCAATCTAATTACGTCCATGACTTAAGCCTTCTAATTTAACGACTATTCATCGCCTAAATCATCAAGAAAATCGACAGTTGGTACAAAAAATAGAGTTCCAGACTGAGCAGTACTAAAGTCAAGCAACCGATCAAGATTACCATCCTCATTGCCTAAGAACATGTTTTCAAGCATTTGTCGGGTTGTACTAAATTTACGTGAGTAACCAATAAAGAATGTGCCATATTCATTTCTAGACGGATTTGAAAAAGGCATATTAGCTCGCATAATTTTAAGCTCATTGCCTTCTGCATCATGAGCTTTACTTACAACATTATGAGCAGTTAAAGGCTTTTCATCATCACCGAGTTCAACATCATTGAACTTTTTGCGCCCAATCACTTTTTCTTGCTCTTCATCGGTTAATGAACGCCATTTCTCCATGTCATGTGTATATTTTTGAATAAAAGCATAGCTTCCCCCGACAAAATCAGGATCTTCACTACCCACTAATGCCCACTGCGCTGCAATAACGGGTTCAGGGTTCTCAGTCCCATCAACAAAACCAATAATTGCACGTCCGTCAAAATAACGAAAACCATGAACTTCATCAATTGGATACGTTACTTTACCAAGCTGTTGATTAATTATATTGCCCAGCTCATAGCATAAAGCCTGACGATCGGCACGAATATGAAAAAATAAATCCCCAGGAGTTGAGACAGCCGTATATTTCGGACCTCTAATTTCTTGAAATGGTTGTAACTCTTGAGGCTTCGCTTGCTCTGGGAATAAAATATCCCATGCATTTGAACTAAAACCCAACGTAGCATTAAATTTACTTTCTGGATAACGGTTAGATAGACTTCTGGTTAGTGCTGAAAAATTAGCAGCAAAATCTTTTACTTTTTCTATTACAGAATCACCTTGAGCCAGTCCTAATACAATAAATAATGCATTTTCACCAGGAGCGCTCGTTACAGGCTGAACTCTCATACATTCCATAAAATATGCCTTTTAGGTAATTAACCTTATTAATTTAGCATACTCATTTTCTTTTCATACATCTTGTAATGAAATCTGAGATTGGTAAGAGTTTAAGTAAAGCACCTTAAACTCTTACTAAAATAGATATTAATTAACGCCCATACTGCTTCTTTAAATATTTTACGATTTGAGCAGACTCAAACATCTTCACTCCAGTATTTGGATCTACCAAATACGGCACCTGCATTTTACCTTGCATAACAGGCAATATTTTTTCTCTTTTACCATCTTTTAAAGGTATATATTTACCTGGCTTTAAACGAAGTATGGCAGGTCCCATATCTTGCCATCTTTCTTTTGCCACATTATGCAAAATATATGGAAGCTCAAGTTCACAGAGTAAACCTCTTACGACTCTTGAATAAGGACTTGCCTCAAAGCTCCATAACTCAAGTTTTTGCTCAGGCGCTGCTCTATCAACAATTTTTTTATTTATCCAAACTCCACGAGCACCATTTAATATGGTCCCTACAAATGCCACATACGGCATGTTCGGATAACTCGAAAATTTCTGAGGTGTCTTTCCAGTTTTACCGTAGTGTTTAAATAAATGATGAATAATATCTTGTGATTCATATAGCTGATCACCAGTATTTTCATCAATTAAAAAAGGAAATTTTAATTTCCCGCCTTTTTCTTTTACAACTGAACGATACTTTGTTCCGCCTTTAGGACATGGATAAATTTCGACATCCAGATTCAAGAGTGTAATCACTTCACGAACGCGGCGGCAAAATGGTGAACCTTCAAATTCATATAATTTCAAAGCTTTTACAGGTTGCTGTGGAAATGCTGTTCCTGTAACACCTCTACCACCTTCCGCAATTGCAGATACAACTGCTTGAAGTACTTTAATTTGATGAATCACCATCATGCGTTCCTTTGTATGAGAGAATTAGACTAATTTTTCTTTTGCAATCACAATTCCATTATTATCAGCATAGATAAAATCACCTGATTGAATTGTGACACCACCAAAATACAAAGAAATATCTACTTCACCAATGCCTTTACGATTACTTTTTTGCGGAATTGCAGCCAATGCATGTACGCCTAAGTCCAAAGTTGCAAGCGCATCTACATCTCGTACACAACCGTAAATCACGACACCGTTCCAGTTATTTTTAACTGCTGACTCAGCAATCAAATCACCCATGAGTGCACAGCGCATAGATGCACCGCCATCTACTACTAATACTTTATCTGTACCATCTGTTGCCAATAACTCTTTTACACGTGAGTTATCTTCAAAGCACTTTACTGTTACAACCTGCCCCCCAAAAGTTTTACGTGCCCCATAACTTTGAAAGTACTTTCCATCCATTGAGGGAATTACGACCTGTAAGTCTTTTTCAGGGTTATCATCTAATAAATCACATGTTACAAATGGTACTGTCGACACTTTTATTCTCCTTTATCGAGTTTTCTGTATGCTCAGATTATCATATCGCTTAAAGGCTTCAATTTGCGTTAGCGCCGCTACGACCATCGTATGAGCCAATTGCTTCGCAGTTACAGGTTTATATTTGAATGGTTTTTGTAATTTATTCTCAATAAATTTAAATAGACTTTGTCCTAAATCTTCAATAAATCGTACATCACTGCGTTTACCAATAAGTAAAGATGGTCTAAAGATAGACAATTTCTCGAGTTGTAGACTTTCAATATAATCTTCTAGTTGTCCTTTCACTTTATTATAAAAAATCGGTGAATTGGCATTTGCACCAAGTGCACTCACTAACAATAAATGAATATGTTTATCTTGTACCAAATCTGCCAAATGAGCATTGATTTCATAATCCACAGCGTAAAAGGCCTGTTTTGAACCTGCATTTTTTAATGTTGTTCCCAAACAGCTAAATGCATGGGTATGACCGTTCACATCTTCATCATTCAACATTAAGAAATCTTCTATAACCAGCTGATTAACTTTTTTATATGTATTAAGTAGTTGTGATTCTTTTCTTACCACAACAGTAATCGCTTCAAATTCTGGTGTTTGCTCAAGCTGTGCAACAAGAGCTAAACCGACAAGCCCTGTAGCACCTATCACAATTGCTTTTTTCGTACTTATAGTCATTTTTTATCCAACCCTCTTTAAGTTTGTATCAAATTTAACCTTTTCTTACGGTTTTAGCAGCCCCTAAAACCGCTTAAAATGCTCGCAAGACTTGACTTCACGGTGTCTATTCATCACAATATGGCACTTGTTTACGGGCTGGTGATGGTTACACCAGTTTACTGGATTGACCACAGCCCGCCCAGACCAACTTATTTTCAAGGAGTGCAAGAGTGGCAAACTCTGCTCAAGCTAAAAAACGTGCGCGTCAAAACGTTACTGCACGTAAACACAACGCAAGCTTGCGTTCTATGGTTCGTACATACATCAAACGTACTTTAAGTGCAATTGCTGGTGGTGATCATGCTGTTGCTACAGAAGCTTACAAAAAAGCTGTTCCTGTAATCGACCGTATGGCTGATAAAGGCATCATCCACAAAAATAAAGCTGCTCGTCATAAGAGCCGTTTAAATGCTCAAGTTAAAGCGTTAGCTAACTAATTGAAGCATGTAAAAAAAGCCCTATTGGGCTTTTTTTATTACCTATCGTTTTTGAGCTTATAGCCCTGTGTTAAATTTGGCTACATTCAGCTCATAGGCCTTACCTCTCCAAATCCATTTTAATTTGCAATTTGGAAACTCTTCGCCTTCAAACCATACAAATAAACCTTCCATCATTTCAGGCCAATCTTCTTTCTTAATTTTATTTTCACCAGAAATTACCGCAACAATCGCAGCAATAATAGTGTCATGACTGACAGCTAAACTAAGTCCACCTTGAGTTTTGGGATGAGTACGGTAAATAAGCTCGAGCACGTCTAAAACACCAGTAATGGGGTGTTTCATGCCAGGTAATGCATTATTAACAAAACTATTAATAAAACCCAAAGCGCCTTGTTTTTTAAAATAAGGAGCAGCTTGCTGTATATCTAGTACAAAGCTACCGGGTTCAACCAGTAGTCCCTGCTCAATAATTTCAATGGTATGCGTATTAGATTCGGGACTTACATCATCAGCCCCTTCAATCATGAGCGCAGCGGTATCGACACAACGTTGTATTGGACTTGAAATACAATGCTGGATAACACGATCTGTATTTTTAATTAAATAATTACCCCATGCCTGCGCAAGCTCACGCCCTTGAGGGGTAAGTTGGAGGTCATATCCTGCTAAACCCTGCCCATCCACAAGTTCTCTTAGAGAATGGCGCGTAAATAAGGTCACGGGAGTTGAAGCATCGGGCAATAAATCAATTGCTTCAAACATACTTTTAGGCAATAAATCGAGTGCCATTGTTATCTTGTCATCTTTTTTCAATACTTTGCCACTATAACATGTCTGGCATAACTCTCAATCTATAACACCTGATTGGGCTAATGCTTCAAATGCTATTTTTTTGCTTTCCTGATCACGAAATGCGATAAAGCCCTTATTTAAAACCGTGTGTCTCTGGTTATATTCAAAAGGTTTTCCATCAAGTGTAAGTAAACCACCACCTATACTTTCTAACAACCCTTGACCAGAACTTGTGTCCCATTCAGAAGTTGGATGGAATCTCGGGTAAATATCTATTTCACCTTCCAGCATCATGCAAAATTTATAGGCACTTCCTGCTTCTCTTCTAATAATGTTATGTTCTTTTTCAATAGGCTGAATAAATCTTTGGTATTTCGGATTTTTACTGCCATGACTAAGTCCTATTTGTATAGGTGCATCTGGCGAAGGCGAAGTTATCTGATATTGATACCACTGCTTTTGACTAAAACTATATTTAAAAGGTAAATCTTGCAGATATCCTAAATACACGACTTGTTCACATGGCACAGCAATAACTGAAAAGATTGTCTCTTTACCTTTAATCAAGCTTAGGTTTATCGTGAATTCATCACGCTCATGAATAAACTCTTTAGTTCCGTCAAGAGGATCTAACATCCAACACGTAGACCAGTCATGGCGAGCACTATAATCGCTTTCTTCAGACAAAACAGGCAAGTCGGGGGTAATCTCTGCCAAATGCTTTAATAAGAAAAGATTCACTTTTAAATCTGCTTGAGTTACAGGTGAATCGTCTTGTTTTTCATGAATAGTAAACTCATAACCCGCTGAATAATTTTGATATTCTTGTAATAGAATCTGGCTCGCTTGTTCCAAGACTGGAAGAAGCTGATTAATCAACGTATCTTGTGGGCGCGTAGTTGTTATAAACATAAATATGCTCTACATAGTTTCATTTCTATTATAGGTGAATTATGAACAATTCAATATTCGCCAACAGTTTGATTTACTAAAAAAGTAATTTATCTTAATGATTAGATGAACAAAACTTTGTATGCACACTATATAGTTAATATGAATAATGAGGATGTTAAAAAAACCATTATTATGTACAAAAAACAATCTATAAGTTATGAAAAATAAATAACTTAAATCAGATTCATCCATTTCCTTTTCATGTATTTCTTGCTATGTTCAATCACACAATAACAAGATGGAAGAAAGCGCACATGATGCTATATGGATATCATTTCTCGACAATAGAACGTAACTGGGAAGAACTTACTCCCTTAAATGAGTTCCTACAAACATTTGCAGATGATGATGGTGATGTTTCAACAAGAGATAAAGAGTCACTTAAAGAAATTATAGCGAAATCTGATACAGCTTTAGCTTTAGCAAGAGAAATGGGTTGGGATGGTAGTTATACAGGATGTCCTTATCTATTCTGGTTGCCAAACAAAAGTAGCCAGTCTTTTGAATATGGTTTTGTATTTAAACAGACCTCAGATAATACAACTTTTGTTATTTCACCCATTGAATTGAGTTATCTAGCTCAGGATTCTGAAGTACAAACATTAAGTAAAAATATTGAATAAACAATATAGGTTATTGATTCAGAGTTGATATCAATAACCTCATCTTATTTTAGATAGATTAGTCAAACATGCTTAACTGTGGTGTCGGTTTTATCACTTTTTCTTTTGGCACATGAGAGCATTCAAATTCTTCAACCGGAAAGCCTTCGATAAAGCTGGAAATATCAGGTGATTCTAAACTTAACCACTCTTCTAGTCGGTCATGTGGAATCACAATCACTGATCTTTTGACATCGCCTGGTTCGTGAAAGTCTTTCATCATGGGATGGTCGATGGCATCCATGGTTAACATGCTTGCAGAACGAATAACCGACTCATTAATTTTGCAAATTTCATAGATCGCTGCAATGAAAAAAGCTTGCCCATCTTTACGGCGTACACCCCATCGTTCCGGCTTATCATTTATATATTTACTTTCATAAAACTCGGTCACTGGAATTACACCGAATTTGCATTTAAGAGCAGCTTCTTGAAAACTCGGTTTTTGGAAAATCGTTTCATGACGGGCATTGTAGGTATGTTTTGCTATGTTGGTATCCTCAGCCCACTTTGGAACTAAGCCGAACATGACTTCACGCCATTCAAGACCTTGTGGTGATTTGAATAATAGTGGCATAGTTCCCGCAGGATAAACCTCTTCGGCATAGCTAAAGCCAACCAAAGGCAACTGAAGTTGCTGTAATTGAGCAAGAGTTAAAGGTTTAAAGTTGGCACACATAGCAAGAATAAAATACTCTATATTTACTTCTGTTATTTTATAAGCATTTACCACATAAACCAAATAAAAAGGCACTCGAAAGTGCCCTTAACGACATAACTTTACGCTTATGAAATGTGTTGAATCCCTTGAGGAATCGCCTGCAATAGACGTTTAGTGTAATCATGTTGAGGATGTGCATAGAGCTCATCCGAATTGGCAATTTCCACAACTTCTCCATGATTCATGACCATCACCTGATCAGAGATATATTTCACAACCGATAAGTCATGTGAAATAAAGATATAACTCAGCCCAAACTCATCTTGTAAATCTTGTAATAAGTTAAGTACCTGCGCTTGGACAGAAACATCGAGCGCTGAAACAGATTCATCACAAATCAAAATTTCAGGCTTTAGCGTTAAACAGCGTGCAATCGCAATACGTTGGCGTTGTCCACCCGAGAACTCATGCGGGTATCGATAATAAGCTTGTTCAGGCAAATTCACTCGCTCAAGTAAACCAAGTGCAATTTGTTTTCGCTCAGCATCATCTTTACCAATACCATGAATTTGCATAGGCTCTAATAATATTTGCCCAATGGTAAAACGTGGATTAAGAGAGGCATATGGGTTTTGAAAAATGATCTGTATCTTTCGTTGATATTTAGCAAACTCTTTTTCAGTTAATGAAAGAATATCTTTACCTTCGATGAAAGCCTGCCCACCAGACGCCTGATGTAAGCGCATGAGTAATAGTCCAACAGTCGTTTTACCTGAACCTGACTCACCGACTAAACCTAAGGTTTTTCCTTTAGCGAGTTTAAAAGAAACTCCTTTAACTGCCTGAAACTCTTCTTTGCCAAATAGACCTTTACGGCTATAAAAGCTTTTTTTCAGGTCTTTTACTTCTAAAATGATTTGCTCATCACCATTTAAGCCACGTTTGCGCTCGGGAATTTCTGAAGCATCAAAACTTTGTTCGACCAATATATTGTCTTCTTGACGCATAAAATCGCTGGTCACTGGTAAACGATAAGGTCGTTGTGACATTTGCGGGCGGCAATAGAGCAAAGCTCTCGTATATACATCTTTAGGCTGCTCAAGAACCTCTTCAGCAACGCCTTGCTCTCTAATCTCACCATGACGCATCACAATGACTTTATCTGCAATTTCACCGACCAATGCTAAATCGTGAGTAATAAAAAGCATCGACATTTGACGGCGTTTACGCAATGACTCAAGTAAATCAATAATCTGTTTTTGGATCGTGACATCTAGTGCAGTGGTCGGTTCATCGGCAATGAGCAGTTTAGGCTCACACGCAATCGCCATAGCAATCATGACACGTTGTTGTTGACCACCCGAAAGTTGGTTTGGATAGGCATCAATTTTGGTTTCAGGTGAAGGAATACCTACTTCTTTAAGCAACTCTAAAACGCGTTGTCGGGCCTGTTTACGGCTCAATCCCATATGCAAACACAACACTTCTGCAATTTGATTACCCACCGTAAAAACAGGATTTAATGATGACATCGGCTCCTGAAAAATCATGGCAATATCTTTGCCACAAATTTTACGCATCTCTGTACGAGATAAGCTGAGCAAATCTTTGCCTTCAAATATAATTTTACTTTGCTCATCAATTTTACTCTGACCTACAGGCAGTAAGCCCATAGTTGCCAAAGAAGTAACCGATTTGCCGCTACCCGACTCACCTACTAAAGCAACCGTGGTGTTTGCAGGAATATCAAAACTAATTCCCTTCACGGTTTCAATATATTGTTTATCTTCACCTTTAAAACTCACTCGTAAATTTTTAACATGCAGTAACGGCGCATTCTTATTTTCATGTTTTGACATTAGGATTTCCTCTTATTTTAGTTTTGGATCTAATGCATCACGAAGTGCATCAGTAAACATTGAAAATGCCGTTACCAAAACAGCCATCGCGACAGAGGCTGCGACAAGCTGCCACCACTTACCTAAAAGAAGTTCACTTTGCGCTTCATTTAACATACTCCCCCAAGACACTACGCCTACTGGCACACCAAAACCTAAGAAACTCAAGATGACTTCAGATTTAATAAAAGACACCACTAGAATCGACATTTGGACCAAAGCGATATGGCTGACATTAGGAAAAATATGAATGAACATACGGCGGAAGTGTCCAACGCCAATTGCCTTAGCAGCAAGAACGTACTCACGTGCAGTATGTTTCATATATTCGGCACGAATTAAACGATAAACACCCGTCCAGCCCGTTAAACCTAAAATCAGAACAATGGACAATATGCCTTTTTGTTGAAGTACGGCAGCAATAGCAAGCACTAATAATAAATATGGGATTGAAGTAAAAATATTATAAAACCAGTTGAGAATATCATCCACCCAACCACCAAAATATCCAGAAATTGCACCTAAAAGTGTACCAATCCCTACTGCAAGTAAAGCCGATATCACCCCAACAATAATTGAAGTTTCAGCACCTTTAATGGTCTTTTTAAGGACGTCTTGTCCCCATTTATCAGCTCCAAATATAAGTGTGCTTTTAAGTTCACTTTGCTGATCAAGTAAATGTCCTCCCAGCTGCTGATCAATTGCTTTCATATCATCAGCTAAAGGGTCAACTACACCATAATAATCAATTGCACTTCCCGCACTCTTTTCTTGTTTAATTTCAGCCTTGAGTTGGTGAATTACATCTTTTAAAGGATCAACTGGATTTATCGGTAACTCTTCTTCAATCGCTGCTGCATTTTGCCCTGCACCTGTTGTCTTATCTGCGCCTATAAATGTAGGTGGTGCATAACTTACTGCAACCTCTTTATTCCAGTCAGATGCAATCACACCCGTCATTGATAGAACCAAGATAATAAAATAAAGCAATACAATCACTAGCGATGACACTGCGATCTTGTCGGCTCGAAGACGTCGCATGGCAAGTTTCCACAGGCCAGATGAATGAGCTTCGGCTTTTGTTTGTTGTTTTCTTTTTGATAAAACGCTCAGCATAGCCCACCTACTTCAACTGTACACGTGGATCAACCACTTTGTAGACCAAATCGGCAATCAGGTTAAAAATCATAGTTGCAGCTGCGATATAAACTGTAATTGCCTTAATAACAGGAAAATCACTCCGCTCTACTGCAATAATCACCTCTCGGCCAATCCCGGGAATGCCAAAAAAACGTTCAATTAAAAATGCGCCTATGAGCAATGCAGGTAAAGTTGACATTACGTCGGTAATAATAGGAATTGAAGCGTTCCGCAGGACATGTACACCTAAGATTCGGCTTTCACCTACGCCTTTAGCACGTGCTGTTCGAACATAATCCTGATTAATTTCATCAAGCACAAAGCTACGATATAAACGCAAAGTCGGTGCAATACTCACCACCAGCATGATTAAAATTGGTAGTAAGGCAAATTTAAATAAATTCTCGGAAAAAGTGTCACTCCAGCCTTGTACAGGAAACCAACTTAGCTGATAAGCCAGAACATATTGAAAAACGATAATGTACACTAAGATGCTGATCGACATGCCGATGGTACATAACATCATGACCATACGGTCAGTTAGAGAACCACGTACAGCTGCAACAGCCAATGCCAAAATAATTGAAATAACCGTCTGTAAAATAGTCAGTGGAATTAAAAGCGTGAGCGATGGTCCTAATCGGATTAAAATAATTTGGGAAACAGGTTCTCCAGTACTCCAACTCGCCCCATAGTCAAAAGTCAGTATTTGTTTAATGAAAATCCAGAGCTGAACGTAATAAGGCTGATCGACACCTAACTGCTTACGAATGTTTTCAATCTGCTCAGGATTAGACATCTTGCCCGCTAAAATATAAGCAGGATCGCCACCTACCCAGTTAAAAAGAATAAAAATAAGTAAGACTACCCCCAACATGGTTGGAATCATCTGCCATAAACGCCGAATAACATATGCAAGCATAGTGATAATTCCTTATTTAACCCGTTGTCCGGTAATTTCATTAAAGAACGCTTTGTTATCAGGTTCTCGGTCAAGGAAATCTTTAACTAATTCAGCTGCCGGTTTTTGGCTACCTTGTGACAAAATGGTTTGACGGTAACGCTGTCCAACTTGCGGGTTATTAAGGTTGTCCCCATAGGCAGAAAGCATGTCTAAAGCTAAAACCTCAGACCACATATAGCCGTAATAACCAGCTTGATAACCACCCATCAAATGCCCAAACTGCCCAGGAAACTCTGTTGTTGGTACATAATCTAACGCTGTAGCAGCTTCCATTTTTTGCCAATTTTCTAAAGGCTTTACTTCTAATGCATCGGCGGTATGTAATGACATATCGTACTGTGCATAAAGAGTTTGACGCGCATAACGCAAGCCGCGTCCATAGTTATGTACTGCTTTTAAACGAGCAATGAGTTCATCATCAACACGTGGACATGCTGGATCACAGTAATCAGCCACTTTAGATAAAGTCTCTTTACGGCGTGCCCACTCTTCATACATTTGAGACGGCGCTTCTACAAAATCACGCTCTACAGAGGTTCCAGACTGACTGGCATAACGTGTATTGGATAAAATGCCATGTAAGGCATGACCAAACTCATGAACAAAAGTTTCTAGCTCATCACTGTTTAAACCTTTACGGTTAAAATTGGTGACTAATGCTGAAACTGGTAATCGATTGGTTAAAGTGCTGCCACCATATACTCCCCAAACGGCGGCATGGCCATACTTCCCTTCACGAGGAAATTTATCCATATATAAGCCGCCAAGAAGCTTTCCTGTCTTTTTATCAACTACATCGTAATATTCAACTTCATCCTGCCATGCTTTAACTTTGACAGGTTTAAAATCAATGCCATAAAGGTCAGATGAAATGGAAAATAACCATTTTTGAGAAGCTAAAGTGGGGAAATAATCACGAAGTTTTTCCTGATCAATCTGATATTTATTCTTACGAAGTTTTTCACTCCAGTAAGCTTCACTCCAACGTGTGATCTCGGTTTTTTCTAATGGCGTTTTTAAAGTTCGTGCTTTAAATGCACGGAGTTCTTCTACTTCTTTACGTTCAAGTGGTGCTACTGTTTTTTGGACTTCTGCTAAAAATTGATTTACAGCCTCAGGCGTTTTAGCCATACGGTCTTTTAAAACCCAATCTGCATAACTTGCTTTTCCAAATAACTGAGCAAGCTCATAACGCAAATCTATTGCCTGTTTAAGTAGTTTTAAATTTTGCTCAGTACCACGTCGAGTAAAGGCAATTTGATATCTTTTCCGAGCATCATCATTATCTGCCAACTCCATAAATGGACGATATTCAGGATATTCAAAACCTAATAAATAATTGCCTTTAGTATTTTTCTTTAATGCTGAAATATAACTTTGAGGTAAGCCTTTCATCTCTTCAGGAGTAAACTCAAGTTTTTCCGGATTATCTCGGACGTTACGTGCATATTCTTGTTCGAGTTTGGTCAACTCATCCAGAATGGCCTTCATTCGTGCACGCTTTACCGGTTCAAGTTGAACACCTGTGTCTTCAAACTGATCTAGAATATCTTGGCGGTATTTTTGGTCAATTGGGTCTGTTGTTTGTGTATTTTTAATTAAGTTATATAGCTTCGGGTTCTGAAATATATCAGTGTGAAACTGATTAATTTTAATTTCACAGTCTTCTGCTGCCTTACGTAACTTTGCATCTGGGTCTACATTACTATATAGACTTATCGGACCTGAGAAATCTTCAAAATGCGCAAAAATTTTATCCCATTTTGCCAATATAGGTGCCGCTGCTGCATTATCTTTAACAGGCGTTTTTTCAAAAATAGTAATCTGTTGTTGAATCTTTTTTAAATTAGCATCACACCATGCTGGGAGCTGTTGTGCTTTAAGTAATGGCAAAGTAGGACGTGTTGTCTCTGCCGTTGCAAACTGACTTATACCTATGGTCAACATACATAAAGTTGTCATTTTCAATGCATTATTTTTCATCATATCTCCAATTTTTTTCATTTAATGATTAGATTTAGTATGTGTATCGATATCAAAATACATCCACTCAGCATGTAAAATTGGATGCTTTTTATATCCGATGATTTGTGGTTGAGCCAGCATATTTCGGTAGCGTGCATAAGAGACCTGAACAGGCATATACACTTCTAATAAACGTGTCATTTTTCGATAAAGTGCATCTCTCTCAGGACCTGCTTGCATTTGTTGTGTCTGACGATATAACTGATCAAACTCTGGTGTCGAACCACAAGACCAGTTCGTCATATGCGTATTGGGTCCATAAAAATTCTGCATAAAATTATCCCCATCTGGATAATCGGCGATCCATGCAGAAGAACCAAACATACCTTCACATTGTTTTTGCGCTCGAATGAGGTCTGCAAAAAGCATGGGTTTAAAGACCATGCGAATATTTAAACTATCAAAGTTCTTTTTCCAAAGTTCAGCACTTTGCTGCCCAATGCTGTCACTGCGCGCCATATATTCAATGACGAGAGGCTTGCCATTTGGTTGTGTACGCCAACCTGAAGCATCTTTTTTATAGTGATATCTATCTAATAGTAAATTTGCTGCTTTAACAGAATATGGCGTGCTACTTCTATACTGTGGATCGTTACCCACTACCCCTGGTGGAACTGGAAAATCTAAACGCTGAGCATCATCATTTCTTACTAATTTAATTTCTTGATCTATTGAACGAGACATTGCTATCGCCCGGCGTAAAGCAATCTTTTCTTTACTCATTCCACCAACGACCGGATTCTTAAGATTCCAATAGATATAGCTAATTTCAGGATCAACAATACGAGATAGCTGGACACCTTCTTTAGCAAGTTCAGGTCTTAATTTACCGTCTTTAATTGCTTTTGCGACCAGTTGACCTTCAAGCTGAAATATATCAATTTCACCACGCTGAAATGCCAGCCATCGCGATTGATTTTCTTCCATAACCTGAATATCAATTGTGCCTATTTGAGGCATTTTTTTATCTTTAAGGCGTTTTACAATTGCCTCATCCTCAGGGCTACTGGCAGCAAAGTTCCAAGTAAAACCACGGAAATCAGGATTCGCTTTTAAAACAATTCGTGAAGCTGGTACCCACTTACTGAGTACATAAGGTCCAGTCCCTACAGGATGGCCCATTACATAACCTGCTTTATCTTTATATTTTTCGATGACTTCACGTGCCACCGCACCTGTAGGGTCATGTGCCAGTAACAAAGGAAAGTTATAATCTGGCTTAACTAAACGAATCACCAAGGTGTATTTATCTGGTGTTTGTAAACCAATAACTTTTTGGTCATAGTTAAATTTTCCAGTTTTATTGGCTGCATTTATTAATGCATCCATACCTTCAATTTTATTCTCTAATAACCAGCTATTTGGAGAACGTAAATTCGGGTCCAATAAACGCTTAAAAGAATAAGCATAATCATTGGCTGTTAATTCTCGTGGTTTACCTTTAAAAACAGGGTCCTGTGTAAAATAAACACCCTTTTTTATATGAATGGTATAGGTCAAACCATCGGCACTGACTTCTGGCAGGGCTGTGGCTATTTTCGGAACGAGTTTTGCTGGCCTTGCTAAGTAATCATAGGTATATAAAGTTTCAAATATTGAAGTGGTTACATGTGCCGAATATAGATCATGGATATAAGCTGGGTCGAAACCTGTTTCTGCTGTCGGGAATACATAACGTAGAATTTTATTGGGATCGGCTGGGCTTTTAGCATATAGAGCTGTAGAACCAGTTAATGCCATGCTAGCAAGTAAAAAACCGACACCACAATGCTTGAGCTGTTTTATTAAATTTTCAGTCATATTTATCTTTATCTAAAATTATTTTTTAACAGGGGTAATATCAAGATATTGCCAGTTCGTATTCATCATTGGGTGGGGTTTAAAACCCTGAACTTGTGGCCGTATCAACCAATTACGAATTCGCGTGACATGAATAATCCAAGGATTATCAGCTTCAATCTGGCGGTTAAGCTTTTCGTAATATGGTAGACGTTGTTGGGGTGGTAAATGAGTGGCTTGATTATAAAGAGCATCGTATGTTTTAGACTGGTAACAAGCATGGTTGCCCTGACCAGCATTTGGTCCATACAGTAATTGTGCAAAATTATCTCCCTCAGGATAGTCAGCAATCCATGCCCCACTCCAAATCATATATTTACATTGAGTTGCGGCTTTTAAGTTATCTGCAAAATTACTCACCTTAAAGTCAGCTCGAATGCCAATCGCATCCAGATTCTTTTTCCAGAGTTCGGAGTGGATAACTGAGGCCGAGCTATTTTCTGTATTAATTTTTAAAATTAAAGGTTTTCCGTTTGGCTGGGTTCTATAACCATCAGCACCTTTTTTATAACCATAATAATCAAGTAATTTATTTGCCAATAATGGATTGTACCCTACGCTACTTTTATATTTAGGGTTATAGCCATTTACACCTTCAGGTATAAACATTTCTGCTCTAACTGCTTGCCCTTTATAAGCCTGTTTTATACTTTCTTTTTGATTGTACGATAAAGTAATTGCTCTACGCAGAGCTATCTTTTCCGGGTTAAAACCACCAATGACTGGATCACGCATGTTCATCATCGTATAGGTCATTTCGGGTTCCTTATATGGGAAGTGCTTAATTCCTCTTTTCTGAAAAGAAGTCTTAAGTTGATTTCCATCTAAAGCTTGAGGAACAGCATCTGCTGTAAGTCTGTCAAAATCTAATTGACCCGACTGAAAAGCTAACCATCGTGACTGTTGTTCTTCAATAATACTGACTACAACCTTCCCAATTTGGGGCATTTTCTTACCGCTCATTTCTTTAATAAGCTGGTTATCCCAAGGTGTTCCTGTTGACTTAAAATTCCAGACAAAACCTCGATAATCAGGATTGGCAACTAATTCGACCTTACTTCTTGGAACATATTTACTTAACATGTAAGGTCCAGTACCAACCGGATGCATCCCGATACGATCACCGTAATAATCAACAACCTCTTTTGCAACGCCACCAAAGGTAATATAAGCAAGAATATAAGGAAAATTAAAGTCTTGGCGAGTCAAAGTGAATTGTAGAGTGTATCGATCAAGTGCTTTGACCCCAGCAATTGGGGTAGCATAATTAAACTTTCCCGTTTTCTTTGCTTGAGCTACAACTGCATCGGCACCTAACAATTTACCCTCAATAAAAGAAACTGAAGGTGCCCTATTTTCAGGATCTAAAATGCGTTTAATTGCATAGATGTAATCTTCAGCTACCAGCTCACGGCGTTTACCTTTAAAAGCAGGGTCATCGGTAAAATAAATACCAGGCCTAATTTTAAATATATAAACTTTACCGTCTTGTTCCACCTTAGGCAGACTTTCAGCCGTATAAGGAACTAACTGTACGGGACGAGCTAAATAATCATATTTGAGTAAAGGCTCAAATATGGTTTCCGCGATACTGGCACTATAAAAATTGGTGGTTTTAACCATGTCAAAACCATCATCTGGGGCTTCATAGGCAACGTGCAAAATTTTGTTTGGTTGTGCTGGCGTAATTGCGTAAGCACAAGGGATTGATGTAATAGCCAGACTTAAAATGGCGAGCTTAAAAAATTTTAATTTCAAGTTCATACCCACGTAATTAGTTTTTTTAAAAGATATTATCCTTTTGAGTAACATCTAAATCTGCATAAGAAAAGTTCTTTTTCGACAGATAGGCCTATTTAGGTCTTAAAATTCACTTTCCTTCATCATCTTTTTTATTTGATCAAATGGAAAAATAAAGTCAAATACCTAGAGTTTTATAACTATTGAATATAAAGCGAATTTCATGCCATTTATTAATATCCATCTTAAAATATTTTAAAATATTAAAAATTCATATTTTTATTAGATACTTAAAAACATTTGAACTATATAAATAAAAGTAACTTTTTGCCAAATATTATATTCATATAAGTTAATCATCTCACACCTTAAATGCACAAATAAAATACATTAAAAATTAATTATGATCCACATTAGAACCAGCTTACTTTACACATAATTTTTTAATAATTTATTGATTAATAATTAAATTGTAATCAAACCACATAACTATAGATATTATAACATTACCTATTCAAAAGCTCTAAAACGATACATTTTTATTTAATAAGCATGTGAAGAGTCTAGTAATGTATATTTTTTACACAAATAAATTTGAAACTTTTCGCCACCATCAAAATTTTTTCCAAATGGAAAATTTATTTTTATCTCAAAAAAAGCTAAAGCACCCTACTCAACCATAATAAAATCAATATATATCAATATTTTGCATAAACTAAAAAAAGAAAAATATATAGTTGGCACTTGCTTTGCTTAAAAACTTTCCAGCAATATCGCTAACGACAACAAAAAGGGATCAAATCCACGATGAAAAAAAAATACAATGTTCGATCTCAGGTAACCCCCAAGATCAGCAAAACAATTCTTAAATTAAGCACCCTTAGTTTAAGTATGATGTGTCTTACCCTGGCACAGGCAGCAGAAACTGAACAATCAAGTACTGATGAAAAACCAACAAAAGTCGTAAAAGTTGCCGTTACAGGTTCTTCAATCAAAGGAGTTGCAGCACAAAGTGCTTCCCCCATTACCATCGTAAAAGTTGATGAAATCTTAAAACAAGGGGTAACAACAACAGAGGAAGCATTAGCAAAGATCAGTGCAAACCAATCGAACTTTGTGACTGCAAGTAATGTTGGTGCAAGTAGGACGGCAGGTTCAGCAGCGAACCTTAGAGCCTTAGGTGCCAATAAAACACTTGTTTTACTGAATGGTCGTCGGTTGGCTGCAAATGCATATGATAGCGGCGTCACAAACTTAAATATTATTCCACTCGCAATGTTAGACCGAATTGAGGTTTTACGTGATGGTGCTTCTTCCATTTATGGAACAGATGCAATTGGTGGGGTAATTAATTTTATTACTAAAAAACAGTTTACGGGCCTTAATCTAACCGCTGGTTATCAAAAACCAGAAGAAAATGGTGGAGAACAGCAAGATTACAGCATCTTTGGCGGCTTCGGTGATTTAGATGAAAATGGCTATAACGTTTTTGGTGTTGTCGACTATCGCAAAGGCGATGATGTCATGGCCAAAGACCGCAAAGTCAGTCGGCGTGGAGGTTTATTACCTGAATTAGGTATAGAAAAAGCCAGTAGTGGCTCATTTCCCGCCAATGTTCCGGGCTTGAGTAACCCATATGCATCTACAGGTTGCGGTGATAATCCTCTTGTTACGACGAGTCAGGATGGGAAAAGTTGTCTATATAACAGCCAAGCTGTGATTGGAATTGTTCCAAAAACAGAAGATATATCTGTAATGGGACATGCCACTTTTAAACTGAATGATAATTTCAATGCGATTGCAGAATATTTATACGCAAGAAGTGAAATTACTACTTCAGTAGCGCCAGATGTATTTTTTGATCTGACGCTTGACCCTAGCAGTAAATATTATCCAGGAAATGGCATAACTCCAGCTTTAGCAGGCGCTACTGGAACTATCCCACTATATCTGCGTTCACAATCAGGTAACCGTATAAGTAACAGTATTAACCAATCACATAGATTGTTTGCTGGTATTGAGGGTGAAACTCATGGTTGGGATATTAATTCAGGCGTTACCTATGCGCATAGTAGTGCATCGGATGCTATTGTAAGTGGCTATTTGAACTTTGATAAAACACAAGAAGCTTTAAACAATGGTATTTTAAACCCATTCGGACCGCAAAACCCTGAAGATGCTAATGTATGGAATGAGTTAGGAGTTGAAGGTAAATACTTAAAAGCCAACCTAGATACAACTACCGTTGATTTCACTGCAAGTCGACCTATATTTAAATTACCCGCTGGAGACGTTGGTTTTGCAATTGGGGCAAGCTATCGCTATGAAGATTGGACCACAAAAGTCATTGATGATGTTGCCCGAGTGGCGCCTAGTACAGGGGTCGATCCTGATGAACCAGTAAATACTGGCGATCGTAATATTAAATCGGTATTTACCGAATTTCACATTCCTCTTCATAAAACTTTAGAAGCTCAAATTGCCGCTCGTTATGATGACTACAACGATTTTGGTGATACGTTTAATCCAAAATTTGCACTTCGTTGGGAACCTATTAAACAGTTAATGTTCCGTACAACTTATAGTACTGGTTTCAGAGCTCCAACACTTTGGGAAGTGAATGGACCAAATTCAGTAACCAATACAGGTGGATACTATTATGATCCAGTACTCTGCCCAGGAGGCGACTTAAAAACAGGTGGTGTAAAAGAGCGTGATTGTAATATGCAATTCGACAGACAAAATGGAGGTAATAAAAATCTTGATCCGGAAGAATCAAAGTCTTTTACTGCAGGCTTAGTATTTGAACCAATTAAAAATTTAGCTTTCACTCTTGATTACTTCAATATCGAAGTCGACAAGCAAATTGCTACACTTTCAGAAACTGCTATTTTTGACGATCCAGTGAAATATGCAGACAAATTTGTACGTAACCCTGATGGCTCATTAGATTATATTATTACAACACAACAAAATTTAGGTGGAATTAAAACCTCAGGTTTTGATGTCGGCTTAAGTTGGGTTTCTCCAATGACTGCTACAGGTCGATTTGGTTTCAACATTGATGGTACATATATAACAGACTACAAATATCAAGCCGAACCAGATGGGGACTGGAAAAGTGTTGCCGGCACTTATAGTGGTCTAGACTACCAAGCTATTATTCTTCGCTGGAAACATACTGCAAACCTAAATTGGAATTATGAAAACTGGGCTTTAAACCTACAACAAAATTTTTCACGCGGTTATGAAGATCAAAATTCAACTTCTTCTGTCAAGCCTGGTTATAGAAATCACAAGGTAAGTGACTATACGACATACAACATTTCAGGCACATACAAAGGCTTTAAAAATCTAGAAGTGACCGCTGGTATCAAAAATATTTTTGATGAAGACCCTCCTGCTTCAAATGTCGGTGACAACTTCCAAATGGGATATGACCCACGTTACGCAGATCCTTTAGGGCGTACGTACTTTGTACGAGGTACATATAAGTTCTAAATGGTTGTTCTGCAAACATGACTTAAACATCATGTTTGCAGACCGAATACTCACCCTTAGTCAAACATTAATTTAAGAATTGTTTGTCTCAAGTTTCAGGAGTAACTATGGGCATGACTTTTACAGACATAGAAAATAAATCTGCAAAGCGCCTTATTGGTATTGCCGCAGTACTTTTTCTGCATCTTCTTGTTGCCTATATTCTGATGTCAGGTTTAGCAAACAATATTCAAAAACCAGCAGAAAAACCTGTGGAATTACAAATTATTCAAGACATTAAACCACCTCCTCCACCTAAACCGGAGGAGCCAAAACCTAAGGAAAAACCGCCTGAACCACCTAAAATGGTAGAAAAAGTTGCCAAAGTTCCTGAGCCGCCTAAACAAGTAGAGAAAGTAGCGACACCGGTACAAAAAACGACACCAGTAGCTCAACCAACTAAAGTTGCTACCCCAGCTCCTGCTGCACCTAGCACCCCATCACCAAGCCCTGTTGCCGCACCAGCTCCAGTGGCAGCTGCCCCAGCTCCTAAACCAGCTGGCGTAACTCGTGGTGTTTCGGAAGGTTCTGCTGGCTGTGAAAAACCGGAATATCCTCGTGAAGCACTGATGAATGAAGAACAAGGTACGGTGCGTATACGTGTTTTGGTTGATACTTCAGGCAAAGTCATTGATGCCAAAGTAAAAAAATCAAGTGGCAGCAAAACCTTAGATAAAGCAGCAACTAAAGCTTACAGCTTATGTACATTCAAACCAGCAATGAAAGATGGCGTGCCTCAGCAAGACTGGTATGAAATTGAATATCCATTCGTAATTGAATAAACAATTGAATTAGTCAGAAATTAAAAAATATTGGAGATAATATGATGAAAAAATCAACTCAACCGCTAGTACGTTTCGCTTCTGCAAGTTTAATCGCAGCTTGCTCATTACTTCCATTAAACTCGGTTTTTGCAGAAGAAACCAGTAATGCTCCTGTGGCAACAGCAACCGCTGAAGCTACTTCAAATGCAAATACTCCAACTCCACCACCGAAGCCAGCAACAAGCGAAACTGTTAAAAACCCTTATGGTCTAGAAGCGCTTTGGCGTGAAGGAGACTTAGTCGCTAAATCTACCTTATTTATATTAGTACTGATGTCTATTGGCACGTGGTACATCATTATTTCAAAATTCTTACAGCAAGCTAAAGTAAAACGCCAAGGTAAAGAAGCAGAGAAAAGTTTTTGGGAAGCAACTTCACTAGATAATGCAGCTGATAATTTAGAACAAAGTAGCGCATATCGCTTTATTGCAGAAAAAGGCATTAACTCAACTAAATCGCACGGCGGCTCTTTACTTGAGCGAATCGATTTTAATACATGGGTGAGCATATCAATTCAACGCGCAATTGAAAAAATACAAAATCATTTAGGTGGTGGTTTAGCTTTCTTAGCAACCGTTGGATCTACTGCGCCATTTGTCGGTCTTTTTGGTACGGTTTGGGGAATTTATCACGCATTAACAGCTATCGGGATTTCAGGTCAGGCATCTATTGATAAAGTTGCTGGTCCTGTCGGTGAAGCTCTAATTATGACAGCTATTGGTCTTGCAGTCGCAGTACCCGCTGTACTTGGTTACAACTGGCTGACTCGCCGTAATAAAGCCGTTATGGAAAATGTTCGTTCGTTTGGTTCAGATTTACACGCAGTTTTATTAAGCGGTGAAATTAGTACCAATAATTCGGTTAACCGCAGCATTAAATAACGAGGAGCAAACGTTATGGGTATGAGTGTGGGTTCTGAAGATGATGACGAAATGATTGGTGCAATTAATACGACGCCTCTGGTTGATGTCATGTTAGTTTTACTTATTATTTTTCTAATTACGATTCCGGTAGTTACACATACGGTTCCAGTGAAACTGCCAGAAGAAAAAAATACGCCATATGCCACCACACCTGAAAATATTCAACTTTCTGTGAACAAGAAAGGAGATATTTTCTGGAATGAAAGCTATGTGCCTAATAAAGAAATATTGCTATCAAAGCTTCAAGCAGTTGCACAAAAAAGGCCTCAGCCAGAAGTTCATATTCGCGGAGATCAGCTTACTCATTTCGAGGCGATAGATCAGGTCATTAGCACGACCAAACAAGCTGGTATTGGCAAAATTGCATTTGTTACTACCCCACCAGCCTCCCAGTAAGTATTTTAAGGAGAATTTTATGGGTATGAATGTCGGTTCAAATAATGATGACGATGTGATGTTAGAAGTTAATATGACACCTCTTATTGATGTCATGTTGGTACTTATTATTATGTTCATTATTACCATCCCTGCACCAAACAACGCGATTAATATTAATTTGCCAAACGGCACACCGCCTCCAACAAATGAAAAGCCGCCTGAAGTGATTGATGTAAGAATTGACGCAGCAGGTAAAGTGTTTTGGAATAACCAGCAGGTTTCAGACCGCACCGCACTAGAGACTTTATTTCAAAGTGTGGTTGCTAAAAAAGATCAAGACCAGATCAAACTTAAACCAGATCAAATGGCTGAATATAAAAATGTGGCTATGGTCATGGCTACAGCGCAGCGTTTAGGTGTCACCAAAATTGGAATTGTGAGTAATAGTTAAGTCATACATTTAATTTATTCTTTCAAATAAAAAAAGCCTCCGAAGAGGCTTTTTTTATGACAGGTTAAAATTAGTCACCTGTATAACCTTTTAATTTTAAACGAGCAGCATGAAGTAACGGCTCAGTATAACCTGAAGGCTGTTCACAACCTTTAAAGATGAGGTCAGAAGCAGCTTGGAAAGCAATGTTAGTTTCAAAGTTAGCAGCCATTGGTTTATACAATGGGTCATTCGCATTTTGCTCATCAACAATTTTTGCCATGCGTTTAAGCACTTCTTCAACTTGTTCACGAGTCACAATACCGTGACGTAACCAGTTTGCAACGTGTTGAGAAGAAATACGTAATGTTGCACGGTCTTCCATTAAGCCTACATTATTAATGTCAGGAACTTTCGAACAACCCACGCCTAAGTCAACCCAACGAACAACGTAACCTAAAATACCTTGGCAGTTATTTTCAAGCTCATTGTTGATTTCTTCTGCTGACCAGTTGGTTTCTGGTGCAAACGGAGGAGTCAACAAGTCATCTAATGACAACATTTCTTCAGCTTTCAACTGATCTTGACGTGCTTTAACATTCACTTGATGGTAATGCATCGCATGAAGTACTGCACCTGCTGGAGATGGAACCCAAGCACATGAAGCACCCGCATTTGGATGTGCAGCTTTAGTTGCCAACATATCTTTCATGCTATCTGGTTTTGGCCACATGCCTTTACCAATTTGTGCTTTACCTTGTAAACCAGTCTTCAAACCAATTGCAACGTTACGGTTTTCGTAAGCAGCAATCCATTTTTGTGTTTTTACAGCTTCTTTACGAACAACTGGTGCAGCTTCCATTGAGGTATGAATTTCATCACCAGTACGGTCCATGAAACCAGTATTAATAAAGATCGTGCGGTCTTTTGCCGCAGCAATACAGTTTTTCAAGTTTACAGATGTACGGCGCTCTTCATCCATAATACCGATTTTTAACGATTTAGGTGGTAAACCAATCGCTTGTTCAGCACGTTCAAATAACTCTACAGCAAACGCAACTTCTTCTGGACCATGCATTTTTGGTTTAACAATATACATAGAACCTTTACGAGAGTTCTTGTTTTCGTTTTCACTACGGATGTCTGCAACTGACAACAATGGTGTTACCAATGCATCCATAATACCTTCGAAAATCTCTTCCCCATCTACTAAAATAGCTGGGTTAGTCATTAAGTGACCTACGTTACGAAGTAACATAAGTGAACGACCATGAAGTTTCGTTGTACCACCAATTAAGTTTTTAATTTCGCGGTCTTTATTTAAATCACGAACAATCATTTTACCATTTTTCTCGATAGATTCTTGAAGCGTACCCTTCATTAAACCTAACCAGTTACGGTAACCTTCAACTTTTTCTTCAGCATCTACTGCCGCAACAGAATCTTCTAAATCCTGAATAGTAGTTACAGCCGCTTCAAATGTTAAGTCTTTAACACCCGCTAAATCAGTTTGACCAATTGGGCTAGATGCATCAATTTCGATAATGACATGAAGGCCATTACTTAAAAGAACAACTTCTGTAGGGTTCGCTTCTTCACCATTGAAACCAACGAACTGAGCTTCATGAGCTAAGCCTGTTTTTGAACCATCTTTCAAAGTCACAACAAGTTTATTTTGCTCAATCGCATATTTTGTCGCATCTGCATGTGAGCCTTGTGCAAGTGGGAAAACTTCATTTAAGAAGTTTTTAGCGAACTCAATCACTTTTGCACCACGTACTGGGTTATATCCTTTACCTTTTTCAGCTCCACCTTCTTCAGAAATTACATCGAAGCCGTAAAGTGCATCATATAAAGAGCCCCAACGCGCATTTGCTGCGTTTAAGCTATAACGTGCATTACGTACAGGTACAACTAACTGCGGCCCTGCCAATAATGCGATTTCTTCATCAACGTTTTCAGTTGTAATTTGAAAATCTTCAACTTCTGGCAATAAATAACCAATTTCTGTTAAGAATGCCTTATAAGCACCTAATTCAAATTTATTGTTGCGGTGCCATTCATCAATTTTTGCTTGTAATTCATCACGCTTAGCCAATAATGCTTTATTTTTTGGGCTAAGATCGACAACAACTTGCTCAAAGTTCTTCCAGTAAGTTTCACTATCTAAACCAGAACCTGGTAAAGCTTCATTTTCGATAAAATCGTAAAGTTCTTTAGCAATCGCTAACTTGCCTTTTTGAATACGTGCAGTCATTGTCTTTCCTGAAGTTGCTACTTTTTATACCAAGAGAATCCTAGTATACCGATTTAAATTAAGCTGAATACTAATATCACATTCCTAAATAGTAAGCATTTTCCCTTGTAAAACTATTGACAAAGATAAATTTCTCTATATAGGAAATATTAAAATTCTAACTAGGATTCCCAACAATTTATTCAATATTTAAAGATACTGAAACTAGACTTTTTGTTAACAGACAAAAAATTCCACTATCTTATTTTTCTAAAGCGTATTTAGTTATATCAAACTTTGCAGCATGAAAAAGCATTATTTAACTAAAATTATCTATTTTTGTTGTAAAAAAAGCGCCCTATAAAGAGCGCTCTTCATATCTATTTTTTATGTGTTTTTAGCTTCATCAATATGGCGATGTTCTGAATGCAAATATTCATCTGATTGCATTTCCAATAAACGCGAACGAGTACGCTCAATTTCAAAGGCTAATTTTTCACCTTGATAAATATCAATAATACTATCTTGCGAAGTTAAAAGTAGTTTTACTCCACGATCATAAAACTCATCGACTAAGTAGATAAAACGACGTGTACCTTCGGATAAGAAATCTGTTAAATGCGGAACATTACTTACCAGAACCGTATTATAGATATTTGCAATTTCAATAAAATCTGCTGGGCTGCGTGGTTTAAAGCAAAGTTCAGAAAACTCACACCACAACACATCTTCTGTATGACCAAGAGTCTCGACCACACGATTATTAATCACAATCGGCTCTTGAGAATGAGCTTGTGTGTGAGTTAAAGCGCTAAAACGTTCCGCCATCCAACTTTGGACTTCATTACTTAATGGTGATTTAAATAATTGAGCTTGTTTTAAGACACGTAAACGATAATCCACACCTGCATCTACGTTTAAAACAGTACAGTTCTTTTTAACCATTTCAATTGTTGGCAAGAAACGATCACGATGAATACCGTTTTTATATAAACCGTCTGGTGCAATGTTTGATGTGGCAATCAATGTCACACCACGAACAAACAATTTTTGGAATAAATCACTCAAGATCATTGCATCAGTTACGTTTGATACAAAGAACTCATCAAAACAAATAACGACTGCATCTTTATAAATTTGGTCAGCCACAATTTCAAGTGGATTACGTTGACCAGAAAGCTTGTTTAATTCTTTATGAACATGTTGCATGAAATGATGAAAATGCATACGTGTTTTACGACGAAATGGCACTGACTCATAAAATTGATCCATAAGCCAAGTTTTTCCACGGCCTACTCCACCCCACATATAGACACCTTTAGGTGAAGTTTGGCGGCGAAAACGACGGAAAGCTTTTTTAGAGGCTTTATAACGGTTTAAAAGTTCTTTCCATACACGGTCTAATTCTTGCACGGCCTGTGCTTGCGCTTCATCTGCCATAAACTGGCCTGAAGCTAAAGCCTCAGCATAGCGTTCTGCTGGGGAAGAAGGTGAGAATGCAGTACTATGAGAAGATTTTAAATTTAACATATCGTTTTATTTCAATTTTAACTGATAGGAGTATAGCGAACATTTTGTTCAACCACATTAGCTTTTAGCATCAAGAATTACGACGATGACTCTTTGCCATATTGTCGAGGACTCTGTCCAAACCATCGTTTAAATGCATGATTAAATGCCGCTGGTTCAGAATAACCGAGTAAGTCGGCAATAACTTCTATTGAGTATTCTCTATATTCCATAAGCTTTAATGCCTTATTCTTAATAATTTGTTCACGAATTTGCTTATAACTCGTATTTAACTGTTGCAATTGATGCCTTAATGTCCTTTCAGGCATTTTCAATGCAAAAGCTGTTTCCGCCATGCTCGGGATAATTCCTTGTTGCAACTCAAGATAATCTTGCACACATTGTATGATATGTGGAGTTTGGTGATCTTGTTGATTTAATCTTGTTATTTCTGTAATACATTTTGATTCATAAATACGATGTGTAATGATGTCCGCAGAAGGGATTTTGATTTCAAGCACATCCTTGCTTAGGCTAAATGCTGCATATTTACCATTAAAGTGCACATCATCGCCATAGTATGCAAAATAGCGAGATAAGGTTTCTGAATCCGTTGGTTTTTCAAATGGAAGTTCTATACGCATAGCGGGCATTTCTAATCCCATCATCATATAAATATCTTGAATAAATTTATAAGTTCCTGAAACTTCACATTGTGCCCGCAACTGTCCCACTTGGGTTTTCAAATCAACAGGCAAATAATTTAAGATCGTACGCTCATCCGTTTCATAAAGCCCTAAAGCACCAAATAAATGTGTAAGTCTTTGATATTTTATCCCTTTACTTAATGCAGTTTGAACATCATTACTTGTTACAAGCAGCATAAGCAATGGGCCATAACCAGCTAAAGCATAATGCTGTCCAATGAATAGACCCTTTTCAGGCTCAACATTTTCGCTAATAATTTGTTGTATATCCCATTCTAAGCGATCATGAATTGTGGAGCTCGGATCTAAAGCATCAACCTTAATTCCTATACCAGCCAAACGTGAGTCGACATCAATGCCCGCATTGCGCATTCCTTGAATTAAATACATTAAACCAAGTATCGACCGTTTCATTCTTCTATCAATTTCCCTAGACTCAAATGTTTTACTATAAAGAAGAAAGAAAATTAATTGCCGAATCTATCAATTTTCACGTCGATACAATCATGTTTAAACTGATTAAAAAACGTTAGTCTTGCCTGCAATCCTCTTTTCAGCTTATGCAGGGTTTCCAATGCTAAACACAAAGCAAGATGCTATTCAAAAAACTAAAATCGCTATTATTGGCGCTGGATTTGGTGGCCTAGCAATGGCTATCCGTTTACTGCAAAATCAACAGCAAGACTTTGTTATTTTAGAAAAATCAGACGATGTCGGCGGAACTTGGCGAGAAAATCGCTATCCAGGTGCGGCATGTGATGTTCAATCTCATATGTATTCTCTCTCTTTTGCACCCAAAACTGACTGGTCAAAACGCTATGCTGAAGCACCAGAGATTTTTCAATATATTCAAGATATTACAAAAAAATATAAGATTAAAAATTATTGTAAATTCAACCATGATGTAACTCATGTCCAATATGATGAAATGCGTCATGTGTGGACTTTAGATTTTAAAAATCAACCTTCGATTGAAGCTCAATTTGTTGTTTTTGCATCAGGCCCGTTGCATATCCCACAAATCCCTCATATTCAAGGCATCGAAAAATTCAAAGGAAAAGTTTTTCACTCTTCACAGTGGGAGCATGACTATAACCTAAACGGTAAATCAGTCGCTTCTATCGGTACAGGTGGTAGTGCAATCCAATATATTCCAGAAATAGCCGGAGATGTTAAACAGCTCTATGTATTCCAAAGAACGGCAGCTTGGGTAATACCACGTGATGAACGCAAATACTCTCGTTTGAGTAAAGTATTATTCAAATCTTCTAATCTTTATCGCCAAATTCATCGTAGTCGTCTTTATTGGAGTAATGAGTCGCGCGTTGTACCCATTGTTCAACCCCAAATTATGAAATATGGTCAAAAGTTGGCAGAAGCTTTCATTCGCTTCCAAGTGAAAGACAAAGAAGTAGCCAAGAAACTTACACCTGACTTTGTGATGGGATGTAAACGTATTCTTATTTCAAATAAATATTTCCCTACATTTAACCTTAAAAATGTTGAGCTAGTAACGGATAGTATTCAAGAAATCAAAGAAAACAGTATTGTCACTAAAGATGGTAAAGAACGATCTATTGATTGTTTAATTTATGGTACTGGTTTTATTACTGACCCACGCATTTACTTGAAACATTTCACTTGTATTGGACGCAATCAAGTTGAGTTAAAACAGGCGTGGAAAAATGGTGCTGAAAGTTATTATGGCATTATGACTAAAAACTTTCCGAATCTGTTCCAATTAGTCGGACCTAATACAGTACTAGGCCATAATTCGATTATTTTTATGATTGAATCTCAAGTAAATTACATTTTACAACTCATCCAACTTGTAGAAAAGTCTGGGCAAAAAGCAGTTGAGATTAAACCAGAAGTTCAAGATACTTTTAACGAACGGATTCAAAATCAGCTTAAAGGAACTGTATGGCAAGCTGGAGGTTGTAGTAGCTGGTATCAATCTGCCGACGGAAAAAACTTTTCACTATGGCCTACCTATACATGGAAGTACTGGTTAGAAACGCGCAAAGTTAATCCTAAAGATTACTTACTTCTAAATAAAAGCTCACAGAGCTATGCAGCTTAAGATGTTCAAGACATAATAGGTGGGTTAAAAACAATCCACCTTTTATATGCAATCTTTTTATCTCATTATTCAAATTTTTTTAGCACTTGCTTCAGGCTATTTTCTAGCACCCAAACTATCTTTAAATATCCAAAAGTTTATTTTTAAAATACTGCCCTATTTTTCTTATATTCTCTTAGCAAGTGTAGCTTTAGAATTAACGCTAGCACTTGATCAAATTGAGAATCCTTCGGCCATACTTCCACCAGCTATTATTATCGCTATTACAACATCTTTTGGTTCTTTCTTTATCTGTTTATTGGCTTATACAATTTTTGATAAAGAAAGTGTCAAAGGCAAAATCTCACTTCAACTTTTTGTAAATGCTTTAAAAAATATTGCAAAGGCCTTTCTTGCTTTAGGCGTGGGTGTTCTATTAGGAGCTATCGCCACTCAATTCAATTCACATATGGCTTTTAATAGTTGGTATTTATTATTACTGTTTATTTTCTTAATTGGTATTGAACTTGCCTTCACTCATTTTAATCGTACATGGTTAAGCTGGAAGATTTTAATTGTACCTTTGGCTGCATTTATCGGTTCATGTATAGCGGGTTTCTTTAACTACTTTTTGCTTAGTAAGCATTTTGCACTGAATGAAACGTTAGCATTAGCACAAGGTTATGGTTGGTATTCAATGTCAGGGATATTATTTACGCAATTACACTCGGCAGAACTAGGTGGTATTGCATTATTAACAGATTTATTTAGAGAAATTGTTGCTATATTTTTAATGTATACAATGGGATGGCGTTTTCCACGCCCTGCTATCTCAAGTGCTGGCGCAACGTCAATGGATGTTACCTTGGCCATGGTAAAACAGTCATGTGGTACACATTATGTACCACATGCCATGATGAGCGGCTTATTATTAAGCCTACTCGCCCCGCTATTAATTAGCTTATTCCTAAATTTTTAAGCAATTGAAGTAAGAATAGACTTCAACATTTCTGTTGGATTTTCTGCTTTAGTAATCGGTCGACCAATGACTAAGTGTGTAGAACCATCAAGTATAGCTTGCTTCGGAGTCACAATACGTTTTTGGTCGTCCGCATTTGAACCTTCTGGACGAATACCAGGTGTTACCAAAGAGAAGTCTTGTCCAATTAAGTCGCGAAGAATTTTCGCTTCTTGCGCCGAACAAACCACACCATCTAATCCACTTTCTTTAGTGAGTTTAGCTAAACGTTTTACATGCTCTACTGGCTCAACATCTAGACCAATATCTTTTAAATCTTCACGTCCCATTGAAGTTAACACAGTAACCGCAATTAATTGAGTTTGATAGTTACCTGCTTTTAAGCGTTCTACACAAGTTTCCATCATTTTACGGCCACCAGAAGCATGGACATTGACCATCCACACTCCTAAATCAGCTGCTGCACAGACAGCCTGAGCGGTAGTATTTGGAATATCATGAAATTTAAGATCAAGAAAAACTTCAAAGTTTTGTTCTTGAAGTTTTTTTACAACAGATGGGCCTTCATGAGTAAAAAGCTCTTTACCCACTTTTACACGACATAAAGTAGGATCAAGTTGTTCAACAATTTTTAAAGCGTCATATTGGCTTTTTGCATCTAACGCAACAATGATACTCAAGAGACTTTCTTCCATCATATAAAATCAGCATCATTATAATAGACAAGGCATCAAGTAATAAAGGAATGTATAAGGAAGGCTTTCAAATTTAGAGACAATAATGTTATGGGAACTTATTTTTAGAAAAATACAAAGAAGAACAGACTAATAAATTAAGGAATATACTACTCTTTACTCGTAAATAAAGAGTAGTGTTCGAATTATAACGGAGTAGAGTTTTTATCTTGGGGATAAACATCTAAAACGGTTTTTTCATGTCTTACATTTGCAGCGGCTTCTGCTGCTGCCAATTGAGCACTTTGAATCTGTTCTTTTCTCAAATGGTCAATATCTTTACGAAGACGTTTAATTTCCCAGCCTTTTTGAAATACTCTGAAAACTTGCACACCTAACAAAAGACCAACCACTGTTCCAAGCACCAATGTGAGTAGCAATAATAAGCCTAAACGCATAGCTGGAACTTGGGTAAATAACAAATCAACAGACAGCTCTGTTGGATTTTGCAATACAAGTGCTAAAGAATAACCAAATACAACAATAAGCAATGCAATTAAAATATAACGCATAGGCACCCCGCTTATAAATTTTTATTTATTTCCCGGATTCATTGACTGCATCACGCAATGCTTTACCGGGTTTGAAATGTGGAACAGCTTTAGCTGCCACTTCTACTGATCTTCCAGTTTTAGGATTACGACCAACTCTTGGATCACGGTGGTGTAAAGCAAAGCTACCGAAACCACGGATTTCAATTCGATTATCAGTTGATAGGGCCTCTATCATTTGATCAATCATAATTTTAACCGCCTCTTCCACCAAAGGTTCAGCTAAGTGTGGGTTTTTCAGCGCAATGCGTTCAATCAAATCAGACTTATTAAGAGCTTCAGTAGTCATCTACGACCTCGTTATTTATTGCTACTCTATGTCGTTTGATAATAACCTGTTTAAATACAAAACGGTAGCGCAGTATGTTGAATACTAGGCTACCGTTTACAGTAATTTGTATAAAAAGTACAATTCCGTTACATGAAACTGTACTTTGTTAACCTATTACTTCATTTGAGCTTTAATCAAATCACCAATAGTCTTAGGACCATTTTCTTGATTTGTTGTTGCTGTACGCAAGCTAGCAACCGCTTCTTTCTCTTCAGCTTCGTCTTTTGCTTTAACAGACAAGTTGATAGAGCGAGATTTACGATCAACGTTGATGATTTTCGCTTCAACTTCTTGACCAACTTCTAAGAATTTAGTTGCATCTTCAACGCGGTCACGGTTGATTTCAGAAGCTTTAAGAGTAGCTTCTACTTCGTCAGCCAACTTAACAGTTGCGCCACGAGCATCAACTGCAGTTACAGTACCTTTAACTAAAGCACCGCGTTCGTTAGCAGCTAAGAAATCATTGAACGGATCGCTGTTCAATTGCTTGATACCAAGGCTGATACGGTTACCTTCAGCGTCTACAGACAAGATAACAGCTTCAACAGTGTCACCTTTCTTGTAACGACGAATAGCTTCTTCGCCTTGCTCGTTCCAAGAAATATCAGACAAGTGTACTAAACCATCGATACCGCCATTCAAGCCGATGAAGATACCAAAGTCAGTGATAGACTTGATAGTACCAGATACTTTTTCGCCTTTCTCATGAGCTTTAGCAAACTCTTCCCATGGGTTAGCACGAGTTTGTTTGATACCAAGGCTGATACGACGACGTTCTTCGTCAACTTCAAGAACCATAACATCAACTTCATCACCAATCTGAACAACTTTAGATGGGTGGATGTTTTTGTTAGTGTGGTCCATTTCAGAAACGTGAACTAAACCTTCAACGCCTTCAGCGATTTCAGCGAAACAACCGTAGTCAGTTAAGTTAGTTACACGAGCTTTAACGATAGAACCTTTAGGGTAACGGCTCATGATCGCTAACCATGGATCTTCGCCTAATTGCTTAAGGCCTAAAGATACGCGGTTACGCTCACGGTCAAATTTAAGTACTTTAACAGTAACTTCTTGACCAACTTCAACAACTTCTGAAGGGTGCTTGATACGTTTCCAAGCCATATCTGTGATATGGAGAAGACCATCAATACCACCAAGATCAACGAATGCGCCGTAATCAGTAAGGTTTTTGATTGTACCTGTAACTGTTTGACCTTCTTCAAGTTGAGCAAGTAATGCTTCACGGTCAGCAGAAGATTCAGCTTCCATAACAGCACGACGAGATACAACAACGTTATTACGTTTAGCATCAAGTTTGATTACTTTAAACTCTAACTCTTTACCTTCAAGGTGAGTAGTGTCACGGATAGGACGAGTGTCAACTAATGAACCTGGTAAGAATGCACGAACAGGACCGATGTCAACAGTGAAACCGCCTTTAACTTTACCAGAGATAACACCAGTAACGATTTCGCCATCTTCAAAGATTTTTTCAAGTTTAGTCCAAGTTTCAGCACGCTTAGCTTTTTCACGTGATAAAACTGTTTGACCCATACCGTTGTCAAGAGCTTCAACAACTACATCAACAGTATCACCAACCTGAACTTCAAGTTCACGTTGTTCATTTAAAAATTCAGCACGGTCAACAATGCCTTCAGACTTTAGGCCAGTGTCAACAGTTACCCAGTCGCTATCGATGTTTACAACAACACCTTGGATGACTGCACCCTTTTCAACGTTGAGGTTTAATTCACTTTCTTCAAAGAGGGCTGCAAAAGATTCGGTCATGATATACCTGATAAATTCAGCGGTCTTGGATCAGACAAGGCCGGTTTAGTTAAGTATCAACATAGTCTTTATAGACTGATCAAGCTATGCGTCAACTGATAATTCTATTTGCTAAATGGTACGGCTATCGACATAATCAACCATCAACTTAAATACCTGATCGATCGTTAATTCCGAACTATCAATGATATAAGCGTCTTTGGCTGGCTTGAGCGGAGCAACTTCTCGCTCCATATCTCTTTTGTCACGCGCCTGTATATTAGCTAAAATGTCGTTTATTTTAGCATCTAGGCCCATGCCCTGCAACTGTTTTACTCTTCGCTCAGCACGCGACTCAGCCGAAGCAGTCAGATAAATTTTTGCATTTGCTTCTGGAAAAATAGCTGTAGCCATATCACGACCATCTGCAACTAAGCCAGGTTTTAGTGCAAAAGCTCTTTGTCTCTCAAATAATGCCTGTCTAAGTTCAGGAATTGCCGCAACTTTCGATGCATATTCACCCACACGTTCTGTACGAATTGTTTGAGATACATCTTCGCCATCTAGAAAAACTAGAATACCTGCTGCGGAAGTTTCAAATTTAATATCTAATTGACGTGCATATTGAATACATTCGTCGAGTTGACTGTCTAATTTATCTAATAAATCGTGCTTATGTAATGACAACCCCAATAAACGATATAAGGCACCAGAATCGAGTAAGTGATATTTATAATATGCTGCAAGTTTTGCTGCCAATGTTCCTTTACCCGAACCACTCGGACCATCAATAGTAATAATTTGAACTGTCATTGAACTCTCACTAAGAAGCAACTGCTTTAGCTAATCTCGAAAAGCCTAGTGTAATGGCTAGTTTTAGCTGTGCAAGGATTAATTTACTTACCACTGGAGCTTTTGCCGTTAGCTCGATGCGATATGTAACTAAAGTTATGTATGGGGTGATTTCAGAAAACTCGATTCGACCTAAATGATGTTTAATCAAAGGATTGTCTATTAATTTATATTCAATGCTTTTATTCTCTTCAAGCAAGGTAATTTCTTCTTTAATTGGCTTGATTGGACCAAACCCCATACGACGAACTGAACCTAAACCATCAGGTCTTTTAGAATCTGCTGAGTCTTTCACACGTACGACTTGTAATGGCGCAAAAGCAGTATTGTAAGTTGCATGTTTAGAAAGCAAATTAAATACGTCACCAAGAGGAGCATTAAATTCTTTTTTTACGGTAATTACATTACGCATTGAATATTCCTTATTAAAAAACATGGCAGTAAAATCGCGTTAGTTTGCCATAAGCTCGTGTTACTTTTTAATCATTTAAGGACGTTTTCTGTTGTTTTTCTTGTTTCTTTTGCTCACGTCTTTGTTTAAAAAAATGACTGAGTTGTTGGGCACATTTTTCTTGTAAACAACCTTGCTGAAAGGTAAATCTATGATTGTAATAACCATCTTGTAGTAACTGACGAGCACTTACCAATGAACCTGCTTTAGGTTCTGTTGTACCAAAAACCACATGTTTGATTCTTGCATGTACTAATGCACCTACACACATTGTGCATGGCTCAAGAGTGACATATAAAGTCGCATCGTCAGGCAATCGATAATTATTTAATGATAAGCATGCTGCACGGATAGCTTGAATTTCTGCATGTGCAGTTGGGTCTAACAAACTAATTGGAGCATTATAGCCAGATCCAATCACTCGATTTTGGCTTACTACAATCGCGCCAACAGGAATTTCACCCTGCTGTGCAGCTAATTCAGCTTGCTCGTAAGCAAGCTGCATCCAATATTCATCACTATATTCAGTCATGTATTTTAGGTGATCACACCGTGTTGTCTAAGTAAGGCATTCCAGCTATCTATTGAAGTCACTGGCGGACAATCAGCTAATATGCCTCTTAAGCTTAAGTCTTCACATGGTTTCCATTCTGGTGATAAATCTTTATCAACTAATCGTGCACGAACCCCTTCAACAAAGTCAGGATGATTAATTTTCCACTCAGAGATCTGAGCTTCAAGATCAAACACTTCATCCCAAGAATGTATCTGTTTACCCCATTGCCATAGCAACCAAGTGATTGCCGCAGTACTAGGAGATCCTTTTTGTAAGTTCTCACTCGCTTGGCGCAACCAATCACTACTAGCATCACGCAAGCTCACAATAGCTTGATAATCTTGTTCAAAATTAAAACCGCGGCAAACGCTATGAATCACATCAAGTGAGTTTTGTAATGGGCCGGCCGCAACAGGACGATGCAAACTATTTAAAGTATCATCAATTGCCCGGAAATCCCCAGCAGGATAATGAGCCCAATTAATATTTAAAACTTTTTGCAAAACATTATCACGCTGTGCTTCACAAATATGTGTTGCCCAACCAATGCTATATGCTCCAGCGGCTGTCATGATTGAACCAGTTAAACCAGTAAACAAGCCTATTGGCCCACGATCTGCCAAGAAACGGCTCGCCCCTACATCTGGATATAAACCAATATTAATCTCAGGCATTGCCAAACGAGAATATGGAGTTACTAGACGGAATGGAGCTGCCATAAACAGGCCCAAACCACCACCCATAACATAACCTTCGCCCCACACAACTACAGGCTTAGCATAATTATGTAAGAGTAAATCTAAAGCATACTCTTGCTGGAAAAACTTATTCGCCGTGTCTACTTCTTGATTTATAACAAGTTGACGTAATTTTCTAACATCACCACCTGCACAAAAAGCTTTTGGTGTAGTTGAATCTAACCAAATTGCTTTAACGCTCTCATTATCACGGAAATCTTCAAATACTCGTAATAATGCCGTTACGATTGATTCATCTAAAGCATGCAATGATTTAGGACGATTCAAACGTACTATACGCCAGCCGTTTTTTGCTTCTTCGACCACCAAGTCCGGGTGATAGTTATTTAGATTGGGAGAGTTCATCATGCGTCCAATTGCCAGTCTATGGGCTCAATGCCATGTTGTTTCAAATATTGATTTGTTTTTGAGAACACTTTGCATCCAAAAAAACCACCTCTGTTTGCAGCAAGGGGCGATGGATGTGCAGCGGTTAAAACCAAGTGTTTATCTCTATTTATACGTTGTCCTTTGCGCTGTGCATAAGCACCCCACAAAATAAATACTACATGTTCTCTTTGCTCATTCAGGACATCAATAACTTCATCCGTAAATGCTTCCCAACCTTGCTTTTGATGGGAGGTTGGCTGTCCAGCTTCGACAGTAAGCACGCTGTTCAGTAAAAGTACGCCTTGCGTAGCCCATTTCGTTAAGTCGCCATGACGAGGAGCAGGAATACCCAAATCTGTATGTAATTCATGAAAAATATTACGTAAAGATGGTGGTAATGCAATACCTTTTTGAACAGAGAAACTTAATCCATTTGCCTGGTTTGGTCCATGATATGGATCTTGTCCAAGAATAACGACCTTCACATCAGCCAATGGTGTCGTGTTTAGAGCACTAAAGATTTGTTTACTCGGTGGATATATTATTTTTTGTGCTTGTTTCTCTTGAAATAAGAAATCGCGCAAATTATCCATTTGAGGGCTTAACAAAAAAGGCGCTAAAGATATTTTCCAGCTTTCTTCTAATTGAACTTTACTGAGTTTATCTTGCTGTTGCTCAGTTAATTGCATTAATGTCATCCTAGATCAATTTTCAATTCTACAAATACTGTGAGTAATTCGACTTATACTTCGACTTGTAAATCAACTTGAGGATTATTAAATTTAATCCCATTTTTCAAGTCTTCATACATTTGAGGATTTGCCCACTCTATCTGAATTTGTTCTGAAAAAACAATTCCATCGAGGCTTAAAATCCCCATTTGTTCATTTTGAATATCTTCAATAAAGCTTTGTGCATATCCAGTATCAGTCTCATGAACAATAACTGAATAAACCTCAACATCACCTTCCCCATTTTGAGTGATAGTTGATTGTAAAACTTGCTGAGCTAGATAAAAGAAAATACGTGAAAATTGTTCAGCCGAAGGCGAAACAGGTAAAGAAATCCAACGAGCACTAAAAGTCTGACAAGCATCAATGTATTGAGAATCATCTTTTTCCCAAAAACAGATTGCATGATCAAAGCTGTCAATAAGATCTTTTATTACCCCTTTTAGAAGCCCAAAATCATAAACCATTTGTCCATGATCTAATTTCGAAGCTTTAAGCAATAATTCGACTTTATAGCTATGTCCATGAATTGATCGCTTACAACGATCCGATGTACAGTTACGTACAACATGTGCATTTTCAAACTTAAATAACTTACGAATTAACATGTGCCAAATCGATCATTCCTTCTAGGAACATTATTATAAAGCAAAAGACGAAAACTTCGCACCACTTTTCAATTAGAAACAATTAGCGAAAAGTATGATAAGACTTGTGAAGAAATATTGAAGATAAATATATAGAAAATTTATCTTCATTTTATTTAGTCATCAGAGAAGTTTCTAAATATGACTTTTTATCAACATGATAAAAACAAATAAACCAAAATTTTTCAATCAGTTAAATGGTGACATGTTTCTAGAATAAACATAAACCTGCTTATCATTACGCATTAGTGCACTTGTAAATTGTCTTTTCCGATTATTTAGCAAGACCTCAATTTGTGCTTGAAAAAAACTCGACTTTACATCTAACAAGCTATTCACTTCAGTTCTCTTTTGAGTGTCGACTGTTGAAAAAGCATTCAATTGCCATAATTCATCAACATTTTGAAAGAACTTTAAATTTTGTTGGCGCATCTGGAGCTCTTTTTCTACCGCCCCTAAATCTAATTTTGGATCAATACTCGCTAAAACTAATGGCGAGGCTGTATTAATATTCACTTTTGTACTTTCAGGTAATGCAGAAATATAAGGAGCAATTAAATCATATTTCTTACCGTCAAAACCTCTTACTAATTTTAACTCTTCAATACGATGAAATTTAGCATTTGAAGCTAAATAGTTAGGATCAAGACCTTCATAATAACTGCTTTCAGCACCCATAGGTCCAGATGGTTCGTCATCTGGATCTTGCCAATCAATAACTGCTTGACTTAATTCTGCTGGCAAGCCTACACGTACAAGTAATCGCTCAAACCAATTTTTAGCATCTTCGTTTACCTTACCTTCATTCGTCGTCAAATTGTTTAGGTTAAATTTGCCTGAGTCATCCAGTAAACGTCCTGATACTGTTCCATCTTCTATTGGAAAAGGTGGCATCGGTTGTGCCCATGTTTCTTTTAAATGATCAATGCCACCAGCATTGTTTGCATCTTGAATTAATAATTCAGAAAAAAAGGCCTCTGCACTTTTTGCATAGAGTAATGACTGATTTTGACGCATCAAATAACCAGTATTTTCCATCGTATTGGTTTGATGCTTTGCAATAGAGGCAGCTAAAATTGTAGCCAAAGCAACCATAATTAGAATGGTGAGCAAAGCAACGCCTTGCTGGCTTTTTTTATAATGCAACACTACCCCACTCCTTTATTGGAGAGCGATAAATCACCTTGATTTAAGCTATAAATCCACTCATAACTTACACCAGCAACTGTGAGCTGTATTTTTATTCCTTTCGGCAGCTTTCTAAATTCTTCAGGTTTTGTGGGATCAATATTAATTTCTGGCCACTTTGTCACTTCTTGAGGCGTTAGTACCATAATTTGAAATTGTTCAACTTGGCTTAACAGCGTACTTGATAGTGGTTGCTCTCTGTTTGAAGTATTTAAATTACTATATTTAAGACGATAAAGCTTTTTTTGATCAGGATCATATTGATATTCAATACGCTCAAAAGGTGATAACCCTTGTTTTAAGGGATCAGTAACACCAGCCTTACTAAAATGAAGAACTTGATTATCAAGTTCTAAGGCTGGACGTAATTGCCCGCCTTGATTAGCTGATACAGGTATAATCTGTAATGTATCTCGCAAAACTTGTTGATAAGCATCTTGTAATTCGAATAACTGTACTTCGTGTTGTGCATTACGATCACGGACTTTTAATAAATAATCAAAAATCTTCCACCCCAACAAAGATAGAACAGCAAAAATTGCAATTGCGACTAAAAGCTCAACTAAAGTAAATCCTGAGCGAGGATTAACAAAGTGAAGCTTTGTCTGAGCGCAAGACGAAGAGCTTTGCTCGGAGTAACCTCTCATCATCTGCTCCGATCGTGCAGCAAGACGAGAAGCTGGAGTTCTCGAGCGAACATATTTATTTTTTATCATTATTTTGCTTTCATTGGATAATTAAAAAATACCAAGTGGGTAATACCATTTTGAACTTTCCCTTTATCAGAATCATATAAGCTAATTTGCAAATCTACTTTCTGAACATTCGGGCTGACTGTAGATTCAGCAGATTTATCAATCTGCCAGGTTTCACCTTGAGAAGTAACTTGCTTACTTTGAGTACCTTGAAGCCATTCTTGATTTATCTCCATTAAGGCAACTTCATTCATTGCTACAAACTGAGCTTTTGTTCTAAGAATTGCATTTGAGGTAGATTGGGTATATTGCATGGCTACTTTAGTTAACGCGACGGCAGCTACCGCAAAAATTGCTAAAGCTACCATTACTTCTAATAGAGTAAAGCCTTTAGATTTCATTTATTTTACCCAAATGATCAATCTGTATTTCTGAACCAATTGGTTTTTGTTCAAAGTAAAACTGTATTTTAACTGTTTTAGCTTCACCATTTCCAAACCAGATTAACTGCGGAGCCTGCCCACCAATTAAATCTGTATTTGTAGCTTTTGAATAGGTTTGACCATCTAAAGGTTGTACTGTAAACGATACATGTTTAGGCAATTGGCGCGTAGTAAATTCTGGGTATTTCTGCCAACGATTTTTTAAATCTTGTACCTGTAACTTACTCTGATCGTGGTATTCATACAGCTCATAAGAAAATGGAGAAACGTCAGTTTCACTCATAGTAGATAGAGCTAAAACACGAGACTGATCAAGTGACTCTTTACCAATTTTATGGACATCAAGCAAAAATAACTCTCTTGCTTGCATCGCTTTCTTTTGGTCAACCCCACCTATATTAAGTACAACAAGAGAGGTCATAATCGTCATAATAACAATCACCACCATCACTTCAATGAGGGTAAAACCTTTTTGTGATTTAGGCGGTGATTGAGATTTCATATCGACCTATTAAGCATATTGTTCAGCAGTTTGTTTAGGTAAGGCTAATGCCTGATCAATATAAGCCACTCTTAAAGTGTCCCGTGAACCCAAATAGCGTTGGTAAAAACTTGAGTTGAGAATAGCTGCTGCACCATGCGTTAACGACCAAATAGAAGCCAGATAATCTCGCGTTGTCATATTGCTTTGAATCGATTCTAAATAGTGATCAGTCATGCGAATGATAATTCGTAATCGCTGTTTACGCACTTGATAAAGCTCATTAAAAAGGTGATGCACACCTTGAGCTGTAATCGAAAGTTTTTCCTCAATTTGATGAAATAAAACTGTCCGTTCAGGATGGTGTAAATGATGCAGCATAAAAAAGGCCAAATGTTCTGGAAAGGCCTTTTCAGTATCTTGAACCATTTCGAGTAACATACGTTCATTACGAATAATCAATAGCATGTACAATTCATCTTTACTTTGAAAGTGTTTGTACAAAGTTCCTTTTGCTAAATCAAGCTCAGCAGCCAAGACATCAAGTGTCATTCCAGCTTCGCCATTTTCTAGCAATAATTGCTCCGCAACCTGAAATATTAATACTTCTCTTGCTCGGAACTGAGCCTGACGATCCATCTTCACGCAATTACTCTCTTATATAGTTTCTATAACTTAAATCGCTTTTAGCAAGTTCTCAAAATTTTGTGAGGTGATCATTGCAATTTCCTCAACCGATTTATCATATACATCGCTGAGCGCTTTGGCTACATAAGGTACATATTTTGGTTCATTTGTTTTACCTCGATATGGCACAGGTGCTAAATAAGGGCTATCTGTTTCAATTAAAAGCCGATCTAGTGGCACTTGTTTAGCTACATCACGTAAGTCTTGTGCATTTTTAAATGACACAATACCGGAAAAAGAAATGTAATAACCACAATCCAAAACAGCCTTTGCTGTTTCCCAATCTTCGGTAAAACAATGCAAAATTCCATGGGTGGAGTTTTCAGCACGAATAATATCTACCGTATCATGCTTTGCTGAACGCGTATGAACGACAACTGGTTTTTTTACAGTTTTCGAAGCTTGGATATGTCTTGCAAAACATGCCTTTTGCTCTTCAACAAAATCTGTACTGTGATAGTAGTCCAGTCCAGTTTCACCCAGAGCCCATACTTTTTTCGACTGAGCCAATTCAATCAAGTATTCGGTCGTGGCACGAGCCATTGTATCGGCATCTTCGCAAGGATGAACACCTACTGTATAACCAACGTCTTCATGTCTCTTTGCAATTTCTGCTAGTGCAATGTGGTCATCAAGATCAACGGATATTGCCATAAATTTAGACACGCCTTCTGCTCGCGCTGCTGCGAGCGCAAGGTCCAGATCACCGTTATAAGGCGTTAAATCTAACATCGTTAAATGGCAATGCGTATCAACAAACACTTTTCTATCCTATTTGATTACATGGTATAACTTGGACGATCTAGAGACATACTACCAGCCAAAACTCTTTCTGCCTCAGCTTTATAGTAAACTCCCTTATCTCCACTTAATTGAATAGCAAAACCTTGAGGTTTAAATCCACTCTGCTTGTACGATATCCAGATCACCTTACCAGTAAGAGGAATCTTTTGAGACTGCTCAGGCAAAGTAGCTAAAATGAAAATTTCTTGTCCCATTTTTACTTTTTGTTTTGATGGTACAAATAGGCCTCCACCTTGCACATATCCCATATAGCTTGCTTGCAAAGTAGCTCTATCAGGAATATTTACCTGAATAATCCCCCCCATTTGCGGCTGCATAATCTTCCCCTTAAATATTCATTAAAGTTATAAACAATTGATCTATAATAAGTTGACTTTGTACATTTTGCTCAACAAGCTTT
Source organism: Acinetobacter sp. NIPH 817 (assembly GCF_000368405.1). Lineage (NCBI taxonomy): Bacteria > Pseudomonadati > Pseudomonadota > Gammaproteobacteria > Moraxellales > Moraxellaceae > Acinetobacter > Acinetobacter sp. NIPH 817. The sequence continues at coordinate 1,352,414 of NZ_KB849420.1, forward strand.
TTTGCCTGTTGTAGTTCACTATAAATATTGAATAAGCTTTCTAAATCGTAATATGGACTTAATTGATCAAAATCTAAATCTGTATTTTTCTGCGGTTGATTTAGCTTGACACAAATTAAATCTCCCAACAAGTACTCAAAAAGTACGATAAAATCGCTAAAACTTAATTCTTTTTGCCATTTTCCTGAGAAAAATAAAGGCATATTTTTTTGAGCTACAATTTTTAGCCAGTCATTTAAGAAAATCTGTCGTTTAGTAAACCAATCACTTTTTGCAATTTCTATGGCTTGTAAAGGCATATCATTAGATAGACCAAGCAATAAATCAGGTTGTACTTCTGCAATTTCAGATAAATGCTCATCCAAATATGAAGTAGCCTGCTCATATGAAATGCGATCTAAAGCAAAGTGCTGCAATCGGCTGCGAATAGTGGCTGGTAATTTAAGGTAGTGATCGGCCAATAAAATTAAAACAACACGCTCACCTGGTTCTTCTAAGGTTTTTAATAGCGCATTTGAAGATGCCAAGTTTAGAGCTTCAGCAGGTTCAATAAGAATAACGCGCCAACCCTCTCCTGTTTGTTGCACAAAAGGCAGTAAATCTCGAATCTTTTCGATTTTTATTTTTGCATTTTGCTTTTTATTTTCTTCATCTGTTGTGATATGGACATAATTTGGATGAGTATCCGATTTTAACCATTGGCAACTGCTACACTCACCACAAGCACCCTGAGGTTGCTTATTTAGACAAAGTACCCACGCCAAAAAATGCTTAGCAAAAGCATGTTTCCCACAGCCTTCCTTGCCATAGAATAATAGGCCATGTCCAATATTGGGAAACCTTGTTGTTAAGGTATCCCAAGTTGTTTTCTGCCAAGGATAAACCATTGAAGTTACATTCGGATTCATTAAAAATTAACGCTTATTCAAAAGATTCGACAGGCATATTATTTAAGCGATCAAGATCAGCTTGAGTGTCCACACCAGGTGGTAAATTTGCTTGAGCAACAGCAATCGCAATACGATGTCCATTTTCTAAAACACGTAATTGTTCAAGACTTTCTAATTTTTCAAGCTTACCCATATCCCAGGTCACATATTCTTGCAATAAGCTCACTCGATACGCATATAAACCTAAATGACGAAATGCTTGTGTATGTAAAGTCGGTTCTTCATGTTTAGCCCCATCCCGATCATAAGGAATAGTTGCTCGGCTAAAATATAAAGCTTCATTTTGTTTAGACATGACGACTTTTACAATGCTATCGCGCTGAAATTCATCTAAGCTATGAATAGGCTCGCACAACGTCGACATTGAACAATTTGGTTTATCAACCAAAAGTTTTGCAACTTGCTTAACAAGTTGGGCTGGTAATAAAGGTTCATCTCCCTGAACATTTACAATAATGTCATTAGAATCCCAACCCTTAATGCGCGCAACTTCACTTAATCGGTCTGTTCCTGATGGATGATCAGGACTTGTAAGAACAACATCTACACCATCTGCACGGCAAATCTCAGCAATACGTTCATCATCTGTTGCCACACATAGATCATCAAAACCTTCAACTTTTTTGGCTTGATCGACTACACGTAAAATCATAGGACGGTCATGAATAAGCAACAATGGTTTACCTGGCAAACGCGAACTTGAAAAGCGTGCTGGAATGACGATGTGTTTCATTTTTTCTTCCTAAGATAATTGGATATCAAGTTGTTGCAGTTGCTGCTTTAAAACCTGATAACACTCTACAGACAGGATAGCTTTAACAGGAACAACCCAAATAGGTTGTTTAAATTCTGGATATTTTTCAAGCAATGGCAATAATTTAACTGCATCTTTTTCAGTTGTAATAAGTGGCAGTTCATCATTAAAAATTAAATCATCGATTGAGTAATCATGATGATCACGAAACGCATGTTCTTGAAATTGTTTCAGGCCTAAACCTTTAAGTGTTTGATAAAAACGCTGTGGAAAGCCAATACCCACTACAGCATGATAATTACTTTGAGGATTAAAACCGTATTCGGCGCTTTGCGAAGGATTGAGTAAATATGGCTGTCCAGTCTCAAGATGCATATTTAACTCTGTAGTTGGTTTATACGCATGTTCAATTACTGTTCCAGTTTCTAAACGCTCAATTGGCTCTCTCAGATATCCTTCAGGTAATAGTTTTTGATTTCCTAAGCCGCGATTTTGATCGAGTACAATCCACTCGATTTGTCGTCCCAGTGCCCAATGCTGCAAACCATCATCACTAATAATTAAATCTACTGATGTTGATGCTAATAATAGTTCTATTGCAGCCTGTCTATTAGGCCCCACTGCCATTGGTACACTTGTCGATTGAACAATTAATGCAGGTTCATCTCCAACCTGAGTTGCTTGAGCACCCGAAGTAACCAACATTGGGAAAGGACCAATCCCCCCATACCCACGGCTAATGACCCCAACTTTGACATTATGCTGTTGTAGATAATTCACCAGTTGTATTAATAACGGAGTTTTTCCACTTCCACCCACGGTAATATTACCAATCACCATGACAGGTACAGGTGCCTTATAAACTTTCTTTAAACCCGCAGTATAAAAATTACGATTTAATAGAAACCCAGCACGATACAAACAAGATAATGGACGTAAAGCAATCAACCAACTCGATTGCTTATTCCATGCATCCTGGATCAGCTGGGCTAATGACATGCTTAGTTATCCTCAAAATTACGCTGATGTAATTGATAATAAGCACCATGTTTCTCGAGAAGCTCTTTATGAGTACCTTGCTCAACGATTTGTCCTTGATCCATCACTACAATACGATCAGCATTTTCAATTGTTGATAAACGGTGTGCAATAACGATTGTTGTACGATCTTGCATCGCTTCATCAAATGCTTGCTGAATAAAATGTTCAGATTCATTATCGAGAGCACTTGTAGCTTCATCTAAAATTAGAATTGGAGCATTCTTTAAGATTGCTCGAGCAATTGCAATTCGTTGACGCTGACCACCAGATAGGTTTAAACCTTGTGCGCCTAAAACAGTGTCATAACCGTTTGGCAAATTCATGATGAAGTCATGTGCATAGGCTGCTTTTGCCGCTGCATAGATTTTTTCATCTGATGCACCTTCCAACTGACCATATGCGATATTTTCACGAACAGTACGGTTAAATAATATAACCTGTTGATTTACCATTGCAATTTGCGTACGCAGGCAAGAAAGTTCAATATCATTAATTGGCAAATCATCTAAATAAATTTGTCCACTCGATACTTCTTGGAAACGTACCAACATATTAACTAATGAACTTTTACCAGCTCCTGAACGACCAACCAATGCCACTGTTTGACCTGGGAGAATATCTAAAGAAAAATCTTTAATAGCTGCCACATCATCAGCATAATTTAATGTCACATGATCAAAACGGATTGCCCCATTTAATTTAGGTTTCAATTGACCGTTATTTTGCTCTTCAGGTAAATCTAGTAATTCGAAAACAGAATGAGCTGCTGCTAAACCACGTTGTAACTTTTCATTAACATCAGTCAAGCTTTTAACAGGTTTTGCTAACAGGCCAGCTGCAGTAAGGTAAGCTACAAATTCACCAGCACTTGTATTACCTAAAATCTGAGGTCGTAAAGCTAACCATACAATAAGGGCCATAGCACAAGCCATTACGACCTGAACAACTGGACTATTCAGGTTTTGCACAATCACCATTTTTAAACCACGTTTTAAGTTCTCTTCCGATGACTTATAGAAACGTTTTTGTTCAGATTCTTCACCAGCAAAAGTCTTTACTACAGCATTACCATTAATACTTTCCTGAACAACATGGTTCACATCACCCATCGTATCTTGAACTTGTAACGAAAGCTTTCGCATACGTTTAGAAGCTTTACGTACCAATACACCAATTATTGGTAAAAACACAAAAACGCATAAGGTAAGACGCCAATTGGTATAGAACAGATAGCCTAATAGTCCAATAGTAATCATCCCATCCCTAACAATGGTTCTTAATGATTCCGAAGAAGCAGCTGTTAGCTGTTCAACGTTATACATAATTTTGGCAGTAATATGGCCTGATGAGTTATCTAAGTAATATTGTGCTGGGAGTCTTAAAAGCTTGGCGTAAACTTCCTGACGAATACTAAAAACTAAACTACGGGAAATCACAGCAGTATAGTAGCCGCCCATAAATAGGCCTAAGCCGCGGAAGAATACTAATAAAATAATTAATAACGGGAACCAATCCAAATCTGCTCTACTACTGTTTTGGATTGCATCAATAATAAATTTAATCAATTTAGCAACGGAAACTTCTGTTGCTGAGTTAATACCGAACCCGATAAGTACTAATAAGGCCACGCCCCAATAAGGTTTTAAATAGGCTAAGAGACGCGTATAAACCTTAAAATCTTGATTCACTCAGAAAAACCTCTAGAAGGAACTTTGGTACTAATATTGATGTTAACAAAACCGAGTTGTCCTGCCACATCCATAACGCGAATTACATCCTGATGAGACGCTTTGGCATCCGCAGCAATGATGAACATAAAGTCACGGTGCTCTTGAGCAACTTGCTTAATTGCAGTACTCAGATCAGCAACCTCTTTAGATGAAAGCGCTTGACCATTCACAGCATAATGACCAGCAGAGTCTACCACGACTTCAATTTTATGATCGTACTGTTTTGGTGGAACACCTTGTGCATCTGGTAATGTTAAATTGATGCGACTTGGCTGATTAAAAGTGGTCGACAGCAATAAAAAAACCAAAATGAACAACAAACAGTCAATCATAGGCGTTAAATTGATATGAATGTCTTCAACTTGAGAACGTTTAAACTTCATTTGGCGTCCACCTCTTAACCAACACGGCGGTGTTCAGCTACAGACGAAGAACGCTTATAAAACAATGAAGCATGAAACAAGGTCGATTGCTGTTCTAATTCAGCAATATAATCTTGCACTACTCTTTGAAAATAGCGATAAGCAATTAGAGCAGGAATTGCAATTAACATTCCCACAGCTGTGGTAATTAATGCTTTAGAGATACCAGGAATCATTAAACTTGGACTACCAGCCGATCCAAAATCAATCACAAGAAATGACTCAATAATTCCCACCACAGTGCCAAGCAATCCGAGTAACGGCGCTACAGCACTTAAAGTACCCAAGAAATTAATATTTTTTTCTAAATAGGAAATTTCTTGAGAAGCTGCAACTTCCATTTGCGCACGAGCAAATTGCTCGCCCTGTTCGCGATGCTCAAAGCCTGCTTTTAAAATGTGTCCCAATGCACTATTTTGCACTTCTACATTTTGTTCTAAACTTTCCACTATATCTTCAGCTCTTAAAGAGCTCTTACCGCTTAATGCTTCGGGTAGAACTTGTGAACGTCTTAACCGAACAAAACGTTCAATACTGATCGCAACAGTTAAAATTGAGCATAAAATTAAAGGCAGCATCAACCAGCCACCCGCTCTCACAAGTTCCCACATATGTTCTTCCCCAAGAATATAAAATTAGAAATACATGACCCAACTGCAAATTATTCTGGCAAGCAAATATTTAAAATGCCATCTAACTCATCCAAGGTATGGTAATGAATAACAAGTTTACCTTTACCTTTTTGGTTATGATCAATTTTTACATTAGCGCCAAAACGCTCTGATAATTTCTGTGTCAATTGCTCAATATCTGGTGCTACAGGCGCTTTTTCCTTTTCCTGCTTAGGCTCACTTCTATCACGCACCAATTGCTCTGCTTGACGAACGGACAATCCTTTCTCGATTACAATTTTAGCAACTTCTAATTGATCTTTACCTTTCAAGGTCAAAATTGCTCGAGCATGCCCCATATCGAGCTGCCCTTGCTGCATGAAATCTTTAATATCATCAGCTAAACTCAATAAGCGCAGTAGATTACTGACAGTAGTACGTGCTTTACCAACTGTGTCAGCAATTTCTTGATGACTTAAACCAAATTCATCATGAAAGCGTTGTAGAGCTATTGCTTGATCAATTGGATTTAAATCTTGACGCTGAATGTTTTCGATTAACGCTAATGCAATTGCAACCTGATCATTTAAGTCACGAACAATTGCAGGAATTTCAGTTAAGCCCGCAAGTTGAGCTGCACGCCAACGACGCTCACCCGCAATGATTTCATATGGATGTGTTTCATCATCAACTGGACGGATTACAATAGGCTGCATCACGCCATGTTTTTCAATAGAAGATGCTAACTCTTGTAAATCATGCTCATGAATAAAACGACGTGGTTGATATTCACCACGTTTCAGTAAATTCACATCAATTTGCTTTAACTGTCCGTGGTCTAACGCCTGTGCTTCCAATTGTAGTTTTTCTTTTTGAATTGAACCAAGTAATGCATCTAAACCACGTCCTTTAGCCAACCCGCGTTTTTTGATGCTCATACTTTACTTCCTTTCTTCACTTTACTTCTCTTTAACATCTCAGCTGCAAGATTTAAGTATGCAACTGCACCTTTAGAACTTTTTTCGAAATAGATAACAGGCAACCCGTGTGCTGGTGCTTCTGCTAAGCGAACATTTCGTGGAACAACAGTATCATAAAGTTTTTTACCGAAATATTGCTCTAGTTCTGCAGATACATCACGTGTTAAAGCATTTCGTGCATCGTACATCGTACGTAATACACCAATAATTTCTAAATCAGGATTGAGTGCTTTTTGAATACGATCAATAGTCTGAGTTAAATCAGCCAAACCCTCTAGCGCATAATATTCACATTGCATTGGAATAATTACACTATCTACAGCCGCCAAAGCATTGACAGTAATCAAACTCAAACTTGGAGCACAATCTACAATGATATAGTCAAATGAGTTTCTGATTTCATTCAAAGCATTCTTTAGAATGAATTCACGACCTTCCTGCTCTGCGATAGCGAGCTCTACACCTGAAAGCTCACGATTAGAGCCTAGAACTTTATATCCAACTTCTGCTTTTTGAATGGCTGTTTCAATTGGAACTTCGCCAAGAAGAACATCTGTAATTGAATACAAAAGATCGTTCTTTTGAATACCAGACCCCATCGTAGCATTACCTTGTGAGTCCATATCTACAAGTAATACACGTTTTTTTAATACAGCTAGAGACGCTGCAAGATTTACTGCAGTCGTTGTTTTACCAACACCACCCTTTTGGTTTGCAATCGCAATAATTTGAGCCATGGTAACCTTAATACTTTTTATTTAGATACGTTGAAGTAAAAGTAAATGACGTTGTTCATCAAGTCTTGGTACGCGCAGTTCAATCACTTTACATGAAAAGTCCTGCTTGAGCTGCTCAATTTCCTCAACTGGCACTACACCTTTCATCGCTGCGATTATACTGCTCTGATGAAGATATGGCTGAGCTGCATCTACAAAGTCCGTTAAAGAAGCAAAAGCTCGACTTGTTATGACGTCAAACTGGCCAAGCTCATCAATTGTATCTTGATTCTCAACACGAGTTTGCACTGCCACAACGTTACTCAACTTAAGATCAGCAATAAATTGCTTCAAAAAACGAATTTTTTTACCATTAGAATCTAAAAGAACACATTGGCGTTGAGGCTGACAAAGAGCAATAATCATGCCAGGCATACCACCACCTGTACCCACATCAAGCAGTCTACCTTCAGGTAAGTCATTTAAAATACTTAGACTATCCAACAAATGCTTCACTAACATTTCTTTCGGATCACGAATTGCTGTCAGATTATATGCTTTATTCCAAAGTACCAAAGCATCTTGATACTTTAACAATAATGCCAAAGCTTCATCGCTAAGCGATAAACCTAATTTTTGACTACCCTGTTGTAACTCTTGAAAAAACGGATGCATAAACAGATAACATCTAAGTAAAATTTAAAACAAAGTATACCCATTTATGCATCGTGGAACACTAGTTAACGATTAGGGATTACACACTTAATCGTAGAAGCCTTCACGAATTTGCAAATCTAGCTCTAATAAACGCTCAGGCGTTCCCACATCTACCCATGCACCTTTAAGCTTTTCACCAGATATTTTTTGATTGTGCATCGCTTGCTTCAACAGTGGAGCTAAAGGACGTTTACCTGGTTCCAATCCATCAAAAAGCTTAGGATGGATAACAGACACACCACTAAAAGTGAGGTTCTCACCCGTCACATCTTGATCGAATGTGAAAGCGCGTCCATCGAATAATGTAAAGTCGCCTTCAGGGTGCTGTTTAGGGTTATCAACCAATACAAGATGAGCTAAATCATCATTTAACTTAATATGGGGTAGAGCTTCAAAATCCATTGTGGTCCATACATCTCCATTCACCAGAATAAACGGATCTGTTCCAAGCAGTGGCAAAGCATTAATAATTCCACCCGCTGTTTCTAGCCCCTCATCCTCTCGTGTCCAACGGATATCCACACCAAATTGCGAACCATTACCTAAGCTACCAATGAGTTTATCGGCCAACCATGCAGAATTGATGACGATTTCAGTTACACCAATTTTCTTAAGTTTTTCAATATGCCACACAATTAGCGGCTTACCACCAACCTCAAGCAGAGGCTTTGGTGTATATAGCGTAAGTGGACGCATACGATTACCTAAGCCAGCAGCAAGAATCATTGCTTTCATTATGCTGCCACCTCATAGTTACCATATTTCTCGATAAATTTAGGCATTACTACGTTATTGATAAATACCATAAATTCCTCAAGTTCAGCGTAACCACGGCTTTCTTCGAGTAAATACCACATGACTCGCGGCAAGTCTTTTAAGTATCCAGACTTACCATCACGCTCAAACAAACGAACAAAAATGCCAAGAATTTTAATATGGCGCTGAATAGCCATTAAATCTGCATCACGCTTGAACTGCTCAAAACTGCGGTTCTGCTTGGCAGATTCAGGCAATAAGTCATAAAAGGTTCTAAACCATTGATAAACATGCTCAGCATTCCATTGAACATATGCATCACGTGTAATCGAAATTAAGTCATATGTATCAGCACCAATAACAGCATCTTGGAAGTCGATTACTCCAAGTTCTAGTTCATTTTCAATTTTCATCAGATTACGACTGTGAAAATCTCGGTGTACAATAACTTGCGGTTGGGCTACTGCGGCACGAGCCAAGAACTCAAATGCGTCATCAATCGTTTTTTTCTGCTCAGCAGTCGGCTGAATAGCAAGCGATGGCAACATCCATTCTGTGAGTAACTGCATTTCCGACATTAATTTTTCGTAGGAATAAGCTGGAAACTGGTTAGTCCCATCAATAGATTGCAATTGAATAAGTTGTTTAAAACTTTGTTCATAGTATTTATCGACTGTTTCATCATTTAATAATGTAGACAACAGCACATCACCAAAATCTTCCAATAACAGAAAACCTTGAGCCAAATCTTTCGCGACGATCTGAGGTACGCGCACACCATGGCCTGCAAAAAATTCGTCAATGGTCACAAACGGAACACAGTCTTCTTTTTCTGGAGGGGCATCCATGAGCATATACGTTTTATTTTGTAACTGGATACGCGCATAACGTCGGAAGCTTGCATCACCTGCTAAAAAAGCGATCTTAAATTGATCATTTTTAAGAACAGATGTAAGCCATGTATATATCAATTGTTCACGTTGTGTATTCATTTGCAATAAAATCTAAAACAAGCTGAGATTTTTGAAGGGTTAAGTGTAGCCACTTATAAACTTTTTCTCTATGATGCGACAATAATTAATTGTGAATTAGCATACTTGGTTAATGAGACAATGAAGCATCAGTTTAAATTTAATCCTTTAGCGACAGCTATTTTTACGCTCTTATGTGGCTCCATACAATCAAGTTATGCTGAGTCAGCTGATGTTGTCTCCAATATAGACAATAATCAACTTAAAGCGAGCATCAAAGAAGCCTACCCGGGTCAAGAATTCTTTCAGCAGTACTATGTTGATAAATCTGCACCTGAGGCCCAGCTTCGTGACAATAAATATTTAAGCTCGGCATTTTGCCAGGGTACTTGGGTTACACCGATTAACCCACAGACCAAAGCCTTAGATGCTGATAAGACGACTTCTGTCGTTACGGCTAATTATGGACATTATAATCCTGCCGGCGACTCAGTTTTAGAAGGCGATGTTGTTATTGATCAGGAAGGACGCACAGTTCGTGCTGACAAGGTTACGATTGATAAGACCCAAACCTTTGCACACGCACAAGGCCGAGTACAACTCGCTCAAGGCGGGTTGCTTTCACAGAGTGACGAAATTAATTACAACCTAAAAAACCAGACTGGTAATTTAGAAAATAGTTTTTATATTTCTGAACAGCAACATGCTCATGGTCACGCAGGGAAAATCGAAAGAACATCACCAAATGTCATGGTTCTTAACGATGCGACCTACTCGACTTGTCCACCGGGTCAAAAACCAGGTTGGAAAATTCAGGCAAATAAAATTGAGTTAAATCAGGAAACTGGACGTGGTACAACCCACGGAACAAAACTATATGTTAAAGATGTTCCAGTTCTAGCAATTCCCTACTTTAACTTCCCAATTGATGATCGCCGCACTACAGGTATTCTTAATCCACAGTTTGGTTTCTCAAACGATGGTGGTGTTGAGCTTTCTGTTCCAGTTTATTTAAACCTTGCACCGAACTATGACCTGACACTTACTCCGCGCTATTTAGCAGACCGCGGTGCAATGTTAAAAGGTGACTTTAGATATTTAACGGATGGCTTTGGTGCAGGTGAGATGTGGGGTGGCATGTTGCCATCTGACAAAGAATATGATGATAAAGATCGTAAAGATTTCCATTTCTTACATAACTGGAATATCAACGATCAATGGTCGACCAATCTAGAATACAACTACGCTTCAGATAAAGACTATTTCTCAGATTTAGATAGTAGCCCTAACTCTAAAACAGACCTAAACTTACGTAGAGCATGGGAACTTAACTATCAACACGGTATTCCCGGTTTAAAAGCTCAGCTTAAAGTCGAAGATTTCCAAACACTTGACCCTGACATTGCCGATGTTGATAAGCCTTATGCACGCTTGCCACAATTCTTATTAAATTATGTCACGGGCAATCCATTAGGTTTACAATACGAATTTAATAACGATACTGCATACTTCAAGAAATCAATTAATGATGATTCTGCTCAGGAAAGTAGCGGTACACGTATCTACAACCAGTTTGCAACACGCTACAACTACCGCACACCAGCAGCATTTGTAATCCCTGAAGTTTCAGTACGTTCTATTCAAACATTCTACGATAAAGACAGTATCGCATCTCAAGGTCTAGATGGCGGTTCTGAAAATAAATCAGTCGTTGTACCTCAATTCACATTGGATACTGGACTGAATTTTGAACGTGAGGGCAAGTACCTACAAACACTTACCCCTCGTGCGTTTTATGCCTATGCTCCATACAAAAACCAAGACAACTATCCAAATTTTGACTCAACTTCAGCATCAGTAAGTTACGATCAATTATTTAACCCTTACCGCTTCTACGGACATGACCGTCTTGAAGACAACAACTTTCTATCACTTGGCGTAAGCTATAGCCTTTTTGACACAGTCGGCTTAGAGCGTTTACGTGCAAGTGTTGGTCAAAGTTATTATTTTGAAGATCGTCGTGTGACATTAAAGCAACAAGATGAGATTGATACTGAAAGTAACACTGGTCCAGTTGTAAGTTTAACAAGCCAGTTAAACCAAAACTTCACCATTGCTGCTAACTCAGCATGGATGTCGAATGGTGACAATGCTCAGCGTGATTTCCAAGTTTATTATACTGGAGATAAAGGAAACCTATATAACTTAGGCTATTTCTACCGTAAAGATATTGCAGGACGTCAAGATACTTACGATCAGGTTGTTGCATCGTTTATACAACCAGTTAAAGATAATTGGCGTATTATGGGTCACGTACAATATGACATGGACAATGATGTTGCCCGCGAGATATTACTAGGGGTTAACTATGAGTCATGTTGCTGGGGCATTTCTGTCTATGGTCGCTCATACTATAACGATCTAGATGATCCAAAATCTCCAGATGTTAGTGAAAAACGTGCCATTATGGCCGAAATTACGCTAAAAGGTTTAGGTGGTTTAAACAATAAACTCGCGTCTTTACTTGAAAATCGCGTTTTAGGTTTTAACAAAATTAATCAATCTTGGACACAACGTTAATGAAGACAAAGCATCTTAAACAGTTTTTTAAAGCAACTACCCTTGCTGCCCTAATCTCTTCATCAATGCATAGTTTTGCCCAACCCGCTGATGAAGTTGTGGCAATTGTGGACAATAGCGTAATTTTAAAAAGTGATCTTCAACAAGGGATGGCTGAAGCCGCTCACGAACTACAAGCACAAAAAAAAGAGGTTCCACCTCAGCAATATTTACAATTTCAGGTGTTAGATCAACTCATCTTGCGTGAGGCACAACTTGAACAAGTTAAAAAATATGGCATCAAACCTGATGAAAAAAGCTTAAATGAAGCAGTCTTAAAAGTAGCAAGTCAATCTGGAAGTAAAAGTTTAGAAGCTTTCCAGCAAAAGTTGGATGCTATGGCACCAGGAACTTATGAAAGTTTACGTGGCCGAATCGCTGAAGATTTAGCGATTAGCCGTTTGCGCCAACAACAAGTCATGTCCCGTATTAAAATTAGTGACCAAGACGTAGAAAACTTCTTGAAATCACCTCAGGGACAGGCTGCTTTAGGCAACCAAGCACACGTAATTCATATGCGTATTACTGGTGATAATCCGCAGGAAGTTCAATCTGTAGCTCAAGAAGTACGTTCGAAGCTTGCACAAAGTAATGATATAAACGCATTGAAAAAACTTTCAACTGCAAATACAAAAGTTGAAGGTGCTGACATGGGATTCCGCCCACTTTCAGACATTCCCGCCGAACTTGCAGCCCGTATTACCCCATTACAAGAAGGTCAAACAACCGACTTAATTTCAGTACGTGATGGTGTACATGTTTTAAAACTTATTGAACGCAAACAAAATGAGCAAAAAGCTTTAGTACCTCAATATCAAACTCGCCATATTCTTATTCAACCGTCTGAAGTGGTTAGCCTTGAAAATACCAAGCAAATTATTGACAACATCTATAAACGCTTAAAAGCTGGCGATGATTTTGCAACTCTTGCAGCGACCTACTCAAATGATACAGGCTCTGCGCGAGATGGCGGCAGCTTAGGTTGGGTTACTCCAGGCATGATGGTGCCTGAATTTGACAAGAAAATGCAGGAAATTCCTGTCGGTGAAATCAGCGAACCATTCCAAACTCAATTCGGTTGGCACATTTTACAAGTAACTGAAAAACGTGAAAAAGATATGACTCATGAATATCAAGAACGTATGGCACGTCAAATTTTAGGTGAACGTCAATTTAATACTGAAATCGACAGCTGGTTGCGTGAAGTGCGTGCGAATGCTTATGTAGAAATTAAAGATCCAAGTCTAGACAAAAAGAACTTACAAAAGTAAGTCTTTTGTCTTCATTAAAACCTGCGTTCATCGCAGGTTTTTTTTATGAATAAAATTCACTTAATAAAAAACCGGTTATAAATAACCGGTTTTTTTAAATTAAACCCTAACGGGAATTATTTATAACGATCAACCATTTTCTCTAAAGAAATTGGACGAATCTTGTCAGCATTTCCAGCTGTACCAAATGCTTCATAACGATCGATACAAATTTGCTTCATTGTATCAACTGTTTTAGCAAAGTATTTACGTGGATCAAACTCAGATGGATTCTCTGCCAAAAATTGACGAATCGCACCAGTTGAAGCTAAACGTAAATCAGTATCAATATTGATTTTACGTACACCGTGTTTGATTGCTTCTACAAGCTGCTCAACAGGTACACCATAAGTTTCGCCAATATTACCGCCAAACTCATTGATTACCTTTAACCATTCTTGCGGAACAGAACTCGAACCATGCATTACAAGGTGAGTATTTGGTAATGCCGCATGAATTTCTTTAATGCGGTCAATTGCCAAAATATCTCCTGTAGGTGGACGCGTAAATTTATACGCACCGTGTGAAGTACCAACTGCAATTGCTAGTGCATCAACATTTGTATCAGCAACGAACTGAGTCGCTTCTTCAACAGAAGTTAAAAGTTGTGAGTGGTCTAGCACACCTTCTGCGCCAACACCATCTTCTTCACCAGCCATACCAGTTTCAAGGCTACCTAAACAGCCAATCTCACCTTCGACAGAAACACCACATGCATGCGCTAAAGCAACAACATTACGAGTTACATCAACGTTGTATTCGTAAGTTGTAGGTGTTTTACCGTCTACACCTAATGAACCGTCCATCATCACAGAGCTAAAGCCAAGCTGAATTGAACGCTGACAGATATCAGGGCTTGTACCATGATCTTGGTGCATTACCACTGGAATATGTGGCCATTCTTCAATTGCAGCCAAAATAAGATGGCGTAAGAATGGAGCGCCTGCATATTTGCGAGCTCCAGCTGATGCTTGAACAATTACAGGTGAATTGGTTGCATCCGCGGCAAGCATGATTGCGCGCATTTGTTCTAAGTTATTTACGTTAAATGCTGGTACGCCGTAGTTATGTTCAGCAGCGTGATCCAAGAGCTGGCGCATTGAAATGAGTGCCATAATATCCTCCCAGGTAGTGCGGGTTATTCTACCCTTTCATTTATTTCAATTCAGCAACAAATCACAGTATTTCAAAAAAAATCCCCGCATATGCAGGGATTTTTTAACAAAAAACAACAAATTAATGTGTTTCTGAAGCAGCCGTCTCACTTGATGCACTACCTTCAACCACATCAGTATTCTTTTCATCTAAAACTGGCTTATCAATCGCATCAATTGCTGCTTGTTGCTCAGGCGTTACTTTTTCAGAAACAGCAGTAGAAGCTGCCGATTCTTGTCCAGCCTGAGATGCTTCATCTTTCTTAGCACAAGCAGTCAACATCATCGGTACAATTAACACAGCAGCAAATGTAAGCTTTAAATTCATCACTATTGTCCACAGTTGGTGATTTAATGCTCGCTATTTTATTGCAGATATATGACAGTTTAATGACCTATCCATGAAAAAAGGGACTGGCAACCCAATCCCTTATTGTTTTTAGATAACAGTATTAAGCACGCTCAAGTAAAACTGCAACTGCTGGCAAAGTCTTTCCTTCAACAAACTCAAGGAATGCACCACCACCTGTAGAAATATAACCAATTTGATCAGCAACGTTATATTTATCAATCGCAGCTAAAGTATCTCCGCCACCAGCAATAGAGAAACCAGCAGATTCAGCAACAGCAAGCGAAAGCGCTTTCGTACCTTCACCAAACTGATCAACTTCAAATACGCCTACAGGACCATTCCAAAGAATCGTTTTTGACGTTGTTAAAATATTTGCAAATGCTTTAGCTGTTTCCGGACCAACATCTAAAATCATGTCGTTTGAAGTTACATCTTCTACTTTCTTCACAACTGCTTGCGCTGCTGCTAAAGAACCCAAGAAATCTTCAAAATTAATTTGCGAAGCATCCGCAACTACCACATCTGTAGGAAGTGGAACACTTACTTTCGCTGCAATTTGTTTTGCAGTTTCAACTAAATCAGCTTCGTATAGTGACTTACCAACATTGAAACCAGCAGCTGCCAAGAATGTATTTGCAATACCACCACCAACGATAAGTTGATCACAAATACTAGAAAGTGAGTTTAAAACATCCAGTTTAGTTGAAACTTTAGAACCTGCAACAATTGCAACCATCGGTTTTTCAGGAGTTTGCATTGCACGGCCTAGTGCATCTAACTCAGCTGCCAATAAAGGGCCAGCTGCAGCTACAGGAGCAAAACGAGCTACACCTTCAGTAGAGGCTTCTGCACGGTGAGCAGTACCAAATGCATCCATCACAAATACATCGCATAATGCAGCATATTTTTGTGCAAGCTCTGGATTATTTTTCTTTTCGCCATGGTTAAAGCGTACATTTTCAAGCAATACAACTTGGCCAGCTTCAACTTCTACGCCATCTAGGTAATCAGTTAACAATTTAACTTCTTGACCCAATACTTCTGTTAAATAAGCAGCGACTGGTGCAAGTGATTGTTCCGGCTTTGGTTCACCTTCAACAGGACGACCTAGATGTGAAAACACCATCACTGCTGCGCCTTTTTCTAAAGCAGCCTTGATTGTTGGTAATGCTGCACGTAAGCGAGCATCACTAGTAATCACACCATTTTTGACAGGAACGTTTAAATCTTCACGAATAAGGACGCGTTTACCTGTTAAGTTAAGGTCAGTCATACGCTGAAAATTCATGTAAAGCTCTCTTTATGATTTTAAAAACGCGCCAATTTTAAATGATTACATCAAAAAAGGTTAGTTTTTTTGCATAAAAGCTGTAGAAAGCGTGAGTTTTGATTATGATAGACATAGTCATTTGATATTTCATCCATTATGTCTATTCATCCAGATCCGCAAATTAATCGTTTAAATGTTTTAGGTGAACCGTTAGCAAGTTGTTGTTTCGACCCTATTACTGGCTATTTTAGAAATGGCTTCTGCCACACAGCAGTAACAGACCTTGGTCAGCATACCGTATGTGCGCAAATGACCTCTGATTTCTTAAATTTTTCACAAAAAATAGGTAATGATCTTATTACCCCGTTACCAGAAGTAGATTTCCCTGGTCTAAAACCCGGTGATTTCTGGTGTATCTGTGTAACCCGCTGGGTAGAAGCATATCAAGCAGGTCAAGCACCTCCTATCAAAATACATGCATGTCACCAAGCTGTATTAAGCTATGTACCTTTAGATGTTTTAATGGAATTTGCAGTGTAATGGTTCAGCCACAAATTATTTTGGCATCAAGCAGTCAAACGCGTAAAGCCTTAATGGATCGCTTAGGGATTAATTATATCTGTGTTAGTCCTGATATTGATGAGAGCCCTCGCAATGAAACCCATGCCGATGAACTTGCAAAAAGGCTGGCTTTCACAAAAGCCCAAGTGATTGCTGCACAAAACCCACATGCAATTATTATTGGTTCCGATCAAGTCGCATGGCGAGAACACGCTCCTAACGACTTTATTGGTAAACCAATGACCACTGAAAATGCCAAAATACAGTTAGCAGAAAACTCTGGTCGAACTGTCTTCTTTAGTACGGCACTCAGTGTGCAATGGCTTGAAGGGAATTTTGAGCAAACGCTTGTTGAACATTATCAAGTTAAATTCCGAACCCTAACTCAAGCTGAAATTGAACGATATATTGCATTAGATCAACCACTCCATTGCGCTGGTAGCTTTAAGTGTGAAAGTTTAGGAATTAGTTTGTTCAAAAAAATGACTGGCCTAGATCAGACGACACTTATGGGTTTACCCATGATTCAACTTTGCCATATTTTAAGGCAGCTTGGTCTACAAATTCCTTAATTTTAGATGTTTTTATAAATAGGTTATTTCCATGACAGAACCTTTAGCAGTTTTAGGCGGTATTACTGCCGAACAATTTTTAGCAGAATATTGGCAGAAAAAACCTTTACTAGTACGTAACGGGTTGCCAGAAATTGTAGGTCTTTTAGAACCCCAAGATGTGCAAGAACTTGCTTTGGAAGAACATGCGAGTGCCCGACTCATTCGCCAAAAAGATAAAAATCCAAATGAATGGCACGTCAAGTCTTCACCTTTAACCAAGGGTGATTTTCAAAAGCTCCCAAAACTATGGACGCTTTTAGTACAAGCTGTAGATCATTATTCATTTGATCTGTCTGAACTTTGGAAAAAATTTCCATTTATTCCTCAATGGCGCCGCGATGACATTATGGTCTCCTACGCTCCTAAAGGTGGCTCAGTAGGAAAGCATTTTGATTTTTATGATGTGTTTCTAGTTCAAGGTCATGGACATCGTCGCTGGCAGTTAGGACAAATGTGTGATGCAAATACTTCCTTTGTACCAAATCAACCATTAAAACTCTTGCCAGAAATAGATGTACAATTTGATGAAATTTTGGCACCTGGTGATTTACTATATGTTCCGCCTGGAATGGCACATTATGGCGTTGCTGAAGATGATTGCCTAACGTTCTCATTTGGCTTTCGCATGCCAAACGTTGCAGGGATGATGGAACGTATTAGTGATCAATTTTCAGCTAACACTTTATTGCAAAATCCTGTTGTCGACATCGCACGCAAACAGATGAGTCAAGTTGGTGAAATTAATACCTCTGAACTTGGCTACTTAAAAGACTTAGTATTAGCTCAATTACAAGATTCAGCAGCACTTGATGCCGCTATTATGTCTTATATGAGTGAACCTAAATATCCAGATAATATTCCAGAGGCTGATGAAATCGAAGCCGATGACTTGAAGGAAATTTTGCACGAAGGTTACGAGGTTCTTTTAGAGCCAGCCTCTCGACTACTCTATACAGAAAAAAGCGGAAGCCTAAACTTTTGGGGAAATGGTGAAGCGCTATTTATAGTTGAGTCCTTTGAGCAAAAATTAAAAGCAATTGCTAATGGAGAAAGTCTAGCTTTCGATAGCCAATTTAGTGATGATGAAACGCTAGAAAACGTTGCTCACTTGTTAAATGAATCTATCCTGATGCTTTTACCTCCTGCAGAGTAAACATCTTAATAAAAGTAGACTTTTTCATGAGCGTGGAAAAGTCTACTTTTTAAATTAACAACCTAACTCAAAATAAACTCGATTATTGCTCATTAAATTTATCTGCAAATCCTTAAATAGCGCGTAATCAAAGTTATTAAGCGTAAGAAATCTTGAAATCAAAATTAAAAATAGAAAATCTTATTATTAAAGAAATAGCATACCTCTTACTTACTTTTTCCTTAAAATCTAAACGATACCGTTTAAAAAAATAATATCTTTTTTCTATCAATAACAAACAATACCTTGTAAAATTAAAGGTCCAGATTCTCATTAATACAGATCACATTTCAAGCAAATAGCAATTCATTTGTGAGAGGCTAAAAAAATATGTCGAAAAAAGATGACATTATTAACACCGCATTAAGACTTTTTAACTCGTATAGCTATAATTCTATAGGTGTAGATCGCATCATTAATGAATCTGGTGTTGCAAAAATGACTTTCTATAAGCATTTTCCATCAAAAGAAAAGTTAATTGAAGAATGCCTACTTCTACGGAATACGCTTTTACAAAATTCGCTTACTTCTGCTTTATCACAACATGATGAGTTAGATCCTCTCGCGAGAATTAAAGCAGTATTTTTATGGTATTCCGACTGGTTTAATAGTGAAGATTTTAATGGCTGTATGTTTCAAAAAGCTTTGGAAGAAGTTTTAAAACAGTATCCATCAACACACCAACCCGCTACGTTGTATAAAGCTTGGTTGACTCAACTTATGCAAAATCTTCTTAATCAATATGATGTAAAAGAACCAGGTCCTTTATCTTTATTACTCGTTAATATATTGGAAGGTATGACCATTCAAGCTCAGGTCGAACATGGTTCAATAAAAATCTATGATTATTGGAATCGGGTTGAAAAGTTAATCGACTTTGAAAGAGCAGCTTAAAAATAAAGCGTGATGTTCTTCTTCTTATATTAATGTTCTTCTTATCTATCACGCTGCGTCTGAAAGTCATTTTGGTTCTAAATTAGACGTTTTTTTCGACCCTACCGAACCAAAATATACAGACCTGTCTGTACAAAACAGATTATATATTTAAAAAATAAAAACTCAATCACTTTTTATGATTCCTTTAAAGATAAATTAGATTTAACTATTTATCCGAGTGAAATAGCAGTTATTTCATATTAACTTCAATTCACTTATACTTAACAATTAAACTTATAACACAATGCAACACTTTAGACACAAAAGAACTACAAACAACTGTTTTTAATTAAAAATACTACTTATTTATCAGTTCCCCTTATATTGCTTTTCAACAAAAACAATTGGATTGATTAGTTTTGCTACATTCATTTCTGCAAGATCAATCTATACTATGCCCGCTATATTGATATAGGTATAAAGTATGAAAGATGGACTCCAAATTGAAGAAATGAAAAATGCGGCTGATTCAGTCGTTGGAATTCTCAAATCTTTGGCTAATACAGATCGTTTATTAATTTTATGTCACTTAGCTTATGAAGAGCTAAATGTCTCACAAATTGAAGAGAAGACTCAAATTACACAGCCCACTCTTTCACAACAGCTTATGATGTTACGTAAAAGTGATGTTGTATCAACTCGTCGCGATGGTAAGCAAATTTTTTATTCTATTAAGGATGATAATATGCATTCAATTTTAA
Source organism: Acinetobacter sp. NIPH 817 (assembly GCF_000368405.1). Lineage (NCBI taxonomy): Bacteria > Pseudomonadati > Pseudomonadota > Gammaproteobacteria > Moraxellales > Moraxellaceae > Acinetobacter > Acinetobacter sp. NIPH 817. The sequence continues at coordinate 1,372,771 of NZ_KB849420.1, forward strand.
ATACGCTTCACCAACTGTATTGTGCAAGTAAATAAAATCTTTAAATTATAAATTTATAATAATAGTAGTAATTTCCTGAAATATGCGATTTTTCAGCTTGAAAGCTTAGAGTCTAGTCCAAGCACAAAGTTTTGAAAATTCGCGTAGCTTTTCCAAAGTTTTACTTACCTCTTTACTCTTTTAAAATTCATTTCTCTGTAGTTTATCGGATACTTGCACAGCTTTTTGATCTAATTAATTTTTCAATGAGCATTTAACAAACAAAATCACCAATTATAGATTCCCATATTTAAAATTAATCAAAATAAAAACAATGACTTAATATTACCAATAATTATAAAAACTTATACTTGCTATAAAAAAGCTTAAGATTCACAGCACTTAAGTATAAAATACTCCGCTTGTTCAACCTTTAGCCATGATTAGGTTAATAAGGCCTTTATATGCTTGCATTCTTTTCTCGATTAAGCTTAGTCACTAAGATTATTATCGCCATTATTCTAGGGATAGGCGTTGCATTACTATTTCCGAACGTTACGCCTTATTTAAGTTTATTTGGTGAGCTTTTCATTAAAGCCTTAAAATCGGTTGCCCCTATTTTAGTTTTTGTATTGGTGCTTTCCTCTATTGCCAACTTCCAAGTAGGCCATAGTGCAAATTTACGCCCAGTCTTACTTCTATACGTAATAGGTATGTTGCTAGCCGCTTTTAGTGCTGTTATTGCAAGTTTATCTTTTCCAAGCACTCTTTATCTCAACACGGTTTCTCATAATAATTTACAATCACCAGGAAGTTTAGCTGATATTTTAAAAAATCTGCTTTTAAGCTTTATTGCGAACCCTGTTCAAGCAATTAGTGAAGCAAACTTTATTGGTATTTTAGCTTGGGCAATTGGTTTAGGTTTAGCCATGCGCCATAGCTCAGACACCACAAAACAAGTGATGCAAGATGTTGCACATGCTGTCAGTGCTATTATTCACAAAGTAATTGCTTTTGCACCAGTCGGTATTTTTGGATTAGTTGCAGTGACTTTTGCAGATGCTGGTCTCGCGACGCTTGAAAGCTATGCACACTTATTAGCGGTATTACTAGGAACAATGTTATTTGTTGCCCTCGTGGTTAACCCTATTTTGGTAGGCTTAACAATCCGCGGCAATCCATATCCATTAGTTTTTAAATGTTTAAAAGAAAGTGGTATTACAGCATTCTTTACACGAAGTTCTGCAGCCAATATTCCGGTTAACTTAGATCTGGCTGAGCGATTAGGTGTTAATCCATCTACAGCAAGTGTGTCTATTCCATTAGGTGCGACAATCAATATGGCTGGTGCGGCAGTGACAATTACTGTACTCACACTTGCAACTGTACATACACTTGGTATTCATGTTGATTTAGCTACAATGGTTATTTTATCAGTTGTTGCTACAGTTTCAGCATGTGGTGCATCTGGTGTTGCGGGTGGTTCTTTACTTTTGATTCCAGTAGCATGTAGTTTATTTGGTATTTCAACCGAAATTGCTATGCAAGTTGTTGCAGTGGGTATGATTATTAGTGTATTGCAAGACTCTACAGAAACAGCGCTTAACTCTTCTACGGATATTTTATTTACCGCAGCTGTAGATATTCGCTCTAAACAAGCTTATTAAACACATGCCATTTCAACGTCTACCAAACTGGTTCCAACTCGGAGCCTTTTTACTGGCATTCAATGCCGGAATGATTAATGTATTAGGGTTAATTACCCTTTTGCATCAATCTATTTCACATATGACTGGCAACGTTAGTATGCTAGCTATGAGTTTGGTAGAGTGGCAGCCGAAACATATCATTTTCTTGCTTCTAGTAATTATTTGTTATGTTTGTGGTTCATTTTACAGTGGTTTTATTTTAGGCAGCAGTCACTTTCGATTAGGTCGTCGCTATGGCTTACCTTTGAGTCTGGTTGCCTTATTCATTTTTCTTTGTTGGCTATTACTACCTTATTTTCCACGCTATGGATTATTATGGGCTTGTACAGCGATGGGCCTACAAAATGCGATGGTAAGCCATTATAAAGGAACCATTATTCGAACTACCCATCTATCTGGTGTTTTAACAGATATTGGTTTAGCCCTTGGATACAAAGCTCGAGGCTTACCAGTAGAAAACCGACGTATTGTTTTACACTTACTTATTTTTACAGGTTTTCTGCTTGGTGGGATACTCGCAGCACTAGTACATCCGTATTTAAAGTTACAAGCATTTTTATTGCCAGCAACTTTAAGCTTAGTCTTAAGTATTTCTTACTGGGTAGTTTATCTCTATAGCCCTTCAACTTCACATAAGGATTAAGTCATGGTTAAAAATGCCTTACAAGCACAGCTACTGAAAGCTGGGTTAGTGGATAATAAAAAAGCAAAGAAACTAACAAAACAAGCTCACCATGAGCAACGTATCGGTCAAAGTGATGAACCAGCAATCAAAGCAAATATTGAAAAAGCTCAACAAGAAAAGTTAGCTAAAGATCAGGCTTTAAACTTAGAAAAACAACAACAGCTTGAGGAAAAAGCCCTCAAAGCATCAATCATTCAAATGATTAAACATCATAAAATTTCAAATACTGATGGCGATAGTGTTTATCAATTTATTGATGAGAGTAAGATCAAGAAGGTATATATTTCTCAGCAAGTATATAATGCACTTGTTACCGGTAGCTTAGTCATTGCTAAAGACCAAGATCAATACGCTTATTTGCCAAAAGCTTTAGCTGAAAAAATAGATCAAAAAATGCAAGGTTTCATTTTAATGAATAATGCTGAGAAAAATGAACAAGCCACTGATGAAGAAGATCCTTATGCAGCGTATGTTATTCCTGATGATTTAATGTGGTAATACATACAAGGGCCTTTATGATGCAGGTATAAAGGCCTTTTTCGATTTGGCTTAAAAAGTATTAATTTAACAAACGTTCAAAATATTAAGAAAAAAATACTTAAAGAATAAATTCCTTCACCACTTTATCTATTAATCCCGATATAATAAATCATAATTTTTAAGTCCTCGCGACAGTCTTGAATATTTCTTCAGACATCCAATTTTTACGTCATGTACTAATGAATGACGTACAAAGTAATCAGTTCATATGTATTTACACATGCTCAAAAGATCAAAAACCTAAGTAATATTGATCTAACTGACTTTTCTGTAAATTTAATTGCAAAAACTTAATTAAGTGGCTTTTGTCTTAAAGGTAGTAATTCATGCTGAAGTGGTTTGAAAAACTTGTAGATCCCTACCCAACAAAAGGTCTGGATGAACCTTTACCAACTCGTTTTTTCCCATTTGTCTGGCAAGCGACAGAAGGCTTACGCCCCTACTTATTCTTACTTATTCTTTTTACAGCAGGTGCTGCAAGCTTTGAAGCCTTACTTTTTTCAAAGATTGGACAACTCGTGGATTGGTTAAGTAAAAGTCATCCTGAAAGTTTTTTAAGTCAACATGCGACTGATTTACTAATTTTAATTAGTGTTTTATTTGCTAATATCTTTTTCGTAAATTTTCAATCTATTATTAAACATCAGATTTTATATAGTACTTTTCCAATGCGTTTGCGTTGGCGTTTTCATAATCTGTTATTGAAACAAAGCTTAGATTTTTTCCATAATGACTTTGCTGGAAGACTTTCTGCAAAAGTTATGCAAACTGCCCTAGCAGTCCGTGAATTCTGGATTATTTTGGGTGACATGTTAGCATACGTGGCTATTTACTTTATTACGGTTAGCATTGTCCTTGGGGCTATTTCCCCTATTTTGTTAATACCACTTTTAGTTTGGTTAACTTTATTTCTCTTAAGTGCATGGTTCTTTATTCCCCGTTTAAGTAAAGTTTCTCAGCAACAAGCTGATGCCAGAGCAGTTATGACTGGCCGCATTACTGATGCTTACACCAATATTCAAACTGTTAAATTGTTTGCTCATGCGGGACGTGAGAGCCAATATGCAAAAGCCTCAATGAAAGAGTTTATGACAACAGTCTATGCTCAGATGCGTTTAGGCACTCTTTTTGAAATAAGTATCAACATGCTATCAGCTGTTTTATTTATTGGTGTTATTGGCACGTCAGTTTGGCTATGGACTCAAGGTTTAGCAGCATTAGGTGTAATTGCAGCGACTACTGCCATGATTTTAAAGCTTAATAGTATGGCTGAATTTATGATGTGGCATATGTCCGCGTTATTTGAAAATGTCGGAACCATTCAAGATGGTATGCAGACATTAGGTAAAAAAATCAATATTCAAGACAAACCAGATGCAAAAACTCTTGAAGTTGCCAAAGGTGAGATTGTATTTAAAGATGTGAGTTTTGCTTATAACAATAAAAATGTAATTGATCACTTCAATTTACATATTAAAGCAGGTGAAAAGATTGGTATTGTTGGGCGTTCAGGTGCAGGTAAATCAACTCTAATCCAACTGCTTTTACATTTTTATCATCTTAAGGACGGTGAAATTTTAATTGATGGCCAAAATATTGAAAATGTGACTCAAGATAGTCTAAGAGCCAATATTGCCTTAGTAACCCAAGATACGTCTTTATTACATCGCTCAGTGGCTGAAAATATTAAATATGGCCGTCCAGATGCATCTGATGCCGAGATGGAGAATGCTGTAAATAAAGCCAAAGCAGCCGAATTTATACCTCAATTGGTTGACTTAAAAGGTCGTAATGGATATCACGCCCAAGTCGGTGAACGTGGTGTAAAACTTTCTGGTGGTCAAAGACAACGTATTGCTATCGCACGTGTATTCTTAAAAGATGCTCCTATTCTCATTTTAGATGAGGCAACCAGTGCACTAGATTCAGAAGTTGAAGCAGCGATTCAATCCAGTTTAAATGACCTGATGGTTGATAAAACGGTTATTGCAATTGCACACCGATTATCTACTATTGCACAAATGGACCGTTTAATTGTTCTTGATGAAGGTCGAATTGCTGAGCAAGGAACACATGAAGAGTTAATTGCACAAAATGGAATATATGCACAATTATGGAAACGCCAAACAGGCGGTTTCCTATTTGAACAAAAAGTTTTACAGGGTCAAGATTAATGCTTTATTTAGAAGATTTGAAAATTGGTGATCGTTTCATTAGCCGTGAATATGAAATCACCTTAGATGAAATCAAAAAATTTGCAAACTCCTATGACCCTCAAACATTTCACACAGATGAAGAGCAAGCTAAGCATGACCCTATTTTTCAGGGGATTGCTGCAAGTGGCTGGCATACGTCAGCTATCACTATGCGTTTATGGACAGAATGCATGCCTATTCATGGCGGCCTAATAGGTTCTGAATCTAGTCTACGATGGCCACGCCCTACTCGACCTGGTGATAGAATTCATGTTGAAGCTGAAATTTCAGCTATCACACCATCCAAAACAAAATTAGATCGTGGTATTGTTAGTTACGTTACGCAAGCCTTAAATCAACATGGGGATGTTTTACTTATTTCAACAACAAAAATTGTTGTCTTTAAAAAAAATGTTTAAAAATGGTTGATATGATTGTCTAACAGTTTTTATAAACTCAGATTATATTTCATGACAATATGTGTAAGAAATGCATGTGAAAAATTGATGAGAGCAATGGAACGCATATGAAAATTACCTCAGCTCGTCAAGATCAGGGTATTCCGGGTGTCTATGGCTTATTGCTATTAGATGTTGTTTCACGTTGGGGATACAACGACGAAACATTATTTGCTCCATTTCATCTTACTAGCGAGCAACTGGCGGATCCTGACTATCGTATTTCTACACCAGTAGCAAATGAACTGGTAAAACACGCGCTTAATTTAACTGGCGAAACTACGTTGGGTTACCATCTTGGTACTCAAATGCGTATTTCAATTCATGGCTTCATTGGCTATGCAATTATGACAGCCAAAGATATTACTGAAGCAATTGCTCTTGCGGCTCGCTTTATTCAGCTACGCTTACCCTTTTTACAATTATATTTCTCAACTTTTGGGCCCAAAGCAACCTTACAATTACAGTGTGATATTGAACTTGAACCTTTGCGTACAGAAATCGTTTTAGGTTTAACCATTGGTATCATGAGCATGGCGAAAGCGATTACTGGTATTGAAGATTTAGCTGGTGATGTAGATTTAGATTTCCCAGAACCAGAAGGTTTTGACAAATATAGAAATAAGCTAAGCAGCACAATTCGCTTTAACCAACCTCATTTAATTTCAAGTTTCGATAAAAAATATTTAGGGATAAAATTGGTTAATGCTGACCCTATCGCAAGTCAAGTTGCTATTAATCAGTGCGAAGCTGAACTATCCGCTTTAGGTGAACGCCGTCGTTTAGCAATGCGAGTTCGTGATATTTTAAGTAATTCTGAACAACATTATTTAAGCATCGAAAATGTAGCTGAATGTCTACATATGTCTGATCGAACGCTCAAACGTCAATTAGCAGCGGAAGGAACATCATTTTCAACGTTAGTTGATGAAGTACGCTATCGACATGCAACATCTTTACTTTCACGTACAGATTATAGTCTTGAACAAATTGCTGATGAACTTGGCTATTCGGACGTTGCAAATTTTAGCCGTGCTTTTAAACGCTGGAGCGGCCGCAGTCCGAGCAACTGGCGTAAAGACCCATACTTATAATTTTTAAAACTATTGGACACAAGCTTAAGGAGTTACCATGAATCATCCTTCGGAACTGAAGTATGCACGTACACATGAGTGGGTAAAGATTGAGGGTGATCTTGTTATTACAGGGATTACCGATCATGCACAAGATGAACTTGGCGATTTGGTTTACGTTGAAACTCCAGAAGTTGGAAGCCAAGTTACCGCGGGCGAACAAGCTGGTGTAGTTGAATCAGTAAAAACTGCTTCTGATATCCATGCTCCAGTTTCAGGCACTGTAGTAGAAGTAAATACTGACCTTGAAGATGATCCTGATTTTGTAAATGACGATCCATACGGTAAGGGTTGGATTTATAAAATCAAACCAGACAATATTGCCGATGTTGAAAAACTTTTAACAAATGCAGAATATGAAGCCGGCCTATAAAAGATAGTCATAGCTTTTCATATTTAATAAAAACCAGTTTAGTCTTAAACTGGTTTTTTCTTTATCTATTCAAATTCACTTTTATGAATCGGTGACTTCTATGACAAAGCTTGTTGTATTCTCTGGCGCAGGAATGAGTGCCGAAAGTGGAATTAGCACTTTTCGTGATAGTAATGGTCTATGGGAAAATTACGACATTCAGCAAGTTGCCACACCTGAAGCATGGCAAAAGAACCCTGCTCTAGTTCAACGCTTTTATAATGAACGACGTAGAAATATTTTAGAATCTCAACCCAATTCAGCTCATCAATATATTGCCAAGTTACAGGACTATTTTGACGTACAAGTTATTACTCAAAACATTGATGATTTACATGAACGTGCCGGAAGTTTCAACGTTTTACATTTGCATGGAAACATTCGATTAGCAAAAAGTTCTGGCCCCAATGCACAATTTACAACCCAGTTTTATGACATTAACGGTTGGAAACTAGACTTAGAACATGACTTTTGCCCAAATGGTTATCCCCTTCGTCCACATGTAGTTTGGTTTGGTGAAGCTGTACCTGCTTATGAGGAAGCCATTAGAGTCGTGCAAAGTGCAGATATTTTTATTGTAATCGGCTCCACATTAAGCGTATATCCAGTTGCGGGTTTAGTGCATGAAGTTACAGCTCAATGTAAAGCATACTATATAGATCCCAAAGCAGATCATAGGCGTGTTCCCCACCAATATGAATTATTAAAGATGTCAGCGACTCAAGGAATGCATGAACTTTTTGAAAATTTAATCAATTAATTGCTAATTTTAAGGATTAAATAAATGTAATTTGAATAAAAACTACTATCTTTTAGATAAAACTTCCTAACATTGTTCTAATTTTGCTCAATAAAACTTTATCTCCTAACCATTTTGTAACTAGATTTAGAGTTATTTTTTTGAAATATTTTTTATTCTCCCCAAAATTTAAAAAAAACAAATATTAAAAAATTATAAGCTAATGATTAATATTATAATTTTTCTCTTTAAAAACCCACTTATTTTAAGTTACACAATGATACAAAAGTATAATATAAAAATAACAGAGTAAAAAAAATCTTTTGTGGTTGAATCTCAACCTCTTGAATGCCGTACAAGAAAACAGCGACCTGGATTAGGTTACAATCACGGATTATGGATATAAGGACACACATCCATCATGAGTTATTTTGATCCCACCCTCATCATGTTTATGGTGTACATCGTAGCAATGGTACTTATTGGCTTATTTGCCTACCGTGCTACAAGCGACTTCTCCGATTATATTCTCGGTGGTCGTAGTTTAGGCAGTTTCGTTACTGCGTTATCCGCAGGCGCATCAGACATGAGTGGCTGGCTACTCATGGGTTTACCTGGAGCGATTTATCTTTCTGGTCTATCTGAAGCGTGGATTGCAATTGGTCTAATTATCGGTGCTTGGCTTAACTGGCTACTGGTTGCTGGTCGATTACGCGTTCATACTGAAATTCAAAACAATGCATTAACTTTGCCAGATTATTTTACAAGCCGTTTTGATGATCAGAAAAAAGTACTTCGCATTTTCTCTGCCGTTATCATCTTGGTTTTCTTCGCTATTTACTGTGCTTCAGGCATGGTAGCTGGTGCCCGTTTATTTGAAAATTTATTCGGCATGTCATACAACACAGCCATTTGGCTCAGTGCTATTGCAACCATCAGTTATGTTTGTATTGGTGGATTCTTAGCAATTAGCTGGACTGATACATTCCAAGCTGGATTGATGATTTTTGCTCTATTGTTAACACCAATTGTGACTTATCTTGCAATCGGGGACACAACTCATTTTGTTACCCTCATTGAAACTGCTCGTCCACATGCATTTAACATCTTCTCAGATTTTGGGGTGGTAGCAGTTTTATCCTCCATGGCATGGGGCCTCGGTTACTTTGGTCAACCCCACATTCTTGTACGTTTCATGGCGGCTGATTCAGTAAAATCTATTCCTGCTGCTCGTCGCATCGGTATGACGTGGATGATTTTATGCTTAATCGGTGCTGTAGGTGCTGGTTTCTTCGGTATTGCTTATTTTGAACAACACCCTGAATTAGCAGCAGTTGTGAGTAAAAACCCTGAAACTGTATTCATGGAATTGACTAAAATTTTATTCAATCCATGGATTGTGGGTATCATTTTGGCTGCAATTTTAGCTGCCGTTATGAGCACGCTAAGCTGTCAACTTTTGGTATGTTCAAGTGCTTTAACTGAAGATTTATACAAAGGTTTCCTCCGTAAGAATGCATCTCAAAAAGAACTCGTATGGGTTGGTCGTCTCATGGTTCTCGCCATTGCTCTTCTTGCAATTTTTCTTGCAGGGAACCCTGATAGTAAGGTTCTTGGTCTTGTTGCTTATGCATGGGCTGGCTTCGGTGCAGCGTTTGGTCCGCTTATCATCTTGTCATTGTTCTGGAAACGTATGAATTTACAAGGTGCTTTAGCTGGTATGATCGTTGGTGCAGTTGTAGTAATTGGCTGGAAAAATCTTTTCGCAAGCACAGGTGTTTACGAAATTATTCCAGGCTTTATCCTTGCATTTATTAGCATCATTGTTGTTAGTCTTTTAACTAAAGCGCCAAATACTACGGTAACTGGGCGTTTTGAAAAAGCAGATGAACTCTACAAAGAAAGTGTATAAGTTATTGAAATAAATAAAGGGGCTTCGGCCCCTTTATTTATTCTTGGTTTTAATTTTAATTTTAGAAGTGTCTTTTACCACTTGCATGACTGGATAACTACGAGTCTCTTTGACTCCGGGCAATTGCCACAACACCTGCCCAGCAATGCGTCTAAATTCCTCCATACTGCCACTGCGTAATTTAATTAGAAAATCAAAGCCACCACTCACCATATGGCATTCAACAATTTCCGGATAGTGCACCACAGCATCAATAAATTCATCTAAAACGTTAGGTGTCGTTTTATCCAGTAATACCTCAACAAACACCAGAAAATTAGCATTTAACTTAACTGGATTTAATTTAGCTTCATATCCTAAGATGAATTCATCTTTCGTTAATTTCTGAACTCGGGCCATCACAGCTGTTGGAGATAAATTCACAAGTTCGGCCAATTTACTATTAGAAATTCGCCCATCTGTTTGAAGAATATCCAAAATTTTTAAATCAGTGCGGTCAAGGCTTAATATTGGGCCATTCATCTGAATTTTCCTCTAAAAAATTGGCTAAATATAGTGAGTTATTCGGTGTTTCTTCTGTAATGATAAATTATCTAAACCTCTCTACTCAAGATGAGTTTACGAGAGCTGGTTGGCGGAAACAGATATGAACACAATGGATACTTTTCATCAAATGGATAAATCTCACCAAGGCTATATCACCGAATTCAACGATAAAAGTGAGTTTGAACAACGCATCAATACAGCTTGGCGACGTGCTGAACCAGAAGCTGTAGAAGAGCTATTACAAGCTGCTGCGGTATCTGATGATTTAGATCATAAAATTTATGACCTTGCTTTTAATCTTGCTAATAATTTACGTGAACGTAAGACCTCTTCGGGTAAAGCAGGTATTGTTCAAGGGTTATTACAAGAATTTTCTCTTTCTTCACAAGAAGGCGTGGCACTCATGTGTCTTGCTGAAGCTTTGCTTCGTATTCCAGATTCAGCAACACGTGATTTGCTTATTCGAGACAAGATCAATCAGGGTAACTGGAAAGAACACGTTGGCCAAAGCAGCTTAATGTTTGTAAATGCTGCTGCATGGGGCCTCATGTTAACTGGTAAGCTTATGGAAACTCCAAAGCAAACCAGTCTTTCAAGTGTACTTACTGGCCTCTTAGCACGTAGTGGTCGTGGTATTATTCGTAAAGCTGTTGACGTTGCAATGCGTATGATGGGTGAACAGTTTGTAACTGGTGAAACCATTGAAGAAGCTGTAGACCATGCGAAAGTACTCGAAGACAAAGGTTTCCGCTATTCTTACGATATGTTAGGTGAAGCAGCCTTAACCGAACATGATGCTGAACGCTACTTTAACGATTATACACAAGCCATTCATGCAATTGGCAAAGCGTCTAATGGTAAAGGTGTTTATGATGGCCCGGGCATTTCAATCAAGCTTTCTGCTTTACACCCTCGCTATCAACGCGCGCAAATTGAACGTGTTCATCAAGAACTTTACGGCAAAGTATTTGAACTCGCTCTTTTGGCTAAAAATTACAATATTGGTTTAAATATTGATGCAGAAGAATCAGAACGCTTAGAAATTTCGCTTGAATTACTTGAACGTCTTTGCTTCGAGCCAGAACTTGCAAACTGGAAAGGCATCGGTTTCGTTATTCAAGCTTATCAAAAACGCTGTTTCTTCGTGGTTGATTATATTATTGACCTTGCTAAACGCAGCCAAAAACGCCTCATGATCCGTCTTGTGAAAGGTGCGTATTGGGATAGCGAAATTAAGAAAGCACAAATCGAAGGTATGGATGACTACCCTGTCTTCACTCGTAAAGTACATACCGATTTATCTTATATCGCTTGTGCTAAAAAATTACTTGCAGCGCCAGAGTTCATCTATCCGCAATTTGCTACTCATAATGCTCAAACATTGGCAACGATCTATCATTTAGCTGATCCAAGCAAATATTATGCTGGTCAGTATGAGTTCCAATGTTTACATGGCATGGGCGAGCCGCTTTATGAACAAGTTGTTGGTCCACGTGAGCAAAATAAATTAGGCGTGCCATGCCGTATTTATGCTCCTGTTGGTAACCATGAAACTTTGTTGGCTTATTTAGTTCGTCGTTTACTTGAAAATGGCGCGAATACTTCATTCGTTAACCGTATTGCCGATAAAACGCTTAAAGTTGATGATCTTATTCAGTCTCCAATTTACGATATTCGTAATGCAGCTAAGCTTGAGGGTTCGATTGGTTTAAAACATCCATCTATTCCACTACCTTTAGATATATACGGAACACTTCGTAAAAACTCTAAAGGCTATGATTTAGCAAATGATGCTCCACTTGCAGCTCTAGACAGCAAAGCTCAAGAATTACGTAATCGTGTTTGGCAAAGCCATCCATTATTGGCAAATAACGATTCATTAGAGCAAGGTCATTCTGTTGCAATTACAAACCCAGCACAAAATGATGAAATTGTTGGTTATGTGCAAGAAGCTGATCTTAAGCATGTCGAAATCGCTCTTACTGCAGCTGAACAAGCTCAATCAGAATGGTCAAATACGCCTAAAGAACAGCGTGCTCAACACTTAAAACGTGCAGCTGACCTAATGGAAAGTCGCATTCAAGAATTGATGGTTTTACTTTGCCGTGAAAGCGGGAAAACTTATGCCAATGCCATTGCAGAAGTTCGTGAAGCTGTAGATTTCCTACGTTACTACGCAACTCAAGTTGAGAATCTTCCTGCAAATACAGCTATTCAGCCTTTAGGTACTGTACTTTGTATTAGCCCATGGAACTTCCCTCTTGCGATTTTCTCTGGCCAAATTGCTGCAGCATTAGTGAGTGGTAACTGTGTTATTGCTAAACCTGCTGAACAAACACCATTAATCGCAGCTCAAGCAGTTCAGATTTTATGGGAAGCTGGTATTCCACATGGTGCTGTACAGCTACTTCCTGGTCGTGGTGAAACAGTGGGTGCTCAGCTTAGCCAAGATAGTCGTATCGATGGCATCATGTTTACTGGCTCGACTGAAGTTGCAAAAATTTTACAGAAAACTGTTGCGAAACGTTTATCTGATAATGGTCAATCTATCCCTCTCATTGCAGAGACTGGCGGTCAAAACGCCATGATTGTGGACTCCTCAGCTTTAACTGAACAAGTTGTGCTTGATGTTGTTAGTTCTGCTTTTGATAGCGCGGGTCAGCGTTGCTCTGCTTTACGTATTTTATGTGTGCAAGAAGACAGTGCTGCAACCGTGATTAAAATGCTTAAAGGTGCAATGCAACAGTTAATTGTAGGTAACCCTGCAATTTTAAAAACTGACATTGGTCCTGTTATTGATGACGAAGCAAAACAGACGATTGACCAGCACATCCAAAAAATGAAGTCTAAAGGCTACCCTGTACATCAGTTGATGTTTGGAGCAACAAGCCAAAATGAATTAGATAAAGGAACTTTTGTTGTACCAACGGCAATTGAGTTACCTAATCTTGATGATTTGCAACGTGAAGTCTTTGGTCCAGTTTTACACATCATTACCTATAAGTATGGTGAACTCGAACAACTCATTTCACGTATTAATGCCAAAGGTTATGGTTTAACAATGGGTCTACATACCCGTATTGATGAAACCATCCAAACCGTCATTCAACATGCTGAAGTTGGTAACCTCTATATCAACCGTAATATTGTTGGTGCTGTAGTTGGTGTGCAACCATTCGGTGGTGAAGGTCTATCTGGTACAGGTCCAAAAGCTGGTGGTCCGCTATATATGTACCGCTTAATGCAGCACTGTTCAAACAAAGTACTGGCAACACCATTTGCCATGAAGAATGAGCAAACTGCTTTTGAAGGCTTTAACCGTGAGGTTTATCAGAGCTTACAAAATTGGGCGAAACAGCATTTACCGCAAGCAAATCGTGAGATTGAACCATTTGGTGTGGGTAAATTCTATGAGTTACAAGGCCCTACTGGGGAAAGTAACCAATATATTATTTTGCCGCGCCATCGTGTGCTTTCAATTGCAGACACTGAACAAAATCAATTGCATCAGTTGCTCGCAATTTTTGCAGTGGGTAGCCAAGCAGCAGTAATGCCTAATAGTCCATTATTGGCAAAATACAAACAAACTTTGCCAAAAGATGTGCTTGCAGCAATTACTACGGTTAAGAACATCACATCAGATGATTTTGATGCAGTTTTACACCATGGTAACCGTGAAGAAATCTTCTCATTACAGCAAGAAGTTGCTAAACGTTCTGGTGCAATTGTTGGTATTACACACGTTGAGCCGAATGAAACTATTCCACTTGAACGTTTAGTGATTGAACGTGCGATTAGTGTGAATACAGCTGCAGCTGGTGGTAACGCAAGCTTAATGACAATGACTGATTAATCGATAATTTTTCTAAAAAAGCCCAAATCTCAGTATTTGGGCTTTTTTATTTAATAAAGTAATCTATTCTTAAATATATAAATTTTAGCAAATTGAGATTTTCATAATGGTCTTTTTAGAACCAGAACAATATCAACAAAGATGCGCTCAACTTTTTAATTCGTATCACAAAGATATTTCCTCACTTCTACCATTTGCCCAAATTGAGCACATTGGTTCATCTGCAATACCGAATGCTATTTCAAAAGGTGATCTAGATATTTACATTGAAGTTAAACCTGAGCATTTTGAATTCGCAATAGCGCAGTTAAAAACACTTAATTTTATAGAGAAGCAAAATACGCTAAGGACACATGAGCTTTGTATGCTCGAATCACTCAACAACGATGATGTGGCATTTCAAATTGTAGTAACGGATTCAGTATTCACATTTTTCTTAACATTTAGAAATAAGCTTATGGATTCTCCAACTCTAGTCAACGAATATAACCAATTAAAATTAGAGTGTAGCCATTTAGATCATGATCAATATAGAACAATAAAAACAGGTTTTATTAATCGCGTTTTGAAACATCCTTAATTATAACGTTAGTCTTGCTTATTGATATCTAGCTAAAATTGGCTCCTGTAACCCCGTTTTTTTTGATACCATTCACTATTTGATTCTGTCTAAATTTTCTTTGTCTATGACCTCTTCTTATCATCAACAACTTCAAACTAAAATTGATCGCATTACTGCCCAATTTTCCGAATTTACTCCACCTACATTAGAAGTGTTTGAATCACCTGAACAACATTTCCGTATGCGTGCTGAGTTTCGTATCTGGCATACAGAAAATGACATGTTCTATGCCATGTTTGAACGTAACAATGATGACAAGCAAAAAACAGTTGTACGCATTGATGAATTTCCGATTGCAGACCAAAGCATTAATGATTTAATGCCAAAGCTTTTGGAAGAACTTAAAGCGGAACCCAAGCTTTCTAGCCGTATATTCGAAGCTGATTTCCTTGCTACACTTAGCGGAGAAATGTTAGTTACCTTAATCTACCACCGTAAATTAGATCAAGAATGGGAACAGGCAGCTAAAGCACTTGCAGAGAAGTTAGACATTAAAATTATGGGCCGCAGTCGTGGCCAGAAAATTATTATTGGTGATGATTTTGTCGTTGAAGAATTTGAACTTTTAAACCGTTCATTTAAATACAAACAAATTGAAAGTAGCTTTACTCAGCCAAATGCACAGGTTTGCAAAAAAATGCTGCAATGGGCATGCGATGCGGCGGAAGGATCGAAAAAACACTTATTAGAGCTTTACTGTGGTAACGGTAACTTTACTCTTCCGCTTTCTTTAAAGTTTGAACGCGTTTTGGCAACAGAACTTGCAAAATCCTCTGTTTATGCTGCTCAATGGAACATCGAACAAAATCAGATTGATAATATTCAAGTAGCCCGTCTTTCAGCTGAAGAATTCACTCAAGCTTATCAAGGTGAGCGCGAATTCCGCCGTCTACAAGAAGCAAATATTGATATTCAGAGCTATGATTTTGATACCGTATTTGTTGATCCCCCACGTGCAGGGATTGATGATGAAACTTTGAAATTATTACAGGGTTTTGAACGTATTATTTATATTTCATGCAACCCAGATACATTGTATGAGAACTTAAAAATATTAGGTTTAACTCACCGTATTACTAAGTTTGCATTGTTCGATCAATTCCCTTATACGCATCATGTTGAGTCAGGTGTATTACTTGAGAAGATTTAAACAAAATCTTTCATTGTAAATTTTTAAGTAAGGAGGTTATATACCTCCTTATTTTTTAATGTTTTTTATTTAACTATTTAAATTTTAAAAAAATATCAAGTCATCTATCTGTCATAATTTCGTTTAACTCGAGCATTCCTATCGAAAATTCTTGAGTTCAATTGGTGGTTTTATCACTTATAGAGACTTGTATTTTATTTTAAACTGGCTATATTTCGATCTATGTTAAGTTGTATATGAAGGCTCTATGAGTTTTTGGCAAAAGCTGTTCTTAGCAGATCAACAGCATAACGAGCATAAAAACCAAACTGCTTGTGTTGAAAATGACTGCTCATGTAAAACAAATGAACAACTTCTAAGTGCTCTTGCACTAGCAACAGATGAAGATGTCATTAAGGGAATAAAAAAAGTTCTTATTTCCCGTGGTTATAGCCGAAAAGAGTTAAATGAACTCACTCAAAAACCATCTATTCACTAATAAAAAAGCCAGTCTTGTACTGGCTTTTTTATATTTCACTTTACTCGACAGTCTGTCTGATTAACCGAACCCACCATTGGCCCCATTTCAAACAATTGATCGTTACGCTTGTTTTTTTGAATATATAAACTAGAAATAGAACCATCAAGATATAAAGCCTGCTCTACCTCAAGATTTCTTTGAAAGAACTGAGCAAATCTGTAGAAACTCACGCTATTTTTCGATATTACAAAGTAGAGCTTATTATTTCGAATACCCACGCCATTACGAATTTTATTCGATTGAGAGTCTGGTAAAAAAAGGGAGTTTATCTTCCCATCAATAACTAACATCGGGCCAGATTGTGTCGCATACTCAACGTTCAAATCGCGTCGACTATATTGCTGTGTTGTTAAAATAAAGGCCTGTTTTTTATTCCAACCTAGCACACCATTCGGCTGTAAAAAGAAATTTCCCAATCCTTTATTTTCATTTAATGGCTGAATTACTTTAGCCTGTTCAACATACAGCCCTACTGGAGAAAATCCCGGATGAAACATCCCTGCATTCATTGCAAAAGAAAGACGCTCACATTGCTTTAAATTTTTCTGAATATTATTAAAGCTTTTGTAATACTGTTGATTAGTGGAATTCTTAAGAAACAAACGCAACTGTTTTAAATTGCTAATTGCAATCACATCATATTGATCGCCCTCCGCCGTTTTAAGTTGCTGATGTTCTATGGCATAGACAGACTGAATCAAAAGACCATATATCGTTAAGCACCATATCAACCATTTCATTTAGTGTCCCCAAGCATGACATTTTTCCTTCATATGAAATCTTTAAATTATATACAATAAAGACAAATAGATTAGGTATGTACCAAACTCATTCATTCGACGTAATCAATACACTCCACATGACTGATATTGGTTATAATGTTGGCAGCTTTCAATAAAAGCCATTTACACTTTATTGGATCAGCGTAAGCATGCAACAACCGAATAAGCGCTACCCCCTAGGGGCTCATCTCATCGTAAAACATCTCGGCTATAGCCATCATGGTATATATGCGGGGAGAGGTCGAGTTATCCATTATTCAGGCTTAGCGCATTTCATCAAAAAACGCCCAATTGAAATCACTTCAATAGATGCATTCTCGCATGGCAAAAAAATACACGTTCGCTCTTATGACAAGCCGCGCTATAAAGGCAAAGCTATCGTGCGCCGCATGCGTTCACGTATGCATGAAAACAATTACCATCTGATTATTAATAACTGCGAACACTTATGCAGTTGGGCAATTACCGGAATTGAAAGTAGTACCCAAGTTGAACGTATGATGCACCGATTAACGACCATCGGTTATGTAAGTTCAATCATGAGCTATATGAATGGTATGATGCTTACTGTCGCAACCACATGTTTTGCTCTTGTTCTTTATATTAAGAAGAAATTGCGTGATCAAGCAAAAATGAAGGTTCCTACTTACCAATTCCTCAGAGAAAAATCTGAAAAAAGGAATATTGATCCTTCAGTCCCTTTAATATTTATAGATCCCGATAAAAAAGAACCAATTTAATAAAAAAGCCCTCATATCTGAGGGCTTTTTAGAAAACTTAAAACTTATTTTTTAGCTACACTAGCAGCAGTTGCTTCAGTGGTAATATTTACAGTGATCTTATCGCCTACATTTGGAACGTAGTTACCTAGACCAAAGTCAGAGCGTTTGAATGAAGTTGTAGCATTGAAACCAATCGCTGGAACTTTTGCCATTGGGTGTTCGCCTTGCTTGTTTAAAACAGCATCAAGTACAACAGGTTTAGTTACACCTTTAACAGTTAAGTCACCAGTAATTTTAAAGTGCTTTTTGTCTTTGGTTTCAACTTTAGTACTTTTAAAAGTAATGTTTGGATATTTAGCTGCATTAAACCAAGCTTCTTCTTGGAACTCTTTATCTAAAGCAGGAACGTTTGTATTTAAGCTGCTTAAAGGAATAGTTACATTAACAGATGAGTTTGCTGGTTTAGCATTATCAACTTTAATTACACCTTGGATATCTGAGAAGTTAGCGCTTGGAGTAGAGAAACCAAAGTGATTCCACGAGAAAACAGTAGCTGTATGTGTTGGATCAATTTTGTAGTCAACTGGAGCAGCTAAAGTAACTGAACTAGCCAATGCTACTGCCAAACCGAAGCTTAATGTTTTAAGATGCATTTTTCGTATCCTTTATTGATATAGTCATTAGTGTATACATCAAGTAATTTAATTCACTATTCTTTATAAAACGATATGTTTCATCCATGCAACAATAAACGCGTTACAGTTATTATTTAAAAACAATATTATAAAGTATAGGTACTATCGTACCGTGTCTGGATTCTTAAATTAATTCGTTTTTACTTCGATTTTTGATTAATAATAAGGTAAAACATGGCTAACACTGCTCAAGCACAAAGTACTTCCACTCCATATCGAGTAACTCTTACCGATCCTTCAGGTCACCAATGGTTTGCTGATGAACCAACTGATAAAGGTGGGCAAGATACTGCACCAAACCCAGTTCAAATCTTACTGTCTGCTTTAGGTGCTTGCACTACCATCACATTAGAGATGTATGCAAATCTTAAAGGTATTAAGATTGATCATGTTCAAGTGGACTTAACATTAAACCCAAATGGTGAACCAGAGAAAGGCCAAAATAATATTGAACGCAAAATCACACTCAAAGGTGAATTCACGGAAGATCAACACAAGCGCTTATTAAAAGTTGCTGAAAACTGCCCTATTCATAAATTACTGACATCTCAAATTAATATTCAAACCGAACTTAGCATTTAATCTTCAAATATAAAAAAGCGCTCCATGAGGAGCGCTTTTTTTACACTACTTTAATATTTAAGCAGTTAATTCTTTTACTGCCGTAACAACAGCTTCAGTTGTAATACCAAAGAATTGGAACAAGTCTTTTGCTGGTGCAGACTCACCATAAGTTGTCATACCAATTACTTTGCCATCAAGACCAACAAACTTCCACCAGTAGTCCACATGAGCTGCTTCAACTGCAACACGTGCACGGATATGAGCTGGTAATACAGCTTCACGATATGCAGCGTCTTGTTTCATAAACTCTTCTGCACATGGCATAGAAACTACACGCACACCATCAAGTTGAGCATAAGCTTCCATTGCTAAAGAAATTTCAGAACCAGTTGCAATAATGATTGCTTTCAATTCGCCTTTTTCTTGAGCAAGAACATAACCACCCTTTGCAACATTTTGAATTTGTTCTTCAGAACGTGCTTGGAATGGTAAGTTTTGACGAGAGAAAATAAGTGCTGTAGGGCCATCTTTACGCTCTAGAGCAGATTTCCACGCAGTAGCAGTTTCTACAGTATCAGCAGGACGCCATGTATTTAGGTTCGGTGTACCACGTAAAGAAGCAATTTGTTCGATTGGTTGGTGAGTTGGACCATCTTCACCTAAACCAATTGAGTCATGTGTATAAACATGAATTACACGTTGTTTCATCAATGCAGACATGCGTACTGCATTACGCGCATATTCCATAAACATTAAGAATGTTGCAACGTAAGGAACAAAACCGCCATGCAATGCAACGCCATTCGCAATTGCAGTCATACCGAACTCACGTACGCCATAATATACGTAGTTACCAGCTGGGTTTTCTTGAATACCTTGGCAACCTTTCCAAAGCGTTAAGTTAGAACCAGCTAAGTCAGCAGAACCACCTAACAATTCAGGCAATAAAGGACCAAATGCTTGTAATGTGTTTTGGCTCGCTTTACGTGTTGCGATGGTTTCGCCTTTCGCATTTGTTTCACGAATGAAAGCATCAGCTTGTGCTGCAAATTCAGCTGGTAAGTCACCGCTAATACGACGAAGTAACTCAGCTGCTTCAGTTGGGTATTTTGCTTGATATTGTGCAAATACCGCATCCCAAGCTGCTTCAGATTCAGTACCTTTTGCTTTCGCATCCCATGCAGCATATACATCAGCAGGAATAACGAATGCTTCTTCTTTCCAGCCTAATGCTTCACGAGTTAAAGTAATCTCATCTTTACCTAATGGCGCACCATGACAGTCTTCTTTACCTTGTTTATTTGGTGAACCTAAACCAATAATCGTTTTACACATAATGATTGTTGGTTTTTGAGTTTCAGCTTTTGCTTCGATTGTTGCTTGACGAATCGCATCAGCATCATGCCCATCTACACGAAGAACTTGCCAACCATAGGCTTTAAAACGCTCTTCTGTATCATCGCTGAACCAACCTTCTACTTCACCATCAATTGAAATGCCATTGTCATCATAATAAGCAATCAATTTACCAAGCTGTAAAGTACCTGCTAAAGAACATACTTCGTGAGAAATACCTTCCATTAAACAGCCATCGCCTAAGAAACAATAAGTAAAGTGATCAACTACTTTTAAATCATCTTTATTGAACTGAGCAGCTAAAGTCTTTTCTGCCAATGCAAAACCAACTGCATTAGCAATACCTTGGCCTAAAGGGCCAGTGGTTGTTTCGATACCTGGTGCATAACCATATTCAGGGTGACCAGGAGTTTTTGAATGTAATTGACGGAACTGTTTTAAATCTTCAATTGAAAGATCATAACCTGTTAAATGAAGCAAAGCGTATTGCAACATTGAACCATGGCCGTTTGATAAAACGAAACGGTCGCGGTTTGCCCATTGTGGGTTAGTTGGGTTGTGATTTAAAAACTCGCGCCAGACGACGTCAGCAATATCTGCCATCCCCATTGGAGCACCAGGATGCCCTGAGTTTGCCTGTTGCACAGCATCCATTGCCAATACACGAATTGCATTTGCAATACGACGTTCGTTTAAAGGGGTCGTCATAAGATCAGAATCCAATTTTAATAGATTGATGAAAAGAAGAAGATGAATAACAATTCAATGCCGCTATATTGTCTTAAAAAAAAGGCTGAGGGTAAACCCCAACATAGTATATTTCTTTATTTTTAACCGTTTCTTGGTTACACAAAAATCATTTGGACCTTTAAGTTATACAAAACAGTGCTCATTTTCTTAAATACTGCTTCCCTATACGAACAGACCGTTCTATTAGACTTTGATATATAGATAAAATATTTTGAAATCTCTATCTAGGTCGATCATGTTTCTTTTCTTTAAAATCCTACTTGTAAGACATAATCTTTTTGTTAATTCATATGTCTAAAAAGTACTCTAATAACTAGTTATTAAAATACCAATACTTTAAATAAACATTCTTTATATCAATTTTACTAATACACTTATCAATTAAAACACAGTATAAATGAAACAAATTCATGCTTTTTGGCCAGTATGAACTGGTCCTTAAGCTCAAGTCGATGTAACATATTATGTCTTTTGAAATAACCAAGATAGGACTTTCATGCGCGAGTACGCTGTTTTTACCTCGGAATCTGTAAGCGAAGGTCATCCCGATAAAATGGCCGACCAAATTAGCGACGCTATTTTGGATGCAATCTTAAAAGAAGACCCATACGCACGTGTTGCATGTGAAACACTGGTAAAAACAGGCGCTGTTGTACTTGCTGGTGAAGTAACAACGACTGCTAATATTGATGTTGAAGCTGTTGTTCGTAATACTGTTAACGGTATTGGATACCACCACTCTGATCTTGGCTTTGATGGATCAACATGTGCTGTAATCAATATGATTGGTAAACAATCACCAGAGATTGCTCAAGGTGTAGACCGTCAAAAACCTGAAGATCAAGGTGCCGGTGACCAAGGTTTAATGTTCGGTTATGCAAGTCGTGAAACAGATGTTTTAATGCCTGCTCCGATTTCTTATGCTCACCGTTTAATGGAACGTCAGGCTGAACTTCGTCGCTCAGGCACACTTCCATGGTTACGCCCAGATGCAAAAAGCCAAGTTACTTTTGCATATGAAAATGGCAAGCCTGTACGTCTAGATGCAGTTGTTTTGTCTACTCAACATGATCCTGAAATTACTCAAAGCCAGCTTAAAGAAGCTGTTATTGAAGAAATTATCAAGCCGATCATTCCTGCGGAAATGTTCCACGCTGCGACTAAATTCCACATTAACCCAACAGGTATGTTCGTTATTGGCGGCCCTGTAGGTGACTGTGGTTTAACCGGTCGTAAAATTATTGTTGATACATACGGTGGTATGGCTCGTCACGGCGGTGGTGCTTTCTCTGGTAAAGATCCATCTAAAGTTGACCGTTCTGCTGCATATGCAGGCCGTTATGTTGCAAAAAATATTGTAGCAGCTGGTCTTGCTGACAAATGTGAAATTCAGGTGAGTTATGCAATTGGTGTAGCAGAACCTACTTCAATTTCAATTAATACATTTGGTACAGCAAAAGTTTCTGATGAGTTGATTATTCAACTTGTACGTGATCATTTCGATTTAAGACCGTTTGGTATTACTCGTATGCTGGATCTTATTCAGCCAATGTATAAACAAACTGCGGCTTATGGCCACTTTGGTCGCGAAGGATCAGATACTGCATTTACATGGGAAAAAACTGATAAAGTTGAAGCTCTTAAAGATGCTGCTGGCCTCTAATATAAAGTCATAAAAAAGCCCGCCAATGAGCGGGCTTTTTTACACTTCAAATTTCATAATATGTAGGGTTTGCTCTTCTAGCAACCATCCTTGATGCCATATCATTTGTAGCTCTGATCAAAATTTATTGTCTTGTGGTTTTATCATCCTGATTTAATACATCAAGTAATGTTGACTGCGTCGGAGTATCTTGATGGTTCTGGACGTAAATATGGACAACTTTAAATACAACGACAACCGCTAGACAAGCCATCACACAAAACACCCACAAACCATACGGGCTTCGAATATGTTGCGAACCACAATATGGACATGATTTATCAGTTGATGCCACAACTTTGTCGCAACACGCACAATGGTATTGATATAGCATAGGTAACCCTCCTTCCCTCATTTCAACCGTTGTTTTTTTAATAGGTTTGCTGCATTTTTAATTTATACATCCTTTATATTTATCCTATGTGAAATGAAAAGATAATTCAATCTGAATGAACAATTGAGTCAATTAAAAAATATTATTAAAATACAAAAATATAAGTTAAATATTATTTTTTTGGCACTATTTTTCTTATTTTGATATTTTGCCAAATTTGCTAAAATAAGCGAATAATCTCACATTTTAGGCAAATGCATGTCTCATACACAGCTGATTAATAAGGGTGGCTTTCGCGAAAGAGCAAACCGAAGTCGAGGTTATCAACAATCTGAAAACAAGCAAACCGCTCTACCTTCAAATAAATATCAACCACAGCCGAAACCACAAGAAGAAACTCAATTAGAAATAGACGATAGTGTTTCATCTGCTTCGGTTTCTCGAAATCAATAATAATTTTAGAAATAAAAAAAGCTTAAACCCATGAGGTTTAAGCTTTTTCATAACATAATTACTTATTAATCTTTATTTTTATGCTCAATTTTTTTGTGGTTTGGCGTAACATCTCGCGCTTCGCCATCAATAATGTTTGAGTCATGGTATTGGCCTTGACCACCACCTTGCTGATTCTGCATATCTTGCATTTGACGCATTAAATCAGCAAATGGATTTTGTCCTGAAGCATTACCGCCCATACCACCCATCATTTTATTCATCATAGCTTGTTGGCGTTTTGCAAGAGTTCTCATCGCTATGTTACGAAATGCAGTTTGAACACTAGGAATCAAAATTAAAACAGCCAAAACATCAGATACAAGACCAGGCAACATTAATAAGAAACCTGCAAAAGCGTAAGCAAGTTTTTTAGTTACAGTTGGGTCACTACCTAGCTGGCCTGTCATCTGCATTTGCTGTAATTGAGGCATAATACCAGCAGTACTTCTGCGAATAAGCCCCAAACCAATAAAGAAAGCAATAATGAACCAAAAGAACACGTACCATCCACTGATGAACTGTGCTACGCCAATCCATACGGCAATTTCAACAATCGCGCCCAGAACTACAATAAGAAGTAAATTCATGTAAAACTTTATCTATCTCAAAAAGAAAATTCATTGCAGTTTTATTTGACCTAACCCTATTTAAGTTTCACATAAGGATTAAGCATTTCTCTTAACTCTGATTGTTCTGTCTATTTTCTAAAAAATTAACAAGAACTATCGCATGGGAAAGAGTCTGCAATACTGGAGTACATTTGATTTTAACTCGATAAAAACAAACATGCTTTCTTATTAATGAGTGCTGTATCAGGTTTATCAAGTGCCACTTCAATCAGATTTTAAATTTTTTACTCTATTTGAGCGAAAAACTCTTCTAAAAAGAACATATTTAGTCAAAAAAGGTCTTATTTACTTAACAAAGTTCAGACTGTTCCTTTATTTCCGCTTTATCTTTAGAAAACTTTAAAAGTTCCACTAACATGTAGATTTCCCTAAATAGCTTACATTTTACCTATCTAAAGTCAGTTCTATCCAAGTTAAATTAATTAATAACACTTCACAAATTAAACTCAGTCAAAGCTATGTATAAAAAAGTCCTTGTCGTTGCAACAGCTACTCTATTTTTATCTGCCTGCTCTTCTAACACGGTAAAACAACATCAAATACATTCTATTTCCGCCAATAAAAATTCAGAAGAAATTAAATCTCTGTTTGATCAGGCACAGACCACAGGAGTTTTAGTGGTTAAGCGTGGGCAAACCGAAGAAATTTATGGCAATGATCTTAAAAGAGCATCAACCGAATATGTTCCCGCCTCTACCTTTAAAATGCTAAATGCTTTAATTGGACTTGAACATCATAAAGCAACGACAACTGAAATATTTAAATGGGATGGGCAAAAGCGTTTATTTCCTGATTGGGAAAAGGACATGACTCTAGGCGATGCTATGAAAGCTTCTGCTATTCCAGTTTATCAAGAACTAGCTCGTCGTATTAGACTTGATCTTATGACTAAAGAGGTAAAACGTATTGGTTTCGGTAATGCTGATATTGGTTCAAAAGTAGATAATTTTTGGCTTGTCGGTCCACTTAAAATTACACCTGAGCAAGAAACCCAATTTGCTTATAAATTAGCTAATAAAACTCTTCCATTTAGTAAAAATGTACAAGAGCAAGTCCAATCAATGGTGTTTATAGAAGAAAAAAATGGACGTAAAATTTATGCTAAAAGTGGTTGGGGATGGGATGTTGAACCACAAGTTGGCTGGTTAACCGGCTGGGTCGTTCAACCGCAAGGAGAAATTGTGGCATTCTCGCTCAATTTAGAAATGAAAAAAGGAATCCCTAGTTCTATCCGAAAAGAGATTGCTTATAAGGGATTAGAACAACTCGGCGTTTTATAATTTAGGCTCTATAGCCCAGTTTATACTTCACATTATAAACTGGGCTATTTTCAAAAATTCGAAATTTGAAAGCTTTATGATTTACCCATCAACTGGCTGCTGTGGCGTATTTAAATTTAACTGATAAAAAGCGGCATCCAACCATTGTCCAAACTTAAACCCGACTTGTTTAAAAGTACCTGCATGGATAAAGCCCATTTTTTCATGTAAACCAATGCTTGCCTGATTGGTCGCATCAATACAGCCTATCAATACATGTAGCTCAGCCTCTTGAGCACGCTTAATCAACTCTTGCATTAGAATTTTGCTTAATCCGCTGCCACGATGCTCATGATGAATATAAATACTATGTTCAACAGTATATTTATAGGCAGGAAAAGCCCTGAAAGTTCCCCAGCTCGCAAAACCCAACAACTTGTTTGTTTCGTCAATAATACCAATCACTGGAAAACCATTTTCTTTTTTAACTGAAAACCAGTTTTTCATCGATTCTTGAGAGCGCGGCACATAGTCATATAAAGCGGTAGAATTGATGATTGCCTCATTCAGAATCTCTAATATAGCCCCAGAATATTCTGCTTCACTACAATCAATTAAACGAAAATTAGAATTGAGGGAATAGGTCATAAAGATTCCTTAACGGCAGAAACAAGTTGATTAGAGACGACTAAAATATAGCGAGCGACTTGAGATGAATTATTGCTGTATATAACGGGCTGGTTGAGTTGCATTGCCAAGCAATCCCCTGTGCTTAAAGCATAAGAAGAATCACCTAATTGAATATCAATTCCCCCTTCAACTACCCAGAGTTGCTGTTGTACCACCTTGGAGGTTTCACTAATTTCATAAGTAATTCGTGACTGAGGCGGGAATTCGATTTCAACGATTTGAAATGGAGATTTCCAATTTGGCGGTGAAACCTGACGGCGAATATAACCTGTTTCGGGATCTTTCCATTCTGATTGTTGAGTACGCCGAACCATAGGTTGAGGTGATTGATTGTTTTGTGGGATATCAAATAGCTGAGTCAAAGGCACACCTAAACCATTTGCCAGCTTTTCAAGGACAACAGCTGTAGGACTCGCCTCACCTCTTTCAATGAGTGAAATTGCAGAACGACTTACCTGACATCGAGTTGCAAGAATATCTAAGGTATATCCACGTGCTAGACGCAATTCACGTACTTGCTGCGCAATGCGTATATTAATATCTTCCATCTGCCGACAGACTTTAATTCCAAAATTATAGATAAGTATTCCATTAAAATAGAATTACATCAAATGATTTTAGAAAATATAAATTGGTTTAATAAAAACCGAAAAATAACCATTCATCACAGCATTCTGTAAATTACTCATGCAGAACCGTTTTGGCTATGTAACAATATCCACTGAACTATTTATATAAGTCTTCACATGGCATTGATTATTGGTATTGACCCGGGTTCACGCTTAACAGGTTATGGAATCATTGAAAAAGATGGTAGTAAACTGCGTTTTGTTGATGCTGGTACAATCCGAACAGAAACTCAAGAAATGCCTGAACGTTTAAAACGTATTTTTGCTGGCGTTGAGCGAATTGTGAAATTTCATGGTCCCACTGAAGCTGCGGTTGAGCAGGTCTTTATGGCTCAAAACCCAGACTCTGCTTTAAAACTGGGACAAGCTCGTGGTGCTGCCATAGCCGCATTAGTTAATTTAGATTTACAAGTTGCAGAATATACTGCCCGTCAAATTAAACAGTCTGTCGTAGGGTATGGTGCAGCAGACAAAGAACAAGTACAAATGATGGTCATGCGGTTACTTAACTTGACGATTAAACCTCAATCCGATGCAGCCGATGCTCTTGCTGCCGCTATTTGCCATGCTCATGCATCGGGAAGTATGAGTAAACTTTCTGTTCTTAATGCCTTAGGTGGTATGGCGCGTGGACGAAGCCGCTCTAGCAGCCGTAGACGTTAAAACTTTCTTACTTAGTTCACTACTTGAGTAATTGCTTCATTCATTTGATAAGCCTGTAAACCACGCATACCTTGTTTTGCAAGTTCATCACCTGCCTGAGCATGAAGGGTAACAATCTCATGTAATGCAATTGCTTTATGGAACTGAGCTTTTAGACTTGCAATCATTCCAGCCAATACATCACCCATTCCACCAGTTCCCATACCGGCATTACCTTCGATACAAATATACAAGTTATCCTCTAAAATTAAGCTACCCGCTCCTTTAAGTACCCACTGACCCGCATATTTATGTTGCAAAGCATAAATTGCAGCAATTCGGTCATTTTCAATTTGTGCTGTAGAGGAACCAAGCAAGGTAGCAGCTTCTCCCGGATGAGGCGTCGCATAAACATGTACACCCAATTTTTCAGGCTGCTTGGCAAGAAACCATAAAGCATCTGCATCTAAAACAGTTTCTAGGTGTGTACTCTGATTTAACAAATTAAACCATTGCTGATAAATTTGCTGTGCCCAGTCATCTCGCCCTAGCCCCATTCCAAAACATACTGCATCAACTTGAGATAAAATCTCTCTAATATTTTCTTCATCTAAAGCATTAATATCACGGAGCATAATATTAGGTGCCCGCGACAAAATAGCTTGATGATGCTTTTGATGACAAATCATGGTCACCTTACCTGCACCTGCATGAAAAGCAGCCTCAGCAGCCATAATGACAGCGCCACCCATTTGCTCATGTCCACCAACCACTAAGACATGACCATAGCTCCCTTTATGACCAAAAGCCAAACGTTTAGGAAGCTTAATACTTGTCGGTGTCAAATAAGCTAATGGTTTCAGCTCTTCATCTACTGGAATTAAATTAACTAAATGAACTTGCCCCACATATTCTTTACCTTGACCTGTAAATAATCCTGCCTTAAGACCTAAAACAGTAAAGGTATGATCAGCTCGTATTGCAAAAGGTAAAGCACAGCCTGTATTTGCGTGCAAACCACTTGGTATATCAATCGAAACTTTTAAACCAGATTGTTCATTAAATTGTTGAATAGCTTGTTGCCAATTAGTATTTAATTCGCGATTTAAGCCTATGCCAAATAGAGCATCAATATGGCAATCGAATGTTCTTTTAATATCAAAATTTGAATGAATTTGAACTTTCTTTTCTATCGCAAATTGCGCTGCACAATGTAAATCGGTTGATTCACCCAATTGAGCTGCAAATATTTCAACGTGAAATCCAGCTTGTTTTAGATAACCTGCTATAAAGTAGCCATCACCTGCGTTATTGCCTTGCCCGCACCAGACAGCAATATTATTAATACTGCGCTCTTTAAAAAGCTCAATGAACTGCTGAGCGATTGACCAAGCCGCTTGTTGCATTAAACCTAATGAGGAGTTTTGTGCAGCAAACCAACGCTGCTCCCATGCTCGAATATCATCGCTATGATAAACTACCGCCTGCATATTATTATCCTCTTGCATTTTGGTTTATGACATCTTCCAACACATCACGCATTGCAGTGCAACAACTTGATCCTCACGAATTAAAAGCATGGATCAAAGCTCAAGCCTTAGACTTGGGTTTTGCTGATTGTGTCATTGCGAAACCAGATGCTCAAGAGCAAATGCCGCGTTTTTTAGAATATCTAGAACGTGGTTATCATGCAGACATGACTTATTTAGAAGAAAATCTAGAAAAACGAGCCGACCCTACATTATTAGTTCCTGGCACAAAAAGTATTATTTGCGTTCGTATGAACTATCTTGTGGAATCTCCCAAACCTCGATATGTACCTTTCGAACCAAATTCTGCGATTATCGCCCGTTATGCACGTGGCCGTGATTACCATAAAGTCATGCGTGGCAGATTGAAAACTTTAGCAACACGAATTCGCGAAAAAGTCGGCGATTTTGAATCTCGCCCTTTTGCAGATTCGGCTCCTATTTTTGAGAAATCATTAGCTGAAAGTGCAGGAATGGGTTGGACAGGTAAGCATACTTTACTCATTCATAAAAAGTCGGGTTCTTTTTTTGTATTAGGCGAGCTATTTACGTCACTCGATTTACCATTCGACGAACCGGCAACAGCACATTGTGGTTCTTGTAGCGCTTGTATTGATATTTGCCCAACGCAAGCGATTGTCGAGCCTTATATGCTAGATGCAAGGCGTTGCATTGCTTATTTAACTATCGAATACAAAGGAATTATTGCTGAAGAATTACGTTCAGGAATTGGTAATCGAATTTTTGGTTGTGACGACTGCCAATTAATTTGCCCATGGAATAGTTTTGCCAAAACTGCGTCCATTAGCGATTTCAATCCTAGAAATGGATTAGACAATATTAGTCTACTGGATATCTGGCAGTGGGATGAAGCCACTTTTTTAGCCAATACAGAAGGTAGCCCTATCCGCCGGACAGGTTATCAATCATTTAAACGTAATATTGCTATCGGATTAGGAAATGCTCCTTATTCAAAAGAAATTGTAGATCAGCTACACAAAGGCAAAAATTTACATGACGAAATCGTCAATGTGCATATTGATTGGGCAATTGAACAGCAACTTAATCAACTTCAGCTATCAAATTAAAAAAATGATGTTTTTTGCCCTATAGCTTTAATACGAATTCTGTATGATTATGTGTAGTGAATTAATGCCATCATCATGGATATGACAATGACTCTACGTAATGATTGGAATCGTGAAGAAATCCAAGCTTTATATGAACAACCTTTTTTGGATTTAGTTTTCAAGGCTCAGCAAGTACATCGTGAGCACTTCACTGCCAATTCGATTCAGGTCAGTACCCTTTTATCTATTAAAACGGGTAAGTGTCCTGAAGATTGCAAATACTGCTCACAATCCGCACATTACGAATCAAAATTAGAAGCAGAAAAACGTATCGCTGTAGAAAAAGTGATTAGCGAAGCAAAAGCTGCAAAAGATTCAGGTTCGTCTCGTTTTTGTATGGGTGCTGCTTGGCGTAACCCACATGAGCGCGATATGCCTTATGTTTTAGAAATGGTACGTGAAGTAAAAGCGTTAGGTTTAGAAACATGCATGACTTTAGGCATGCTTAACCAATCTCAAGCAGAACGTCTACAAGTTGCTGGTTTAGATTATTACAATCACAACCTAGATACATCTCGTGAGTACTACTCTCACATCATTAGTACACGTACTTTTGATGATCGTTTAAATACCCTAGATTATGTTCGCCAAGCTGGTATGAAAGTTTGTAGTGGCGGTATTGTAGGTTTAGGTGAAAGCCGTGATGACCGTGTTGGTTTATTGCATGAACTAGCTACCTTGCCAATTCATCCTGAATCAGTACCAATTAACATGCTTGTTCCAATTGAAGGAACACCTTTAGCAGATGTTGAAAAGCTTGATGTAATTGAGTGGATCCGTACTATTGCCGTTGCACGTATTATTATGCCGCATAGCTATATTCGTTTATCTGCTGGTCGTGAGTCATTAAGTGATTCAGATCAAGCATTAGCATTTATGGCAGGTGCAAACTCATTATTCTCTGGTGATAAATTACTCACCACACCAAATGCTGGTGAAGGTAAAGACCAAGCGTTGTTTAATAAACTAGGCTTAACCGCAGAAAAACCAAAACCTACAGTTGCTGACTTATCAGTAAATGCAATGAGTGCATAACTTAATGCAGTAGAACAAAAAGCCCTGATTTTTCAGGGCTTTTTGTTTATACAGAAGTAACTAAAATTCCGTAAGTGGCATTAAGAAATGTCCCTACCCGAATAATGTCTTTTCCTGCTGCATGCGTTATAGACAGCTCTTGGCTCAATACATCAAAATTAAAAGAATCAAAAACATCTTGATGGTGTAAGAGCCAAGTCACTGTATCTGCTATCTTATCATCCGCAATATAAGTTAAGGCCTTAAAGTCTTTACTCATAAATAACTCTTAAAAATAAATTTTATGAATTTTATATGAGTTCACTCTACCTTAAAAGAAAATCTAAGCTGCTTTAGGATTCACTAAAGAGCGACCTGACAATAAGCTTGTTAAAGCTTGCGGTGAAAATTCCAAAGAAAGTACATGATTCTTGAGATTAACAGAATGCTTACTAATCAATGGAAGTAAACCATCTTCTGTTTCAAAGACGTATTCATCTGCAATATTTAAGATACCCTCAAGATTAGTTGTACTTGAAGCAAGATCATGACTAAAGATGTCATAAATCGTCTGTAGGTTAAACGTTGTCTGCTGCTCCGTTGGGTGCTTAATCAGATAATCCTTTAAAAATAAAACTAGTTTATGAGCAAAGAAAAAGTAATTTGGTTTATAGCTATACTTCATACTATTCATGGAACGGAACTCCAGATTATCTTTTATTGAATTACAACTAAAACAGTAGGAATTGAATCTTAAAAAATTCTTAAAAAATAAATTTATTCACAAGATAAATTAAAAAATAATTTTATTATTTAAAAACATACAGTTATGCAAATAAAATATACTTTTTTACTCAAAAATATTTTAAAGTTAGATTAATTTAATAAAATACAAATACTTAAATATTACGAGTTTTTTAATTTTATTTTAAATAATGAATCATAAAGTATTTTACCAACTGATAAAAAATATATTTTAAAAAAATTTATTTATAAAAACAATTGATCAAAATATATATAAATATAATGTTCTTCTTGTTTTTTGGTTGAAAAGTGATATATTTCCTTCGCCTTACTTAAGCAGAATAAACTTGCTGGAAAGTAATGGATTTTATTTTAAAAGGCTATTCTGGGGATTTTATGAAAAAGTTTATTTTTATAGCAGCGGTTTCTCTCTTAAATATAACAAATGCACAAGCAGCAGATGGCACAATTACTATTAATGGTCTTGTCACGGATAATACTTGTACTATTGATACTGGAGATAAAAACTTAACAATTAATCTGCCTACAGTTTCATCTCAAACTTTAAAAAATACAGGTGATGTGGCTGGTCGTACCCCATTTCAAATTAATTTAACGAACTGTGCTTCTGCTGGTAAAGTTGCCACTTATTTCGAGCCAGGCGCTACCGTTGACTTTAATACTGGTCGTTTATTAAACCAAGCAACCTCGGGTGCGGCAACAAACGTGAATATTCAATTGCTAGGCAGTAATAATGCTGTAATCCCCGTACTTGCTACAAGCACGAATAGCACGCAGACCAACTCGCAATGGGTAAATGTTTCAGCAGGTGGTGATGCTGACCTTAATTATTATGCTGAATATTATGCTACAGGTGCTTCTACTGCTGGTACGGTAACGTCGCAAGTCAAATACACGATTATTTATCAATAAAATTAAAACTGAAGCTTCTATTTCTAAATAGAAGCTATCTCCTATCTATTATTCATTATTGAGAATATGGCTCATGCTTTTTCGTGGTCGTAAGTTTTTTTGGGGATTAGTTTGCCTACAGGTAGCACTGACTACCACAGGTCATACTGAAATTGTTTTGCATGGAACTCGTGTCGTTTATCCTTCAAATGCACGTGAGATCACATTACAACTAAGCAATAACGGCACAGCTCCGTCTCTTGTTCAAGCTTGGATTGATGATGGAAATGCAAAATCAACTCCCGATGAAGCAAATGTGCCTTTCATTATTACTCCTCCGATTTCACGAGTAGAAGCAACTAAGGGCCAAACTTTAAGAATTACAGCTCTACCTAATTCCTCTCAATTAAGTCAGCAACAAGAGTCCATTTTCTGGCTTAATGTTTTAGATATACCTCCTAAACCCGAAGGAAAAACTCAACAAGACCAAAGTACTCCAATTTCTAATAATTTTTTACAGCTCGCTGTTCGTTCGCGAATTAAATTCTTTTATCGACCTATAGATCTAAAAGAAAATATTGAACAGCTAAGTGAAAAAGTTCAATGGAAAATAAATGATCAATATCTTGTAGTAAAGAACCCGACTCCCTTTTTCCTCACTATCACTTCTATTTTTCAAGGAACTGAAAGCCATAAAGCAGACTTGTTACAACAAGGTTTAATGGTTGCCCCTTTTTCTGAAGATAAAATAAAACTTAAAAATAAAAATGTATCAGATATGCGCTTTGTATATATCAATGATTACGGTGGAAGAGTTGAGCATCCAATAAAGTTCTAAACTTACTGTATTACTAAAAAACCTAAATACCTATCATGAATAGGCTCTAAAACTATGTCTAAATGGTTTATACCTTATATATGTTTAAAAAGCCCTTTTACTTGTTATGTGGCCTCAAGTATTGCGTTATTTATACCTTTGGCAGCATATGCACAAAATAATGTTGATGTTTCAGGTTTCTCAAAAGCAGAATTTGATAGCAATTTTTTAGTAGGTAATGCACAAAAAATTGATATTGGTCGTTTCAAATATGGAAACCCCATCTTAGCTGGTGAATATAGCTTAGATGTCTATATTAATGGTCAATGGTTGGGTAAACGACGCATGCGCTTTAATGCCAGCTCTCCTAACGTAAATGCTGAAACCTGTTTTACAGAAACCATGTTACTAGAATATGGTGTAAAAGCTGATGTGCTTAGCCAACATTCTCATACATCCTCTCTTTCTTGTGATGCACTAGGTCATTGGATAGATAATGCTTTTTATTTATTTGATAGTTCTCGTTTAAGAATTGATATCTCTATCCCCCAAGTCACATTAGAAAAAAATGCACAGGGCTATATCGATCCACATCTTTGGGATCGAGGAATTAATGCAGCTTTTTTGACATATAACGCGACTGCTTATCGAATAGTTAACGAACAACATGAAAGTGCATATGCTTTTATGGGAACTAATCTTGGAGCAAATTTAGCGAGTTGGCAATTTCGCCATAATGGACAATGGAAATGGCAAAGCCAGTCTAGCTCTCAATCCAATAATTCTTCTTATACTTCAACAAATACATATATACAAAAGGCCTTTCCCCAGATTCATGGTGTTGTGACTTTAGGCGATTATTTTACTAATAGTGATTTTATCGATTCTTTACCGTATCGCGGCGTAAATATTTCAAGTGATGACCGAATGCTTCCAAACAGTATGCTCGGTTATGCTCCCAGAGTGAGAGGTTATGCAAAAACCAATGCGAAAGTCGAGGTTAGGCAACAAGGCAACTTAATTTATCAAACAACGGTACCACCCGGAAATTTTGAAATTAATGATCTTTACCCAACAGGATTTGGAGGCGAGCTACAAGTTTCGGTAATTGAATCTAATGGCGTAATTCAGAAATTCGCTATTCCCTATGCTTCTGTCGTCGAAATGCTACGTCCGCAAATGAGTCGATACTCTTTCACTTTAGGGCAATTTAGAGATTCAAACCTTGGCCTAAATCCTTGGCTAATACAAGGTAAATATCAACGGGGAATTAATAATTACTTCACAGCTTACAGTGCAGTTCAAGCAACGCAACAATATCTCTCACTCTTACTAGGTACAGCTTTTTCTACACCCATTGGAGCTATTTCTTTTGATGCGACCCAGTCAAAAGCTGAGTTTGATCATCAACCTAAAATGACAGGACAAAGCTATCGTTTAAGCTACAATAAGTTATTTTCCCCAACAAATACTAATTTAACATTAGCGACTTATCGCTATTCAACAGAAAACTACCTCAAATTGCGTGATGCAATTTTAATTCAAGATTTACAAAAGCAAAATATTGATAGCCTTTCCGTAGGCAAACAAAAAAGTGAATTTCAGATTACTTTAAATCAGGTGCTTCCAAAGCAATGGGGAAATTTCTACCTAGTTGGTTCATGGATAAATTATTGGAATCAACCCAAGACCAATAAACAGTTCCAATTAGGTTATAGCAATCAATTTAAAGATTTAACTTATAGTTTATCTGCAATGAGCAGCGAGATTACCGAAGCTGATGGGCGGGCTGGCCAAGATACTCAATACCTAGCGTCCCTATCCTTTCCCTTAGATTTTAAGAAAAATTCTCTAACTTTTAATAATGTTATTGGTGACGACAGTCAGATTTTAAGCTTCAGTGGCTTTTCAGGAAATCGCTTAAACTACGGCGCATCAATTTCTAATCAGGACCATGATCAAACCAACTTAAATATTAATGGTACCTATAAAACTAACTATACAACACTTGGTGCTTCATTCAGTCATGCAGATTCATACCAACAAGAAATGCTTAGCTTGAGTGGTAATGTTGTTGCACATTCTCAAGGAATTTTGTTTGGGCCAGATCAAGCCCAAACCATGGTGTTGGTCTATGCGCCGAATGCTACTGGAGCACAAGTCGGTAATACACCTGGGCTAAGTATTAACAAAAACGGATATGCCGTTATTCCGTATGTTACACCCTACCGTATGAATGACATTAGCCTTGACCCGCAAAATATGTCTACACAAGTTGAGCTAGCTGAAAGTAGCTTACGTATCGCCCCTTATGCAGGCTCAATCACTAAAGTCCAATTCTCAACAAAAAAAGGTTATGCACTTTTTATTAGTACAACAACATTGGATGGTTCACATCTACCTTTTGCCGCACAGGTATATAACCAGAATAACGAAGTAATAGGCATTGTCGCACAAGGTAGTCGCATTTATTTACGAACACCCTTAATCCATGACCGTTTATATGTGAAATGGGGAAATACGAGTACTGAAAAATGCGAGATTGAATACGATATAGCGGATCAAATAAAGCATAACAACCAACCAATTATTATGACAAAGGCAGTCTGTAAATGAATAATATTTTTAAAAAAATTGGTTTTTTAGCGGTGAGTCTATTTGCTTATAACCATACAAATGCAAATTGTACTTTAAGTAAAGGATTTACCACTGTCGATATTCCAATGACGATAGGTAAAATCGTAGTAAAACCAAACGATCCAATAGGAACGATCTTACAAAAGAATACTTTTACAATATCTCCTAATAATTCTACCGCCACTTGTAATCGAGCAAGTGATCAAATTATTGCAGCTCTCCCCTTAAATTATCCAATTAGTCCAATAGGCAATAATGTTTATGCAACCAATATTCCAGGTATTGGTATTCGTCTTTATCGCGAAGCAGCAGATGCTTC
Organism: Acinetobacter sp. NIPH 817; assembly: GCF_000368405.1. Lineage (NCBI taxonomy): Bacteria > Pseudomonadati > Pseudomonadota > Gammaproteobacteria > Moraxellales > Moraxellaceae > Acinetobacter > Acinetobacter sp. NIPH 817. The sequence continues at coordinate 1,409,575 of NZ_KB849420.1, forward strand.
AGATTTTTCAGGATATTATCCTTATAGACGTACATTAACACCTAATCAAACATATACACTTTCCCCTGGATATTTTGTTATGGAAGTAATTAAAACTGCCATGACAACGGGTTCTGGAGCACTAGTCGCAGGCCGTTACAGTACTTATTACGTATCAGGACAACAGAATCGCCCATTTTTAACCACTACCGTATTAAGTAATGCCCCTATTCTTATTGCATCTTCATCTTGTGAAATTCAAAGTGGTGTAGATTCGCCAGTTCAACTCCCAACCGTGATGAAATCAGCCTTTAGAGCGATTGGGTCAACCCAAGGGGAACAGAATTTTAATCTATCGATCTTATGTAATGGTGGCGAAAACAACTCTGGTATCGCTACGAGCAATACGATCAGCTTAAGTTTTGATTATAATTCTGATACCTCCAATAATCAGGTGATTAACAACAGTGCTGCAAATTCAATAAAAGCTAACGGTGTTGGTGTTGAACTGTTATGGAATCTGAATGGAGCAAATAATCCGATTAAAAAAGCAACCAAACTCAATATAGGTAGCGTGAGTTCCAACCAAACTGTTGAATATGATATTCCTTTAACTGCTCGTTATTATCAGACCGCTACCAATGTGACCGCAGGTGAGGTTAAAGCCACAGCGACGGTGACGATTCAATATGATTAATATTCTCTATAAAACTACTAATCAAGTAAGCTTAATACTAATAAGGGAACTAAAAGGCTAATTTTTAGAACTTTGTAGTTCTATTAAAAAATCACATAAAAAAATGCTCATAAGCAAAAATAGCAAATGAGCATTAGTGATAACCACTTAACCTGAAATACAAATTGTGGGAAATAGATCACAATTTGCATAACTATAATTTCAAAAAACAGCTTAAAGATCAAGTCTTTTTTTTAACAAATATTCTAATAACCAACATAACATATTGTTTTAAATAAATTAAAAAAATAAATTTAATTCATGAGCACTATTTTATAGTGTTTCTAAAGAATTATCATTCTATTAATTAATAAAAACTTAATTTTAAGAAAAATTAAAATTCACTCACTAAGCCTAAAAAAAACAAAAATCCATTTATTTTCATAAATTTAGATTAAAACCATAAAAATTAAAATTTTAATGAATTACATAATTTATAATAAAAAAAACATAAATAAATTTAGAATTCCCCTTCAATTACAAATAATATCCTTAGACTTTTTATCAGAACGTAACATGCTCATTTTTTGGAAAATATTATGTATCTTATTACTAAGTCTAGGTGCTACAAGTATAGGTTTTGCGATTAGTAACATCGATCTTTTTCTTTTCTTTATAGGTTTCCTTTTATTAATCTGCTTTATCTTAGCTTTAAAGCAAGCACGTGAAGATGCAGGTTTCTTTCCTGACAATTAAAATATTATGAATTTCTAGGATATAGCATCAATACTAAAATCATGATTGAATGCGCCATATAGTCTATAGGAATGGTTGTAATCAAAATATGTCAAAAAGTTCTTCAGATGCTGGAATTTTTTTATTGATGACTTATCAGACTATGCAAAAGATGGGTTTAGATGCCGCATCTATTTTTGCAAGTGTAAATTTACCCAATCAACCACCCGATAAAAATATTCGTAGAGATAATTCTACCCAGCAACGGTTTTGGACAGCGGCTGAAAAAATTAGCCAAGATACAGACATTGGTCTGCATGTCGGTAGGCAAATGCCACCCTTCAGAGGCTTGGTAATTGAATATCTATTTTTGAGTAGTTCAACTTTCGGTGAGGGTTTGCAACGTGCTCTAAGATATCAGGCCATACTTACAGATGTATTTGACCTAAAATTAACAGTTAAAGAAGATGAAGCAATATTATCTGGTTTTGAACATCCCGTAAGACATTACCTTGAGTGTGGAATTGGTATTTTTCTTAATTTTTTTAAATATATTACAAATAACGAGTTTAGACCTAGTCAAATTACTTTATCTTATCAACAAGGTGCTTCAGCTAGCGATTATCAAGAAGCTTGGAATTGTCCCGTAATTTTAAATACAAATCAAGGCGCTATAATTTTTCCTAGTGCGTTATTAAATAAAACATCACCAGCAGCTGAACCTGAATTATTAAAAATTCATGAAACAATTGCTGAACAACAACTATCAACTTTAGAAAAGCATCAACTTGTTTATGAAATTGAGCGCTTGCTCAGCAATGGGCTACTCGAATCGGGAGAATTCGATCAAAAATTTATTGCTGAGAAATTAAATCGTAACCCACGTACTCTGCGTGCTGATTTACAAGCAATAAATACCAATTATGAGAAAATTTTAAACCAACATCGGGAAAAACTTGCTAGACGCTTGCTAGCACACACCCAAGAAACTATTGATCAGATTGTTTATTTGACCGGTTTTTCTGAACCCTCAGCATTTACACGGGCTTTTAAACGTTGGAGTGGTGAAACTCCAAGCGCATATCGCCAGCGCAAACAAAAACAGTCAAATTGATTCTAAAGGCAATTATTCTGCTGCCTATTAGGTCAAAGAGATAAAACTTCCTTCTTTTAGAATAGCTTTAAATTGTAATTGATGAGAAGTGATTAATATGCTCGGACTCCCTGTAGGTATTTTTGTTGCAAATGGTCTTGAATGGTACTTTCATAAAGTTTGGTTACATGAATATCCAAGTCAGTACCGTAATAGTCCTTTTTTCACCCATATCGCGCATCATAAGCGTGCTCGTTTAAATAGCTTTCAAGATGAAGGTTATGCCGAATCAATGTTTAAAAATGCTGAAATGTATAACGAAAAAACAGCTCTGCTTGGGTTAGCTGGGGCCGCTACTATTTTTTTACCTGTAGCACCCTTTTTTACTGCCGGGCTTTATTATGGCTTATGGAATTATTGGCGTGTACATTCAAAGGCTCATTTAGACCCAGAATATGCAAAGAAACGTATCCCTTGGCACTATGATCATCATATGACGAGCAATCAAAATGCTAACTGGTGCGTTACCAAACCTTGGTTTGACTATATTATGGGAACTCGGGTCACGACAGAAGCGTCTCAAACTGAAAGTAATCCTTTAGGTATCAAATTACCAAAGTTGTTAGAAAAACCGATTAATTTTGCTGCTCGACGCATACTTGCCAAATCGTATACCAAGATTGTTTTAAACTCCGATCAAGACCAATCTAATTTACGTAAAGGAATAGAAGTTAGTTTGTCTTAAAATTTTATCCAAATATAAAAGCTGCGGACTCCAGCAGCTTTTATATAAATGGATCGCAATTAAGAGATTAGACTTTAAAAGGCTCAAAACAAGACATAAGAAAATCCATTACTACTCGGATAGCTGGACTATGCCGTAAATCTTCATGTGTAACTAACCAAATTTCAGCACTCATCGGATAATCATCTTGTAATCTAACTAAATTGCTAATAGCGCCTAAAAAATCCGGTAAGACCGCTAAACCCACTTCTCCACATGCAGCTCTCCACTGTAACTCAGGATGGTTGGTCACCATTATGGGTTCTTTATGATCTAATCTTTCTTTTAACTTCTGCTGTTTTTGACCATGTACTCCCCCTACTTCTACACTAATCCATTCATAATTTTCAGGAGCTGTTGAAGCCAAATAATTTGGACTAGCATATATTCCAAAGGGTATTTCCCCTACTTTACGAGCTACTAAATTTTCATCTTTAGGACGGCCAAATCTTACCGCAATATCAGCCTTACTATGTTGTAAAGAAACATAATGAACATCACCGAGCACACGCAATTTTAATTGAGGGTAATAACGATAAAATCTGCCCAGATGAGGCATGATGAGATGTGCCGCAGTTAAAGGAGGCATACTAATAGAAACACTTCCCATCACTTCTTGCTGACCAGCCTGAGTTAAACGTTCAATTGAAAAAGTTTCTTCCATCATACGAGCAACCACCTGTGCAAGACGTTCACCATCAGGAGTTAGGATGTAGGTACGTGGTCTACGATCAACTAATTTAAGTTTTAAGTTTTGTTCTAGCTGGGCAATTCTTCTAGATACAGTTGCATGATCTACTCCCAATTTTCGGGCAGCAGCTGACAGTGACTTTTCTTCTGTAAAAACTGAAAAGTAATGTAAATTTTCCCAATCGATCATTGTGCAAATTTTCACATTAGAAGTGTATTAATATGGAATTGTACACCTTTATGTAATTGCCCAGAATAAAACCTTTCTTGATGGGAGCCTGTCCATGAACAGAACGGTGGCGTATGCCTATGCTGGTGTTGTCTTAACAATGTTTTTTTGGGGATCAGCATTTAATGCAATGTCTTATATTATTCAACATATGCCTCCGCTATCTGCTGCATCTGAACGGTTTTCAATTGCAAGCCTAGCCTTACTTCTGATCTTTTCAATAACAGGCCAACTAAGATGGGCAGCCTTAAGCCAGAATTTAGTTATCTACCTTGTGATTGGGGTAATTGGAATTGCAGGCTTCAACATAGGCTGTTTTTATGGATTGCAAACGACATCTGCCGTGAATGGTGCTCTAATTATGGCAACTACACCGTTAATGACTCTATTAATGACAATCATGTTAGATGGTGAAAAACTTACCACTAGTAAATTTTTAGGCGTTTTATTCGGCTTAAGTGGTGTGTTACTTGTGATTAGTCAGGGCCATATAACAACTTTACTTCACCTCAAAATAGACATTGGAGATCTATTTATATTATTGGGTGCATTTGGATTTTGTTTCGCAAATGTACTGTCTCGTCGTTATGTAAAAAATGCTACGCCGCTAGAAACAACGACTTTTTCTATGATGTTTGGGGCAATAACACTTGGTTTGTTAAGTGTGATATTTGAAAATCCTCTTTCAGCCATTGCATCTGCACCTGTAAATACACATTTAGCCATGGGATATGTGGTGATCTGCTCTACCATGATTGCTTATTTATTCTGGTTTAATGGCATACAAAAATTAGGTGCTGGTCGCGCTTCGGTATTTTTTAACTTTGTACCAGTATTCAGTATGATAATTGCTCTGCTTGCTGGGCAGACCCTTAATATCTGGCAGTTAGTAGGAACAGGTTTGGTGATGCTTGGTGTCATGAGTAGCGGAGGTTTTTTAAAAATTAAAAGTACTCCACTTCTAGCAAAACATTGTACAAAATAAGAAATATGCTGCTACATTAAAAATCTATCACTAATATGTAGCAGCGTTTTCAAATATAAAATAATAATAATTTCTTTAAGTTCTTATATTTTCAAACATATTCTTACCTTTGTAATGGCTTATACAAAAGCTCATCTTAATTATTCCGTTGTAACAAATACTGTATGTTTCTTTAAAACTTAATAAAAGATTGCCATATATAGTTTTAAAACAACCAAAGGAGATATTAAAATGAAGCTGGATTTTACAACAATTGAAAAGCAAGCCAAATTGCTACAAGAAGAGCAAGAAAAGATCGAGCAACGAGATCATGAATTTCAAGTTGCTTTAGATAAGCACAGGGAGACCCTGAAGAGTTTATTTAAAGATCTTTTCTCTGACCGAGAGGTTAAGACAGAAAATGGAGGCCACTTTTGTGTAAATTTTGGTGATTTCAAAATTTCTTTATTGATTGAAACTGCTAAATTTGAAAATGGTGTTCCTGTAAAATTAAACTCGGTAAATCCCGTTATTATTAAATGCAAAAAAGATAAGCCTATTGCAAAAGCACAGTTTACTGATGCAACACAATATCTAGATAACCATTTAGAAACTCCAAATTATCAATATTATTTTAAGCAAGAAGATAAAACCCAACTCGTGCAATTTTCTGAACTTCCTACTTATTTCCAAATCGTTTTAGATGCTAACGCATAAAGTTGAGCCCTCTATAGAGGGCTTTTTTATATATTATTTTTCTATTATTTAACTTTTTAAAAAATAAAATTCGTCAAATACTTTTTCTATTTATCTATGAATTATTTAAGCTACTTTTAGCTTTTACAGCCTCAAAAATTGTTTGATTATTCTTTAAATTACTTGTATATACATGTTTGTATTTGTTTGTACAAAGATTGAATTAATAAAAATAGAGTGAACTCTTAAAGGACAAGGAGAGTGAAATGGACTCATCGGCTGAGAAAGCAAATAGTAGTTTTATTGAAAACCGAAGCATTGATTTTATTCCAGAAAATGAAAGACATGGCGGAGTATTTGCTCAATTCACCCTCTGGTTTGGTGCTAATTTACAAATCACAGCCATTGTGACGGGTGCGCTAGCAGTTGTATTAGGTGGGGATGTTTTTTGGTCTATTATTGGTTTATTCGTGGGACAGTGTTTTGGTGCTGCCGTTATGGCACTACATGCTGCCCAAGGTCCTAAACTTGGCCTTCCTCAAATGATTTCAAGCCGTGTGCAATTTGGGGTATATGGTGCTTGTATTCCAATCATACTTGTTTGCTTCATGTATATTGGCTTTACTGCAACTGGAGAGGTATTGGCTGGTAAAGCAATTGCACATCTAGCACATGTCAGTAATACAACTGGTATCTTAATTTACGCATGTTTAATCATTATATTTGCAACGATTGGATATCGTTTAATTCATTTGGTAGGCAAAGTAGCCAGTATTATTGGTTTAATCGCTTTTGTGATTATCTTGACTCAAATTTTAGCACTTTCTGATTTTTCTGAACTCTTAGCCGTACGTCATTTCAGTTGGTCTTCATTTTTATTAGCAGTTTCACTTTCTGCTTCTTGGCAAATTTCTTTTGGGCCTTATGTTGCAGACTACTCCCGTTACCTTCCAACTAAAACGTCTTCATCTCGTGTATTTTGGGCCGTTGGCTTAGGTTCGCTATTGGGTTCACAAATTTCTATGAGCTTAGGTGTTTTGATTGCTCAGGTCGCAAACGGCAATTTTGTCGGAAATGAAGTTCAATATGTTGTGGGTATGAACCCAATTTCCCTAGTCGTGACCTTTTTATATTTTAGTATCGCTTTTGGCAAAGTTACTCTGACAACCTTAAATGCTTACGGTAGTTTTATGTGCATTGCTACGGTTTGGAATAGTTTTAAATCGACAAATCAAATCTCAAAAATAACAAGATTACTCATTGTCCTTGCTATGGTTGTGATTTCGACTTTTATTGCAATTATAGGTGAACATACTTTTTTAAGTGCTTTTAAAGCATTTATTTTGTTTTTACTTACCTTCTTTATTCCATGGAGTGCTATTAATCTGGTTGATTACTACTTTATCTCTAAAGAAGAATGTGATGTAGATGCGCTCTATGATCCAAATGGCAAGTATGGCCGTTGGAATCGAATTGGTATCACCTGCTACTTTCTCGGTATTTTGATCCAACTGCCCTTTATTGATAGTAAATTTTATACGGGACAAATTGCTGCAATGTTAGGAGGGATTGACTTATCATGGCTGGTAGGACTTATTTCTACAGCAGTGATTTATTATATTTTCGCCAAGAAAGCTCAACTTAAGTTTTCAAAACAGTTAGTCATTGATCAAATCAAATAATTAAACTAGAGATAAGCTATCAAAGTCACACACCTTGATAGCTTATTAAGCTGATTTAGTGACTATTCTTGCAATGCTTTAGCTTGTGCCGAAACAGGCAATCCAAATAACTTATCAAAGCTCCAATTAAATATAAAAGTATAGATAGGAATAATGATAATAAAGGCCAGATCTAACCAAAAAGCAGCAATCAGAGAAATATCCATCCACCATGCAATAAGAGGAATCAAAAACAAAACTAAAGTAAGCTGGAAACCAATAGCATGTCCAACTCTACGCTTAACTGTACGAACATTACTGCTCTGTCTAACCTCCCACTTCTCATATAAAATATTGTAGATAAAATTCCAAGTTACAGCGATGGTCGTAATCATGACAGAGAGTGGTCCTGTATGTTCCACACTATCACCTGCCAAAATCGCTAAACCAACAGATGAAATAATCATTCCGATGACTTCATAAGAAGAAACATAGACAATTCGACGCTTTACACCTTGCATAATAGGCAAACTCTAACTAATTCTTTATATTTTAATTTCAGTCAAAATCATATATAAAGTTAATAGCTTTCAGTTCTACTGATATCAAAATGAATTTTAACAGCGAAAATATTGAACTCTTTATTACTGTACTTGATACAGGCTCTTTCTCTGCGGCCGCCCGTAAACTAAATCGAGTCCCCTCAGCAGTCAGTATGGCGGTTGCTAATCTAGAAGCAGAATTGGGTTACACCTTATTTGAACGTACTCCACGCAAGGTCATTCCTACACCTAACGCATTAGCTTTGGAACCTCAAGCACGAATTATTTCTGAACAACTTAAACTATTTAGTACTCATGCCCATGAACTTTCTTTAGGACTAGAGAGTAAATTACGTATTGGTGTGGTCTCAGATGTAAATACAAAACTATTATTTTCTTCAATAAAGAAGTTAGCTGATAAATTCCCCTTACTAAATATAGAGGTTATTACTGCACCTCAAGATGACATCCTTAATTTACTTTATAGGGAAGAAATTAGTCTTTGCTTAGCTGGTTCAGACCTGAATATAAAAATGCGTGAAAATCTACAATTAGTAATGACTGAAACAGTCGTTGCTACTATCTCGTCTAGTCATGCTCTTCTACAAGAAAAAACAAAGCATTTTTCTATTGAAGAGTTAATCAATATTAGACAAATTGTAGTGGCGAGTAGCGACCATGAAATGACTGATTCTCGATCAATTATTGGTGCTATGTACTGGAAAACGAATAGTCTACAAACAGCAATTAATATGGTTGAAGCAGGACTCGGTTGGGGAAATTTCCCCTTATCATTAGTACAAGAAAAAATTGATCAAGGTCATTTAGTTCTTTTAGATTTTAAAAATACTAAAAATCATTTACCTCTATCCATTTACTTAATTTGGCTTCAAGACCGCCCCTTATCTAAAGCGGCTCGAGAACTCATTCAGATTATTCAAGAAAATTTATAATTTCTTATACTGTAGCTATGAACACACATGATCTTTCTATAGATTTATTCCTGATTATATATACTTACTTTTAAAATTTAGATTATTGCTCTAACCTATTTTCTCTATATTACAAAAAGCAAGAAGCCTACTTTAAAAAGTAGGCTTCTTACTGTATTTCAGGACTAAGCAATAGTTTTTTATTTTGGGAAAATACATTTGTACTTTATTAAAACCTAGCATTTTAGTCAAGAATAAATTCAATAAAATACAATCATTTGTATCGAGCGTGAAAGTAGTCACACTTTAAGTTTTGTATAGAAAACACATGAGAGAAAGAAAGAAATTTCAATTAAAAAAACTTCCAATTACCCCACCTAAAAACTTCTAATTTTTAATAAAATCAGATAAAGGTCTTAATTTTAAGGAGGCTCAATTTGCTCCCTTATTTTTTTGTATTTCCTCGTTAAAGCTTATGGATTTTTTTCCTATGCCCTAAACAAAATTAATTTCATAAATATTATCTTTGTACTCTTATTTTTTGAAAATTAATTAGAATTTTAGATTTATCTTACTCAAAAAATTAATTACTTTCATTAGATTTATTACAGTAACTATTAGACTGCAAAGAATAACCCTCATTAAAATGATATAGAATTGACTATGATAAGAGTACATCATTCTATAAATATGATTTTATAAAGTTGTACGTTTTCTAAATATTTAGCGTAGATAAATATTTCTTAAATTAAGTTTATTTAGAATATTCTATAGTCGTTATTGAACAAATATTTATAAATTCTGCGTAAGACATAAATGTATAAATTATGTTTGTAAACTTTTTTGAAAAACCATCTTTGCTCACATTTTAAGCAATATTCAATCAACCTGAAATTTGATTATTTTTCAAACAAAAGATGTTTTAAAAGAATTAACTATTCGAATGGATAATTAACTAAAACCCAATCACTATAAACTTCTGACTGGCATAAGTTCTAATTGATCGATAAATAACTAAGTTCACTTTACTCATGAAGTACTCATACGCTAGAATCACTCTCGCTCGTAATATTTAACCAAAATAACACAATATTTTTTGGGTCTTGTATACGCCTAGTTTAGAAAATGACTTGTGTTTGATTAAAAAATTGATTAGTATTGCACGCACTGAAAGGCCTTGAGATTTAAAGCTTTTCTGACTTATAGGGCCTATAGCTCAGTTGGTTAGAGCAGCGGACTCATAATCCGTTGGTCCCGTGTTCAAGTCACGGTGGGCCCACCAAATACAAACCTCATAAACTAAAAAGTTTATGGGGTTTTTTAATGCTTATCTAAATAGAATTCGTTTTACCGTTATAAACAATATTCAAAATTTAATTATCAAAATGTAAATTTTATTTTCTCTTAAAATTTTAACTGCTTTAAAATACGTTTTTCTAAACTTAATACTTCGATTTCTTCTATTAAGCTAAGATTTTCTTCCGCATAAGCTCTGTATGTTCTAATTGAGCGTCCCAAAATTTTTCCCATAAATCACAATACTCTAAACATAACTTTTCGATATAGTTATAATCTTCTTCCGTACAAGCTTGCATTAAGACATACCATAAGTCTTCTTCATGATCATCATCTGCGGCTTCGGCACTTTCATCTTCAGAAATACCATGTACATGATAATAGCCACCACCCTCTACCTCTAAACCTACAGCTTTAGTCGCTTTACGTAACGGTGGACTATAAAGAATCACCTCTTCTTCTGCGACTGCTAATAAGGCTGAAACAGCTTTATAGTCATCATAAGCATTTTCTAAAAACACTCTAACTTGATCTGCAATTTCAGTCGGCTGATAAGTCAAACGATCTTGTTCTGTAATACCAAAATCATTTAATACATCTTCAAATAAAGGATAGTGAGCATATTCAGGATTTCCCTGATAATAACCATCTTTGTCTAAACCAGGACGAAATCCAAACTCATCAAAAATATTTAGGCTCAAAAGAAAACGCGGAAACATTTTCGCACCAGCATGCAATCTTGGCTCTAGTTGTTTAGTTTGAAATTGGGCCATGAGCAATGCATCAGTAAAAGTTTGTACGATTGCATGGCGGTATTCTAAGTGTATTTTTTTTAAATTTTCTTTATTAATTTCTCCGTTATTTAAAATATCAATTGCTGGATGATGTGATACCGCATGCTTAGCAATTTTTTCTCTTAATCGGGTCAAAAAGTCTAAATTTTTTTCCCATAGTTCGGTAGAAATGCTTTGCTTCATCCCTGCGAGTGCTTTCTTTCTAGGGTTATTAAAATTCTCAAATTTCTTAGGCATATCTACTCTCATTAAACTTATTGAAGCCTGATCGATTTTTACATATTTTATTATAAAAACAATGACTTAAATTAATATTTAAATATGTTCCCTTATCAATCCATATTAGAATTAAAATCGTACGAAATCAAATAGAAAATTAAAAAAAACTTATGTTAATGATAATCATTATCACAATATCAACTTGAATCTAAGCCCTTTTTTTATTATGATCATTGATATTAAAATTTTAATTTTTCGATTAAGTTATAATTAGTTCTAACTATATGGAATAGTAATGTCAAAAAAAGAAGATATTATAAATACTGCTTTAAATTTATTTAATCAGATTGGCTACAATGCAACTGGTGTTGACCGTATTATTGCTGAATCTAATGTTGCAAAGATGACCTTTTATAAATATTTTCCTTCAAAAGAAAATTTAATTATGGAGTGTTTGCAACATAGAAACTTAAATATTCAAAATTCAATTAATGAACAATTAAATTTACGTCAAGATGCTAACCCGCTTGAGAAAATTCATATTATTTTTAATTGGTATATTGAATGGATCAATAGCGAAACATTTAATGGTTGCTTATTTAAAAAAGCATTTATTGAAGTATCTAAACAATATACTTCAATCCGTGAACCATTTTACGAGTATACAAAGTGGTTAACTCATTTATTACAAGATCAGCTCACTCAACTAGGTATAGAAAACCCTACTCCCCTTACTCATATCATTATTTCTATTATTGATGGAATGATTATTGATGGAACAACAGATAAAAAACTAATTAATGCTGAAAAAATTTGGCAGTATATTGAGTTTTTAATTAATGAAGAAATACCTCAACAGACTTCTTAATTTTAAAATTATCTAAGTTTATTATGTTTAAAGAAAAATAAAAAAGAACTTTTTAAATCTTCAAGCTTAGATAATGTTCATTTTTAATTGGCTACTTTAGCTTTCATAATTTTTCTAGGCTTTTTTACAAACTCATATTAGAATCCTGCAAATTTATCACCTTGCACTGATCTATGAAAAAATTTCTAGCTAACTCTATCTTTAAAGCTGCTGGTTGGACCTATAATGTAGATCCTAAAATTCTTGAAAAAAAACAAGTTATTATTGGATTTGAACATACCTCAAATCTAGATGCAGTGCTCTCTATTGCTCTCTTCCAAATTTTAGACATTAAGATTCATACTTTAATAAAGAAAGAACTTTTTAAGGGTCCCCTTAAGCCAGTTTTAGAAAAACTTGGTGGCATTCCAGTTGATCGCAAAGCGAGTAAAGATATTGTTTCTCAAATGGTTGAACAATTTCAAACTCATGAAACTTTTAACTTGGTGATTGCTCCAGAAGCTACTCGGGCGAAAGATGGTTCAGAACGTAAACCTATCCGTACAGGTTTTTGGCATATTGCGAAAGCTGCTAATGTTCCAATTGTACTCATGTATGCCAACGCCCGAAGCAAACAAGGCGGGATTCTAGGCAAAATTTATCCAACAGACTTACAAAAAGATTTAGAAACCATTAAAGAGCTATATGCTCAATTTGACATAGATGTCAAAATTAACTAGATCAAATTGGATTTGATTCGGCCTAATCTCACTCATTAGGCTTTAACGTTATTATTCTTATTCAATTGGCTAACAAAACGCAGGGCAACAGTTTTCAACAAAACCAAGCCTATGCTAATATTCCAGCACTTTTGCATTTTCTTTTTTGGAGTTCACGTCCATGGCGGGTCATTCTAAATGGGCCAATATTAAGCATCGTAAAGCGAAACAAGATGCAAGTCGCGGTAAAGTTTTTACTAAATATATTCGTGAAATTGTGACTGCTGCCAAACTTGGTGGTGGAGATGCTGCTAGTAATCCTCGTTTGCGTGCAGTAGTTGAAAAAGCTCTTTCAGTTAATATGACACGTGACACCATCAACCGTGCAATCCAACGTGGTGCCGGTGGTGAAGATAATGATGATTTAAAAGAAGTAACTTACGAAGGTTATGGTGTTGGCGGTGTTGCTGTTCTTGTTGAGACAATGACAGATAACTTAAACCGTACAGTACCAGATGTACGTCACTGTTTTAGTAAAACAAATGGTAACCTAGGAACTGCGGGTTCTGTTGCTTATCTATTTACTAAACGTGGTGAAATTACTTTTGAAGATGTTTCTTTAGAAGACAAAATCATGGAAGTTGCTTTAGAAGCTGGCGCTGAAGATATTGAAGTTTCAGAAGATGAAATTTTAGTAATCACTTCACCAGAAACTTTTGGTGAAGTTCAAGATGCTCTAACTGCTGCTGGTTTAAAATCTGACAACGCAGAAGTTGTTATGAGTCCATCAACTAAAGCTGAAATTACTGATGTCGACCAAGCAAAACAAATTCTTAAAATGATTGATATGTTTGAAGATCTTGATGATGTACAAAACGTTTATACTAACGTTGAGTTCACAGATGAAGTTTTGGCTCAGCTTGATGCCTAAATCAAACATTTGAATTGAAAAAACGCACCATTTGGTGCGTTTTTTTATAGTTTATTAAGTAAGTTATAGCAGTTAAAAACATTATATTTTTTAATCACAAAGCTCGAATGCAGCGCAACAACATTATCAATTTTTCCAATACGTCTTAATAAAATTTCACTGTAGTCATCCATGTTGCGTGCTACAAGTTCTAAAATAAAATCGGCACTTTGCCCTGTCACAAGAAATGCATTGGTCACTTCTGGAATTGCTTCTATTTCAGAAAGAAACTTATCAAATGTTTCGGTGTCATGCTTACTCAGTGACACTTGCAATAAAATGTGTAGGGTAAATCCAAGTTTACTAAAATTAATTTCCCTTTTGAGCTGCCCCATAACGTTGGCTTCAATCAGATGCTTAATTCGGCGATGCACAGAACTGACTGACAGATTGATCCGTTCTGAAAGTTCATTCAAATTTAAGTCTTCATGAGACAAAATTTCTAGAATTTGTTTATCAAAACGATCTAACTCCATTGTTATCTCCAGCCAGAATTTTACAGTGAGGACAGTATACCCTATACAACTCACCTGCATTTAAAATACAAAGGTTTAAAAATAGCTAAAACGTTTAATTCTTTTACACATTTTATTGCAGACGTGCATTTTAACCGTGCAAATAATGGAGCATATGGCGCATTTTAGAAAGTCAATTTCATGCTCTCATTTATTTTTTTAAATATAAGATCTTACTCGCCCCATTATTTAAACGTAGACCAATGATAATTATAGAAATTTGACTATTTTTCTAAATTCTTAAAGTTGGCATTATTATTGTTATGTATTTGCAGGAAAATTTTTTATCCATGTCGGGGAGTTCCTGTGAATAAGATCAAAACACTCGTGCTAGCAATGAGTTCTTTAGGCGCAATTAGCGTGACGATGCCTGTGCATGCCGCTACAGATGCTGAAGTTAACGCCTTACGTGATGAAGTAAAGGAGTTAAAACAACTCGTCCAGAAACTATCTGATCAACAAAAAACAGCTTTGTCGGTTAGTGCTCCAACAACAATTCCCGTAGCACCAGCTAATCCTACACCTCCTGTATCAAAACCAGGTTGGATGGCTATGAGCGATGGGCAAACCCAAGTTAAGCTTTATGGTAATGTCCGCGCAGATGCAACCTATGACTTTAAAGGTTCAAATGGCAGCATTTCAAATGGCGCTAACTATCCATTAAATAAAGATGATCCAAAACAAGACTCACTAAATGTATCTGCTGCAACTTCAAGAATTGGTCTAGACATTACTCGACCTACTCAGTACGGAGATTTAACCGGAAAAATTGAAGCCGATTTCATGGGCGGAAATGGCGATAATGGTAATGGTACCTTCCGTGTTCGCCATGCATATATGTCTTTAGGAAAATGGTTAGCTGGTCAAACCACCTCACCTTTTGTAAACACTGATACATCACCAGAAACAGTAGATTTTAATGGCGCTATTGGTACAGGTACTACACGTACAGTACAAGTTAGGTACACTCAGCCAATTAATGCACAACAGAAAATATTAGTTGCCTTAGAAGGTGGTGATGTTGAAAAAGCTGGTAATGCTGCCGGTGGAAGCCGCTTTCCTGCTTTAACAGCACGATATGATTTCAAAACTACGGATAATAAAGGCCTATTACAGTTACATGGTCTTGCCCATGAAAACCGCGTAGCTCCCAAAGATAGTGCTTCAGAAGAAAAATTCGGTTGGGGTGTCGGCGTTGGTGGTAAATATGATTTAACACCTCAAGATAGCGTGGTTGCTAACTACTATCATGTTAAAGGAGATGGCCGCTATTTACTTTATAGCAACTCAGCTTATGCCTATGACACAACAACTCAGGATATTAATTTAGGTGAATTTGATAGTGCTGTTATTGGCTATCAACGAAAATGGAGCCCTATCCTCCGCTCTACTTTTGCAATAGGTGGTATTCAATACAAAGATGATAGCATCTATGCAAATAGCAATTTAACCAGCACCAGCTATAACAAAGAAATTTATAATGCTTTGGTCAATTTAATCTGGAATCCGGTTAAAAATATTGATTTAGGTGCAGAATATACCTACGGTCAACGAGAAACTTTCGCAGGTGATAAAGGTGATTACTCTCGCGTCAATTTATTAGCAAAATATAGTTTCTAAAATTTGGATGTAAAAAAAGAGCCTTTCAAAAGGCTCTTTTTTTATTAATAGTATTAGTGCATGGCTTGAATTTTTTCTAAAAAGAGCTTCGCGCGCTCGTGGCGAGCATCTAAATTATCGAAGAATTCATGCGTTGGGCAGTCTTCTAAAATTTTACCTTCATCCATAAAAATTAAACGGTTAGATACTCTTTTAGCAAACCCCATTTCATGTGTCACACACATCATGGTCATACCTTCATGTGCAAGTTGCACCATTACTTCAAGTACTTCACCTACCATTTCTGGGTCAAGTGCAGAAGTTGGTTCATCAAACAACATACAGATTGGGTCCATGGACAAGCCCCGAGCAATCGCTACACGTTGTTGCTGGCCCCCAGACAATTGACCTGGAAACTTATCTTTATGTGCAAGTAAACCTACACGCTCTAAATATTTCAAACCTTTTTCACGAGCATCGGCAACTGAACGCTTTAACACTTTAACTTGAGCAATGGTTAAATTTTCCAAAACAGTCATGTGTGGAAAAAGTTCAAAGTGTTGAAACACCATTCCTACTCGTGAACGGAATTTAGCAAGATCCGTTTTTGGATCTTTCAGAGAAACTCCATCAACAATAATATCGCCTTGTTGAAATGGTTCTAACGCATTTACTGTTTTAATGAGTGTTGATTTTCCTGAACCAGAAGGTCCGCAAACAACAACGACATCACCTTTTTCAATACTCGTCGTGCAATCTGTTAAAACCTGAAAATCACCATACCATTTAGAGATATGTTGGATGTCTATCATTGGCATTTAAAATCTCCAATTAGCGAATGATGGCAATTTTTTGCTGTAAGCGTTTGACTAATTGTGACAGCACAAACGAACTACAGAAGTAAACTACAGCGACGATTAAATAGAATGTTGCTTTCGTTTCAGGACCATATGTATTGGCCAATGTATCTGCACGACCTAAAAAGTCTGGTGCACTAATCACATAAACTAATGAGATATCCTGAAATAAAATAATTGTTTGAGTTAACAATACTGGGAGCATGTTACGAAAGGCTTGAGGTAAAACCACGTAGCGCATTGATTGACCATAGGTAAAACCTAGCGCGTATCCTGCATTTACCTGACCTCTTGAAATAGACTGAATTCCGGAACGTACAATTTCCGAGAAAAATGCAGCTTCAAAAATAGCAAAAGTCACAACACTTGAAAACAATGGTCCCCAATACGTATCAGATTGAAACTCAAATATTTTTGGCAACAAAAAGTAGAATATGAAGATCACCTGAATCAGTGGAATACCACGAAACAGATCGACATAAAATTTTGCGAAATTACTTGCGATGGCATTGCTTGATAAACGCATCATTGCCAATGGGGTTCCGATTAGGATACCGCCCATCATGGCCAATACAGTCACGGTCAGGGTAAAAATGAAACCTTCTTTGAGTGCCGCGATCACATCAGGGTTATGTAATAAAGAAAAATCCATAATTACTTCCCTCCTGAACCTAAGCCAGGCACAGCCATTCGTTTCTCAATCCATGCCATGATAAATTTAATACTATAAGTAATAATTAAATAAACAGGCGTAGATAGAATAAGAATAATGATGTCCTGAGAAGTTTCTTCCCGCATGGTTTTTGTATAAGCAAAGAAGTTCAAAACACTCAAAGCATATAAAACAGCCGAGTTCTTGAAAACGTTCATTGCTTCAGAAGTAATCGTTGGCCACACTGTACGATATGCAACAGGTAAAATAACATAACGATAGCTTTGTGCAGTGGTAAAACCCATTGCAGAAGCTGCGAACTTTTGTCCACGAGAAACAGTATTAATACCGGCACGTATGTGTTCAGATACACGCGCAGCAGTGTAAAGACCTAATGCAAAAACACCAATAACCGCAGGTTGCTGATTTAAAATATTTTTCCACCATCCACCTGCAACCACGTCCCCACTGCCTGCACTTAAGCTGTCCGGTAAGAATTCCGGAAAAACAAATGCCCAGAAGAATAGCTGTACAATAAGTGGAATATTACGGAAGATTTCAACGTAACAATTGCCAATAAATGCGAGAGGTTTGTTAGGTAATGTACGAATTACCCCTAGGAGAGAACCTAATAAAAATGCGATAAGAAAGGCTATAACAGCTGTCCAAACCATAGTAAAGACGCCTGAACCTAACATTTGTAACCATGTGGGCGCTTCAGCATGAGCATTGTAGCTTGTACTACCAATTACTCTACAGACTGATTCTGCCCATGCGGCTTTATCGACACCATATTCATTAGACTCCGCACAGAATATAGTCCAGTTTAGCGAGCCGACTGACATGTTTGCCCCTTAAATGAATATCTTTAGGAAAATAGACCGCTTAAGCAAGTGAGTCTCACTTGCTTAAGTAAATTTAGGACAAAAAGATCTTGTTAGATCCCTGCATCTGTTGGGTGAGCTTTTAGTTTTTTATAAGATGAACTTTGTGGCATGTTCAAATTTGTATTTTTTGGTGGAATTGGCGATAAGAACCACTTCTTATATAAAGCGTCCATTTGACCAGTTTTCCATAGATTATTTACAGTACGGTCAGCAATCGCTTTGAATTTTGTATCACCTTTAGCAAGCATAATGCCATAAGGCTCTGATGAAAGTACTGGACCAACAATTGCGAAAGCTTTAGGTGTAGAAGATTTAGCAACTAAGCCAGCTAAAATATTATCATCCATAACAAATGCAGCAGCACGGCCTGACGCCATCATTGCAAACGAGTCAGAATGATCTTTACCATAGATATTTTGGATATTAAGCGCTTGGCCTTTTTCATTCATCTTGATGTATTTATCAGATGTTGTGCCTTGAGTTGTTACAACTGCCTTGCCATTTAAATCTGCCAAACTCTTAATGCCTGAGTTCGCTTTAACTGCCATACGTACTTCTGTCGCATAGTAGTTTGTTGAGAAGCCCACTTGTTCTTGGCGTTGCTTAGAGTTTGTGGTCGTACCACATTCCATATCAATATTACCTGCTAAAAGTTCAGGAATACGTGTTGATGAAGTTACTGCCTTGTATTCAACTTTTAGCCCAGGCATTTTCAATTCTTTTTTAATGTCATTTGCAAACTGGTTACAGATATCGACTGCATAACCTACTGGTTTACCTGCAACAACATATGAAATTGGGTCAGAAGATTCTCGGTGGCCAATAACGATTTTTCCGGTACTTTTAATTTTAGCTAATGTATCTGCTGCCTGAATTTGAGAAGTAGCGCCAACCGTACAAAGCATAAATGTTGAAACAATGAGAGAGGTTGCAGAACGTTTCATAAGAACTCCTTGATGATCATTCTCTCTATTTATCTATAGAATCATTCATATAGAGTAATAGAGTGATTTATTATTAAATTGCAATTATCGCGCCAACTTTTCCAAGTAGGACACATCCATTTGCTTCACTTATTTTATTCAGTCTGTTTTGCAGAGTTAATACCTTTAAAACTGCTAACATGTTTCTACTTTAATCTATGTTTTAATCTTCTGTCTATTATTAAGCTCATCTATTTACACTTTAATGTGGCAATTATTGATTACAATGTAAACATATGCACAATAAAGTGGCTTAACTTCAGCTAAAAACTGTTTTTAAAAAAATTGTATTTTGTGAAAAAACATAAAAATTAAAATTATTAAGTATTTAGACTAAAGTTGAATAATGAGCTAAATGAAGAAATTCCCACAGCAAAATAATATATATAAATGTTTTAATAAAAAGCATTTAGAAAATTGATAGTAATATTTAAGTTAATAACTGACCTTAGAAATATTACAAAAAAGCCCTGATAAAATCAGGGCTTTTTATAAAGTTTAAATTCCTCGCCAATCTACGCGTGCGTTTCTTTCGGTTTGATATATTCTTAAAACATATTGGCCTAGAGGTAAATCAAGCAAATATTTTTGATAATTGCTCCATTCCTCAGAAACCTGTTCTGCTTCTTCACGCTCCCATGGCGTGCCTTTCACCTCTAATAGTGGTGCAAGCATAGAACACACAGAAATATCAGCTAGACTTAAGCGATCACCCACCATATAACGTGCCTGATTTTCTATTAAGCAGTTATTGAGTTCATTTATGAGTTCATCCATACGCTCTTTGGACTGACCCACCAACTCCTCTTCAAGTTTATAGTTCTTCTTTACAAGGGTTTTGAGAAAAGGCTTCGATATTTTCTCAAACTGGCGTAAATAGCCTTGTTCACCCATCATAATTTCTAAAGCATGGTCTCCTTGCGCCAATGTATGAGCTAGAGCCCAACGGCGTACATGTATACCAAGCTCATCAGCTAAACTATCAATTTTCAGAGTTTGTTGTCTAAGTTGCTCATCACGACGCAAAAGCGCATGTTCTGGGTAGGTATCATCCAGATAAAGTGCAATCTTGGTTGATTCAGCAATCCATTGATGGTCATCTTTCAAAATTGGCAATAAATTTTGGCCTGTTTTGAGTTGCGCAAAAGCACGATGAAATCCTGGAATTAAGTTATGAGCCACATAATCAAGTTCTTTATGGTCTAACAACCAGCGAGCTTTCTCACAATAATGGGACAAAGGAAACTGATACAAAACCCGCATAAAATCTCCACGTTTATTTTTATTTGACTATTTGTACAAAAATGGTCGATGGTAAGTAGATACTTTAGAAGCTATTTTTATTTAAAACAATGGATATTGTGCTCATTTTTTGCTGACAGTTAGGTCTATATTTTTTATATCTTTTTTTACCGTACTTATAGCTCTTTTTCATATTAAAACTAATTTTATTATTAGCTTTACGCATAAAAACAATAATTAATTGATTTATAAAGAATTTTAATATCTTTATTTTCCCATTAAAAATCAAATAAAATGCTTTGCACTTTATTTCATAAGCTGAGCATAAGTCCTCGTTTAGTGGAAAAATATTTCTTTTGTAAGGTAATGACAGCAATACAAGGTGTCATTATGTCTAATTCTCTATCTAAAACGACGGCATACGTCCAAATCATTCAAAATGATCAACAAGCCATTAATGCTGCTTATCAAGTGGCTGATTATGCTTTAGAGGGTCGTAATACACGTGATCAACAACGCTTATTACCGTATGAGCAAATTGAAAGCTTTAGCCAAAAAGGGTTAGGCGGAATTCGCATTGCAAAAAAATACGGCGGAGCTTTTGTTTCCAATAAAACACTAGCTCAAGTTTTCCGTATTTTAAGTAAAGGTGATGCGAACGTTGGTCAGATTCCACAAAATCAGATTAGCCTTTTAAACCTGATCGAAATTATGGGCACAGAACAACAAAAACAATTTATCTTTTCAGAAATATTAGCTGGTAAACGTCTTGCCAACGGTGGTCCCGAACGAAATACCCATGACTCAAAAACTTTAGAAACCACACTTACCATTGAAAATGGCAAATATATTTTAAACGGTGAAAAGTTTTATTCGACAGGTACAAGTTTTGCACATTGGCTCGCAATTAAAGCGGTTCATCCTGAAGGTCATGTCGTTTTAGTCATTGTGAATCGAGAGGCTCAAGGTATTGAAGTCATTAATGACTGGAATGGATTTGGGCAACGTACTACAGCGAGTGGTACAGTTAAATTAAATAACGTTGAAGTTAATCCAGATCTCATTTTTGATGAACGCTTATTAACTAAAGCCCCTACTTATCGGGGTGCTTATTCTCAGTTATTACAAGTTGCAATTGATGTAGGTATAGCGGAAGCCGCTTTTGACGATACTTTATCGACTATTCATAAAGCACGCCCAATTATTGATGCAAATGTTGAAAAAGCCAGCTTTGAACATTACACCCTGCAAGAAGTGGGTAAGTTAAATATTTTGCTCGATGCTGCAATTCTACTGCTTGATGAAGCTGCTGAATATTTAGATGAACTTGACCAACTTCAAACTGTGACTGATGAACAAGTAGCAAAAGCTTCAATTTTAGTTGCTGAAGCAAAAGTCTATGCCAATGATGCGGCTCTACAAATCTCTGAAAAATTACTGGAACTGGGCGGTAGCCGTTCAAGTTTAAGCCAACATAATTTAGATCAACATTGGCGAAATGCGCGTGTACATACTTTACACGACCCTGTTCGCTGGAAATTACATGCCATTGGCAATTATTACCTTAATGGTCATTTCCCTGCCCGCCATGCTTGGATTTAAGGAGAAATTGTCATGACTTCATATCAATCGGTTCAAACTAAACAAACATCGGCATCAAACCAAGCACACATTATTCAAAATGATGCTGAAGCTTTAGAAATTGCCAAAGAGTTTGCCGAACAATTTAAAAAGACTGCAGTTGAGCGAGACGCTAAACGGATTCTACCGTATACCGAAATCGATGCATTGAGCCAATCAGGGCTGTGGGCAATTACAGTGCCAAAACAATATGGCGGTGCCGAAGTTTCAAGCCATACAGTTGCTAAAGTGATTGCACTCTTAAGCGGTGCCGATGGTTCAATCGGACAAATTCCACAAAACCATTTCTATGCCTTAGAAGTATTGCGCAATACAGGCACAGAAGCTCAAAAACAACGCTTATACGGCGAAGTTTTAAATGGCACTCGTTTTGGTAATGCACTTGCTGAGTTTAAAACTAAAACTTCTACTCACAAACAAACCAATATCCGCCCTCATGAAAATGGATATTTGATTCAGGGTGAAAAGTTTTATTGCACAGGAAGTTTATTTGCACACCGTATTCCAACTCTAGTTTTAGACGATGCAGGCCGAGAGTATCTAGCCTTTGTAAAAAGTGGTTCACAAGGACTAAAACTTGTTGATGACTGGTCTGGTTTTGGACAGAAAACCACAGGCAGCGGCACAGTTAAATTTGATCAGGTTTTTGTCGATGCAGATGATGTCATTCCTTTTGATACTGCATTTTTACAACCAACCTTAGTGGGCCCTTTTGCCCAAATTATGCATGCATCAATTGAGGTAGGCATTGCTCGAGCGGCCTTTGAAGAAAGCTTGCAAAGAGTACATCAAGCTCGCCCATGGATCGATTCAAATGTAGAAACTGCAAACCAAGATCCTTTAACAATTTATGAATTAGGGCGCATTGCCGTAGATGTACGGGCAAGTGAAGTGTTATTAAAACAGGCAGCTCAATCAATTGATGCCGCAAAAATTGAAACCACACCTGAAAGCATTGCAAAAGCATCCATTGATGTTGCCAAAGTACGTGCTCATAGTAGCGATACAGCTCTCAAAGCATCATCGAAGCTGATTGAACTTGCTGGTAGTCGTGGTAGTCAATCACAAGATGGTCTAGACCGTTTCTGGCGCAATGCACGTGTGCATACGTTGCATGATGCTGCACGATGGAAATATTACTTTATTGGGAACTATGTACTTAACGGTGTTCTACCACCTCGTCGGGGGACATTGTAATGACAGATGTTAAAGCGAAAGAAATTTTACTTAATGCCTTTGATATGAACTGTGTTGGACATATCAATCATGGCTTATGGACACATCCACGTGATGAATCACACCGTTTTAATGAGTTGAGCTATTGGACAGAGCAAGCCAAAACCTTAGAAAGTGGTTTATTTGATGGTTTGTTTATTGCAGACATTACAGGTGTGTATGACGTCTATCAAAACGGTATAGATCTCACTTTAAAAGAGTCTATTCAACTTCCAAGCCATGACCCATCCACACTCATTTCAGCTATGGCGGCAGTCACTCAAAACTTAAGTTTTGGAGTCACTGTGAACTTAAGCTATGAGCATCCGTATCAATTTGCCCGCCGCTTTGCGAGTCTCGACCATTTAACTCAAGGTCGTATTGGTTGGAATATCGTGACAGGTTATCTAGATAGTGCGGAACGCTTAATTGGTCAAAAAGGTTTAAAAGACCACGATGCTCGCTATGAACAAGCTAAAGAATTTTTAGAACTTTGCTATAAATATTGGGAAGGTTCATGGGAAAACGACGCAGTAAAAAAAGATAAAGCACGGCGCGTTTTTACAGATCCATCTAAAGTGCACACCATTCACCACCATGGAAAGTATTACAAGAGTGAAGGTGTGTTTCAGGTGTCTCCTTCTGTGCAACGCACTCCGACTCTATTTCAAGCAGGTGCTTCACCAAAAGGTATGGAGTTTGCGACGCGTCATGCTGAATGTGTATTTATTGGCGGGGATAAACCCGAAAAAATTCGCGAACAGGTGAAAAAGATTCGTGCTCTTGCCGAACAGCAAGGTCGTTCAGCGGATGACATTAAAGTCTTTGTTGGCATAACTGTTGTTGTTGCCGAAACACATGATCTGGCTGTACAGAAACTTAATGAATACCGTCAGTATGCAAGCCCTGAAGCAGGCTTAGCGCATTATGCAAGTTCAACAGGCATTGACTTAAGTAAGTTTGATGACGATGAAGCGATTCCTTACCAGAAAAGTAACAGTATTGTTTCGATTACCGAAAAATTTAAAGAGCAACAAATCACGAAAAATGACTTAAAAGCTCAGCATGTCCTAGGTGGTCGTTATCCCCTCATCGTGGGCAGTGGCGAAGAAGTTGCTGAATACTTAATTCATCTTTTAGATGAGACAGATATTGATGGCTTTAATTTGACACGTACAGTTGCACCAGAGTCTCACCACGACTTTATTCGCTTGGTTATTCCTGAGCTTCAACAACGTGGTCGCTATAAAACTGCATATAAAACGGGTTCACTGCGGAACAAAATTTTTAATCGGGGTGATCAATTACCAAAACAACACCCTGTTCAAGCGTTCCGATGTAGTCCCTATAACAACAGCAAAAACCTAACAACAATTGAAGAAATAACCGCTTAAATTTGGAGATAGACATGGCTCAAACAGCCTCTAAAAAATGGCTAGGTGTAGGCTTAGTCGTTGTAGTCCTTTTTGTTGCTTTATTCTTTTGGAATAAACACCGTCAAAGTGGCTCAAATGAACTTGTGATTGGTATTAGTCCACCATTTGCAAAAACTTTACAAGCTGCTGCCGATGAAGCAAAGCAACAAGGTTTAAATGTGAAACTAGTTGAGTTTTCTGACTGGAACACACCAACCATTACTTTAAATCATGGGGATATTGATGCAAACTTTTTCCAGCATCAACCGTTCTTAGACAATGCAATTAAAGAAACTGGCTTTAAATTAAAGGCCTTTGCAGTAGGTGCAGCATCACATGTGGGACTTTATTCAAAGAAATACAAAAGCCTTGATGAATTGCCACAAAACGCACGTGTAGTCATTCCAAATGATCCAGTGAATCAAGGTCGTGCCCTACTACTTTTACAGCAAGCTAAGTTAATTACGCTTAAAGATTCAAATAATCATTTATCTGCACTCAAAGATGTTGTTTCAAACCCTAAAAACTTGCAATTCATTGAGGTTGAAGGACCACAGACTGCTCGTGCAATTGATGATGTTGATTTGGCTTTTGGCTATCCACATTACTTGCGCTTAGCAAAAACAGCTGACCCTGATAGTGCGCTTTTACTTGATGACAATACCAATAGACGTTACGCGATTTTGTTTGTGGTACGTGATGACTATCAAGACAAGGGCGACAAATTAAAGAAATTTGTTGAGATCTATCAAAACTCGCCAAAAGTTAAAGCTGTGTTAGATGCTGAGATTGGGCCAAAACTTTGGTTCCCTGGCTGGAAATAAGGAGAATGACAATGGTGAGTTTTGGATCACAAGTTGATTTTTCTCTACCTCATATCAAAATTCGTGGTTTAAATAAGTTTTATCAATCGCAGGGTCAAAAGCTGCATGCTTTAAAAGAGATTAACCTTGATATTCCTCAAGGTAAGATTTTAGGCATTATTGGTAAAAGTGGTGCGGGAAAATCTTCCCTACTCCGCACTTTAAATGGTTTAGAACAAGTGAATACAGGCAGTATTCATATTCATCAACAAAACATTGCTGAATTGAGTCATGCCGAGCTTATTCAAACTCGCCAACGAATTGGAATGATTTTTCAACATTTCAATTTGATGTCTGCAAAAACGGTCTGGGAAAATGTGGCATTGCCCTTAAAAGTTTCCAATTACAACAAAGCAGATATCGATGAGCGTGTAAATGAAGTTCTGGCACTCGTAGGCCTTGCAGATAAGTCTGGTCATTATCCGTCACAACTTTCAGGCGGACAAAAGCAACGGGTCGGTATTGCACGTGCACTTGTTCACCACCCTGAAATTTTACTGTGTGATGAAGCCACCTCAGCACTTGACCCAGAAAGTACTGCTACTATTTTGGCTTTACTTAAAAAGATTAATCAGGAACTTGGCCTAACCATTGTACTCATTACTCATGAAATGCAGGTCATTCGAGAAATTTGTGATCAGGTCGTTGTGATTGACCAAGGTGAAATTGTAGAGGCTGGGCAAGTCTGGTCTGTATTTTCACGACCAGAGCAACAAATTACTCAAGAATTGTTAAACCTTGAACAGATCACTCTGCCTTTTAAAATTACTCCACTCCCCGATGAAGATTCGACTCATATTATTGTAAAACTGAAATATGAAGCTGAAGCACATCAGGTTCCAGATATTCAAGAACTACTTGCTAGATTTAAAGCGCCCGTCAATTTATATCAAAGTCAGGTCGATACCATTCAAGGGCACATTATTGGTTCTCTTTTAGTCGGTATTCCTAACGTAGAAATTGATCTTTCATCTATACGACAAGAAGCATCAACTGCAATTGCACAATTTGAGGTACTTGGCTATGCACGACCAGCTCATTGATTTATTAATTACTGGAACTGTAGATACCTTACTCATGGTAGGTGCATCTGCATTTATTGCTTTTTTAATTGGCTTACCGATTGCTGTTGTTTTAGTTAGCACTTCTGAGCACGGCATTCACCCGTCACAAAAGATTAATCAGGCTTTAGGTTGGGTCATCAACATTACTCGTTCTGTGCCCTTTCTTATTTTAATGGTTGCACTTATTCCACTTACTCGCTGGATTGTAGGTACAAGTTATGGCGTTTGGGCAGCCGTTGTTCCATTGACGATTGCGGCAATTCCCTTCTTTGCTCGTATTGCAGAAGTTAGCTTACGTGAAGTCGATCAAGGCTTAATTGAAGCTGCACAAGCCATGGGTTGTAACCGTAAACAAATTATTTGGCACGTGCTTTTACCAGAGGCTTTGCCAGGTATTGTGGCAGGCTTTACCGTGACTATTGTGACTATGATTAACTCCTCTGCGATTGCTGGTGCTATTGGTGCAGGCGGTCTAGGAGACATCGCATATAGATATGGCTATCAACGTTTTGATATGCAAATTATGTTGGCTGTAATTTTTGTGCTCATTGTTTTAGTCATGTTAGTACAAGCAACTGGCGATGCATTAGCCCAGCAACTTGATAAACGTAAAGTTTAAACGCAATACAACCCCGCTCTAGCCATGACTTTGTCATGGCTTTCATGTAAAATCAGCGACAATTTTTAATTTACACATTTGTGAGTGGTTTTCATGGGTTTTAATTGCGGTATTGTTGGTCTGCCAAACGTAGGGAAATCTACCCTTTTCAATGCATTAACGAAAGCAGCGATTGCAGCGGAAAACTTCCCTTTCTGTACCATTGAACCAAACACAGGTATTGTTCCTGTACCAGATCCACGTTTAGACAAACTTGCTGCGATTGTTAAACCACAGCGTATTTTGCCAACTACAATGGAATTTGTGGACATTGCAGGTCTTGTTGCTGGTGCATCAAAAGGTGAAGGCTTAGGTAACCAGTTCCTTGCTAACATCCGTGAAACTGATGCAATCGCTCATGTTGTACGTTGTTTCGAAGATGAAAACGTAATTCACGTAAATGGTAAAATTGATCCATTAGACGACATCGCAACGATTAATACTGAACTTGCGCTTGCAGACCTTGAAACTGTAGCTAAAGCAATTTTACGTTTAACTAAAGTTGCTAAAGGCGGTGACAAAGAAGCTGTAGCAACGAAAGCAGTTTTAGAAAAAATCCAACCTTTACTTGACGAAGGTAAACCAGCTCGCGCGGCTGATTTGTCTGATGACGAACGTAAATTAGTTCGTGGTTTTGGTTTAATGACTTTAAAACCAACCATGTATATTGCAAACGTTGCAGAAGATGGTTTTGAAAACAACCCACATTTAGAAGCAGTTAAAAAACTTGCGGCTGAAGAAAACGCAATTGTTGTTCCTCTTTGCAACCAGATCGAAGCTGAAATTTCATTATTAGAAGATGAAGATCGTGCTGAGTTCTTAGAAGCAATGGGCATGGAAGAACCAGGTTTAAATGTGGTTATTCGTGCAGGTTATGCGCTTTTAGGTTTACAAACTTATTTCACTGCTGGTGTACAAGAAGTTCGTGCATGGACAGTAAAAGTTGGCGCAACCGCTCCTCAAGCAGCTGGTGTGATTCATACTGACTTCGAAAAAGGCTTTATCCGTGCTGAAGTTGTTGCATATGACGACTTCGTACAATACAACGGTGAAAACGGCGCTAAAGAAGCTGGTAAATGGCGTTTAGAAGGTAAAACTTACGTTGTTCAAGACGGCGATGTAATGCACTTCCGTTTTAACGTATAAGTTAAAGCTCAAAAAAAGCCCCATCATATTGGGGCTTTTTTTCTTGTTAATGACTTAAATCCATCGCCTCTCGTTTACTGCGCGCCTCTTGTAAAATACGCGCATGCAAAGGCTTTCTAAAACCTAGCATAAATATAAATTCTGCCAATACAAATAACGGCCCTATGGCAAGTCCAATCACATCATCAACAAAAGCTGGTTTTTTCTTTTCGAAATAATGTCCCACAAACTGAAAGACCCACCCCACCACAAAGAAACCAATACTTGCAGCTAACCATTGTCCCAAAGATAACTGGGCAATTTGGCTCGCCAGTGGATAAACAGCGGCTAAAAGAATCAGCATGAGTAAACCAAAAACTTTATCTAAAATGAAATAATAGATCGTACTAACTGCAATCAACACTACAGCTAAAGTCAGTTTAAAATCGCCAATATCGACTCCAGCTCTCGCAGTTAAACATAAAATTGAAAACACGATGAGTGGAATACCAATAAAATGCGTCAAAATATTTTTATGATTTAAGTGGTAAGCAGCATATTTGCTAAGTTGTTGCTCCAGATTCGACATGAGTTGTTCCCTATTCATCTATCTATAGTCATACTGTACAAATAAGGAAAACTTAAAGTTGTCAGCTAATTGACAAAGTAATGATTTTTTTCATGGATGGGCTGATATTGGATCTTATTTATATTAATCGACTAAGAGAAAATACATGGTTTAGTTTGCTTCCGGAAGCATTCCAAAACTTTATTCTAGAACATGGCAAGCAAATCACCTTTGAGAAAAATAGCTATGTTTTCCATGCTCAAGATGTATTTGATGGCATTTATACAGTACTTGAAGGCTCAATTAGTTTGGGTTATGTCGATGTAAACGGTAATGAAGCTCTTTCTGCTATTGCTGAGCCGATTATGTGGTTTGGTGAAATATCACTGATTGACCATGAGTCACGATCGCATGACGCAATTGCTTTGAAAAAAAGTATGGTTCTACATGTTCCCGCGAAGCCTTTAAATGAGCTACTCAAAGACAATCCATATTACTGGTATTACTTTGCTCGTTTAACCAGCCAAAAACTCAGGTACGTTTTCTTAGAACAGATTGCGATACAAACACGCAGTATTTCTCAAAGGCTTGCTCAACGTCTTCTATTCATTTTAGAAGGTTATGGCAATCATATTCTTATTCAAGATCATCACATCCATATTTCTCAAGAACAATTGGCAAATATGCTGACCACATCCAGACAGACGATCAACCATGAGTTGAGCCTACTCGAAAAACAGAAAATCATTAAAATTGCTTTTAGAAAAATTGAGATTATAGATATTGAGAAATTAAAAGTAGTTGCTCAAGCCCATTCCTAATCTTTGCACAACCAGCTATATGACAAAAACTTAAAACCAAATTAAAAAATAGATAACGCTGCAAAACAACACATTGTTCAAACTCTATTTCACAAAATAAATGTTTTAAAGCAGATATTTTCATTTTACACTCAAGCTGAGCAATAATACTCAACAAGGCGCTGATTAACATGAAAAAATTATCAACAATTCTTACAGCTGGCGTATTGGCTATGTTAAGTGTTTCGGCATTTGCATGTCCAAAAGGAACTCAATTACAAGGTGGTACAGGGCCAAATCATAAAGGCGGAAAATGTGTTGCTGCACACGGCAAAGCAACTGCTAAAAAAGAAGCAGTAAAAGCAAAACAAGATGTTAAAAAAGATATGACTGAACAAAAGCATGAAGCAATGATGAAATCTACGCATGCTCAACATGAATCACAGCAAATGACTCATCAAATGAAACAAGATGCAGTGAAAACAGCAAACACAGCTAAAGCTGCGACAAAGCCGTAATTAACATTCACTCATTATCGTTTTAAAAGCAAAAAAGCGAGATTAATCATCTCGCTTTTTTATATTTATAAATTTTATTTTGGAGATGTGTTTCCAAGATTCGGCGTATTGATCGCATCCTTACATTGCGCTTTATCTCGCTCATAGTCTGCTTGTTTCTTAGCAACCGAATCATTATTTTCAAGCGTTTCACGAGCCCACACATCTAGACTAGTGAGAGCTTTACGACAAAGCGCGTATTTCCCTTCTGTCACTGAGTCAGTCATTTTCACATTGATACGCCAGTCTGTACTCAATTGACGTAAAGGTTTACGAACTTTGTCATCGATTTGACTTAGTTGCTTTTCATAAACCAAATGCTCAACCGTATTAATCAATGTCCATGCTTTTTGAGCATAAACAGTTGCATCATTGGTCAGTTTAGGTGCTGGCTTAATTTCTACTTTTTTTTCTGCCTCATGATTACCATTGTCACAGCCCTGTAATGTAAAAATACCTGCACTCAACATGGCGATATAAACTAAACGAATCTTTGCGTTGAACATAGCAAACTGCCGATTAAACATTTCGGCACTATGCTATTAAATTCGGCTACAATACTCAATCTTTCAAGTATTTTTATCATTTGGTTTATTGCCAAGGTGTATTGTGTACGAACAACAATTGATGCCTGCCCAAACGGCAACTTTTTGGCAAGGCGCCAAAGATAGTCAAGCTATCGTATTTACCTATTTACCTGTTTCTTTTGCCTTTGGCGTTTCTGCATCTCAGTTTGGTTTTACACCATGGGAAGCTTTTTTCCTATCTTGTTCAATGTATGCTGGAGCTAGCCAGTTCTTGGTTGTCGCGCTTTTGGCTAGCGGTTCATCTATTTGGTTAACTGCATTAACAGTCATTGCACTTGATATTCGCCATGTCCTTTATGGACCAGCTTTATATAACCTGATTCCAAACAAATTAAATCTTAAAAAAACGGCGGTGTGGGCTTGGGGCTTAACCGATGAAGTTTTTGCCAGTGGAATGATTCAACTTTCACAGCGCAGACAACAATGGTCCGAGTCTTGGATGCTAGGCTTG
This sequence comes from Acinetobacter sp. NIPH 817, assembly GCF_000368405.1. Classification (NCBI taxonomy): domain Bacteria; kingdom Pseudomonadati; phylum Pseudomonadota; class Gammaproteobacteria; order Moraxellales; family Moraxellaceae; genus Acinetobacter; species Acinetobacter sp. NIPH 817. The sequence goes on from NZ_KB849420.1 coordinate 1,441,080, forward strand.
AGCCTATTTAGTTGGATGGCTTGGGCAACTGGCTCATTGCTAGGCGGATTATTTGCAGATCAGGTCTCTCATCTTCCAAAGTTTTTACAAGCAGCATTAGACTTTTTATTGCCAGCTTTATTTTTGAGTTTCTTGTTAGCGGCTTTTGAGCGAAAACATAGCCTTGTAGTCGCTGTATCTTTAGTCGTTTCAGCTTTAGCCTGCTATTGGATTAACTTATCTGCTGCCATCTTTATTGGTATTCTTTCAGGCATTTTAGCCGGCTTGTTTAAACATTATGTGCTGAAACAACAAGAAGAGGTCGAAGTTTAAAATGAATCTAGAGATTATTCTGGTTGGCATCATTGTTGGTATTGCCAATTTCGCCTCACGTTTTGGACCATTCTTTGTTATACAGAAGCTACAAGGTACACAGCAAAGACGCGGTTCAATCTGGCTAAAAATTGCTTTGGGAAGCATTGGTATCTCTGCAATTAGCGCTATGCTTGTGGTTGCAACTCTTCCACCACTCCTTGAAACCCCAGATAAAAGCTTAGCGATGCTGATCGGTTTTTTTGTTTTAGCAGGTCTTTATTTTAAATTTAAGAAAATTGTTCTGGCAACGTTAACTGCCGCAATTGTTTATGGCCTGATCTATACATATTTACCTTTATAAATAGATAAACTGATCTTCCTTATATAAAATAAAACCTAGCCAGAAGCCTTTAAGATTGAAACTTCTGGCGTAAAAATCTAATTTTTCAATTGTTTAAAAAGATAACCTTACTTAATAGAGATAATAATGTCACAAGTTAAAATTTACGCAAATGAACAAACGATTATGCAGTATCGAGAATTACTTTCTCATGCAATCCATCAAGCGCTGATTGAAGAATTGAAATATCCTATCGAGAAAAGATTTCAACGTTTTATCAGTCTTAAGCCTGGAAATTTTATCTATCCTTCTGACCGCAGCCAACACTACGTTATTATCGAACTCTCAATGTTTGCAGGACGTAGCGCAGCCACGAAGAAACAACTCATTCAAACTTTATTTCGCAATATTCAAGAACAATGCAAAATAGCTCCGCAAGATATTGAAATTACGATTTTTGAAACCCCTAAAGAAAATTGGGGTATTCGCGGCAAAAATGCAGATGAGTTACTTTTAAACTATCAAGTTAATATCTAAAAAATGACATCTTAATTGTCCGACAAAATTAATTTTTTTATGTGTGATAAAGCTTAACTCCCTCATAAGTTCTGCTATGCTTAAAAAAATAATTTTGTCAGGATGATTCGCATGAGCGTGACACTCGGTACCCCACTTCAATCTTCTGCATTTAAAGTTTTATTGTTAGGTTCAGGAGAGCTTGGCAAAGAAGTTGTAATTTCTTTACAACGTCTTGGTGTAGAAGTACATGCAGCCGACCGTTATGATCATGCACCAGCCATGCAAGTTGCACATTTTTCTTATGTGTTAAATATGGCTAATCCAACTGAGTTAAAACAACTCATCGAGAAAATTAAACCGAATTTAATTGTTCCAGAAATTGAAGCCATCGCTACAGAAGTTTTGCTTGAAATTGAAGCGAGCCAAACTGCCACGGTTATTCCTTCTGCTAAAGCTGTAAACCTGACCATGAACCGTGAAGGCATTCGTCGTCTTGCAGCTGAAGAACTTGGTTTACCTACCTCTGCTTACCGCTTTGCTGACTCACTAGAAAGCTTCCGTGCTGCTTGTGACGATATTGGTTATCCAAACTTTGTAAAACCAGTAATGTCATCTTCAGGTAAAGGTCAGTCTCGTGTAAAAAGTTTCGATGAAGTCGATGCTGCTTGGGAATATGCGATGCAAGGTGGTCGTGTTAACCAAGGTACGGTCATCATTGAATCTCAAATTGATTTTGATTTTGAAATTACATTACTTACCGTTCGTGCTAAAAATCCTGAAACTGGCGAAATTGAAACTCACTACTGTGACCCAATTGGTCACCGCCAAGATGCCGGTGATTATGTAGAAAGCTGGCAGCCTCAACCAATGACTGCGGCTGCACTTGAAGAAGCAAAACGTATTGCAAATAAAGTGACAACAGCGCTGGGTGGTTGTGGTATTTTTGGTGTAGAGCTGTTTATTAAAGGCGACAAGGTTTGGTTTAGTGAAGTTTCACCTCGTCCACATGATACTGGCCTAGTGACTTTAGCATCACAATTTCAAAGCGAATTTGAACTGCATGCTCGTGCAATTTTAGGATTGCCAGTAAATACAGCTCGCCATAGTGTTGCTGCTAGTGCAGTTATTTATGCGGGGGTCGATGCCAACAATTTAAGCTACAGCGGCTTAAATATGGCATTAGCCAACCCACATACCGACTTACGCTTGTTTGGTAAACCAGAAGGTTTCAAACGACGTCGTATGGGTGTAGCAACTGCTCGTGCAGAAAATACTGATCTTGCTCGTACTTTAGCGAAAGAAACCGCTGATCAAGTAAGCGTAAAAACCAACTCTTAATATTTACTTTTTGGTAGACCCATTTTCATGATCAATACATCGCCATTGCTGAACTACGTTACAAGCCATCATGATATTAAAGCCATTAATCAATGGCGAACGGATGTAGAAAAGCAATTGCAGGATTCATATGAAAATGGGCAATCTATCCGGGAAGTGATTAAAGCACGCTCAGACCTCGTTGACGAAGCACTGATCTTTTTATGGAAACATGCTGAACTTGATCAGACAGGGCTAGGTCTTTTTGCTGTAGGTGGTTATGGGCGCCGTGAAATGTTGCCCTATTCCGATGTTGATATAATGATTTTATCGGAACATGAAATTAACGAAGAAAATGAAAAACGTATCTCTACTTTTATTTCTTCATTATGGGACGTTGGAAACTTTAAACCCGGCATTAGCGTTCGCACCATTCAAAGTTGTGTTGAACAAGCTGCTACCGATTTAACTGTTGCAACTACACTCATCGAAGCTCGTTTAATTACCGGTAATAATCAACTTGCAAAATGGCCGCGTCGTATTGTTTCGCAAACGTGGACAGACAAAACCTTTTTTGATGCAAAAATGGCTGAACAAGCCAAGCGTTACCACCAACACAACAATACTGAAAGCAACTTAGAACCTGACATTAAAAATGCGCCTGGCGGCATTCGTGATATTAACCAGATTGGTTGGATTGCTAAGCGTCATTTCCGCGTAAACCGCATTTATGACTTAGTTCATTTAGGCTTTATTTCAGAATTTGAATTAAACGTTTTAGAAGAAGCTGAAAGTTTTCTTTGGGAAATTCGTCACCATTTACATCGCTTAGCGAAGCGTGATGAAAACCGTCTTCTGTTCGATCATCAAAGAGAAATTGCGGCTCAATTTGGTTACGCCCGTCAAGAAGGTCAGCCTGTAAACTACGGTGTTGAGCAGTTCATGAAACGCTACTACCGTACGGCCCAACAGGTTTCAACACTCAATGAAATGTTATTGGCCTATTTTAGCGAATCAGTTATTACTCCACGCTTACCAAATTACGAACGTAAAATTGAAGTCGTTAATGACCACTTTAAGATTGTCGACAATAAACTTGCCGTACAGCACCACAAAATCTTCGCAGAACATCCAAGTGCTATTTTAGAACTATTCTATATTTTGGCTAATCGACCAGATATTGAAGGTATTCGCGCTCGTACTTTACGCTTACTTATTCTTGCTGCAAAACGTATTAACCAAAATTTTCGAGATAACCCTGAGCATCAAGCCCTATTCATGTCAATCATTCGCTCGCCTTATCGTCTATACGATACTTTGGTTGCGATGAAACGATATGGTGTTTTAGGAAACTATATTCCAGCCTTTGGTCAGATTATGGGCCTTATGCAATATGACCTATTCCATATCTATACAGTTGATGCTCACACATTATTATTACTGCGCAATTTAAACCGTTTTAAAGAACCTGAATTTGCCAAAGAATTCCCTGTTGTAAGCTCAGTTTTCCAACGTCTCGCCCGTCAAGATATTGTATTTATAGCTGCATTATTTCATGACATTGCCAAAGGTCGCGGTGGAGACCATAGTGAACTTGGTGCAGAAGACGCGATCGAGTTTGGACGTGCGCACGGTTTTACAGAGCGTGAATGTAAATTAATTGCATGGCTCATCCACAACCATTTGCTCATGTCGCTAACAGCTCAGAAAAAGGATATTTCCGATCCGGATGTTGTTAAAGATTTTGCCGAAAAACTTGGCGATATGGAACATCTTGATTATTTATATACCTTAACAGTTGCAGATATTAATGCGACAAATCCAAAACTGTGGAATACATGGCGTGCCTCGCTTATGCGTCAACTTTATACGCATGCCCGTGATGTCATTCGTACAGGTTTAAGTCGTCCTGTTGACTATCAAATGCTGATTGAAGACACCAAATTTGCAGCAAGCGAATTACTGGTAAATAACTTCTCATTGGCAGACGTTGAAAAAGTATGGCAAGAACTGGGCGATGAATACTTCATTAAAGAATCGGCAGATGAAATTGCATGGCACACTCAAGCAATTTTGAAACACGGCGATAATCCAGAGCCATTAGTACTCTTACGTGCTCACCGTAAAGCTGCGCAAGATGCCGTGCAAATCTTTATATATACGCGCGACCAACCCAATCTTTTTGCAACAACTGTGGCAGTTTTGGACCGTATGAACTTAGACGTTCAGGATGCAAAAATTATCACAGCAAGTACCGCATTTAGTTTAGACACCTATGTGGTGCTGGATCGCTTTGGTACATTGCTAACCGACCCCGAACGCGAAGAAACGGTTAAAACCGCATTAGTGAAGGCGCTTAGTCAGCCAGACCAATATCCGGGACTTATGCAACGCCGTATTCCACGTCAACTACGTCACTTCGATATTGAAAATACAGTTGACGTAACATTGAATGAAGCGTTACAGCAAAATATGGTTGAAATTTCAACACTCGATCACCCCGGCCTACTTGCACGTGTAGGTGGCTTATTTATGATGCAAGGTTTAGACATCCATTCAGCTAGAATTGCAACTTTAGGTGAACGTGCAGAAGATATTTTCTTTGTCACGAAAAAAGATGGAAAACCGTTAAATAACGAAGAGGTTAAACTCTTCTCGGAAAAGCTTAAAGCTGCATTAGATGAAGCATCTAATCAAATTTGTCAGCACTGAAACTCAACTACTTGGTAACTGTTTAATGAACTCTAGCTTGTCGTTATTGCACCCATATCCATTTGAAAAGTTAAACCAGCTTTTTAAGGATACTACTCCTGCTAACCTTCCCTTGATCCCTCTATCAATTGGTGAACCAAAGCACCCAGCACCAGAGTTTGTTAAACAGGCAATTATTGACAACTTCAATCATCTATCAACTTATCCAAACAGCAAAGGCTTACCTGAGCTTCGCCAAAGTATTGCAGACTGGCTCACTAAGCGCTTTAAACTTAATAGCATTAGTGCTGAAAACCACATTTTGCCAGTATCTGGTACGCGTGAAGGGATTTTCTCATTTGTTCAGGCGCTCATTAACCGTGAAGATGCTCCGTATGTGGTAATGCCGAATCCGTTTTATCAAATTTACGAAGGCGCAGCTCTACTTGCGGGCGCAAAACCTTATTTCATCAATTGCACCGAAGAAAATGGTTACTTAGGTGATTTTGATGCTGTACCCGCAGAAGTATGGGAAAAAACTGCCCTTCTTTTTGTATGTACGCCGGGCAACCCAACTGGCACTGTGCTTTCTAAAGAACAATTCAAAAAGCTAATCGCGTTATCTGATCAATATAATTTTGTTATTGCTTCTGACGAATGTTATTCAGAACTTTGGTTCGAGCAAGCACCTACTGGTTTATTAGAAGTATGTGCAGAACTTGGTCGTGATGACTATAAAAACTGTATCGTATTTCATTCACTTTCTAAACGCTCAAACTTACCGGGTTTACGCTCGGGTTTTGTAGCGGGTGATGCAGAATTATTAAAACCATATTTGCAATACCGTACCTATCATGGTGCAGCAATGCCTGTTCAACATCAGCTTGCATCAATTGCGGCATGGAATGATGAAAACCATGTTGAAGAAAACCGTAAGCAATATCGTGCAAAGTTTGATTTATTTCAAAACGAACTAGGTCACTTATTACCTCTGCAAAAGCCAGATGCAGGTTTCTATTATTGGTTAAAAGTCGATAACGATGAAACTTTTGCCAAGATGTTAATGGAAAAAGCCCATATTAAAATTTTACCGGGTCGTTATTTATCTCGTGACACAGATCAAGGTAACCCTGGGGAAAATCATGTACGTATGGCTTTAGTTGCCGATTTAGCGCAATGCGAAGAAGTAGTTAAGCGTTTAAAAGCAATTCTTTAAGCATACATAAGTTGTATAGCCTTCATAATTATTTAGCATGAAGGCTATACAACCGACATTAACTATAAGCAATGAGTAAGATTGCAAAACATATAAAAGCCAGACTAGAACAATAATATAAGCCTATCGCTGAACGTTTAATCTGTTCTAGAACTCGATTTTGAAGCAATAACCGAACCAACAGTAAGTTCCAACCAAGTACGACTCCAGTCATCCACGTACTCATCAGAAATTTTTGAACTAAACTAAATTGATGCTGAATAAGCAGCATTAAGCTACTATAAAACATAATATTTTTGGGATTAAGAAGACTAGATTGTATTCCCAACATTAAGCTCTTAACTTTATCCTGATGTTGATACTCTTGATCAATCAAATCATTTTTTTCAGTAGCAAAAGTTAAGGTGCCAGCGCGAGCAGCCTTAAAACAAAGATAACTCAAATAAACCAAATACCCTGCCCCAAGCCACTTAAGTACTAAAAGAATGGTCGTACTCAAATTTCCAAGTAACATAAATCCAAACATACATGCCATTAAGATTAAGGCATTGCCAAACGTAATTCCTGCAATGACACCATATGTATAGCGTACCCCCTTTTGCAAAAGACTGGTGAGGATAAGAAAAAAATCAGGTCCCGGAGATAGCAGCGCTAAAAAGTGAGTAAAGGCAATAACTAAAAAAACTTCCATAACGATTTCATCTTTAAAACTGTATGGAATAGCTTAAAAATAGAGAAAAATAATTTATTGTAAATTATTGCGCGGCTGCCAGTTGAAACTGACGAGGAGTGATTCCAGTATGCGCTTTGAAGGCTTTATGAAAATGGCTCTGATCACTAAAGCCCAAACTTACTGCCAACTCCACAAGCGAAATCCCTTGTTTCAATTGAGCTCTGGCTTGATTAATCTTTAAATTAATTTGAAATGCATGGGGTGTTAAGCCAACATTAGCTTTAAATAGGCGAATAATTGCATATCGACTAAGACCTACCTGCTGTGCAAGCTCTTCTAGAGAAATAAATCGTTCGGATGATTTAATAATATGAATTAAGTCCAAGAAGTCCTCATACAAATATTGAGTTTTCTGTATTTCTTCTAATATAAAATGAGGGAGTAACAACTGAGTAAGGCAATAGATAAGCGACTGTTCTTTTTCAAGAATCAATCTTTGAGAGTCAAATAAAGTTTTATTCATCCCAGAAAAAGCCTGATATAAAGACTCATCTTTAATAATGAGAGGTTTATGCTGGGGTAAATTTAAATCAAAGCCCTCTTTTTGAAATTCGGCATACCATTGATTAAGCCAAGATATATCCAGATGCAACATCTGGTAACTCCAAGCCTGATCAGGTAATGGGTTACAAGAATGTTCTATGTGCGCAGGTACAATGACTAAGGTACCAGCAGAAATCTTTTGTGCTGTACCAAATGAACTTTGAAAAACGCTATTCCCTTCATCTATAGCTCCAATAGAAAATGTTGGATGACTATGAGACTTATAACATGTTCGACTAAAACAAGATTTTCTGGCTTCAACATAAGGCATTCGCCCATCTTGCCAAAACTCAAATGCTTGAGGAATAGCGTTCATTCAATTTATTAACTTGCTAATGCTTTTTCAATATCAGCTTCTAATGCTTCTGGTTTAGTCGTAGGAGCATAGCGATTAAGCACTGTGCCATCTCTCCCTACCAAAAATTTAGTAAAGTTCCATTTAATAGTACTACTGCCTAAAATGCCTTTCGCTTCACGCGTCAAATATCTAAAAATCACGTGGGCTTCTGGTCCTTTTACATCTACTTTTGCAAACATCGGGAATTTCACCCCATAGTTGCGTTGGCAGAACGTACCGATTTCTTTATTATTACCCGGATCTTGCCCGCCAAACTGGTTGCAGGGAAACCCTAAAACTTCCAAGCCCTGATCTTTATATTTCTCATAAAGTTTTTCAAGGCCAGCAAATTGTGGTGTAAAACCACATTTACTTGCAGTATTTACAATTAGTAAAACTTTACCTTTGTAATCAGCTAATTGCTTAACTTCACCCTCTAACAGTTCAGCTTCAAACTGATAAATATTACTCATGGATAGGTTTCCTCATCATTTTTTTCTTGTGATTTAAGTTGTAATGATGCCGAGTTTACACAATAGCGCAAACCAGTCGGCTGTGGTCCATCTTCAAAAACATGCCCTAAATGGGCTTCGCAATCATGACAAACAATTTCTGTTCTGACCATACCATGCGATAAATCGTCATGTTCTTCAATTGCAGTTGGCTCAATCGGTTTAAAGAAGCTAGGCCAACCACAACCACTGTCATATTTAGTATCTGATGAGAACAATTCTGCACCGCAGCAACGGCAGACATAGGTGCCATGTTGCTTAGTATTCCAGTATTGCCCCGTAAATGCAGGTTCAGTGCCCTTTTGTCGTGTGATCCGATACTCTTCTGGTGATAACTCTCTTTGCCATTCCCGGTCTGTTTTATTGACTTTTCCCATGACATGCACCTTTATTCTGAAGTAAACATTTCTGATGATTGAGTTTTATATTTACGCCATTCCTCGCAAAAACACTAGTCTCTGAACGTAAAATTTGTTGGAATTTAATCACCTAAGCAATAGAAAGCAAAAGGTAAGCAAAATTCAAAATTAAAAGTAAGCAAATTTATATTTTATTTTCTTCCAAGGAAGCAAAGATGGTGCTATTCTTGTTCGGCACGGTTGTATAGGACAAAACATGTCTCAGAAAAAAAGTGTGCTTTTCCAGCAACTATTACCAGTTATCAAACAGTATCAGCAATCGGGCTTTACCCATGAAAAAATTGTTGAATTACTAAAAGATCAACACGATCTGAATTTGGTAACAGTTAAAACATTTAAAAGTTATTTATACCGATATGCAAAAGTGAATCCAGCTATGTCTAAAAATACTGCTATCCTCCAATCCATGCCAACTTCTCGAGAAATAAAGAAATCATCGAAGCTTGAGCATGTTTGTTATGACATTCGCGGACCAGTATTACGAGCCGCCAATGAAATGGAAGAGCAAGGACATAAAATCATCAAGCTCAATATCGGCAACCCTGCTCCGTTTGGTTTTGAAGCTCCACAAGAAATTATTAATGACGTTGCTTTAAACCTACCAAATGCGATTGGTTATGTTGACTCAAAAGGTATCTTTCCAGCACGTAAAGCTATCTGCCAGTATTATCAACAAAAAGGCATCCTAAATATGCACGTGAATGACGTGTATATTGGTAATGGTGTGTCTGAACTTATTGTAATGGCGATGCAAGGCTTGCTTGATGATGGCGACGAAATGTTGATTCCAATGCCGGATTATCCGCTTTGGACAGCAGCTGTTAATCTTTCAGGTGGTACAGCAATTCACTATAAATGTGATGAAGAAAATAGCTGGTATCCAGATATTGCTGACATTGAAAGCAAGATTACATCGAATACTCGCGGTATTGTCATCATTAACCCGAACAACCCTACTGGTTCAGTCTATCCACGTCATATTCTTGAACAAATTGTAGTGCTGGCAAAAAAATATGATCTAATTTTATTTGCTGATGAAATTTACGACAAAATTATTTATGACGGCATTGAACATGTTTCAGTAGCCTCATTAGCTGGCGACCAGCTTTGCGTATCTTTTAATGGTTTATCAAAAGCTTATCGTATTGCAGGTTTCCGTTCAGGCTGGATGGCAATTACCGGAGATAAAAGCCGCGCTGCTGACTATATCGAAGGTTTAGATATGTTGGCGTCAATGCGCCTATGTGCAAACGTTCAAGCTCAATATGCGATTCAAACTGCTTTAGGCGGTTATCAATCAATTAATGACCTGATTCGTCCAGGTGGTCGTTTGTACGAACAGCGTAATATTGCTTGGGAAATGCTAAATGAAATTCCTGGTGTAAGCTGTGTAAAACCAGATGGAGCAATGTACTGCTTCCCTCGCCTCGATCCAAACATCTATCCAATTGAAGATGATGAAAAATTAATGCTTGATTTGTTACGTGCAGAGAAAGTGTTACTGGTACAAGGTACGGGCTTTAATTGGCCAACTCCAGATCATTTCCGTGTGGTTTTCTTACCGGCCGAAAATGAATTACGAGAGGCAATCACTCGTTTAGGTCGTTTCTTAGCCAATCGTCGTTAAAAAAATGCATATCAAAAAAGGCATCTTAAATTGGATGCCTTTTTTGATAATTTTATTTAACTAATTTAAGAAAAGAATAATTATAAACACCTCCACACTTTCATTTTCCCTAAAATAAAAAATTGAATTTAAATAACTTTTATTAAAAATTTAATTTATTTAATCTTTAAATTCTGTTTAACAATTTATTTCTATATTTTTTACCATACGTTTAAATTTGTGCGTAATTTCACATTTCGCCCAATCTTCATTATGCAAAAAATGCATGGATCAATATTTTTTTGCATTTCACACTGCTTCAAAATCGAGCAACAATCCCCCTCCATAACAACATCACCATATTCGATTCGGTTAAAACAGATACAGGTATCTAGGAAGATAAAATCGGTAGAACGACCGGACTGAACTAACAAGGAAAGCTTTCAATCATTCAAATCCCATCAAAGAATGATTGAATCAAATGGATAGAGGTTCATATGAAGCAAAAGAAATTGCTCAAGTATATTGTTATTGCTATTTTACTTGGCGTACTGACAGGTTGGATTTGTCACCACTTCTTCAATGAGGGCGAACAACTCAAACAGATCGCTTCTTATTTCAGCATCGGCACAGACATCTTTTTACGCCTCATCAAAATGATTATTGCTCCATTGGTATTTGCCACAATTGTTTCAGGCATTGTATCAATGGGGAAATCTACATCAATTGGTAGTATCACACTCAAGTCAATGACTTGGTTCATTACTGCTTCGTTTGTATCGCTTGCTATCGGAATGGGTTTAGCAAACTTTTTCCAACCTGGTGCAGCTCTAGATTTAGCACTACCAACAGCTCAACAACTTAGTGGCGCTTCTCTCCCAGCGACCACTGGCTTTACGCTGCAATCATTCTTAAGTCATGTGTTTCCACGCAGTATTGCAGAAGCAATGGCAAATAACGATATTTTACAAGTACTTGTTTTCTCAATTTTCTTTGGTTCGGCACTTGCTTTTGTAAATCAAGGCAACGAGAAAGGGTCTGTTTTTGTTCGTTTGACTGAAGAACTTAGCAAGATCATGTTCCGTATTACTGATTACGTCATGATGTTTGCACCTTTTGCAGTATTTGCTGCAATCGCTTCAGCAATTACAGTACAAGGTTTAGGCTTGATTGTTGACTACGGCATTTTAATCGCTGAGTTCTATTTCGGTCTTCTGCTACTTTGGATCATTTTGTTCTCTGTTGGTGCAATCGTACTTAAAAAAGATATTTTCCGCTTAGGTAAACTCATTCGTGAACCTGTAACTCTTGCTTTTGCTACAGCTTCAAGTGAATCTGCCTACCCTAAAGTAATGGATGCACTCAATAAATTTGGTGTACCTAAAAAGGTGACTAGCTTTGTATTACCGTTGGGTTATTCATTTAACCTAGATGGTTCAATGATGTACACCACATTTGCGGTACTCTTTATTGCTCAAGCTTACAACATCGATCTTAGCTTCACTCAACAAATCTTAATTCTGCTAACTCTAATGGTAACAAGTAAAGGTATTGCAGGTGTATCACGAGCTTCAATTGTAGTTATTTCAGCAACACTCACCATGTTCCATTTACCTGAAGCTGGTATTCTTTTATTGCTTGGTATCGATCAGTTCCTTGACATGGGTCGTACTGCCACAAACGTAGTAGGCAACAGTATTGCTACCGCTGTTGTTGCTAAGCTTGAAGGCGAAAAAGTAGCAGATACTGAAGAGCTACCAGAGCCTGTATTAATTAAATCAACTCAAGAACAAACAACCGCTTAAGTTTCTCTTTTCTCCCACTCTCCCAACTTAAGAGCAATTTTATATGACCTTATAAAATTGCTCTTCTTTTTATTCTAAAATTAAACAATAAAAATTTATGTGTATTTCCATATTAAATAATGAACTAAATAATGTATTTTCACTTCTATTAAATTTTCTTAAAATAAACCTTAAAAAGAGAATAAAAATCACCCAAACAGAATTTATATTCTTAGAAATAAACATCAATTGATTAATTTTTAATTCATTTCATTAATAATTAATTATATTAAACTATTGAAATTACTATTTAGTTTAACTATCAAAAAATCCATATAATTTTATTAATAAATAATATTATATATAATCAATAACATATAAATACCAAATGGTAAATAAAAACTATATCAAACCCATTATTTTTAAATTTTATAATAGTGATAAAATTATTTACCTCCTTTATATTAAAAACAAAAAAAATTAAGATAAATTAGAAAAACTTAATAGATTTTTTATTTTATTCATGATATTTATTAACGCTAAATAAAGGCAATGACTAAGCAATTGTTGATGAAACAAAATGCTATTCAGGGATGCTTCTTATTCAAACAAGTTACGAATATGTTTTACATGGTATGTGTTTTGCTTAGGAAAAGCTGACATATTCGACAAACTTTTTTACTTTCGTCACTTCATAAGGATATTTTCGATGTTGACTAAAACTGTTAAATCTTTAGGTTTAGCGATGGGCTTATTGGCCTGCTCTCTCCCACTTTACGCAAAAAATAATGTAGTTGTTGTAGCCACTGGCGGTACTATCGCGGGTGCTGGCGCAAGCTCAGCAAACAGTGCAACCTATACTGCTGCAAAAGTTCCAGTTGATGCCTTAATTAATGCTGTTCCACAAATCAAAGATTTGGCGAATGTCACCGGTATTCAAGCATTACAAATCGCTTCTGAGAGTATTACTGATAAGGAATTATTGGAAATTGCTCGTCAAGTAAATGAACTGGTAAAAAAACCATCTGTTAATGGTGTCGTGATTACTCACGGTACAGATACTTTAGAAGAAACAGCGTTTTTCTTAAATCTAGTTGTTCACACTGATAAACCTATTGTACTTGTTGGTTCAATGCGTCCTTCAACTGCTCTTTCAGCAGACGGACCACTTAACCTTTATAGCGCAGTTGCTTTAGCTGCTTCTGATGATGCAAAAAATAAAGGCGTTATGGTTCTTATGAACGACTCTATTTTTGCAGCGCGTGATGTCACTAAAGGCATTAACATTCATACAAATGCTTTTGTTAGCCAATGGGGCGCTTTAGGTACGTTAGTTGAAGGCAAGCCATACTGGTTCAGACAATCTGTAAAACGTTTTACAAATGCTTCAGAATTTAATATTGAAAATATTAAAGGCGATGCACTTCCAACTGTACAGATCGTTTACGGTTCAGACTCTATGCTTCCAGATGCATATGAAGCGTATGCAAAAGCAGGCGCTAAAGCGATTATTAATGCAGGTACTGGTAACGGTTCTGTACCAAAATATATCGTACCAACTTTACAAAATCTTCACGACAAGAACGGTATTCAAATTATCCGCTCATCACGTGTTCCACAAGGTTTTGTATTACGTGATGCAGAACAACCTGACTCTAAATATGGTTGGGTAGCAGCACATGACTTAAACCCTCAAAAAGCGCGTATTCTTGCTGCATTAGCTCTTACTAAGACTAATGACGTTAAAGAAATTCAACGTATGTTCTGGCAGTACTAAGTTTTTCAACCAGCTTAAACCTTGGTGTTTGAGCTGGTCATATTTTATAAAAATAATGTCTTTTATATTAAAACTGCACAATAGATGTTCAACTCATTCTTCTTAAATAATAAAATCCTTAACAGTTTGCCAAAATATTAACCATTTCCTTTTAACTTTGCGTGTTAAACTATGCTTCGGTCGCATTAAGGATTGGTTTATGCAGTTTGTTCATCTAGGTATTTATACAGAATTTTCGATTACAGAGTCGATAGTTCGCATACCTGACTTGGTCAATGCTGCGGTTAAAGACCAAATGCCTGCGTTGGCATTAACTGACCTCTCTAATCTCCATGCGGCAGTAAAGTTTTATAATTCTTGTTTAAAAAAAGGCATTAAGCCTCTTTTAGGTAGCACAATTCGCCTTGATGATGCTCAACACCGTGCAACCTTACTTGCAATGAGTGATGTCGGGTGGAAAAGTCTAACCGAAATTGTTTCACGCGGTTTTATTGAAGGACAACAGCTCAGTATTCCATGTGTACAAAAAGAATGGATACTTGAACAGCATCAAGATATTATCGTTTTACTTGGTCAGCATAGTGATGTTGGTCAGATGCTTTGCTCATCTAACCCGCAAAAAGCAGCTCCTCTTTTAGAAGCATGGCTCGAAAAATTTGGTAATCGTGTTTATCTTGCTTTAACACGTACCGACCGTCCCGGTGAAGAAGACTTTATTCAAGAAGCAACTAAGCTTGCTGCACAATATAATATTGGTGTAGTTGCACATAATGATGTGCACTTTGTAGAAAAAGAAGATTTCGAAGCACACGAAGCACGTGTTTGTATCGCTGATGGTTATGTACTAGCAGATAATCGCCGTCCACGCATATATAGTCCTGAGCAGCACTTTAAAACCTCAGATGAAATGATCGAATTGTTTTCCGATATTCCTAGTGCTATCGAGAACACCTATCATATTGCTAAACGTTGCAACGTTAAACTGCAACTCGGTACTTACTTTTTACCTGACTATCCAATTCCAGATGGTTTTACCATCGACACTTATTTTGAACATTTATCTAAAGTGGGCTTGGAAGAACGCTTAAATTATCTTTACCCTGTTGAAAAACGTGGCGAAGACTGGCCAGAGATTCGTAAGCCTTACGATGAACGAATTGATTATGAAGTTGGTATTATCCTGAAAATGGGTTTCCCTGGATACTTCCTCATCGTCATGGACTTCATTCGATGGGCAAAAAGTAATGGTGTTCCTGTCGGGCCAGGTCGTGGTTCAGGTGCAGGTTCATTAGTCGCCTATAGCTTAGAAATTACTGACCTTGATCCTCTTCGTTACGATCTGCTCTTCGAACGTTTCTTGAACCCAGAACGTGTATCGATGCCTGACTTTGACGTCGATTTCTGTATTGCCGGACGTGACCGCGTTATTGATTATGTATCACGTACTTATGGTCGCGAAGCCGTTTCACAAATTGCAACTTTCGGAACCATGGCAGCAAAAGGTGCAATCCGTGACGTTGCACGTGTATTGGGTAAATCTTACGGTTTAGCTGACCGTATTTCAAAAATGGTGCCTACCAAACCACTCGGTGTGGACTTAGCCACCGCCATTGATATGGAACCTCAGCTTAAAGATATTGTGACCAATCCATCTAACCCAGATAACGACGATGCAAGCGAAATCTGGGAAATGGCATTAAAGTTAGAAGGTATAACCCGAAATACTGGTAAACATGCCGGAGGTGTAGTTATTGCACCAGGTAAAATTACCGATTTCTCGGCTGTACTTTGTGATGCAGATGGAACAAACCGTGTTGCTCAATATGATAAAGACGATGTAGAAGCAGCGGGTCTGGTCAAGTTCGACTTCTTGGGTTTACGTAACTTAACCGTTATTGAAGACGCGATTCAAAATATTAATAAAAACCGCGACAGTAATGATCAACTCAATATCTTGCATGTTCCTCTAGACGACGCTAAAGCCTATTCTGTCTTTGCAGATGCAAATACGACAGCGGTATTCCAGTTTGAATCCGTCGGTATGAAACGGATGCTTAAAGAAGCACGTCCAAGCAAATTTGAAGAAATTATTGCGTTCGTATCCTTGTATCGTCCGGGTCCAATGGATCTGATTCCTGACTTTATCCACCGTATGCATGGTGGAGATTTTGAATATCTCCATCCTCTTTTAGAAGGTGTATTAGAACCAACTTACGGGATTATGGTTTATCAGGAACAGGTGATGCAGACTGCACAGATCTGTGCAGGTTATACGTTAGGTGGCGCAGACTTATTACGCCGTGCAATGGGTAAAAAGAAACCCGAGGAAATGGTCAAACAGCGCCAAATCTTCTTAGAAGGTGCTGCTGAAAAAGGGATTGACGAAAGTACAGCAAACCATATCTTTGACTATATGGAAAAGTTTGCAGGCTATGGTTTTAACAAATCTCACGCGGCTGCTTATGCCCTAGTTGCCTATCATACTGCATGGTTAAAAGCTCATTATCCTGCTGAGTTTATGGCAGCGGTAATGACATCGGAAATGCAAAACACGGACAGTGTTGTATTTTTGATTGATGACTGTCGAAACAATAATCTTGAAGTCTTACCACCATCAGTCAACATGTCGACTTATCACTTCCATGCAAGTAACGATAAAACGATTGTTTACGGTTTAGGTGCAATTAAAGGCGTCGGCGAACAAGCAATGCAGTCAGTTATTGACTCTCGTCGACAATTTGGTCCTTATACAGATTTATTCGATTTTTGCCATCGTATTGATTTGAAGAAAATCAATAAGCGTACTCTTGAAGCTTTAATTCGCGCGGGTGCACTCGATTGCTTAGGAATTGAACGTGCAAGCTTAATGGCACAATTGCCTGAAGCTGTTCAAGCTGCTGAACAAGCTCGAAGTAACCGTGAAAGCGGAATTATGGATTTATTTGGTGAGGTTGAAGAAGTTCAGCGCAAGCCAGCTAAACCAGTAAAACCATGGAGTGACGAGGTTCGTCTCAAAGGCGAAAAAGATACGCTTGGTTTATATTTAACGGGTCATCCAATTGATGTCTATCGACAAGAACTCAAAGCTTTTATTCCTGTAAAACTAAATGAAATTACTGCGACGCGTCGTGGTGTTACAACGGTTTATGCAGGTTTGGTCATTGATGTCGCAAACTTCCCGAACCGTGTGGTCATTGTACTTGATGATGGCACGGCACGTATTGAAGTCAGCTGTAACCATGAACGTTTCCAACGTTTTAAAGATATTGTGCAAGTTGAACGTGTTGTAGTTTTCGAAGGCGAAATCTATGAGCGAGAAGGCTTTGATCGTCCAATGGGACGTTTAACCAAGGCTTTCACATTAAATGAAATAAGACAAAAACGTGCTAATAGTATTCAAATCAAATTAACAGAAGAGTTCATGCAGCCAACATTGGCAAAAGATCTGCAAAACATGATCTTGCCATTTTGCAATGTAGATATGCATCAACATATCACTCTACAGTTACAGATTGACCAGCCTTATGCTCAAGCCGAGCTTCTGTTTGGTCCTCAATGGAAAGTCGCTCCTCTAGATGAATTACTTGCTAAACTCAGAGATTATTTTGGTAAAGATAATATTTATATTGAATATCAAGTAAAGTCGAAAGCAGCTAAAGCAGCAGACCCTGTTCGTCCACATGCTGTTGCCCCTCCTCCTGCGGGTATGTC
The DNA here is from genome assembly GCF_000368405.1 of Acinetobacter sp. NIPH 817. NCBI lineage: Bacteria > Pseudomonadati > Pseudomonadota > Gammaproteobacteria > Moraxellales > Moraxellaceae > Acinetobacter > Acinetobacter sp. NIPH 817. Next base: position 1,458,879 of record NZ_KB849420.1, read on the forward strand.
TATGGACGATGCATTGGATTTATACCAAAGCGAAGTTTCTCAATATTCGTAATTTCTGGAAATCTTATGAGTTCGTTTGACCACACCACCGTGTCAAAACAATTAGCACAAGTGCGTATTGTCATGGTAAATACTACTTTGCCTGCTAATATTGGCAGTGCTTTACGTGCCATGAAAACAATGGGACTCATTAAATTAGTTCTTGTAGCACCCAAAACATATCCTCATCCAGATATACAAGCGCTTGCTGCTGGTGCTCAAGATTTATTTGAGCACCTTGAGATTGTAGACACCTTAGAAGATGCGATTAAAGATTGCCATTTGGTCTTTGGAACAAGTGCACGTAGTCGTACCATTCCTTGGCCTTTACTGGATGTGAGACCTGCAGCTAAAGAAGCTATTAAGGCAACATCTCAAGGACAACAAATTGCTATTGTTTTTGGCCGTGAAGACCGTGGCTTAACAAACGAAGAATTAGCACTGGCAAATTATCATTTAACGATTCCTGTTAATCCAGACTATGGCGTATTAAATGTTGCGCAAGCGATTCAAGTTGTATGTTACGAACTTCGCATGTCTGCTCTTGAGCAAGAGCAAGTCGATCAGAATGTAGATGAAATGCCATTAGTTCAAGGCCAAAGCATGCAATGGGATGAACCTTTGGTGACTCAGCAACAAATGGAAGAGTTTTATCCTCATCTTGAAAAAATGCTGACTGAAATTGAATTTTTAGATCCAGAAAATCCACGTTTATTACCTTTACGCTTGCGTCGTTTATTTGGTCGTATACAATTAGATCGTATGGAATATCATTTACTTCGCGGTATTTTTAGTCGCGTACAAGCTTTAACAAGTGGTAAATGGAAAAAAGCATTATCTGACAAGGAGGATCAACCCAATGCTTAAGCAGCTTAAAGAAGATATAAAAGCTGTATTTGCGCGAGATCCTGCTGCCCGCAATACACTCGAAGTTCTTACCACCTACCCTGGCATTCATGCAATTATGATGCATCGTGTCGCGCATGAATTATGGCAAAAAGATTGTAAAGGTGCGGCACGCCTACTTTCTTCATTTAGCCGTTTTGCAACAGGTATTGAAATTCATCCAGGCGCTAAAATTGGTAAGCGTTTTTTTATTGATCATGGCATGGGTGTTGTGATTGGTGAAACTGCTGAAATTGGCGACGATGTAACGCTTTATCATGGGGTAACCTTAGGTGGTACAACATGGAAGACCGGCAAACGTCACCCAACTTTAGAAGATGGCGTGGTGGTTGGTGCGGGTGCGAAAATCTTGGGTCCATTTACTGTAGGTAAAGGTGCAAAAGTCGGTTCGAATGCTGTAGTGACCAAAGCTGTTCCTGCCGGTGTGACTGCTGTAGGCAACCCTGCTCGCTATATCTATAAAGATACCGACAAAACTAAAGATAAAGATGAAGAACGTCGCCGCGATTATGCACAAAGTATTGGTTTTGCCCCATATGCGACAACTGCTGATCAGTCGGACCCTATTTTAGAAGGTATGCGCGTTTTACTTGATCGTATTCAGCACAATGAAACGCGTATGAATAATTTATGTCAGCGTTTATCAGAGCTAGATCCTAGCTTCAAAAAGGAAAGTCAAGATGAACAACCTTTTAGTGATGAAGAGCTAAAAATTCTTGAAGAAGTGCGTCGTGAATGTGGGGCACAAAACAAGATATCAAAAACGTAATATTCTTGATTCATAATGTAACACGCTTACTCTTGCATGTCGGTTTAGCTTTTTCTAGACTTGTCACTACCAAATCTGACTTTACTAAAATGAACGGAAGATCCTATGAATTTTAAGCCTTTGGCATATATCATCCTTGCGACTTCAAGTTTAACAGCTTGTACAATGGCACCTGTAAAACAACAAAAAATTGAGCCTTTTGTTTTCAAGGAACCAGAGCTTACTCCTCCTTTTTATGCGTTAAATCCTTTTAACTACGATCAACCGCCAGCATTTGAAGTTGCCTTAAAAGACGCTGCTGCACAGCCAGTAACCAAAATGGTTGTTAATCGTCAAGATGACCCAACTAAACAGCTTACTCTCGACGTCAATAAATTGATTGTTCCAACTGTAAATAATTCACAGCGTTCAATGAAATATGCTGTTTTAGCTGGTGAAAATGAAATTGATGTTACAAGTATTGACGACTTTTTACAGTTAGTAGAAGGCAAAGCTCGTCACTACCCACCTCGCTTTACTGATCGCCAAGAACGTAAAGGTTTCGAAAGTAAACTTAAAGAAGTAACACAACAACTTGATACACTTGCTGCAAACCCAAATGCATCATTTGATATTTTGCTTCGTGCTTTCAAAGCAAGTGTTCTTGCGCGTAATCTTGATTTAGGTACCGTTCATACCACTAGATCTTTAGAATATGCTCAAAGACTTTTAAAAATTAGCCCAGATGATGCAGAAACGAACTTCTGGTTTGGTTTCGGTTTATCTGAAGGTGGTGGTCAACGTGAAGCCATTCCTTACTTAGATAAAGCCATTAAAGGTAATGTTCAAGAAGCATATCTAGCTGCTGCAAATAACTATATTGCAATGGAGCAAAAGAAAAACGCGATTCAGACACTTAAAAATTATAAAGTTAAATACCCAGATGAATCGGAAATTGCTGATCGTTTAATTCAAGAAATTGAAAAACAAGGCCGTTGGAATGTATGGCAAGTTTTAACTAACCCTGCAATGTCTGCAACTACGCCTAGTGCTACATCTAAGAAATAAGCTTAATTTAGATAAAAAGGGCTGTTTTGACAGCCCTTTTTTTTATTTGATCATTTGAAAAGTACTTTAAAATTTGTATGATCTACATACCATTGAGCCACTATATTTTGACCCTAATGTTTTCAATAAAAAGAAACAAAACAGTACTGACGGTCATGCTACTCGGTTCAATTCTGAGTGGTTGTCAGGTCGTAAATGTTAAACAGCAAGCTTTGAATGTAACTATTGCAAATGAACGTAATAGTATTCTCACTCAAGACAAACTTAGTGAAGCAAGCTTAAATGTTTTATCAATGTCAGGTCAAGAAGCCAAGGTATGTACCGAATCACCTGAAACTTGCGTTAACCAGTTAAAAAAGCTTCCTCAGATTCTTGATGAACAATTTCTCTCGTCTGCCAGTGAAATGTATCTTGCCAAGGCGATGGCTTTGTCAAATTCTTCAGATTGTAAAGTGAGTAGATTTAGCAAGCATAGAGGCGAAGAGGAACAAAAAATAATTCAAAATAAATATGATGATTGTTTAGACCAACAATTAGATTTACTCGATAAAAGTATCCGTTATAGCTATGCTTATCTTTTTGCAACGAAACGCTTACCTGCCGACCGTATTTTTGATAATAGACAAGTTCAAATACGTGACTTTTACAATCAAGCGATTGCTAAAATGGTGAGTGTTTATGATTTACGCTATCCTAAAAAAGATACTGTAGAGCCTCAAATACATATTGGTAAAAGTGTCTATTCGATTGATTTTGAATTTCATCGACAACTTACAGGTCAAAAACTAGAAAAGTTAATTTCGAGTTATAACTTAAACTTTTCTGGTTTAAGAACGATAAACCGTAGAGATGGTTTTGGATCAGAGTTTGTGGCCGTTTTTCCAAATACTGTGAAAAATGAAACCAACGAATATATTTTAGATCCCCTCAACTATACTTATAAAGATGGGATGAATCCTAATATTCATCATGCGCGTTATTTGGCTGCCACGATTGTCGCAGAACCTAAACATGCAACAACTGTTGAAGAAATTATAAACACCCCCGAATTTGTGATTCGGGTTTATGACCCCTACCGTACCGACAACATTAATGTGGCAGGAAAACAATATCCATTAGCAGCGAATTTTTCTGCACCTTATGGTTTATGGTTAGCCGAAAATAATTTAGGTGTTGCAGCTTATTTAAGTTTGATTGATCGTGATCAGCACTTAACTATGCCGCACCTCTACATGCTTGAACCGTATAATCCAAATAAGAAAATTATTGTGTTAGTCCATGGTTTGGCAAGTAGCCCCGAAGCTTGGATTGCACTCACCAATGATGTTATGGGTGACACTGTTCTAAGAGATAATTATCAAGTTTGGCAAGTCTTCTATTCAACCAATATGCCAATTTTGGAAAGCCGTTTCCAAACTTATGCCCTTCTTAAACAAGCTTTTGGTTCTTTGAACCCAAATGATCCTGCTGCACATAATGCTGTTCTTGTGGGCCATAGTATGGGAGGTATTATTAGTCGGTTACTGGTTAGTGATGGTGATATTACTAAGCCTGCTTTAGATTTGATGACGATTCGTCAGCAAAACCGTTTCAAGAAACATCCAATGGTTACTGAGCGATTGCAAATGCATTCAATCAATAATTTTGATCGTGCAATATTCTTGGCATCGCCTCATAAAGGCACAGATTATGCAGATCGTTGGTTTACTTTAGCTGCTCGTAAAATTATTCGCCTACCCGGTGCATTTTTGTCAGCTGTAGCAACGTCTCTCACCACCGAAAATCTAGATGTTAAAGATTTCTTAGGTAATATTGATAATGGCTTGATTCAAAATGGTCCAAGCGATTTGAGTCATCAGTCCAAGTTTATGGAACTTACAGAAAATATTAACCCTCATAAAGGATTGGTTTTTCACTCAATTATGGGAAATATCACCAAGAGCGATGATCCAAATGTAATTACGGATGGTATTGTTCCTTATAAGAGTGCTCACTTAGAAGGTGCCAAGTCTGAAAAAGTTCTCCCAGGGGGACATTCAATCCAGCTTACTCCGCAAGCCGTATTAGAGCTACGCCGTATTTTACGAGAGCATTTAGTCGAACATGGTTTATATAAACCTTAAAAGTAAAAAGAGCCAAAGGATAACCTTTGGCTCTTTTGTTTTGGCGTTAAAGTTTACTGCCCAGAACGGATGATGTAATCAAACGCAGAGAGTGATGCTTTAGCACCTTCGCCTGTCGCAATAATAATTTGCTTGTAAGGCACAGTCGTACAGTCACCCGCAGCAAATACACCTTTGACATTGGTTTCGTTGCGGTCATTCACAATGATCTCACCACGGTTGGTTAACTCAACTTCACTGTCTTTCAAGAAGTCAGTGTTTGGCAATAAACCAATCTGTACAAAGATACCAGCAAGCTCTACAACATGCTCTTCATCAGTCGCACGGTCTTTATATTTAAGACCAGTCACTTGTGAGCCATCACCTAACACTTCTGTACTTAACGCATTCATAATCACAGTTGTGTTTGGCAAGCTATGCAGTTTGTTTTGCAAAACTTGGTCAGCACGTAGTTTTGTATCGAACTCAACCAAAGTCACATGCTCAACAATTCCTGCAAGGTCAATCGCAGCTTCAACACCTGAGTTACCCCCACCAATCACGGCAACACGTTTGCCTTTGAACAATGGGCCATCACAGTGTGGACAGTACGCGACACCACGGGTACGGTATTCTTGCTCACCCGGTACATTCATTTCTCTCCAACGTGCACCTGTTGAAAGGATCACAGTTTTTGATTCAAGTTTTGCACCGTTTTCAAGTTCAACTTCAACCAGACCATTTGCAGTTTGGTTGGCACCTGTGATTTTGCTAACACGTTGCAGGTTCATGATATCGACATCGTATTCACGAACGTGTGCTTCCATTTCAGCAGCAAACTTAGGACCTTGAGTCTTTTGTACAGACGTGAAGTTTTCAATGTCCATGGTATCCATCACCTGACCACCGAAGCGTTCAGCCACGATACCTGTGTTAATGCCCTTACGTGCTGCATAGATTGCTGCTGTTGCACCCGCAGGACCACCACCAATCACTAATACATCAAAAGCATCTTTGGCATTGAGTGCTGCTGCATCTTTTTCAGCTGAGTTGGTGTCAAGTTTTGCCACAATTTCTTCAAGGGTCATACGACCTTGACCAATGTGTTCATTGTCTTGGAATACCATTGGTACAGCCATGATTTTGCGTTGTTCAACTTCGTCTTGGAAGAATGAACCATCAATCATGGTAGCTGTGGTGTTCGGATTATAAATTGCGATCAGGTTAAGCGCCTGTACCACATCCGGACAGTTATGACAGCTTAGCGATACAAACACATCAAAGTTGGCTTTGAGGTTTAAGCCTTTAATCTGGTTGAGCACTTCATTTGACACTTTAGGTGCATAGCCAGACACTTGTAACAGAGCCAAGATCAAAGATGTAAACTCATGGCCCATTGGTAAGCCTGCAAAGAACACACGAGGTTGTTCACCTACTTTAGCCACACCAAAGCTTGGACGACGTGTATTGTTGCCATCAAAACGGGCAGTCACCTTTTCAGAAAGTTCAGCGATTTCACTCACCAACTCTTTAATTTGAGCTGCTTTATCTGATTCATCTAAAGCAGCAACTAATTCGATTGGACTTTCTAAACGTTCTAAGTAAGCTTTTAATTGAGTTTTAATGTTTTGATCTAACATCTATTTTTACTCCAATGCATCCAAATTCTTTCAATAGATGCATAGTACGTTAAAACATAAAATAGGTAAAACAGTATGTTTTTATAGATTTAATCGGTTTTTTAGATTTTATTATTTACTTCAATCAAAAAAAGCCAACCTGAACTCATCCAGCTCAGGTCGGCAAACTGGTTAAACTATAGTAAAACTACACCAAATAACGCACCAGCAATCAAGACATGCAAGGGATGAACTTTTTTAATTAAAGATAATAAAGTTGCAATGACTACCATAATGACAAGTAAAGTATTTATTGCTGCTGCCTCAGAAATAATCCACGCACTGGCAAGCACCGTTCCAACAGTGACAGGTTGTAAAGCAAGCTGTAAAACACGGCGCCATTTTTTATCTTTAAATTTTGACCAACCTCTCATTACAAATACAGTAATAATCGATGAAGGTAAAAATTTAGCTGTAGAGGTTACAAGCAAACCAGACAACCCTGCTACATGCCATCCCACCAGTGGAACGATCATCATGTTCGGTCCCGGTGCTGCTTGAGCCATGGCGAACAATGCACTAAATTCTTGTGCTGTCATCCAATGGTGAATATCAACCACCTGACGTTGCATTTCGGGCAAAATCGTATTTCCACCACCAAATGCAATAAGAGACAATTGAGTAAAAATGATGGCTAAAGTAAGTAGAACTGCACCCATTACACACGTCTCCAAATGATGGCAGAATAGATCGATAACAAAATCACCATCGTTAAAAGTAGAGAAACTTTTAGAAAGGCAATACTGACAATTGCAGATACGACCACACACATCGCTAATGGATTACGTAATAATGGTTTAAGCATTTTCAAACCTGTTGCAACCAAAAGTCCTGCCGCCGCTGCTGCTAATCCTTCGAAAAGATGCTTAACCATAAGGTTGTCTTGGAACTGCTCATAGACATAGTGTAAAAGTACAACAATTATCGTAGGCGCAAGGATCAAGCCAATCAGTGAACTCACCGCTCCCCGAACACCGCGAAACTCCATACCAATCGCAACAGATAAATTAATGATATTGCCGCCTGGTAGGAATTGGCATAGACCCAGTAACTCAGTGAATTTTTCAGGACTTAGCCACTGCCTTTGCTCTACAACAACTTTACGTGCTAAAGGCAATACACCACCAAATCCAATTAAACCTAATGTTAAAAAACCTAAAAATAACTCCGTGCAGGTCGGTACGCTCTCCTTCTGCACGGCAATCTCAACATGGTTCATTTTCGTTACTTTTCACTTTATCTGACCAAGATAGAATGATACTTTTATGATATATCTACAAATGCTTTTATTTTCATTAACCATACCCTAAAGGTATTCCTATGCTAGATTTACATAAGCTTCATGCCTTTGTGGTGGTAATTGAAGAAAGAAATATTACTCATGCAGCAAACCGTTTGTTTATTCAACAACCGCCTCTAACGCGTTTACTCAAAAAACTTGAACAAGAACTCGGTACTCAATTACTTATTCGTCAACCGCGTGGAATTGAGCCGACAGAAGCAGGTTTAGCCTTATTTAAAGAAGCACAACTTTTATTAGAACATGCCAGACATATACCCCAATTAGTCCAAGATGTTAGCCAAGGTAAAACGGGACAACTTAATATTGGTTTTACTAGTTCAGCCGGCTTACATCCGCTTATCTCATTAGTATTACGTTCATATCGGGAAATATATCCAGGAGTACAAACCAAACTTGAAGAAGCAGGCAGTCAAAAACAACTGGACTGGTTAATTTCAGAAAAGCTAGATATTGCTTTTTTAAGAGCACCGATCAGCCGTGATATTGGGTTAAAACACTTACATATATTAGATGAGCCAATGGTGGTTGCATTGCCTATAGGACATCCTCTTACGCAAAAAGAGAAAATTAGTTTAAGTGACTTATCAGATGAGAATTTTGTTTTATACCGTCGTTCTTCTGGACAAGGTTTATATGACAATATTTTATATAGTTGCTATCAGGCAGGTTTTAGTCCACGCATTATTCAAGAAGCGCCGCGTCCTACCGCAACATTAAATTTGGTTGCTGCCGGAATTGGCATTACTATTGTGCCAGCCTCAATGCATAATTTTTGGGATCATGAAATTATTTATCGCGAGTTTGATCACTCAATAAAACTGAATGCACCCATTTACTTGATTACCAGAGAAAATGAAAATTCGGCCAAAGTTTCCAACTTTATTGAATTATTACAAAAACTATTACCTACAATGACTTAGTCTAAAAAACACTCAATAAAAAGTGCTCTAACTAGAGCACTTTTTGGGATAAAACTTTTTATTTTTGATTTACTCGTTTTGATAGCTCTTCTGCCGATTCTTTCCGCTCCGAATAGCGATTGGTCAGGTACTGTTTTTGCCCGCGTGTTAATAAAGTGAATTTATAGAGTTCTTCCATTACATCAACAATTCGGTCAAAGTAAAAGGATGGTTTCATACTGCCATCTTCTTCAAACTCTAAAAAAGCTTTAGCAACAGAAGACTGATTTGGGATGGTAATCATGCGCATCCAACGTCCTAAAATACGCATTTGATTCACAGCATTAAAAGACTGTGAACCACCGCTGACTTGCATAACGGCTAAGGTTTTACCTTGTGTTGCACGTATTGCTCCGCCAGCTAAAGGAATCCAATCAATTTGAGCTTTTAAAATTGAACTCATTGCCCCGTGACGTTCAGGCGAACACCACACCATACCTTCTGACCAAGCCAAAAGTTCATGTAACTCTTGTACTTTTGGATGATCAGTTGCTGCATCTTCGGGCAAAGGCAAACCTTTAGGGTGAAAAATTTTGACTTCGGCACCTAGGTATTCAAGGATACGCCCAGCTGTTAGTACAGCAAAACGACTATAAGAGCGTTCACGATTCGAACCATATAACAGTAAAATACGGGGTGGATGTTCAAGCTGCTGTGCTTGTATTTGTTCGAATGTAGGCTTATCCAAAAGGTTAAGCTCTACATTTGCTAAATCATTATTAGAACTGTTCATGTGAGAAATACTTTTTCTTTAACCAAAGCGAAACTGAAACGAGTGAAATTAAAACCGGAACTTCAACCAATGGTCCAATTACTGTAGTAAAAGCAACCGGAGAAGCTAAGCCAAATGTTGCAATTGCAACTGCTAAAGCGAGCTCAAAATTGTTACCCGCTGCGGTAAATGAAATGGCAGTAGTACGTGGATAGTTATTCCCCATTCGTTTACTCATAAAGAAGCTGATAAAGAACATCACCACAAAGTAAATTGTTAGTGGGACAGCAATCAGTAATACATCTAGAGGTAAACTCACCACATCGCCACCTTTTAAACTAAACATGGCAACAATAGTAAAGAGTAAGGCGATTAGACTTAACGGGCTAATTTTTGGTAAAAACTTGGTTTGATACCAACTCAAACCTTTTGCCTTAACTAAAACTAGACGAGTCAAGAAACCCATTAAAAATGGAATACCCAAATACACCAATACAGCATGGGTAATGGTCCAAAAATCGACATTAATGACTTGTCCTGCCACACCAAAATAAGGTGGCAAAAAGGTTAGAAATAGCCATGCATAAGTGCTAAAGAATAAAATTTGGAAAATACTGTTAAAGGCAACTAGAGCAGCTACGTATTGGTTATCGCCACATGCCAAGCCATTCCAAACTAATACCATTGCAATACAACGTGCTAATCCAATAAGAATCAGACCCGTCATATATTCCGGATAGTTATGCAGAAAAATAATCGCTAAAGCAAACATTAAAACCGGAGCAATTAACCAGTTTTGTACTAAAGACAAAGCGAGAGTTTTCTTATCTTTAAAAACTTCTGGCAAAGCTGCATAGTCTACTTTTGCCAAAGGAGGATACATCATTAAAATTAAACCAATCGCAATTGGAATATTAACGTTATCTACACTGAGCTGATTTAAAGACACTGATGCTTGAGGAAAGAAAACACCAATGGCTACACCTAAAGCCATAGCAATAAAAATCCATAGCGTTAGGTTTCTATCTAAAAATGATAGCTTAGATTTGGCCATGTTATTCTCTTTAATCAATATGCGAGATTTGGTTAATTTCATTAATAAGTTGCGAACGGCTCAAATGTGCAACATCTAATGCAAATAAAGCCTCTAAACGGCGGTTAATATGATTTACAGTATTTTGGAACGCCTTGAGTTTTTCTTCTTTTGGTAAGTCGAGATGTGACGGGTCACTTAAGCCCCAATGTGCTTTAATTGCGCCACCTAAATACAATGGGCATGCTTCTTGCGCTGCTGAGTCACAAACAGTAATTACTACATCTGGTTGATATTGCTCGCAATCATCAATCGTTTTACTCCATAAGCCATCTGTAGATAAACCTAAATTTTCAAGGGTTTCAATCGTTAACGGATGTACCTGACCAGAAGGTTTGCTGCCCGCACTATAAGCTTTCCACCCTTCTGGTGCGCGGCTATTAAATAAAACTTCTGACAAAATACTACGGCAACTATTACCCGTACATAGAAATAGAAATTTCATGATCTTTACTCACAAAAGGTAGAAATAGACCCTAGCCGACCAGACAATGGTTTCATTGCATCGTCATCTTGCTGCGCCAAAATATTCAAAATGTTGATTGCCCAGATCGGCAGCTCAGGATTAACGCTGTAATACACCCATTGTCCCTGTCTTGAATCAAGAAGCATGCCATGGGTGCGTAATAGGGCTAAATGTCGGGAAATTTTTGGTTGGCTCAACTCAAGCTGTTCGGTTAGCTCGCAGACACAAATATTTTGTTTGCTCAGAACTAACTTAAGAATGTTTAACCGAGTTTGATCAGAAAGACATTTAAAGAAATCGACTTGAGTGATCATATGTGCAGCCAATTATATTCGTTATTGCAAATATACGGATATCCATATATAAATGCAATATCTTAATTCAATGAATAGTTATCATGGCGGAACTAGTGAAGATTTATCATAACCCTGCATGTGGCACATCGCGCAATACATTGGAACTCATTCGTCATGCGGGGTTTGAGCCTATAGTGATTGAATATTTAAAAACACCCCCTAGTAAAGATGAACTGATCCAACTCATTAAGGATTCAAAATTAATTGTACGTGAAGCAATCCGTAAAAATGTTGATCCGTATAAAGATTTAGAACTTGAACAAGAGCATTGGACCGATGAACAGTTAATTGATTTTATGGTTCAGTACCCAATTTTAATTAATCGCCCATTTGTGGTTACACCAAAAGGCACACGTCTTTGTCGCCCTTCTGAAGTGGTACTCGACATTTTAGATTCAAAAAACTTAGGCTATTTTGCAAAAGAAGATGGTGAAGTGATTATTGATGATCAAGGCCGTCGTATAAAATAATTGAAGACACTCATCAATATAAAAAGCTAAATGGCACAACACCATTTAGCTTTTTTGAGTGAAACGGGTTAAAAATAAGACTTAATAAAAGGAAGAAGTTGCTCTCCGACTACCATGCCCAATAACCCCACTAATGCAACAAGAGGCGGAGCCGGTGACTTAACATTTAAAACGTAATATAAGACGCCAACGAGCAACCCTACAGCCAAAGATAACAAGTACATTTTCATCGTACATACCTTAGGGAAGCAAGCCATTTAATAGCAGGTTCCCATACTGTTTTATTTAAAATGCAAAACAAGAACACCCGAGTGCACCCCAGAAAGATTTTTTATCTTTATCATTTACAGGAACATCAAGCATCCATGAGTGGCTATGTCCATGCATGCCACAACTGCTAGCACATTCACACAATGCACTTTGTGACTGTAATGATTGATTCGAAGGTGCATTACGATTTTCGGATAAACGCCACTGACCACCAAAGCGTTTTACTGGCGACCATGTTGGAGATGCTGGTGGTAATGGCGGATCATCTTGCTTAAACTCTGCACCTGCATAGACCACTTTTCCGCCTAAAACAGTGAGTACAGACTCAATCCACTGGATATCTTCTGCTTCAACCTTAAAGTAGTCATCGGACAGCACAACTAAGTCGGCAAGCTCCCCTGCGATGAGTGAACCTTTGATATCTTTTTCACCTGAGAACCAAGCCGAACCTTTAGTCCAGAGTTTGAGTGCCGTTTGTCGATCTAATAGATTTTTTTCATCATATAAAGGTAAACCACCAACTGTTTTACCAGTACTTAGCCAATACAAACAAACCCAAGGGTTATAGGATGCAACACGGGTCGCATCTGTGCCCGCACCCACAGGAACACCGAGTTCTAGCATTTTCTTGACGGGTGGCGTTGCTTGAGCAGCTTCGGCTCCATAGCGTTTTACGAAAATCTCACCTTGATATGCCATACGGTGTTGAATGGCGATACCACCACCCAACGCACCTATACGTTCGATATTACGCTCAGATACAGTTTCGGCATGGTCAATAATAAATCGGGTCGCAAATGGCTGTTTGGCATTTACTCGCTCGAATACGTTGAGTAAGCGATTAATACTTTCATCATAGGTTGCATGAATACGGAATGGCCATTTCTTGTCAGCTAAATGTTCAACAATGGCTTCGAGTTCACCTTCCATTTTTTCTGGCAAATCAGGTCGTGGCTCATAGAAATCTTCGAAGTCACCCGCCGACCAAGTCAGGTTCTCACCTGCGCCATTCATTCTAAATAATGCATCACCATCGCCTGGAAATGTCATTTCTGTCCAACGGCGATAATCATCAAGCTCTTGGCCTGCTTTTTGAGCAAATAGGTTATAAGCAATTCGAACCGTCATTTGATTTTGGTCATGTAATTGCTTAATCACATCATAATCTTCAGGGTAATTTTGACCGCCGCCACCTGCATCAATTGCAGAAGTAATACCTAATCGGTTCAACTCACGCATGAAATGACGAGTTGAATTAACTTGATCTTCAACTGGCAATTTCGGCGCTTTACCTAGGGTCGAATATAAAATCATAGCGGATGGCGTTGCGAGCAACAGACCTGTTGGCTCACCTTTTTCATCACGTACAATTTTGCCACCTGGCGGGTCTGGCGTGTCTTTGTTAAAGCCTAATACATCAAGCGCAGCTCGGTTCAACAAGGCACTGGCATATAAATGTAAAACAAAGACAGGAGTATCTGGTGCTGCTCTATTAATTTCTTCTAAAGTCGGTAAACGTTTTTCGGCAAACTGGAATTCAGTCCAACCACCTACTACACGCACCCATTGTGGAGCTGGCGTATTATCTGCTTGCTCTTTGAGTAAACGTAGTGCATCTGCAACGGAAGGTACACCTTCCCAGCGCAGCTCCATATTGTAATTTAGGCCACCACGAATAATATGTAGATGACTGTCATTTAGACCCGGTATAACGCGACGGCCATTTAAGTCTACAACTTTGCTGGTTGGTGTTGCGAGCTTCATAACCTCATCATTTGTACCCGTGCGTACCACTTTACCGTCTGCAATCGCAATTGCTTGTACTTCGGGATTCTGAGGATCTAGTGTTGTGATTTTACCGTTTTTGAGTATGAGGTTTATTTCGGTCATTCTGAACTCCATTCTTGTGAATTATCGTTCTAAAAAATAAAGGCATATCTGTATTAATATCACTTAAATATTGAATACTAGACATGCCTTTACCTAAATCAGTACTGTTTTATTTTGCAGGAACTGGTGCAAGTACTTCGTGTTTTGAAGTTGTACGTTCAGGCGCCTTATGTACCATCGTATAGGCATAGTCCACACCCATACCATAAGCACCAGAATGTTCGCGTACAATTGCCATAACTGCATCATACGTATCACGGTGTGCCCAATCACGTTGCCATTCGAGTAAGACTTGTTGCCAAGTTACCGGAACAACACCTGCTTGAATCATACGTTGCATGGCATAGTCATGTGCTTCTTTCGATGTACCACCTGACGCATCTGCCACCATATAAATTTCATAATCGCCTTCAAGCATGGCACCAAAAGCAAAAGTGTTATTGCACACTTCAGTCCACAAACCTGAAACAATCACTTTTTTACGATTATTTTTTGCAAGCGAATCACGTACTTTTTGGTCATCCCATGAATTCATTGAAGTACGTTCGAGTAATGGAGCATCTGGAAATACATCTAAAAGTTCTGGATAGGTATGACCAGAGAAGCTTTCAGTTTCAACCGTAGTAATGGTGACAGGAATATTGAATGTTTTAGCTGCTTTTGCTAACCCTACAGTATTATTTTTTAATACTTGGCGATCTATTGACTGTACCCCAAAAGCCATTTGTGGCTGATGATCAATAAAAATAACCTGACAATTCGTTGGTGAAAGTTGTTCTAAAAGTGACTTATTCATGGGTAAACTCCATTATTCCTTATGAGTAATGCATTAAAATTGCTTACTGGTCATTATCAAAACAGATAAAAATGTAAAAGCATAGACAGCAAATCAGCACGAATCTGTATGCTGTATGGATACAATAAAAACAATGATTGCTTTTTAATTTTTATAGTTTAATCATTGATATATATTTTTTTAACTTTTGCTTATCCATGGATCGATTAGACTGTATTTCCACTTTTGTAAGTGTCGTAGAACATGGGAATTTTAGTAGCGCAGCCAGAGCACTCGACATCTCTCGTGACTTAGTAGCCAAACGTGTTTGCTACCTTGAAAATGACCTGAAAACCACACTGTTAACCAGAACAACAAGACAGATGAATCTCACCTCTTGTGGGGAAAAATTTTATCAACATAGTAAAGTCATTTTAAGTGAGTTTGAATGGGCTGCTTATGAAATTAGCTACAATCAGCAGTACCCTGAAGGCGAACTTAAGCTCAATACCCCCATGTCTTTTAGCAATATTTTTCTTCAACATATCATTTCAGACTTTATAGAGAAATATCCCAGTATCAAAATTGATTTATTCATGACTGATCAGCTATTAGACACAAATAATAATAAATTTGATTTAACCATTCGTGTAGATGGTTCACCCCCAAATTTGGCAAATAGTAAAATATTAAATACCTATCAACGATATTTATATGCAACACCAGAGTATTTTAATCAGCATGGCCTTCCAACCTCTTTAGAAGAACTTAAAGAACATAAATTTCTGATTTACTATCAAGATAGCCGACATAAAAAATTGATTTTCCAAAAAGATCAAAAAGAAGTGTCCTTTAATTGCTTCCCTGTGATGACCTGTAATAATGGGGAATTATTATTAGATATGTGCTTGAAAGATCACGGTATCGTTTTTCTTCCAGAGTTTATTGCAGAGCCTTATTACAAAGAAGGCAAATTACAGAAATGTTTGGAGGACTACACCAGTCAGCCGCTTCACTTATATGTTACATGGCCAAACCGTAAGATTTTATCGAAGAAAGTCAAACTATTTATTGATTTTCTAACGCGTCAAATCGTTCCTATAAAATAACCAATCTGGGCCTTTTCCATAGGAATTGGCCCATTATTTTTTATTTAGTTTAAATAGTTTCAATTTTTTTATTTTTAAATAAATTTAATAAATTTTGATCTGCTGTTGCTGTGTGGTCTTCTTCAACAAATGTCGTCGCGTAGTGTTCTAAATGCTCTTCCATCAATTGAGTTGCTCGCTTTTCATCGCCTTGCTCAATGGCATTTAAAATTGCACGATGTTCATCTGCCGAACAATTATTATGTTTGGGAATTTCATATAACCCAATTAATAACGAAGTCCTTGCAATAAGAGTCTGCAAATAACTGGTCATAATCGTATTTTGATTTGCTTCAATCAGCTTTAAATGAAATTGTCCTGATAACTTAATCCACTCGGCCCAATTGCCAGCTAAACGCTCATGTGACTCTTGGTCGACTAAACTTCGAAGCTCACTAAAATCTAGCTTATGTGACTTTTGAGCGAGCTTTTTTACAGTAGCGATTTCAAGCATGCTGCGCGCTTCAAAGACCTCTTTTGTTTCATCAGCACTATGTTGTGCGATGAGTGCCCCGCGATTGGGCTGAATTTCGATGACCTTATCATGTGCAAGTTTGACAAAAACACGTCTTAACACTCCTCGCGTTACACCGAATGCTTCACACAAAGGTGCTTCAACTAAACGTGCGCCAGGAGCAAGTTGTCGATTTAAAATAGCATCTACAATAGCGTTATATATATGGTCATCAATTTCATCATTGCTCATTTCCACGGCTTTTTTTGGTGCATTCGATGGCATTGATTTCTCCATTTTTATTGATGCCCCCTCTTTTTAAAACTTTATCTAATGACAATAGTGTAAGTTTAACTTAAGCGTTTTGGAATATCGCTCTCATTCCCAAAACACTTATGTTGAGCTAAACAATTCAATATTAGATCTCTAAATATCTACTTATATACCTAAATTTACTTAGTTTTTATAAAAAATTAAGCACTTCTCATGTTATACATTTGTCTCTGCATATCCAAAATTCATACCAGTTTTAATGACTCACAAACGCTACTTCTTAAATTTGGCATAACTTTTGCTCAATTAATATTGTGCACAATTTAAATATCACATTGTACACAATCTTAATTTCATTCTTTTAGACAGAAAAACAATGCTGCTGAAAGTGCCTCCATCTTAAGGAAGTGAGTGTTCAAGATGAATAATACCGAAGCAATAATTAAACCTTCTTATGATGCAAAACTGACAAATCAAGACTTGGCTCCTTTAAAAAAGCAAACATGGGGCGCTTATAATATTTTTGCTTTCTGGATGTCTGATGTTCATAGTGTCGGCGGGTATGTCATGGCTGGGAGCCTTTTTGCACTTGGGCTCAATAGCTGGCAGGTACTTCTATCTTTACTCATCGGCATTGCCATAGTTCAGTTTTTTACAAACCTGATTGCCAAGTCTAGCCAACAAACTGGTACGCCCTATCCTGTTATTTGCCGCGCAACCTTCGGTGTGCTTGGTGCAAATATTCCTGCCGTTATTCGTGGTCTTATTGCTGTCGCGTGGTATGGCATTCAAACCTATTTGGCCTCAAGTGCTTTCTTATTGGTCATTTTAAAGTTCTTTCCAGAATGGTCGGTCTATGCCGATGTTTCAACTTATGGCTTTCTTGGACTTTCCTATTTAGGATGGGTTGGATTCATGCTGCTTTGGCTACTACAAGCGATTGTTTTTTGGTCTGGCATGGACAGTATTCGTAAATTCATTGACTGGGCAGGTCCAGCTGTTTACATCGTAATGTTTGCGATGGCAATATGGCTGATCTGGAAAGCTGGCTGGCAAAATATTGATTTAAACTTGAGCGGTGTTCAATACGACGGTTTTGCGGTTGTACCAGTCATGATTGGTGCTATTGCACTTGTTGTCTCATATTTTTCAGGGCCGATGCTGAACTTTGGTGACTTTTCTCGTTATGGCAAAAGTTTTAATGCCATTAAAATAGGGAACTTTCTTGGGCTACCGATTAACTTCTTAGGCTTTTCTTTACTTACTGTAGTTTGTATTGCGGCAACGCTTCCAGTCTACGGCAAGCTCATTACAGACCCTGTCGAGATGGTTGGAAAACTAGATAACACATTTGTGGTGATTTTAGGCAGTTTAACCTTAATGATTGCCACCATCGGGATTAATATTGTCGCTAACTTTGTTTCACCTGCCTTTGATTTTTCCAACGTTTCACCGAGCAAAATTAGCTGGCGCATGGGTGGAATGATTGCAGCAGTTGGTTCGATTTTCATTACCCCATGGAATTTATTTAATAACCCTCAAGTGATCCATTACACCATTGATATTTTAGGTGCATTTATTGGTCCACTTTTTGGTGTATTGCTCGCCGATTTTTACTTTGTTAAAAAACAGAAAATCGAAGTAGATGATTTATATACCTTAGATACCAAAGGCTCGTATTGGTACAAAAATGGTTATAACCACTCTGCCTTTTATGCCTTAATTCCAGCTTCATTAATTCCTATTCTATGTGTGCTGCTACCACAACTGTCTGCACTTGCTAATTTCACATGGTTCATTGGGATGGGATTCGGTTTCATTATTTACCGATTTCTTAACCAACCGCTTGGCCATACTAAATCGGCAATGACTAAGGTAAAAGTACAATGAAAATTAAAATTATTAATCCTAATACCACCCAAAGCATGACCGATAAAATTGCTGTATCAGCCAAGATAGTCGCGAGTATTGATACTCAAATTATTGCGGTGAGTCCTCAAATGGGCCCTGCAACAATTGAAAGTTATTATGATGAAGCCCTAAGTGCCGTAGGTGTGCTAGAAGAAATTCGCCAAGGTGAACAGCTAAATGTAGATGCTTATATCATTGCCTGTTTTGGCGATCCCGCGCTTTATGCTGCCCGTGAAATTACGTCGGCACCTGTGATTGGGATTGCAGAAGCAGCTATGCGAACTGCAAGTTATGTTAGTACTGGTTTTAGTGTGATCACCACCTTACAACGCACAGTGAATATGAGCTGGCATCTGGCTCATCGCTATGGCGCTCAACTCTTCTGTAAAAATGTTCGAGCTTGTGACATTGCAGTTGAAGAGTTAGAGCATCCTGACTCAGATGCTTATCGAACCATACGCGATGAGTGCAAAAAAGCGCTCGCAGAAGATAAAAGCGATGCGATTGTTTTAGGCTGTGCAGGCATGAGTGATTTATGTTTAAAGCTACAAAACGAGTTGGGAGTAATTGTTATTGACGGCGTTGCAGCAGCAGTTAAACAAGCTGAAATGTTAGTTCAGTTAAATTTAAAAACCAGTAAATTTGGTGATTGGGCCTCACCCCCTATAAAAAATTACACAGGCATATTGTCAGGATTTGGAATACGCTAAAGAGTTATTGTTTCAATTCCAACTCAAAACGCTGCGTTGGAATTGAAACGGCTCAAAATCAAATAATTAAACTTCGGCTAACTCTGGCTGGTGTTCATTTTTATAAAATGGCACATCACCGTTAATAGTTGCACGGTGCATGATGCGATGAGCATCGCCATAATCAAATAATGCTTTATGTTGTGTGCAACGGTTATCCCAAATCGCGACATCACCATCTTGCCATTTCCAACGCAAATGAAACTGCTCTTGAGTCGCATGTTCAAACAAGAAATTAAGTAATTGCTCACTTTCTTGTTCAGGTAACTCATTAATTCGAGTGGTAAAGCCCTCACTTACAAATAACAAAGGCTCACCTGTAACCGGATGGGTACGCACCACTGGGTGAACCACTGGTGGGTTACGCTTAAATGTTTGCAAAAGCTTTTCACGCTCTTCTTCGTTGTGGGCAAAACGCTCAAGTGGAAAAGACTTACGAATATCGTGTGTTGCAGTTAAACCACGTAATTTTTGCTGTAACTCAAGCGAGAGTCTTTTAAAAGCTGTTGTGTTGCTGGACCACAACGTATCACCGCCTATAGGTGGAATTTTAATGGCTTGTAATACACAACCTAAAGGTGGATTTTTACTAAAAGTCACATCTGTGTGCCAAAGTTCATTATCACGCAAGTCTTGTTTCCAGCTATCGAGCACCATCACTTCAGGTACATCTTCAATTGAAGGATAAATTGGGTGCACATGTAAGGTGCCAAAACTACGGGCCAAGTCTGCTTGTGCTTGCGGTGCCAATTGTTGCTTTCGAAAAAAAATGACCTGATGATCAAGCAAAGCCTGCTGGATTTGTTGCGTCGTGTGTTCATTTAACGCATTCAAATCGACATCATGAATAATTGCGCCAATGGTAGGCTTGATCACTTCAATATTTAAATTTGCTACGACTGTATTCATCTTCTTTACTACAACTGCTGACCATACCAAGGAGAAAACTGTTTTTGTAACCAACGTAAAAACAGCTCAAAACTAACTGCGACAATCGCAATCACAATAATGCCCAGAATCACCGTATCGGTAATTAAGAACTGCGCTGCTGATTGCACCATAAAACCAATACCACGATCTGCTGCAACTAACTCTGCTGCAACTAATGTTGACCAGCCCACCCCGAGACCAATACGAATACCTGTAATAATATGAGGTAAAGCGGTTGGTAAAATCACATGCCAAAAGACTTGTGCCTGACTTGCTCCTAGCGACAGTGCAGCACGCTCACGATTAAGCTGATGGCTTAACACACCATGCGCACTACTAATAATGACAGGCGCCAAAATCGAGAAGAAAATCAAAAGTACTTTTGTGGTTTCGCCAATACCAAACCAGATCACCAGTAATGGCAAATAAGCTAACGGTGGAATTGGACGTAATAATTCAACTAAAGGATCTAGAACAGCACGGACCCATTTGTTCAAACCCATCCATAAACCCAATGGAACACCAATCACTACAGCAGCAATCAAAGCTAAAAATACTCGAGAGATACTGGCTGCTAAGTGTTGCCACAAAGTTGCTTTCATAAAGCCTTCTTGGCTGACCGATATAAATTTCTGCCATACGGCCTGTGGACTCGGTAAAAATAGCTCAGGTACGATATGCAAAGCAGTAATGAGAAACCAAAGCGCAACCACACTTCCCACACTGATTATGCTAACCGCCAAAGTGCGATGCTTCTCAAAAAATGACAATAAAAATGAAGCTTTTTCTGATTGTGCATCTGGCTTAAGTTTTAGCTCTGTTTTGTCATATTCATAGACGTTATCTTTAGTGTTCATGTAGGTAACGCCTCCTTACCGCTTTGTTTTTGTGCCCTTAAAGTTTCAAATAGCTGTTCTCTGAGCTGAATAAATTGAGGGTCCGATTTAATCGAGCGAATAGACTCACCCTGACGATATCGTTCAGCAAAATCGAGATGTAGAGTTTCTACAATTTTGCCTGGATGCGCTGTCATCAGAACTAACTGATTGCTGAGCAATAATGCTTCTTCAATGTCATGCGTAATTAAAAAGAAACTTTTATTTTGCTGAATCCATAAATCGAGCACTAACTGCTGCATGTTTTCACGTGTAAAAGCATCTAATGCAGCAAAAGGTTCATCTAATAAAATAAACGGCGCGTGACTGATCAAAGCTCTGGCAATACCAACACGTTGTTTCATACCACCGGAAAGTTCCCAAATATTGGCTTTTTCAACGTGACTTAAACCTACAATTTTTAAAATTGCGTTCACTTGAGCTTCGATATCTGCGCACTTTAAACCTTTTAACTGCAAAGCGAAACCAACATTATCTGCAACATTCAACCAAGGAAGGAGTGCATGATCCTGAAATACCACAGCGCGGGTTACATCTGGTCCATTTACCACTTCATGATTTACAAGCACATCACCTGAACTCGGTTTTTGAAAGCCTGCCAAGATATTAAGCAAAGTTGTTTTGCCACAACCTGACTCGCCCAAAATCACGGTTAAAGAACCTTCTTCAATCGTTAGGTTAATGTCTTGTAAAACTGGCTTTTGTTGTTTAGGAAAAGTCAGATGAATATGTTTGGCTTCTAGTACACTCATGACAACTCCTTAAGGCTGCAAAAATGAAGAATTCACGTTGCCTTTATAATCGGCTTTCAGTTGATCGACTTTGCCCTGACCTTTTAAGAACTTCGCTGTATCAAAAATATTTTGCGCAAATTCACCATCTAAAGTTTGTTTTTGCTGAGCGTGGTCAAGGTAAATATTTCCACTTAATAAAAGCGGGATATCTTTTGGATCGGAACCTGTGAGCTGCGCAATTTTTTGCACATTATCGGCATCTTTAACGTAAGCGGCTGGGTCTTGATTATATTTTTCAAGCTGCTCAAGCGTAGTTTGGACAAAAGCTTTTAAGAAGTCAGGATTTTTCTCTGCAAAGTCTTTACGTACTACCCATAAATCATAAGTTGGAGCGCCCCATTCACCGACTTGTTTTGAGTCAGTTAAGACTGTGCCAGATGCTTTGGCTTTACTTAAAGCAGGTTCCCACACATAGGCAGCATCAATGTCACCACGTTCCCAAGCAGCTGAAATTTCAGGTGGACGCAAGTTAATAATTTTTACTTTATCTTCTGGAATATTCCAATGTTTCAGTGCAGACAAAAGGCTGTAATGTGTGGTTGAAACAAACGGTACAGCAATGGTTTTGCCAATTAAATCTTGAGGGCTTTTAATCCCTGATTTATTACTCACCACGAGTGCTTCAGATGCACCAAGTTTTGAAGTAATTAAGAATACTTCAATCGGTAAATCACGGCTGGCCGCAGCAGCAAGTGGGCTTGAGCCAATATTGCCAAGTACCACGTCGCCCGAGGCAAGTGCATTAACTACATCTGAACCCGCATCAAATTTTTTCCATTGAATGTTACGTTGGCTATGTTTTTCATACTCCCCATTCGCCTGCGCCACTTTGCTTGGGTCAACTCCAGTTTGATAAGCAATCACAACAGGTTTGTTGTCACGAACTGAAGCACTTGTATTATTGTCTTTTTTATTTTGCCATACGATAAATGCAACAATTGCGACTACTACAATTGCCGTGATAATCAACGGTTTGGTCTTCGTGCTCATAATTTCATGATCTTTCAATAATATAAGCTCATGGTATGCAGCTGGCTTTATAATGAAAAATAAAAAAATATGAGTTGCTTATCTAATTTTTATAAATAACTTTTTCTTATAAGTTTTTATCTTTTGGTAAAAAGAAAATTTTAAGTAATCTTATAGGATAGATACAAAATTAAAATACTTATATATCAATAATTAAAAACGATATTCCTAAATCATATGATTAGGAAAGCCTGACATATACCTTCTGGTATTTTATCCTACTCATTTCATCATTTTTATTTTTGCTTATCGCATCCAGAGTTTTGCATCTAATTAATTTTCATTCTTTTATATAAAGTACAGATTTTATTATCTTTTTATCTTGAATCTTCTGCAAATATTAAGATTTGGACAAATCTTTTTCTGGTTTATACATGAGGCAAATTTAATTTTTATTTTTAAGAGGAGAAATCATCCCTTGTTTAAACGTCCTACAACTTTCAAAAAAATATTCATCGCGACGACTTTGATTACATTCAGCCTCTCAAGTCATGCAGCACTTACCTTTGGCAATGCTGAAGAAGGTCAACTTAAAGTAAGTGGTACTGTTCGGGCTAAATATATTTATGATTTTGACTCTGAACCTTCTACCAGTAAATTTTCCTTTAATGACGCAGTATTATGGCTGGACTATAACTCACCGAAATGGATTGGCCGTCTAGATTATCGAGTTTATGAGTATTATGGACGTTTAGGCGATGCCAACTGGCTCACCGATGCGTGGTTGGGTTATAAAATTAATGACAACAGTAAAATTATTGCTGGCTTAAACCCCGTTCCTTTTGGCTTGGGTCGCTTTTGGGGAAATACTTATTATTTAGGCATTGCCAATAGTGCGGGTTGGGAAGATGTACACAATCTTGGGGTGAAATATGATTTCAATGATGGAACCAATGAAGCACAACTCGCCTTTTACCCTACCGATGGTGGCACTTATAGAGGTAAAAGCAAAGACTCAAGTCGATTTAGTATCAACCCTGTCAATGCGGATGACTCTGTACCGCAAGGCACCAATACTAAAGAAAAGAACTCGATTGTGGTTCGCGGCGCTCATACCTTTAAAAATGTCTTAGGCCAAGAAAATTTCTCTACCCAACTGGGTGCTTCTCTTTGGTATTCCACCATTGAAAACAAACGTTCAGGACAAGATGGCGATCGCCAAGTCTATTCGGTTTTTAGTAATACCAATTATAACCAATGGAATTTACAGCTTTTGGCTGGTTATCAAGACATTGATAATGCCGATGCTCAATATAAAGATCACCTGACTTTGGGTGGTTTCGATTATTCATTTAACTCTGCAACCAAAGGTCAGATTTATTCAGCCGAACTCAGCTATTTATTTCCTCAGCAATTTGGCCCCATTACCTCTGTTCGTCCTTACTTGAACTATAGTTCTTATCGAAAAGAACAAGATGGCTTTAAAGATTCAACCCGTTTTATTCCCGGCATTGCCTTTAACTATCAAAAACTGACGGTACAAGCCGAATTGCTGATGGGTAAACACGATCCATATCTAGGAGACAGTGAAGGCCTTGCAGCTGGTGGAAGCAATGATAAATGGAATAAAAAAGCGTTTGTGATTTTTGCTTATTACTTCTAATTTTTAAAACAAAGGCCAACAGATGTTGGCCTTTGTTTTATCTAGATATTTATTTTTACTCTAGTCGATTACTGGTGAATTATTGAGAGGAAGTTCTGTTTTATCTTCATCAATCACATCGACATCTTGAGCGGTAGGCTCAAACTTAATCAGTAGTCCAATCACAATTAAAGGAATAAAGGCAAAGATAGAAATAATCAGGTAAACATCGGTTTTATATCCCGCCATCCAGATCGGTAAAACAAACAAAGCAATTGCTTGAGCAACACCCGTTACTGCACGGTTAAAGCCGACACCAACGCCACGAATCGAAGCTGGATAAGCCATTGTGGGATAAACCATCATTTGTGCCCCAGGCCCAAAGCCTTCGGCAAAAAGCCACAAACCGAGCATGCCAATTGCGGTGTAGAGTAAAAAGCTATTACCGGGTTCACCAATTAATGCTAAGGCAATGAGGGCTATAAACTGGAGTAAAAAGCCTGTAAGCAACACATGACGAGATTTAAATCTGCTAGCAACAAATACGCCTAACAGTCCGCCCGTAAATGCAAACAGTAAATTAAGTCCAAGTGTTGTAGTAATGGTCGTCAAGACATCGGTATGAAAGAAACGCGTTAAAATAGAAGGTAAAAAGTAGGCAATGGTCGTGTACTGAAATGCCACCGAAATGTGAATCACAATTGCCACAATAGTTCTTGGTAAATAGGTTTTATTAAATAAAACTGCAAAACCCTCGCGCTTTTTCTTATCGCTAGTTCTTTCTACTTTTTCAACTGTAGCGACTGCATGAATTGCATAGGACTCTTGTAGAACTTTTGCTGCCCCTTTTAAATCGCCTTGGTTTGCAAGCCAAATGGGTGACTCAGTTAAATATTTACCGCGAATAAAAATAATGAGTAATGCTGGCACTGCTCCAAAAATTAAAGATGCTCGCCATAACCAGTTGCTATGCTCAGGGGGTAAAAGAAAATAAAGCGCCAGAACTAGACCAAAACATACCGAAGAAGCGGCGTACCACATTGGGCACCATGCGGCTAAACGCGCTGCCTTGTTGCTACTACCGTTAAATTTGGAGAATTCAGATAAGTATGACATTGCGACAGGCAAATCAATACCAACACTAATTCCCATAATAAATCGGGCTAAAATCAAAACCCAGACATTCGGTGCAAAGCCTGCGACAATTGCCGCAATGACAAATAGCACCATGTCCGCCATGAAGACCCTATAACGGCCGATTTTATCTGTCAGCCAACCACCAATCAGGTTACCCACAATGGTTCCGCAGACAATTGCTGAAGCTACGACCCCAGTCATGACAGGGCTTAAAGAAAACTCAGAGATAACTTGCTCAATACCAAATGAGAGCGTTGTTAAATCATAGGCATCAATAAACACCCCAATCAGTGCCAACCAAATGACTTTATTCGACTTACCCTTCCCTGCAAATTTGGAAATTAATTGTGAAACATCATCGGGAGATTTAATTTCATAACGATGGTTATGATCGAGTTCTTGTGTGCTCACTTAATAATTCCTGTATTTTAGTCACAGAAACAAAATAATGATTATTCACATAATACAAAAACAAATTAATCTGATGTTTTAATCTAAATTATAGAATTATTTTTTCATTATTAACTCAGCAGTAAAACCGATATAAAAAGACAAAATAAAAGCTGGCATTTAACCAGCTATTTATTTAAAGGTTTTCCGAAATATTAACTCGCCTCAGCAAGTTTTAATTCCTTTAGATTACGATATTTTGCACCGCGGTGATTTTCAGGCAAATATGGCCCAGCCCCAAATAGTTTTTCTCTTAATGTTCCTTGTGCATACGACGTTTGATATACCCCTCGTTTTTGCAACCCTGGCACAATAAACTCAACTACATCGGCAAAGGTTTGATGAGCCAAAATGTAGGCAAGGTTAAAGCCATCGACATCGGTATCTTCAACCCATTGTTGTAGAGCATCCGAAACGGTTTCTGCCGAACCCACCAATACTGGCCCATTACCACCTAAGCTGTTCCAATTTGCAATTTCTTCAATGGTCCAAACACGCTCAGGATCTGCATTTACGTAAGAATCTAATAAAGATTGAATGGCATTGGTTTGAATATATTCAACTTTGTCAGTGGGTTGATATTGTGAAAAATCGACACCAGACCAGCCAGATAGCAATGTTAAAGCCCCATCGTAGCTTCCATAACTTTGATATTCTTTAAACTTAGCCTGTGCTTTTGCATCGGTTTCATCAGTGACAATCGACAAAAGTGCATAAATTTTAACTGAGTACGGGTCGCGGCCTTCTTGAGCCAATTTTTGGCGAATACCCTGCACTACTTTTTTAGTGGCAATTTTAGACGGCGCTGCAATAAATACACACTCGGCATTTTGACTTGCAAACTTCTGCCCGCGTGAAGATGCGCCTGCTTGGTAGAGTACTGGGGTTCGCTGCGGTGATGGTTCACAAATATGGATACCGGGCACTGTAAAGTATTTACCTTCGTGCTGAATTGGATGTACTTTTTTATGGTCAGCAAAGATACCGCTTTCACGATCACGCAGTACCGAACCTTCTTCCCAAGAACCTTCCCAAAGTTTGTAAAGGACTTCTAAGTATTCATCAGCAATATCATAACGATTGTCATGATTAACCTGAGTTTTTAATCCTAAGTTTTTCGAACCACTTTCCAAATAAGAAGTCACGATATTCCAACCAACTCGCCCTTTGGTTAAATGGTCTAGCGTGCTAATACGTCTAGCAAAAGGATAAGGATGTTCAAAGGAAATCGAGGTTGTGACACCAAAACCCAAGTGCTTTGTGACTGCCGCCATCGCTGGCACAATCTGTAGCGGATCATTGACCGGAACTTGTATTGCACCTGTTAAGGCATGTTTAGCGCTTTGATGATAAACGTCATAAATACCGAGCACATCTGCAATAAAAATACCGTCAAAAAAACCACGCTCAAGAATTTGTGCTAAATCTGTCCAATATTCTAAATCTTTATATTCAACAGATCGATCTTGAGGATGTCGCCATAATCCAGGAGATTGATGGACTATACAATTCATTTCAAAAGCATTAAAACTAATTTTCTTAGTCATAAAATATCAACCAGCATTTTATTTAATTTTTATACTAAAGCAATTTTCAGGTTTTCTTTATAATATAAACCCCAAACAAAATATGATTTTATTCTAATAGATTTTTATAATTCATTTTAAAAACAAAATAATATTAAGCCACTAAAATAGCAGCTTAATATCTAAAACTATAATTTATTGTTTAGCAACATTTCCTATTCGCCATTGATAAGGTGGTAATGTGCCATTTACACTAAAATCACCGACAATTCGATTTTTAAATACTCTCGGGTTGTGTGAAGATAAAGTTCGTACATTACGCCAGTATCGATCCAAGCCTAAGTCTTTGTCTGTTGCAGAAGCACCTAAAGCGTCAAATAAAATTGTAGAAGCATTTAAAATTAAATCGGTAATGACCGTTTGAGACTGCGCACTTTCAAGCTCGGCAAGCGCATTTTGCTCTTCTTCCAGCTGCTCATTATTTTGAAATGCAGCCAAGTAAGCACGCTGTAAGCTTTGTGCAACTTTTTCAACAATCGCCCCTGCACTGTAAGCCGCACCACGAACTTGTCCCACTACTTGTAAAATTTGTGGATCCTGTTTTACAAATTGGGCATTTGCATGCGTGTAGTTTCGGGTACGTTTGGCCACAGCTTGCGAAACATCATAGGTTGCAGCACGTCCTAGACCCGTAATGATTGCCAGTTGGACCAGTTGATAGTAAGCCGCTGAATATTTAAAACGATCATCATCAGGTAAGATTTCAGTTTCATCGACCAATACGTCATGGAAATATGCCGTGCCACTTGCGGTGAGTTGCTGACCAAAGCCATTCCAGTCATCAACAATTTCAACACCCTCATCTTCGCGGCGAACAACCACCGAACCAGACTCACCCTTTAAATCTGTTACACCAATTTCAACCCAGTCTGCATATAGACTGCCTGTGGTGTAGTACTTTTGACCTTTAACACGAATTTTTCCGTCACTATCCCGATATAGATAAGTTTCAAACTGATCAATTGACTCTTTTCCACCTTCAGACCACGCACTGCCAACCGTTTCCCCATTGGCAATTCGATTGAACCAACGCTGTTGAAACACTTTATCTTTACTCACCAACACATCTTCAGTGAAACCAAAGTGCACACGCAAAGCTTGTGGTAAGTTTGAATCGACCTCTGCAAGTTCAATGAGCAATGCAAATAATTCAGGAATGGTTGCATCAAAGCCACCATGGGTTTTAGGAAGTCGTAAACGTGTAAAGCCAACATCTTTGAGCCACTGAAGTTGTTCATAGGGCAAAATATGCTGTTGCTCACGGATTAAAGCCCCTTCTTTAATACGGGCAAAAGTCGGTCTGAAATTTTTTGCCAATTCATCATAACGTTCTGAAGGGCCTTCACCCCATACGCGAGAAATAATTGAGGCCTGACTAAGTGCTGCATGCGTTAATGAACCGAGATGATGCTCAAAATTTAAATTTGTCATGTAAGTAAAACCAATATTGCTTTGCTTTTACCATAAAATATTTATTTCACATGAAAACGATTATTTTTTTATAACAGTATTCAAACTTTATATAAC
The DNA here is from genome assembly GCF_000368405.1 of Acinetobacter sp. NIPH 817. Taxonomy (NCBI): domain Bacteria; kingdom Pseudomonadati; phylum Pseudomonadota; class Gammaproteobacteria; order Moraxellales; family Moraxellaceae; genus Acinetobacter; species Acinetobacter sp. NIPH 817. Next base: position 1,488,181 of record NZ_KB849420.1, read on the forward strand.
GCACAACAAAAGCCTGCCAACGCTAAGCGATCTCTTTCTTGTTAAGACTATGCTGACTTTGCAATAAGGTTTGCATATATTCTGAATAAACAGATAGTTTTTCGAAAATATGCTCTGAATAAAACATATCATCAATTAAATGAGTCATTTGATGCGTCGTGAAGGTGTAACACAGTCCTACCAGCTCTGCATTCATTTGAGCAAACTTCGCGCATAATTTGACATAAGTTTCATCTTTATTTTTGAATAATAATTTCCGCATTTCTAAGCTATTAAAGTTTTTTAAGTCATCATCTTTTGTGGTTTTAATCCAATAAATTTTGACCTTTAGAAATTGCTCAAGAGCTTCTAAATGCTCGACATCTATGTCTAAACTTGTAATTAAAAAAACTGTAGAAAGGTCACTTCGACACAGTGCTTTGATTAAGCTTAAATAAATAAACTCAACTTCATTAAGCTCTGCAAGTTCCAAATCAATATAAATTTTTAGACTTTCTAAAACTTCATCTACCTTAAATAGCACCTTTTTATCTGCTTGATAATATTTATTGAGAATAGAAAGTACAGGCGCAGTCGCAGGTGTCGTATAAATGGCAGGCTTGTTTAAGTTTGCAAAAATAAAAGGTGAAAATAGGTAGGCCACGCTACTTTGCTGTGGCTTAATATGAGATTGGATTAAATATACAGTTTCAGGTTTGGAAAAGTCTCTGAGTACTTTTGCTCTTAATAAAGTAGCTTCAAAATTAACGTAAGTCTGCTCTAACTGAGCCAATATAGAAATAGGAATAGGCTGATTTTTAATAATTTTATGCAGGACATTGAGTTGAGAGGTAATAAACATTTTTTAACATCCAAGCTATTTTAGAAGAGCTACACTTAAATCAGGTCTTTAATAACCTACGTAACAACCAGACCTCACGCAAAACAACAAAGGAATAAAAGAGAAGAAACTATTCTGCGCTTATTACCTAAATTCACATTCACTTTGTTTTGAAAGTGATTTTGGCCATTCGTAAATCTTGTTCATTTATTTTGGACTTTTGAAGAATGGATACATAGCTACAGATATTTGAAAAAAAACTATAGCACACCTCACGAATGCTTCAGACTGTTATAGTTTTATAAAAAATTTCTGTATCTACATATACAAAAATAGTAAGTGCATGATTAAGTAAACTTCTTAAGGTAGGTAGTTTTCATGAGACGATCTATTGCATATCACCAGATATTTCATCAATGTTTCAATGCAACATGCATTTTTACAAATGCAACATCAAGCATAAACTTTGTTAACAGATTGAGAACAATCAATCAGTCTATTCTCTTGAAATATCAAGCAATTATATTGCTTAACCCTGTTGGCATTTTACTTGCTAAGAACATTTATCACAGAAGTAAGTTTAATCGCCAAAATACTTTGTTGCCTGAAAATAAGTATTTAACTCATTTAACCATCATCAGCTAGTTCACAGGGGGAAAGTTTATGAGCCTCGGTCTAACCGCTCTAGAATTAGCGCGAATACAATTTGCTTTTACAGTATCCTTCCATATTATTTTTCCGGCCACTTCCATTGGTCTTGCCTGCTTTTTAGCAGTGTTAGAATGGAAATGGTTAAGAACCCAAAACCCGATTTATAAAGATCTATTTAAATACTGGATTAAGATCTTTGCTGTTGCCTTTGGTATGGGTGTGGTCTCGGGCGTGGTCATGAGTTACCAGTTCGGTACTAACTGGAGTGAATTTTCACGTGTTGCCGGAAGTATTACTGGTCCTCTACTTACCTATGAAGTCTTGAGTGCCTTCTTCTTAGAAGCAGGTTTCTTAGGCATTATGTTATTTGGTTGGGGACGTGTTGGTCCTCGGGCCCATTTCTTCGCAACACTTATGGTTGCCATCGGAACATGTATTTCCATGTTCTGGATTTTATCTTCGAATAGCTGGATGCAGACACCTCAAGGCTTTGCCATCGAAAATGGCATTATTGTGCCAAAAGACTGGTTTGCAATTGTCTTTAACCCATCCTTCCCTTACCGCTTTGCCCACATGGGTGCAGCCGCCTTCTTGGTTTCATCATTATTGGTCGTTGGAACATCTGCATGGCATTTAGTAAAAGGCCGTCGTGATGAATTGGTGAAAAAATCGTTTTCGATGGGTCTCTGGATGGTGCTTGTGACTTCATGCTTGCAAGTAGTGATTGGTGATAACCACGGTTTAAACACACGTGAACATCAGCCTGCCAAACTTGCGGCAATGGAAGGCCACTGGGAAACCAATCACAATGAGCCGATGCCATTATTGCTATTTGCAATTCCAGATATGAAAGAAGAACGTAACCACTTCGAAGTGGGTGTTCCTTATTTGGGTAGCTTAATTTTAACGCATAGCTTAGATGGCCAAGTGACAGGCTTAAAAGATTTCGCACCTGAAGATCGTCCAAATTCAACGATTGTTTTCTGGAGCTTCCGTGTGATGGTGGGTCTTGGTGTACTCATGGTCACTCTTTCTTTAATAGCACTTTGGTTACGTAAGCGTGGAAAACTCTATGAAACTTCGTGGTTCCATAAATTTGCATTGGTGATGGGACCATCTGGTTATGTCGCTATGCTTGCAGGTTGGGTAACTACTGAGGTTGGCCGTCAGCCGTGGGTTGTATACGGCATTATGAGAACTAAAGATGGACTTTCACATACGGTTTCCGCAGATCAGGTCGGACTGAGCCTGTTTATTTTTGTGGTGGTCTATACCATCGTTTTTGGTAGCGGCATCTACTACACCTTAAAACTAATAAACAAAGGCCCATCATTTATTGATACACCAAATGTTGAAACTGGTGGCGTAGGACACTTTAAAACACCAATGCGTCCACTTAGTGCAGTCGATGAAAATATTGACAGCAAACAAAACTCTGGGGAGAACCGTCATGATTGATCTTTCTTTAATATGGGTCGGTATTATCGGTTTAGGTGTCATGATTTATGTGGTCATGGACGGCTTCGACTTAGGAATCGGGATTATGTTCCCATTCATTAAGGACAGCCAAGAACGTGACGTGATGATGAATACCGTGGCCCCTGTCTGGGATGGTAACGAAACTTGGATGGTCCTCGGTGGTGCTGGTCTATATGCAGCATTTCCACTGGTCTATTCAACAGTTTTATCAGCACTATATTTACCGATCATTTTCATGGTGATTGCCCTGATTTTCCGTGGCGTGGCGTTTGAATTCCGCTTTAAAGCTCATCGCACCAAACACCTTTGGGACTTGGCATTTATCTGGGGTTCAGTTTTAACCAGCTTCCTCCAAGGGATTATTCTGGGTGCCTATATCCAAGGAATTAAAACCGAAAATGGTATTTATGCTGGTGGATCACTTGATTGGTTATCTCCGTTTACGGTCTTCACAGGTATTGGCGTAGTTGCGATGTATGCAACTTTAGGTTGTGGCTGGCTTATCTTAAAAACTGAAAAAGGCTTACAGCAACGTATGTATGAGCTTATGCCAAAGCTGATTATTGCACTGCTGATCATTTTTGGTGGCGTGAGTTTATATACGCCGTTGACTCATCCTGAAATTGCAGATCGCTGGTTCTCTTTACCAAATCTGTTCTATTTTAGCCCAGTACCTATTTTGGTCTTATTGTTTGTTGGCCTGATTTTATCAGCATGTAAAAAGCAGGATCATGACCTTAAGCCATTTGCATATACATTGGCGCTCGTTTTCCTTGCATTTACTGGTTTTGTGATTAGTTTATGGCCCTATATTATTCCGCCATCAGTCACCATTTGGCAGGCTGCAGCGCCTCATTCAAGCCAGATGTTTGCTTTGGTCGGTGCATTAATTCTGATTCCAATTATTATTGCTTACACCATTGTGTCTTACTGGGTATTTAGAGACAAAGTGCGTGTAGGTGACGAAGGTTATCATTAAGTATGGAGGGTTTTATGAAAAAGTCATCCGTTAAACTCAATCAAACTCAATGGTTTATTCTGTTATGGTTGGGCGGTTTTTTAGCCTTAGCAGTGATTGCTGGTTTGTTTAAAGTTATATTGATTTATGCTGCCCCTTACTTAAAGTAAATCTATCGTTCTAAACAAATGCCGTTTGTAGATTCTGCAAACGGCATTTATTATTGATTCAGTGCATCTTTCATTTTGTTATTTCGTGCAGCTCATACATGTATAAATCAGAACAACTCGCTCATAGCATTCGCCAACTCATTGAGAGCGGCAATTTAAATGCACATGAAAAATTACCGTCATTGAGAGATCAGGTACAACGCTCTGGCTTTAGTTTAATGACCGTAATGAATGCTTATCAGGAGCTTGAATCACAAGGTCTGATCTATTCAAAAGAAAAATCTGGATACTTTGTTGCCGAGCAAATTGCACTTAAACCACTCGAGCAATATTCAGTCGTTTCACTGAATTCTAAAATTGAAATTAACTCATTAGTTTTTAAATATCTTAAATCGATTCAACATGAGTCTGTCGTGCCTTTTGGCTCAGCTTTTCCTGATAATCAACTTCTAACAGCCCCCAAACTTATTCAAATTATGGGACAGCTTGCGCGCCAAAGACAAAGTTATGACCAGACCACCAGTTTGCCTCCCGGTAATTTAGCTTTAAGAAAGTTGATTGCCCAGCGCTATTGTATGCAAGGCATACAGACCGAACCAGATGACATTGTCATTACATCTGGAGGCTTAGACGCGCTTAATCTTTCTCTACAAGCCGTAGCTCAACCCGGCGATTATATTTTATTACAGCAAACTGTGTTTTACGGCGCTTGGCAAGCTGCCGAGCGTTTAGGGCTTAAAGTGATTACCATTCCTGAACATCCTCAGCATGGTTTTGACTTAGAAGCTTTTGAACAGGTCATTCAAACATATCCAATCAAGGTGTGTTGGCTCATGCTGAACGCCCATAACCCGATTGGTTTTACCGTCAGTGATGACATTAAATATAAAATTGCCAAACTGCTTCACGAGCACCAAATTTATTTGATTGAAGATGATGTCTATGAAGAGCTTTTTTATGGCGGCCAAAAACCACTTTCAATGAAGTATTTTGACCAACAAAATCTGGTGCTTCACTGCTCTTCTTTTTCTAAAACGTTAGGTGCTGGTTTTCGGGTCGGGTGGGTCTATGCGGGTAAATTTTCAGACCATATTCAACACTTACAGCTCATGAGTACCATTTCAGTCAATGCACTCATACAAAATGCATTAGTCGAGTTTTTGTCTCATCATCATTATGAAAAGCACTTGCGTACACTTAGGCTTTCACTTGAGCGTTATAAAAAGCAGTTTTACCATTATTTGAAACAACATTTACCTAGCTCTTGTGAAGTGTATTACTACCCAAGTGGCTATTTTCTATGGGTCAAACTTCCCAGTACCCTAGACAGTATGCAAGTTTATGAAGAGTTGATTCAGCAAGATATTGGCGTTGCACCAAGCCCTCTGTTTAGTGTTTTACCTGCACAACAGCATTATTTGAGAATCAATTGTTCTTTTGAATGGAACACTAAAATTCAAAGTGCATTAGATCAAGTGATTAAAACCATTCAACAAAGGGTCAAAGCAAATTCTTAAAAGAGATGCTTCGACCTAAGCACAATTTTATAGTCTTTATTTTGTGGTAACTTTATAGCTCAAATCTATAGTTTTAAGGGAAACAGGTTCAAGGAATTAATATGGAAATTGATGAAGAACTCACCCTTAAAAAAATACAGATTTTTTTGGCTTTCATGCGCTGTGGAAATTTGTCTAAAACAGCCACAGAAATGCAGTTGAGTAATGTCAGTGTTCATAAAGCCCTACACTCTTTAGAAAGCGCTTTACGTTGTCCTCTTTTTAAAAATGAAGGCCGTAACCTCATTCCTTTAAAAAGTGCTTATGTATTTGAAGAACGCGCACAAAAAATCGTCCAAGACATTTTTATCACTGTAAATAAAACCAGAGAAGCTGCTGGCTTTGCAGCTAAGGTTTTACATTTAGGTTCTCTTTATTCTTTGACTGTAAACACAATTCCAAATGTGATTAGCGGTCTTAAGCTCAGACGTAGTGAGCTTGATATTCAACTATTACTCAGTTCAAATCAGGATTTGGTGAAAAAGCTGAAAGCAACGGAACTTGATGCCATTATCGTGGCTTTAAATGAAACCACTCAAGACGATGACTTTGAAATTTTACCAATGTTTTCAGACGACATTTTTTTGGCCGTCAATAAAGATTCAAAATATGCCGAGTTTAAAGATATTGATTTAAGCATTTTAAAAGAAGAGACGTTTCTCACTTTAACCAAAGGATTTGCGACCCATCACGATAGCGACATCATTTTTAAAAAGGCGGGTTTTTCACCTAAAGTTGCTTTGCAAGTAAATGATATTTTTACTCTCATTAGTATGGTCAGCTCAGGCGTAGGCTTTGCACTATTACCCGGTCGTATTTCTGCGGTTTATGAAAGTTCGGTAAAACTCATTCCACTGAAACAGCAATATCATATGCAACAAGAAATTGGTTTGGTCTTTTTAAAAAGTAAGGAACGAGATCCTAATTTACTTGCTCTGATTGCTGAATGTCGTATGTTTGCATCCAATTTTAAAAGATAAATATCGGCAACCTATTACAAATTAATAAGTTGCCGTTAGACACTTTACAAAGACTTATCCAAAAATCGCATTAACCGTTAAGAAAAAGACAGATGGTCCAAGTAAGCAGCCGAGACCTGTATAAAAGGTTGCAACCAAAGCGCCATAAGGTACCAATCGTACATCAGTGCCAGCTAGCCCAGCAGCCGTACCGCTCGTTGTTCCTGCTAAGCCGCCAAATACCATGGCTGAACGTGGACTTTTTAGGTACATGAATTTTGCAAGTAATGGCGTACCGACCATAAAAAAGACTGACTTGATTAATCCAATTGCAATAGAAAGTGCGATCACATCAGAGCTCGCGCCAATTGCAGTTCCTGTAATCGGACCAACAATATAAGTCATGGCACCGGCACCGATCGTTGTCATAGATATTGGATCTCGATAACCCATGACCCATGCGACCATAACCCCAATTGCAAAAGGCACAACGCAACCAAGAATTAAGGCAATTAGACCAATTTTACCGGCTTTCTTCACCTCTTTCACATCAACTTCAAACGCAGTTGAAGCAATAGCTAAATCTCGAATCATTGCGCCACCCAACATCGCAAAACCAGAAAAAATAGCGATATCAGAAATGCCCTTAGTTCCTTGCGTATAAACTCCTGCAAAATATGCAACGACCAAACCTAGGGTGATCGCAATTGCAGAGCTTTGTAGTTTTCCTTTCGTCAAATATTTTGACAATAAATGAGAAACGAACATCATTAAACCAGTTACTGCGAGTGCAGTGACGAATGCATTTTTAGATAAAACAGCAATTATAGCGTCCATCATTTAAATCCTTTTTGATTGACTTTTTTATAGTTTATGAATGCTTAAGCTACTTTTTGCTTTGTTTCTATCGTCCATTCATATGTTTCATAATCGCCACTAATTCTATTTAAATAGCGAATGACTAGAACAGTACCAATCAATGAAGCAATAGAAACGATTAGGCCTAACATGCCACCCGATAAAGCTGCAACCACATTTTGACCCGCTGACATCGCAACCACGATCGGAATATACATACCTGACCAATACAAAACTCCAAATTGGGTAACTTGTGGTAAGTAACCTTTTCGCGCAAGCAATTCTTTAGTCAAAATCAATAGAATCATTGAAATAGCTACGCCACCAACATTTGCTTTTACGCCCAATAACATTCCTAGCGTATTACCAAAATAATCGCCTAATAAATGACAAATCGCTAATATTGCCGTTCCATAAATAATCATTGTAAATCCCTCATATCCTTGAGTTATTACTCAATTTTTAATTTGTATTGCAATTACAAAGAAGCATAATTTCCGTTTTGCATTGCCAACTGAATGCTGTCTAAACGTGTTCCTTGAAATGACAATACAGTTCCATCTTTAAATGTTCGACGTGCAAGTGTAGTAAGTACCGTTCCCGGTAAAGCTTCAATCTGCAACCTCACACCTCGCTCCCATGCAGCTTGGATGGTACTTTCCCAATCTACAGTTCGACTCATATTGAAGGCCAAGTCTTCACCAATCTGTTCTGGCTTGCCAAGTGTACGAGCCGTTGTACCACTTAAATAACGTATTTTAGGCTGCTTTAAAGTAACTCCCTCCATAGATGCTGCAAGTTGCTTTGCTTGCTGACTTAATAATTCACAGTGCGATGGCACCGATACATCTAATTTTTTTGCTACCACTCCCTGCTGCTTTGCCAAAACAGCAACTTGGTTCATGGCTTCAAAACTTCCTGAAATAACAATTTGATTATGTGCATTAATATTTGCGACAAAAACCTCTGGCGTTATTTCATAAATTTGTTTAACCCATGCTTCGACAGCTGCACGGTCTGCACCTATTAAAGCTGTCATGCCATAACCAGTTGGATATGCCGTTTGCATGAGTTCACCTCGATAGGCAACCAAGCGAACGGCATCCTCAAAGGCTAAAACCCCTCCGACAACCGCAGCCGACCATGCACCAATTGATAAACCCGCTACATAATCAGGTGTTAAGTTTTCCGCGGTTAATAAAGCTGAACTCACCACACCTGAAATCAGTAAACAAAGCTGTACTGCACGTGTCGATTGCAATGCAGCTGGACTATCCAGCATTAAGGCATCTTCTTTAAGTGCATCCGAAGCACGCTCAAGATATTCTTTAACTAGAGCGGTTTGTGGTAGGTCGTGCAACATATTGCATCGTTGCACACCTTGTCCCGGATATACCCAAATTGAAGCCATGATATCTATTCCCTAATTCCATGGGTTTTCTACTAAGACAGCACCATCGGAACGTTTTAATAGAACTTTTCCACTGTTCCCAGCCCATTCTTTTAACGCCAAACCACCTTGTGGAAGTTGAAGCTGTATATCCACATTGAGTCCTGCTTGCTGAAAATTTTCGAGTAGTTCAATTGCCTGCTTTTTAGCAAAAGGTTGTTCAGTTCGAATCAATAAATCTATGTCACTTTGCTCGGTTACTGTTTTAATGCCCGTTGCCAGTTCAAACCCAAAACTTCCTGTATATCCCCAACATCCTGAAAAGTTTTTCATAATGCTGGAAATGGTCTGTAAACGTTCTGCCAAATGTTCAAACTGCTGTGTATTAACGTGAGGCAGCGCTTCTGGCTTAAGCTGTTTGCTGATTGCTGATCTTGGCATTTGAGCTGCATATCGTTGATGACGAAATTGCCCTCTTACACCCACAGCCACCTGATCTACAGGAGTAATTGCCCGTCGAACTACGACAGGATCACCTCGTTGCAATACCTCTTTCACCCAAAGTGGAGCATCATCAGCCAAGCAATCGACGGTCATGCCCCACAGTAAATCATGGGCTTCGAGCTTAAGTTTCATGACCATTGCTCGCGCAATAATTCACGGACTTTTTTAGACATCTGACGGTTTTGGCCGTGAAGTCTTTGTTCCAATCCTCTCGATTGATCAGCATTAATTTCTTTAAATGCTTGAGCAATTGTCTGCTTCGCTAACAAAAGATCATCGGTTGTCGGTTGTTCAGGGTTTTCAACAGATAACAGTTCAGATAACAAACCAAGCGTTGCATAACTTTCAATGTCATAAGCCATTGGAGGAATGCTTGAGGCCAATTGTTCTAGTTCATCAACCGAGCGTAAGGTAACGCGTGCGGCAGATTCCTTGCCCATTGCATGCACCATAACACCTGAATCTTTTAAGGCAATAATACGATTGGCTTGGTAACCATGAGCTAAAAAAGCACCCGACATTGACTTACCAACCAATAAACTCACAATAGGATGGCCTGCCAATCTAGCTCTTGCATAGCTGTCTACTGCACCAGCTAAAGCTTGATGGATGCCTAACAATTCTTCACGGCGTCCATAGGCCTGACTAGGTACGTCAACCAAACATAAAATAGCGCGTTTAGTTTCCGAATGAACATCGGCCTGAATCACTTCATCAACCGCTTTTGCTAAACTCCAGCCTTCCAAGAGTCCAACTTCACCTTGTTTTGCCCGAGGGAACAGATTATTGCTGTCTTGGACAACGGCAATCACACGTACCTCTTGCTGGTCAATCTGACCATCAGCTACCCAAACCGAAGCTGGAAAACCTTCAACTGCCTTAAAGCCTTGCGTGAGTGCTTTAAACCAATGTGCACCACGAGTAGATGCTTTTAATGTATCAACGGCGATATTCATGCTTGCTCTCCTTGATACAAAGCTTGAACTTGTGCTGGGGTAATCTGCTCAGCAGTATCAACTCGTTGTAGCTTTTCTAAATAAAATGAGTAATTTGAACTACGATGCTGCTGAGGCACGCCTTGAGTTAAATAATCGATGACTTGCTGACGAATTTTCTGGCGATCATCGTCTACATAAGCATCTGCCAAACCACTAGCGAAACGCTGATTACCACCCGTAATACTCCATATAAATGGACGATCTTTGGCGTTATATTCTTGTACACCAGCTTCTTGTTCGATCACCTGTGGGCCATTTAGTCCTAAACGTCCATCTTGTGTCATTACAATATAGCTACATAGTCCAGCTGCAATTGACATACCGCCGAAGCACCCTACACTGCCAGCAACTACGGCAATCACGGGTTGATACTGACGTAAGTTCACTATTGCAGCCTGAATTTCAGCAATTGCTGCCAAGCCCAGATTTGCTTCTTGTAAGCGAACACCGCCCGTTTCTAGTAGTAAAATTGCAGCTGTTGGAATACCTTTTAGATTATCTTCAGCCGCAAGTTCTAAGGCACCCGCAATTTTGGCACCGCCTACCTCGCCTAAACTTCCACCTTGAAATAAGCCTTCAATTGAAATTAAAACCACTGGGCGTTCTTGAATAGATCCTTTTGCGATCACTACACCATCATCGGCTTGCGGCACAATATTCTGTTTAACGAGCCAAGGCGACATAACACGTGCAAATGGGTCGAGTAACTCTCGAAAAGTCCCTTCATCTAATAGCGCTTTAGCACGTTCTCTTGCACTCAGCTCAATAAAATCTTGTTTATTTAACAAGCTCTCGATATCAGTCATGAGCAATCTCCTCTAATGCTTGTTCCAGACGTAAGCGAACAACACCGGGGGTTGCACCAAAGTCATGAATATCAATATTGACGGCAGGTGGTATTTGCGCAGTAAAAATTCGTTCAAAAAGATTGTGCCAACGTGCTGCACTGCCATCTACAGAGGTGACGACATGAATAGAGGCTTTTCCCTTTTCACCAGGTTCCATCAAAATTTCTAAATCGCCCGAGCCAACACATCCTACCAATGCTTTTTTTACCGGTGGCTCTGTCGCCACAAATTCAAAATGAAGTGTTTCCATCATTAAAATCCCTCTTTATTTTTTAAAGATGACTGCTGAGCACAATCTATAAACAATGTTGCTGCCAACAAATCTGCGGCACCACCAGCAGAGGCTTTCATCCGAAGTAGATCAATCTCTAAAAGATGCAAAGCGCGGCGACCTTCTAAGCTTGAACTACCGCCCAAATCCAGTACCTGTTGAGCACCTTGTTGCATACGCTTTAAACCCGATGTTCCCGAGCGATAAAGCACACAGGTATCGGTCAAATCAGTCATCATCGCAAGTAAGGCATCTAAACGAGCGAACTCTTCTTTCATGGGTTTACTACGGCTTTGATAAAGCTGCTTTAAACCAAAGTTCACAATCGTTGGAAAACCTTGCTGAGCTTGTTCTTTTGCACCTACGACGCCTAATTTTTTCTGTACCTGCTGACCATGACTTAAAGCTTGCTTTGGAATAAAGCAATCTTCAAGCTGAGCAATCTGACCTGCTAACTGGCAGAGCTCAACAGCCGATAAATATTGTTGATTGGTACGTGCCAATGCCGCCGCCGTCACCATTAAACCCAAGGCCCAGATTGCACCGCGGTGTGTGTTAACACCATCTGTTGCCGACATCATGGTGTTTTCACCTTGGCGACCAATTTCACCAATGTCTTCGCGCAAGGCTAAACAAACTTCACCATGGTGCATGGCTGCTTGAGCCATTTCCTCAAACATGGGCCCTAAACTTTTCGCAGAGCGCTCCATTAATTCCAAACTCAGGTCATTGTGTGCACCACTACCACGACGGTCGACTAAGGCTGGCTTAGGAGTCAGATTAACTTCATCAATCAAAGCCCCGACCGCTAAACTTGCCAAAAGCTGACTATTGCTGAGCGTTTGATATTGAACTTGTGCCATCATTACCAACTCCTGAATTTTGCAGGGGGTTGATATAAGCCATCTGACCATGTCACCAAGTCGGCAATATTTTTTGCAGCTAAAAGCTCACGGGTGGCATCGGTACGGCGAATACCTAAATCCTCAGGGAAAACCACCAAACCCTCGCGTCTTAAGCGCGCTGTCGTTTTAGGGTCTTGACTTAAACCGATACTGGTCACGCCTGCCACTGCAGCAATCATGGCTTGGCGCTCTTCTTGGCTGCTTGCTTTATATAGATAAGCAATGCCTTCTTCGGTCAGTAAATGGGTTACATCATCGCCATAAATCATGATCGGTGCTAAAGGTAGGCCTGCTGTTTTAGCAACATCAATTGCATCGAGACGATCCACAAAAGTCGGCTTGCCACCCTCTTGAAAGGTTTCCACCATTTGCACCACTAGTTTTTTACCACGTGCCAAATAGGTTTCAGTTTCATTAGCGCCTTCCAAACGCATATCTAACCATGCTGGTGTATCGTGACGACGGCCACGTGGATCATGCCCCATGTTTGGTGCACCGCCGAAACCAGCTAAACGGCCTTTGGTAACAGTCGAAGAATGGCCCATGCCATCGACTTGCAAAGTTGCGCCAATAAACAAATCAACAGCATACTGACCTGCGAGCTGACACATCATGCGGTTGGAACGTAAAGCGCCATCACGACCTGTAAAGAACACGTCGGGACGAGCTGCAACATATTTTTCCATACCGAGTTCGGTACCAAAGCAATGCACGCTTTCAACCCATCCTGTTTCAATCGCTGGAATTAGGGTTGGATGTGGATTCAATGTCCAGTTTCGGCAAATTTTTCCTTTTAAACCCAAAGACTCACCATAGGTTGGTAAAATCAGTTCAATTGCTGCGGTGTTAAAACCAATACCATGGTTTAACGATTGCACATTATGCTTTTCATAAATTCCGCGAATTGCCATCATCGCCATAAGCACATGCACTGGCTTGATATGTTTCGGGTCACGAGTGAATAACGGTTCGATATAAAATGGCTGATCTGCCACAACCACATAATCCACCCAAGAAGCAGGAATATCGACACGTGGTAACTCTGAGACGTCATCGACCAGTTCATTCACCTGTACAATCACAATACCGTCGCTAAAAGCCGCAGGTTCAATAAGTGCAGGAGAATCTTCGGTACTTGGCCCTGTATAGATATTGCCTTGGCGGTCTGCCATAAAACCTGCCGAAAGCACTACATTTGGAATAAGGTCAACCACCAAACGTGAATACAACTCAATATAGGTATGAATTGCACCAATCTCTAATAATCCATCTTCAATGAGCTGGCTAATACGTAAACTCTGTGGGCCAGCAAAAGAAAAATCGAGTTTACGTGCAATACCTTTTTCAAATAGATCAAGATGTTCCGAACGTCCCACGCTCGGCATGATCATATGTAAATCATGCAAAATATCAGGGTTGGTTTGAGCCAAAGAGCGTGATAAAAAATCTGCCTGCTTTTGGTTATTCCCTTCGAGTACAACTTTGTCGCCCGGTGTAATCAGGGTTTCTAAAACTTTAATAATGTCTTGAGTTGGAATCACCACACCATCGGTATATTGGTTTGCCATCTCTAGTTTTAGTTGTTTGGCATGACGCCGCTTTGTCCATAACCGTTCTTTATTCTGAACTGAGCCTTCCATGTGTTTACCTATAGATCGCAGTTTTGTTCTGAATCTATAAAAACGCTTTATGGGATTTCGATCAATCAACCTAGATGAACAGTCATTAACTTCAAGTTAACGATTAATTTTATATTCGACGAATTTCTTCAAAAAACCAATCTAGACAGATTTTGACTTTGGGTAAATTTGCGTATTGTGGTCGGTACACTAAATAATAAGAAAAGGGCGATGAGAAGTGAATTTGAGGAAATAAACGTATCAAACGCCCGGTTTGTATATCTTTTTGCACCATAACACTACGCGCTAATGCAACACCATGTCCTTCCATTGCAGCCTGTAAAACTGCAGATGAACTGTTGATTTGCATACCACGGCTAATATTAATATCTTCTAACCCGACACTTTTTAGCCAAGATTGCCACCCTGGAAATTGTTGATGTTTTTCCATAGAAAGATCATGAATTAAAGTGATATTTTTCAGATCATTTGGGGTTAAGAGCGATGAATGTTCATTTAAAAATGCGGGTGAACATACAGGATAAACCTCTTCATCCATAAGTTTAATAGCTTCTAGCCCTTGCCAGTGTCCTTGACCATATCTGACACCCACATCGACTTTCTGCTCTAAAAAATCTACGGTTTTTAAGTTAATGTCTAAACGAATATCAATATCTGGATATTGTTTTTGAAAATGGTCAATTCTTGGTAACAGCCATTTTTCAGCAAATGCTGGACTCACTGCAATATTAAGAACACCTGATAGAGAATCTTGTTTTAATTTTTCTAAAGCCAAAGTGAGCTTATCAAAACCCGCCCGAATATCCGGTAAAACCGATTCAGCCAGTTCAGTAGCGACCAGTCGATTTTTACCGTTAGTTTGCCGATGAAACAACGGAAAACCTAACCAATCTTCAAGTGTACGTACCAATTGCCCCACCGCAGCAGGTGTCACATTCAACTCTTTTGCCGCAGCAGAAAAACTTTTATGTCGGGCACTTGCCTCAAAAGCACGAAGTGCATTCAAATAAACTGGTGAATTCATAACACTAAAGATTTTCTTTATTGAAGAAGCAGATTATCTCATTTGTGATTAAAAAATACTATTTCTAAAATAAACCTATATTGATTGAAATACCTCAGATTCACGAGTCAATCAATTTATTTTATTTAATCTTAAGGATATACACATGAGTAGATTTTCTTTAAAAGTTGCTATCGTTACGGGTGGCGGTTCTGGTATTGGTAAAGAAGTCGCAATTCGCTTGGTTCAAGAAGGCGCCAATGTTGTGATTGGTGGTCGCGATGAAAATAAATTGCAAAAAGCTGCCCATGAAATAGATCCAACAGGTGCAAAAGTTCGCTACTTTGCTGGTGATATAGCCGAACCCGAAACTGCAAAAAACTTAGTAAAAGTAGCATCTGAAGCATTTGGCGGTGTTGATATTCTTATCAATAATGCAGGTGTATTTAACCCAAAATCTTTCCTTGATATTACTGAAATAGAATACGACTGGTTTTTAGATACCATTTTGAAAGGCAAGTTTTTTATGGCGCAAGCTGCTGCTAAAGCCATGCAACAACGTGGAGGCGGCGCAATTGTACAAACAGGTTCGCTTTGGGCATTGCAAGCTGTAAAAGCAACCCCTTCTTCTGCTTACTCAGCAGCAAATGCAGGAGTACATGCACTCACTCATAACTTAGCCATTGAATTGGCCGAATCAAATATCCGCATTAATACCGTTGCACCGGGTGTAGTGGAAACACCGGTTTACAACACGTTTATGAGTGAAGATCAGGTTAAAGAAGCCTTACCAACTTTTAACTCATTCCATCCATTAGGCCGCAACGGTCAACCTGCTGACATTGCTGAAGCGATTTTATTCCTTGCATCATCCAATGCCTCATGGATTACAGGAACTATTCTTCCTGTAGATGGTGGTGTGATGGCTGGTCACTAAATTACCAACCACCCTGACCTGTTCAGTATAAGTTCAAGTTGATTAAAAGACCTTAGAGCATTAATTTTACTTGCTAATTCATTCTATTTATTTTGTTATTGAATAAAGAGAATTTAGTTTACGAGGAAAGTATTCATGTTGATCCATGCCGATTTTTCACAGGCTGTGATTGTCAAACCTGAAGACTATCACTGGGTGAAATCTCCCCGTGGGGAAGTTGATCGCGTCATGCTTGATCGTATTGGCGATGAAATAGCTCGTGCGACCAGTTTGGTGAAATACACACCGCATACAATCTTTCCTGAACATCGACATCATCATGGTGAAGAAATCCTCGTACTTTCAGGTGTATTTACTGAAAATCAAAATCAGCACTACCCCGCTGGATGGTATTTACGGAGTCCACATCAGTCGGTACATCAACCGTCGAGCGAAGAAGGTGCATTGATTTTTGTCAAACTTATGCAAATTCCTACGTCAGAAACGCAAACCTTACGGATCAATACCAACGATCCAACACAATGGCAAGAAATAGATTCGCGTTTAATTTGCACATTGGTTGATGCAAGTTATGAGCACACCTATTTAGAAAAACTCAAGCCGCAGCAACTTTTTATGGAAGATGCTGAGGGTGGAATCGAAATTTTGATTACCCAAGGTCAGATGGCCGATAAAGAAATGGTTTATGACGCTGGAACATGGATACGCCTACCTCCGAAAACACATGCCCATTTTCAAGCGGGTTTGTCTGGCGCTTCTATTTATGTAAAAACCGGACACCTAGCCTCAGCTATTGCTGAATATAATTAAAGGCTCGTTATGCTTCAAAATACCATGCACCGCCAAGTATTAATTCTGGCGAGTTCTCAATCACTTTTCCAAACCGTTTCCGTCATGGTCATGACCATTGGCGGCTTGGCTGGCGCTAATATTGCAAACATACCAACACTTGCAACGCTACCCATCGCATCTATGTTTTTGGGTACAGCCTTAATGATGTTCCCTGCATCAATGCTCATGGCACGTGTAGGACGACGTAATGGTTTTCTATTCGGCGCTTTCTTAGGTGTACTCGGCGGCATTATTGCATCAATCGGTATTTTTTATAGTTCACTCATGCTTCTGGCTTTGGGTACGCTATGTGTCGGGGCCTATCAGTCGTTTGCTCAGTTTTACCGTTTTGCTGCCAGTGAAGTGGCAACTGACGCGTTTCGCTCACGTGCTATTTCTTGGGTGATGGCAGGTGGAATTGTTGCAGCACTGATTGGTCCGACTTTAGCGCGTTTTGGTGGTCCCTTATTCCAACATTTAGAATATATCGGTTCATTTTTAATTATTAGTATTATCTCGCTTGTGGCAATGGGAATTTTATCTAGCCTACATATTGCCGATACAGTTGAGCAAAAGTCTGACTTTACGGCTGGTCGCCCATGGCAACAGATTGTCTTTCAACCGACCTATTTGGTTGCGTTATTTGGCGCAGTAACAGGCTACGGCATCATGATTTTAGGTATGACTGCCACACCAATTGCTATGCGACATTCACACCATGAACTTGGATCAATTACCACCGTCATTCAGCTACATGTGCTTGGTATGTTTCTACCTTCATTCTTTACTGGAAATTTAATTGCACGTTTTGGGGTGATTAAAATCATGTTTGCAGGTCTTTTATTATTTGCCTGTTATATCGGATTTGCTCTCTCAGGTATTCAGTTCGCATCTTTTGCAATTTCACTCATTTTATTAGGTGTGGGATGGAACTTTTTATTTATTGGTAGCACGTCTTTGCTTACCGGAACGTATACAGCGGCTGAAAAAGCCAAGGCTCAAGCCATTAACGACATGACTGTTTTTGTTGTGGGCTTAATTTGTTCGTTTAGTGCAGGTGCTTTACTGGATTTATTTGGCTGGGAAGCAATGAATATGGCTTTAATACCATGGCTGGTGATTGCCGCAGCTTCTCTCTTCTGGCTAAGCCAAAAAAGAGAAAAACAGCTTGCTTAAAATTCCTTTTAGCGCGGTTTATTCAACATCCATTCCAGATTTTGGCGAACCGCAGGCCACTCATGTTTTAAAATGCTGTAAACGTGAGTGTCCCTCAAAATATCATCTTTCACAATTTGATGGCTTCTTAGCACACCGTCTAGCTTTGCACCCAAGCGTACAATCGCGGCTTGACTTTGAACATTTAAAGAAGATGTGCGTAACTCAACAGCAATACAGTTTAAAGTCTCAAATGCATGAGCCAACAATAGCTTTTTACATTCAGTATTTACAGGCGTACGTTGTGCAGACTTTCGATACCATGTTGAGCCAATTTCTACACGGCGATGAGCTTCTTCAATATGCATTAAAGTTGTCATGCCCAGCGCTCGCCCCGTTTTTCGGTCTTCAATATAAAATGGCAACATAGAGCCAGATTTTTGCAAATCAAGACGTCTTTCAATTTCAGCAGTCATCTGTTCAGGTCTTGGCACACGGGTATACCAAAGATTATAGAGTTCCCCATCACAAACGGCCTCTACCAGTGATTCAGCCTGATTCACATCTAGCGGCTTTAAAATAACGTGTTCACCCACTAACTCAACAGGTATAGTCAAAGACATCTTTATCTCCTCAATTGATATTAAGCTTTTATATTTTCAAAATTATTTATTTAACTCAGCCACACTGTACATGGCATCGGCTATGGTTTGATGACCAGATTTTGATAGGCCATCTGCCGCACCTAGAATGTCTCGGCGTTCTTTGTTTTGCCCAAGTTTTGATTTTCCTTGCAGCTTAGTAATTTCAATTTCTATTCCTACAATCGCCTTTAACATCGGTTCAAGATAGTCTTTCGGTGCATCTGACATTTTCCATGGTTCAGGTTGAGATGCTTCATGGGTACGGGTTAAACGAGCCACTACACCGCGGACGTAACGTTCATCATCTCGAATGGTCACTTTGCCATAAGCATGCGCAACCCTATAGTTCCATGTCGGCACTTGTCTGTGCTGTTCATGTTTGGATGGGTACCAATTTGGTGAAATATAAGCATCGCCTGCTTGAAACACGACCAGCACCTCATCTCCATTTTTAATGTCCTGCCAAACACGGTTCATTCTAGATACATGTGCATGTAACACACCGAACACCCCTTCATTTGCCTGCAACTCAAATGGAAGATGATTTGCATCTAAGCCATTACTTCCATGAGTAAAAAGTACCCCAAATGGAGATTCTGTAATAAGAGAATGCAACACATCCAAACGGTTTTCTGCAAAATCATCGGGGATATACATAGCTAAAAACCTCACTGTAAATATCAGGGTTATTTATATTTTGTGTTGTAAATTTTCTGGTTTATGTGGTTTATTAAAAAGAACCACTTTGTATTTTTTTAAGTAGACCAGAATTATGGCAAGAATGGCAAAAGTTATTGAACTTCCGTGGATTGCAAAGATTGATAAAAGCCATGGAAAGATTAGTGCTCAGCTGACCCAAGCTTTACGTGAAGCTGTACAAAGTGGTGATTTACAGCCTGGCGATCCGTTGCCTTCTTCCCGTGAACTGGCTTTAACCTTAGGTGTCGCTCGCGGAACCATTATTGAAGCTTATGATCAGCTTTTAGCTGAAGGTGTATTTGACTCTCAACCACGAAATGGCACTTACGTGTCTCATGCTTTGGTTAAAACATCTGCAATACAACATTCATCAAAAGAAAATAAACCTAACTCGATATCTTTGACCAAATCGGCAAGTTCTTATGCCCAAGTGCTTGATGAATTTAAGCCACTTCCTCATGTTCCTTTTGCGGTATCTGTCCCTGTCGGTCGTACTCAACCAAGTGATATCTGGCGTAAATTTGGTAATAAATTTAGATCTCGGGGAGCAGGTGTTCCTTCAGGTTATGGTGAACCTCAAGGCGTGCTATCACTCAGAATTGCTATAGCAGACTATGTACGCCGATCACGCTCTGTTCACTGCGAACCTGACCAAATTGTGATTACTCCTGGCATTCAACAGTCACTTTATATTTGCAGTCAGATTTTATTTGAAGCAAAAGATGAAGTTTGGGTTGAAGATCCAGCTTATCGGGGTACAACGGCTATTTTTGAGCATGCTGTACAAAACATTCGTATGGTACGTGTTCCTGTTGATGAAGAAGGCATTCAGGTTGAAACTGGCATTAAGCTTGCAAAACATGCACGTGCTGCTTTTGTGACGCCATCTCATCAATACCCACTTGGTATGCCAATGAGCCTAGCAAGACGTACTGCTTTATTAGCTTGGGCAAAACAGCAAAATGCATGGATCATTGAAGATGACTATGACAGCGAACTTCGTTATAACGGCCAGCCTTTCCCATCTTTACAAGGCATGGCACCCGACCAAGTGATTTATTTGGGTACTTTCAGCAAAGTGTTATTTCCATCCCTTAGACTTGGCTATGCAGTGTTGCCTAAAGAATTGGTAGCTCCTTTTTGTGGGCTTAGAGTCTTAATTGATCGGCACCCGCCTGCTGCCGATCAGCATGTTTTAGCTGCTTTTATTCAAGAAGGCTATTTAGAGCGGCATATTCGACGGACTCGGAATGTCTATGCAGAAGTTCGAGAATACATTATTGGCTTGATTGAAAAATATATACCCCAAGAGCTGGCTTGGTTACAGCTAGGCGATCAAGGCATGCATATGGTGTTATGGCTTGCTCAGTATATTAATGATATTGACGTTGCAAGCTCGGCAGTCGATGCAGGCATTGCCATTAAAGCAATTTCACCGACATTTTCAAAAGAACAACAACGTCCGGGGTTAATTGTTGGCTTAGGCGATTTTGAACCTGAGCTGATGAGACAAGCCATTAAAAAACTATCAAAGATTATTCAACAACATGCCAAGCCGACTTAGACAAAGCCTACAAAAGCAACCATAGATGAATCGCAAATGGCCCAATGAGTACCATTAAAATACCGGCAATAACCATAGTCAAACTAGCAATTACACCTTCTTCGCTATTACGCTGCTGTGCTCTGACTGTACCAAAACCATGGGCTGCATTACCAAAAGCTGCCCCATTGGCTACATTAGAACGGATTTTAGTAATCGCTAAAATCGCATCGCCGCAAATCATACCGACCAAACCCGTAATAACGGTAAATAGTGAAACCAATGCTGCCGAACCGTGAATATCTTCCGCTAAAATCATGGCAAATGGTGTTGAAATAGAACGGGCCATCAAACTGTTGGTGACTTCAGGGCTAAAGTGAAACCACTGTGCCATTTCATAGGCAGACATTA
Source organism: Acinetobacter sp. NIPH 817 (assembly GCF_000368405.1). Taxonomy (NCBI): domain Bacteria; kingdom Pseudomonadati; phylum Pseudomonadota; class Gammaproteobacteria; order Moraxellales; family Moraxellaceae; genus Acinetobacter; species Acinetobacter sp. NIPH 817. The sequence goes on from NZ_KB849420.1 coordinate 1,509,411, forward strand.
CGCCTACACTCATGCCCACAATAATTGCAATCGAGAGAACTCCGAGATTTTTACGAATCGTTTCCCGATAGCGATAAATCGGTACAGCGAAAGCAACCGTTGCAGGCCCTAATAAATTAACAATCCACTGCGTATCTTCTGCATAAGTTTGATATGAAATTCCAAAAATCGTCATCAAAATAATGGTGAGTACAGGCACACTAATCGCAGGCGACAACCAAAGTTTTGGATTTTTCTGATAGATTCGCTTTGCCACAACATAGGCGACCAAAGTCCAGATCAGACAAAGGATTGACCAAATATTCATATGGTTTGCCCTTTAGATATGCTTATGTTGAAGACGTTTTCGAGCCTGTAAATAAGCTTTCAAACGATTGTAATAGTGAATGGTCAGACATGTACTGAGCATGACTGAAATAGTCCCAACCGCAATGCTCAAAACAATTTGCCAGCCTTCGGTCATAAACAAAGTTTTATACTGAACTACGGCAACCACAACAGGCACGAAAAACAGCAACAGTTCACCTAAAACAACGGTTGCTCCCATTGCCACCTGATCCATTTTGATAATTTTAAAGAACAGGCATAAAAGCAATAAAAACATCCCTAAAATGCCTGCCGACACAGGTATGCCAAGTTTTTGATGTAAGAGATATCCTACCCACCAAAATCCAGCCAAAATCAAAATTTGTTTAATTAAAACTAAAAGTGAAGGTTGTGTGGGTGTTCCGGAAGCAGATTCAGTACTCATTTTGCGAAATTAAATGGTTAACTACACCATTATGCTATCTTGGTTAAAGCTGCTAAATATGAATTATTCATGTTAAAATTATTCAAAAATGGAATAATCTATTCTTTATTATGCTTTCTCTAAAATCATTACAATGCTTCGTTACACTGGTAAAAACTAAAAGCTTTACCCGTGCTGCTGACGAGTTATATCTGACTCAGCCCACCATTAGTAAAATAATACAACAGCTTGAAGAACAGCTTCAGGTCCAACTTTTGGTCAAACCCGATCACGGCCGAAAAAGACAAATTGAATTAACCCAAATTGGAGAACGTATTTATCAACATGCAGTCGAGCTTCTTCAGGCAGAACAGAACATCTTTCTTGAGATAGAAAATTATCAACAATTAAAAACAGGGACTTTAAAACTTGGCGTTCCGCCTTTAGGTTCGCAGCTTCTAACAACTGCCTTGTTTGATTATCACCAACAGTGGCCTGATATTGAATTGGCTTTTATGGAAGTGGGTTCACGCGGTATTGAACAAGCTTTACTTAATAACGAGTTAGATGTTGGTGTTTTATTGCAGCCTTTTGATACGCAAATTTTCAATAGCATTGAGCTATGTAACTATCCTTTAATGGTTCTCTTACGTCGGGATGCCACTTGGGCAACTCGTAAAAAAATAAATCTAGAAGAGCTACAACACCAATCATTTTTAATGTTTCCTGAAAATTTCTCTTTAAACAGTATTATTCTCGACGCATGTAAGCAGCATGGTTTCTATCCGACCATTGCGTGTCGTACTAGCCAATGGCATCTTCTGGCAGACATGGTGTTACAACGTATGGGAATCGCACTTCTTCCTCAATATTATACCGATATGCTTGACCCTAGTTTATTTGCAGCAGTACCACTCGAAAAACCAAATATTCAATGGCACTTAGTCATGGCTTGGAAAAAGAATCTTCCTGCCTCACCAGCAGTTCAAGCTTGGCTGAGCATTGTTCGCCAACATTTTCAGCACATTAAAGCTTAATTTAAAAACCGATAAAGCTTTTCCACAAAAAAGCTACCCAATCTTGGCTTAGCTCACTTAGACTAGATCCGATTGTTTTATGACATGGACAATAACAATGAATAACGAGCATTTTAAGCTGTACACAGATTCACAATTTCTAAGTCCCTACGCGTTTACAGTTTTTGTAGGGTTATATGAAAAACAAATTCCATTTGAAATAGCAACCATCAACTTAGGCCAGCAAGGCCAGTTTGAAAAATCTTATGTAGCAAAGTCATTAACTGCCAAAGTGCCTGTACTTGAGCATAATGATTTTGCTTTATCAGAATCTTCTGCCATTTTGGAATATCTTGAAGAGCTTTATCCAGATACATCTATTTATCCAAAAGATATTCAAGCACGTGCAAGAGCAAGACAAATTCAGGCATGGCTCCGATCCGACTTAGTTGCACTAAGAACTGAACGACCAACCGATGTTATTTTTATTCAGCCGAAGTCCACTCCACTTTCAGAAGAAGGCAAAAAAGCTGCGGAGAAACTGTTCTTTGTTGCAGAAAAACTTCTTGCATCTGATGCCAAATTTCTTTTTGGTTCATGGAGCATTGTGGATGCTGAACTTGCCCTAATGTTACAACGTCTTATTCAAAATGGTGATGCTGTACCAGAACGTTTAAAAAACTATGCATTACAGCAATGGCAACGGCCGAGCGTACAAAAATGGCTTGCATTACGACATAAATAAATCCTTTTATTTACACCAAACATGAGATAAAAAATGAGTGATTCAAACTATATTCCTCCACAAGTTTGGCAATGGACTGGAGAGAAAACCGATTTAAACCAACCTACCTCAGGTGCGCGTTACGAGCATACACTTCCAGTAGGGAAACATCCGCTCCAGCTCTATTCTTTAGCAACGCCTAATGGTCAAAAAGTCACTATTTTGCTAGAAGAGCTTTTAGCGTTAGGACATCAGGATGCTGAATATGATGCTTGGCTGATTAAAATCGGAGAAGGACAGCAATTTGGTAGTGGCTTTGTAGAAGTTAATCCTAACTCTAAAATTCCAGCATTAGTTGACCATAGCCAAAACCCACCATTAAGAGTGTTTGAATCTGGCTCAATTTTGCTTTACTTGGCTGAAAAATTTAAAGCATTCATTCCGACTGATATTGCTGCACGTACTGAATGCCTTAATTGGTTATTCTGGCAAATGGGCAGCGCGCCTTACCTAGGTGGCGGTTTTGGACATTTTTATGCTTATGCACCTGTTAAAGTTGAATATGCAATTAACCGCTTTGCTTTGGAAACGAAACGTTTACTTGATGTGTTAGATCAGCATCTAGCAAAGCATGAATATTTAGCAGGTTCTGAATATAGCATCGCTGATATTGCGGCGTTCCCTTGGTATGGCGGTCTTGTTAAAAACTGGGTGTATAACGGCGCGGAGTTTTTAGGGGTCGATCAATATAAAAATGTTCAACGTTGGGCAGATGCGATTTTAGCACGCCCAGCGGTTCAACGCGGTCGTATGGTCAATCGTACTTTTGGTGATTTAGCAACCCAGTTGCATGAACGCCATGATGCGAGTGATTTTGAGACCAAGACTCAAGATAAAGTTTAATCATCATTTTTAAACAAAACCCACTTTTGCTCAAAAAGTGGGTTTTGTCATTCTTTCAATAAAAATCTTATTGATGTAAAGAAAGTCCCTTTATTGCTTTATCAACTGCCTTTTTAGGTCCTCTTAACGCCACTCCGACTAAATTTAATTGATTCGCATCGTCAGCCAAAAAAACCGCCCGATTATCCTCATCATTTCCTGTAGAAAACATGGCATGTACATAGGGAATTATCGTTAAATCTTGCTCAATTGCTTTGCGATGCGCTTTTTGCAGTCCTGATAAATCTCCCTCAAATACCAACATCGGCTGCCCTAACATGTTGCCATACTCATAGCCATTCGCATCGATATAAGGTTTACCCAACATTTCAGGTACAGCAGAGGCAATCCCCGTTGCTAAAAAAGCCACCACATTTAATCTCTGCCACGTCGCAAGATCATTACGGACAATAAGCGCAATTTTTGTGTCAAACATAAACCTCTTTCCTGAATCATAACTTTAACTCGCTCATCATGACTCACTCAGATTTTTCTCGTCTTGTACGTTTGTGCAGGAGCCATCACAAACGTACAAGACCCTAAATTTACGAGCCACTATGCTGGGTTGTTTTTGTTTCAGTAGATACGTTATGGAAATCTTTTTTTATACCTTGAGTGTGATGTATAGCCCCGGTCCAGTAAATTTTATGGGGCTAAATGCTGGGCTTACCGGACAATTCAAAAGAACAATTTATTTTTTTATGGGAGTCGGTTGTGCAATGCTGATGTTATTCATGATTTTTGGATATATCGGCGCCGCGATCATTCCACAAAATGCCTTGCACTATATTGCTTTGTTTGGCGCGTGTTATACATTTTACCTTTCATATCAAATGCTAAAGTCAGATATTGATATGAGTGATGAAGCCACTGAAGTTCAGGTGCTTTCGTTCTGGAATGGTTTTTGGATACAAGCTTTAAACCCAAAAGGGATTTTAGTCATTTTGCCTGTTACAACCATTATGTACCCCACAGCACACATCATTGGCGTTCAAATCTTCTTCGTATCATTGCTCATTTCCATAGGTGCCGCAGGCGCGCCCTGCCTTTACTCTTGGGCAGGTGCAGTGTTAGGTAAAAAAATTAAAAATAAAATCTGGTTTAATCGTATAAACCAAGCCATGGGATTGATGCTAATCGTTTCTGGCATATTTATGCTTTATGATTTTTTGAAAGGCATGAACCTAATTTAAAATAAAGTCTATGTCAGCCTAAACAGGCTGGCTTTGAAATAACTTGTTTAAGAAGAGAGCTTATTGATCATCCGCCATCTGGCTGGAGTCAATCCAAATGCTTTTAGAAAATGACGTGTCATGTGGCTTTGATCAAAAAATCCTGCAATCAATGAAGCTTGAGTTAAGGACTCTCCATACATCAAACAAGACTTCACAACTTCCAGCCTACGCATGGTCATATATCGATGTGGACTTGTACCAAACAGCAGTCGAAAATCTCTTGAAAGACTCCAGCGGTCTCGTCCCACATTTTTTTCAATATCATCTAAAGAGATATTTTCATATAAAGAAGCATGTATAAATTCTCTAGCGCGCTCCGCTGCGACATAGTCATAAGAATGTGAGGTGCGCTGATTATTACCAGAAATTTCGTAAAGTGTGGTTGCCAGATCATATAAAGCATCTTGTTTTTCTAAAGGATCAATATGCTGGTCCATCCCCTGTAATAAAACATCAGTTGCCTTAAATAAACGGGGATCCTGACTCAAGCCATTTTCAAAAAATGGTAAAGGTTTCCCCTTCATAATTTCCTGTAGGGTTGCAGGTTCTACATATACCATCCGATATCTAAAACCATCTCGACTACCTGACTCTCCATCATGTTTTTCATCAGGATGTAAAACCATCGTCATACCCGGCTGGCTATGTTTCATCTCTCCACGATAATGAAAGCTTTGAACACCTGTTAATGTTCGACCAATTGCAAAAGTATCGTGGCGATGCGACTCATAAGCATGATCGGTAAAAAAGGCTTCAATTCGCTCAAGACTATTCGGGTCAGAATTTCTAACAATCCAATCATTTGCATTGGGTAATTCAATCACATATTCACCAAAATTTTATATGCGCTAGAGAGCATTCTATCTATACGTTATACGCTATCGTTATTTTGAAAAATAGCCTGTATATAACTCATTCAGCCATGCGACAAAAACTCGTACGCGTGGCGAGAGCTGCCTGTGCTGCGGATATAAAGCAGAAACTGACATCTTCGGGATTTCCCATTCAGATAAAACCTCAATCAGTTGCCCATCTTTTAATTCATTCGCCACATGATAGCGAGGTACCTGAATTAAGCCTGCCCCACGTAAAGCAGATAATACATAGTTTTCAGTATCATTTACCGCGATCCAACTTTTCAAAAAATAATCTTGTTTTTTGCCATTCACCATCAGTTCAAATGGATAATTTCGTCCACCTGATGTCGAGAAGAAATTAACACAATAATGTGATAACAACTCTTCTGGTTGCAAAGGTGTTCCATGTTTATTTAAATAGTCAGGACTTGCACAAATGACTTGTGGCATATCGACCAAATGTCTAGCAATTAAAGTGGAATCATCCAAACGCCCCGCTCTCACCACACAGTCTATCCCTTCCCGAATCAGATCAACCAGACGATCACCCGTACTAATTACGAGTTCAATGTCGGGATACAACTCGTGAAATTGGTCGATATTGGGTAAAACAATTTTAGTTGCATGTGCGCCTGATAAATCGACACGTAATAAGCCTCGTGGCTGTGCAACGACATTACGGAGTGACGATTCAGCATCATCCAGTTCAGATAATATTTGTGTGCAGCGCTCATAAAATGCCTGTCCATCGAGTGATGGCCTGACATGCCGAGTCGTACGCTCTAGCAAACGACACTGTAAATTATTCTCTAACTCTTTAATGGCATTACTTGCTGTAGCGCGTGGGATACTTAGCTGATCAGCTGCCTGGCTAAAACTACCCAGCTCTACGATGCGGGTAAAAAGTTGCAAGGTATCAAATTTATCCATAATGCTCGCTTTTAACCCTATCTATTATTAATATATATGGAATTATCTTATCCAATTATGAAGATTTATCCCATATTTCTATATTATTAAAATAAGCCATACTTACTCAAACAGGCAATCTAAAAATGAATATTTCAAAAAAGACAGCTCTTGTTACTGGTGCATCACGTGGTATTGGCCGTGCTATAGCAGAACGTTTAGCTCAAGATGGTTTTTATGTGATTGTTAACTATGCGGGTAATAAGGTGCATGCCCAAGCAACTGTAGAACAAATTATTGAGCAAGGTGGTCAAGCCTCAGCTATTCAAGCGGATGTTGCAAATGAACATGAGGTCAGCCGTTTATTTCAGCAGACAAAAGCCATTAACGGTCAATTAGATGTCGTGGTCCATAGCGCGGGCATTATGCCTATGGCAAAAATTACACCTGAAGCCCTGCCTGATTTCGATAAAGTAATTCATACCAATTTACGGGGTGCATTTTTAATATTGGCACATGCAGCCGAAACAGTGCCGGATGGTGGCCGAATTATTACGCTTTCAACCAGTGTAATTGCTAAATCTTTTCCAGCATATGGCCCCTATATTGCATCCAAAGCAGGTGTAGAAAGCTTGGTACATGTGTTAGCAAATGAGTTACGCGGCCGAAATGTTACTGTAAATGCAGTTGCCCCTGGTCCAACAGGTACTGAGCTTTTTTACAATGGAAAAACTGATGAACAAGTGGCCACGATTGCAAAACTTGCCCCATTGGAAAGAATTGGAACACCTGAAGAAATTGCCAGTGTAGTTGCCATGCTAGCTGGCCCAGATGGCCGTTGGATAAATTCACAAGTCATTCGAGTAAATGGTGGATTTGCTTAATTTTTTTAAATTAAATTTAATCTAAGTTTGGAATATGTAAAGTATATTCCAAACTTATAAATGGCTATGATGTGAAACGTAACAAGTCTAATTAGAGAAATAATTCCCAAATCAATCTCAATGCAATCCCAATTAATAAAACTCCCATCACTCGCTCAAAATAAACCCCAAACTCTAAAAAACGTTTACGTACAATAGGCTGTGCAAACAGCACACTCACCACCATAAACCAAATAGCATTAACCATACACATCCACACTCCATAAAAAACCTGAACTTTCATCGGTGTGGGGGTACTTACAATCGTCGTAAAAATTGCCAGAAAAAAGATGGTGGCTTTCGGGTTTAATGCATTAGTTAAGAAACCCATCGTAAAAGCTTTAAATAAACTTGGCGTGTCACTGTCTGTTTGACCATTAATCTCAAGATTTGTATTCGGCTGACTACGTAAACACTGCCATCCCAAATAAATCAAATAAGCTGCTCCCGCTGTTCTGATAAGTGACATGAGCCATTCGCTTTGCTGGATTAAAAAACCGATCCCAACCAAGGTATAAAACACATGTACTGAAATCCCAACACCAATACCAATTGCAGTCAGACATCCAACTAAGTAGCCATAGCGCACACTTTGTCGGACCGTAATTACAAAATCTGGTCCCGGTAAAATAACAGCCAAAAAATGAATAAGAGCTAAAGTTAAAAACTCATGTCCATACAACTGCCACATCTATTCAATCTCCTCAGCTACGCTATAACTAACACTTAGTTTTCCTTTCTTAAACTGATAAGACTGAATATTTATAGAGCCAATATCCCCTAATGCTGCGACATGAGTTCCACCACAAGGAAATGCAGGAAACTCGCCAAAGCTGATTTCACGAAAACCCTCAGCATATTGATGCAGATTGGCGGGAACATTAGCTTGAATATATTGAGAACATTTGTTCTGAAGCATTTCAGCATCAAGTTGTTCAACCGTGTCTAGAGGAATAAACTGAACCCTAGCATCATTAGGCCAGTGCTGAGCCTTTGTGGCTTGCCAGCCGAATAAATGCATTACATGGGCAATAAGATGCCCAGCCGAATGTAATCGACTATGATAATGGCGTTTCTTTTCATCCACTTGTGCTAATGCCGCTCCTAACCCAACAGGCTGCGTACAGTAATGAATGATTTCCCCTTGTTCAATCCCAACATGAATAACATCTGCCTCTGCAATTTTTCCCGTATCACTTGGCTGTCCACCACCTTGAGGATGAAATGGTGTTGCTGATAAACGCACTGCAAAACGTCCATCTTCACATGGGTTACATGCTAGAATTTCAATCTCAGCACTTAGTACACCTTTTAAATATAATGCTTGTGTCATACTTTTTCACACACCCCTTAAGATGAAAAAGATTGTATTGCGATTTCTTAGGCGCGATAATCCAATTAAAATCCAAATAACTTTTGCCTCATGAGCACAAATCAAAGTCTGGTTTTATTAAATGAAATGGCGACTTTCGTTAAGGTTGTCGAGTCGGAAAGTTTTTCTGAAACTGCAAGGCAACTTGGTACAACACCTTCTGCTGTTAGTCGTGCGATTGCCCGTTTAGAACGTGCTTTAGGTACCCGCTTACTCTATCGAACCACGAGAAAGCTTCGTTTGAGTGAAAGTGGCCAACAGGTGTATCAACGCTGTTTAGATATGGTGAATGCGGCTCAAGCTGTTATGGAAAGTTCAGGCCAATTTCATGTCGAACCCCAAGGTGTCATTCGCATGAGCGTTCCGAAAGCTGTGGGTCATTTTATGATTCATCCGCATTTACCCGAATTTTTAGAACGCTACCCAAAAATTGATATTCAAATGCTTTTAGAAGATCGTTATGTAGACCTCATTGATGATGGCGTCGATTTAGCGCTTCGAATTACAGAGCAACCGCCGGGTGGACTGATGGGTCGAAAACTTATTGATATTGATCACTTGGTTTGTGCCACACCTGAGTATTTGGCAAAACATGGCACACCGAGTCATCCTCATGATTTAAAGCAGCATGAATGTATTTACTTGGGTGAACAAGTCAGTGACTCAAAATGGAAATTTCAACAAGCAAATAAATCGATAAGTGTTGCTGTGCGTGGGCGTTATGCTGCAAACCATACAGGTGTACGGTTGAGTGCAGCATTACAGCATTTAGGTGTTGCGAGCTTACCGTATTTTGTAGCCCGTCATGCCCTACAACAAGGGAGCTTAGTTCAGGTTTTGCCCAACTGGGATTTTAAGACTTATTACAGCGGAGGGCTTTGGTTACTCTACCCTCCTACACGGCATGTCCCGCCGAAATTAAGTGTATTAATTCAATATTTGGCAGATAAATTAGCAGCAGAGCCAACGTTATTGAAAATAAAGTAAAAATATTTCTGTAGCTAATTTAGTTAAAATCATCTGCAAATTGTAAAATAACTCAATAGATTACCACCTAGCAAAATCCATAAAAAATCGGACAACAAGGCCCGATTTTTATTAAATGATTTTAATCTATTGCTTACTTTCTAAGTACATCACAAATACTTGGATCTTTATCAAATACCGATTTAGCATATGGGCAAAGCGGAATTACTTTTACGTCTTTCTCACGAACAAAAGCCACCAAAGCATCAAGTAATTGGCGGCCTACCCCTTGTCCGCGATAATTTTCATTCACATCTGTAGCATCAATAATTAGCATGCTTTCGCCTGCCCATGTATAAGTCATTTCGCCTGCAACGGTTTCACTATCAAGTAAGCTAAAGCTGCCGTGTTTTGTATCATCTTTTTGTTGAATATTCACAATGAATTCCTCGTATTACGACTCATATTTATTTAAAAATGACTTTGTTTATCTTTGACTATAAGAACAAATTTAAGTGTAAAAAAATAGCCTGTTTTTAGCAGTGAGTCTGTATGCTTTTTAAATACAATTCATGCATAAAACTCATAATTCTATTCGTAATTCTGTGCCTAATCCTTTCAAACTATTGCTGTTAAGCTCTCTGGCCAAATTGATTCATTTCTTACATGAACATTCAAAGGTTTTAAAATCGGAACTTTTATGTCTTCTTTTCGTCAAATTGAGCAGAACTTACAGGAAAACAATACACCCGCATGGGGTGCCGTATTTGTAATGTCACTCTGCTGTTCAGTATTAATTGCTTCGGAGTTCATGCCCGTCAGTTTACTCACGCCAATCTCTACAGATTTAAATATGAGTGAAGGCCAAGTCGGTCAAGCTATTGCCATTTCAGGCATTTTCGCTGTTATTACCAGTCTATCAATTAGCCGTGTTTTTAAAATATGGGACCGACGCCCTATCATGCTGTTGCTTACCCTACTCATGATTGTTTCAGGCATTATCATTACATTTGCTCATTCTGCTGTCTTATTTATGTTGGGCCGTGCAATTTTAGGTGTGGTGATTGGTGGTTTTTGGGCGATGTCGACATCAATTGTTATGCGACTCGTTCCTCCACTTTCAGTACCTAAAGCACTCGGTTTGTTAAATGGCGGAAATGCCTTAGCGACAACCATTGCTGCGCCTTTAGGCAGTTTCCTAGGCTCAATCATTGGTTGGCGTGGTGCTTTTTTCTGTATTGTGCCAATTGCGGTTTTTGCGCTTATTTGGCAATTTAAAAGTATGCCGGCTCTTCCAGCAATCTTGTCAGTTGAGAAATCTAAAAACCCTTTTGGCCTGCTTAAACGTCCCATTGTCCTGTACGGTATGTTAGGTGTTTTATTGCTCTTTATGGGGCAATTCGCACTCTTTACCTATTTACGTCCATTTTTAGAAACTGTCACTCATGTCAATGCAGCCCAACTATCTACCTTATTATTAATATTAGGTGTTACAGGCTTAGTGGGTACGTTCCTTATTAGTTTGATGCTTCACCGACATGTTTATCGTTACCTCATCATCATTCCCTTCATCATGACAGGCATTGCGGGAGCCTTTGTGCTGGGTGGTCAGCATATATGGTTCGTTGCCATATTGATGGGTTTATGGGGATTTATTGGAACGTCGGTACCTGTTGCTTGGAATACTTGGCTGGCTCAAACATTACATCAAGATGCCGAAGTTGGCGGCGGTTTAATGGTTGCCATTATTCAGTTTGCAATTACTCTAGGTGCAACTATAGGCGGATTGTTATATGACTCACATGGCTATAGCGCCACGTTCTATATGAGCGCAACTATTTTGCTATTAGGCGCGCTGACTGCTTATATTACATGGCGGAATGCTACTCACGTAACACATCAATAACCAACCGTAATGCAGGTGAAAGTTGTCTTCGATGTGGATAGTACAAATGGTATCCAGGAAACTGGATACTGTACTCTTCCAAAACTTGAATCAGCTTCCCTTCTTTTAGATCTTCTCGAATCAAATCTTCTGGAATATAAGCCAGTCCAAATCCAGCTCGAACAGCTTGTGCAATCTCATAACTTTCATTAAATATCCATTGCCCCTGAATTTTAACTTTTGTTTCTTGACCATCTTTCACAAATTCCCACGCATATACGCTGCCTTGGGTGGTTAAACGATAGCCAATACATTGATGATTTACCAAATCTTTAGGAGTATTAGGAATTCCATATTGTTCAAAATATATTGGCGTTGCTATTACCGCCATTTTGACATCTGGACTAATACGTACTGCAATCATGCCATCAGCTACGCGGCTTCCGAAACGAACGCCTGCATCAAAGCGCTCTGCCACAATATCGACCATCCCACTATTTGCAGTTAGTTCAACTTGCACATCTGGGTAATCACCAGCAATCTTTTTAAGTTTTGGAATCAGCACTTCCCGTATCGCATGGCTGCTAGCATTAATCCGAACCGTACCAGCGGGTTGGTCTCGAAATGATGTTAAAAGTGATAATTCATTATCGATTTGGTCAAAACTGGCACTAATCGTTTGTTTCAATCTTTCACCTGCTGCTGTAGGTGAAACACTACGTGTAGTTCTGGTCAGGAGCAACATTCCCAAACGTTCTTCTAAACCGCGAATGGTATGGCTTAGCGCAGATTGTGAAATTCCCATTTTCCCTGCGGCCTTAGTAAAACTACCCTCTCTTGCCACCATTAAAAAAGCATAAAGATCATTATAGTTTTCTTTATTTATCATCTGCTTTATCTCTTATTGGGGAGTCAACCTCATTATAAAGGATAAAACTATTCATGAATATTACTCATAAGTCCATGTTTGTTTTTTAGACTAATTATTAAAAAGAAGATTCGTTAAAATCCATATCAAGCAGTAAATATGAAGATTTAAATAAACTGAGGCGATTATTATGAGTCATTTTATTATTGTAAAAAATTAATAAATTCCACTCATATCTTTACGTTAAAGAATAAATAGCTTCATTGCATTTATGTGCTTTTTCTTAAAGAAGCGAGGTGAGTTGATATGGCTAATTATAATTTTTTTAAAGGCTTAGTCAGCCTATGTGTTTTGTTCTCAGTGACTTCCGCTTCTTATGCAATAAAGCCTCAAGGTAAAAATCAACAAAGGGGATCGATGATGAAAATCCGTATTGATATTGATGGAACACAGCAACCGCTATTTGCCACATTAGCCATGTCACCTACTGTTAAAGATTTTGCCAAACAGCTTCCTTTGACATTAATCCTTAAAGATTATGACTCTACTGAAAAAATAGCCGATCTACCAAACAAGCTAACTATGCAAAATTCGCCTCATGGTTATGCTGGCAAGGCTGGTGATCTTACCTATTATGCTCCGTGGGGTAATCTGGCTTTTTTCTACAGAGACTCAGCTGTTGGTTACGCGAATGGGCTCATTTTTCTTGGGAAACTTGATGCTATTCCCCAAGTATTCAAGCAAAAACAACACATCAAAATTTCAATTTCCCAAATCGAATAAGCATCTATCTATTCACTCATTCACATTGTTTAAATTGAGGTATTTATGACTCCATCTCCCTTTTTTAAAAAGCTTAAAACACATACAGCAGCGGCAGTTTGTGCAGCAACAATTGGATTATTTTCTTCAACTTCAGCTATGGCAGCAGACATGAGTAACGGCGCGAATAATTTTTATCAAAGTCAGCAAGTGACTATTCAAAAAGTGACTTTTAAAAATCAATACAATATGGATATTGTCGGCAATCTGGTTATTCCCAAAAATTTGAATAAAAAGACTAAAGCCTCTGCAATTGTAATCGGTCACCCTATGGGGGCTGTAAAAGAGCAAAGCTCTATGCTTTATGCACAAAAACTGGCTGAACAAGGTTTTGTGACGTTAGCAATTGATCAATCATTTTGGGGCGAAAGCGCGGGCCAACCAAGAAATGTGGTTGCACCAGACATTTATGCAGAAGCGTTTAGTGCCGCTGTAGATTATTTGGGAACACAATCTTTCATTGACCCTAATAATATTGGTGTACTGGGTATTTGTGGAAGCGGGAGCTTTGTCATTAGTGCAGCAAAAATTGATCCGCGTTTAAAAGCTATTGCCACTGTAAGTATGTACGACATGGGTGCAGCAAACCGCAATGGCTTACGTCACTCACAAACCCTAGAACAAAGAAAACAAATTATTGCAGAAGCCGCTGCACAGCGTTACGTTGAATTTAAAGGTGGTGAAACCAAATATACCAGCGGAACTACGCATGAGCTAACAGCAAATACACACCCTATTCAACGTGAATTTTACGACTTTTATCGTACTCCACGCGGAGAATATACGCCTAAAGGCTCATCGAGAGAGCTTACAACTCACCCAACGCTCACAAGTAATGTCAAATTTTTAAACTTCTATCCATTTAACGACATTGAAACGATTTCACCCCGTCCGATGTTGTTTATTACAGGTGATCAGGCTCATTCAAAGGAGTTTAGTGAAGAAGCTTATAAACTCGCAGGCCAACCTAAAGAACTTTACTACGTTAAAGGTGCTGGACATGTCGATTTATATGATCGGGTCGATCTCATTCCATTTAATAAATTAACCAGTTTCTTTAAACAAAACTTGAAGTAAGAAAAATGATAGAGGCTCACTAAGGGCCTCTAGCTTTTTAATTAACTCAATGAAACTCTTGTACCAGACTATTAATATGCGCTACGGCAGCAGTTCGATTTTCAACACAAAGTTTTTCAAAAACATGCTCTAAATGCTTGTTTACCGTCCGTGGGCTAAGTTCCAAAATTTCTGCAATATCTTTATTGGTTTTCCCTAACAACAACCAGTGCATGACTTCTGCCTCACGTTGAGTCAACTGTGGGCAATATTTCAAAATATCAGCCATTTCCAAAGCTGGCGTAGATGTCTTGATCTGGATGAGATAGTTTTTTGCCACACTTGGTTCAGTTTCCCACGGCGTAAGCAATAAAAGCTGTAATTGCTGAGATGGCGTCGAATAAGAACAGCTGGTTAATTTTTTGGGGTCTTTTTCATGCTCTAAGTCTAAAAACCAAGCTTTTAAGCCTGCTTCAAAACCTTCTAATTCAGGTAAATATTGATTCAGTAAATCACTGGCTTTTTGAGTTTTCCAAACAATTTTACCTTGAACATCTAGCGCAAGAATGGCAGTTTCCGTTGCATCAATCACCTGTTTTTGTTGTTGCAATAGTTTGGCATGTGCCAAATGTGTTTTTACCCTTGCTAATACTTCTTCAATATTCAGTGGTTTAGTCACATAGTCTACCCCGCCGACCTGAAAACCTCGCACAATATGTTCTGTTTCCGATAAGCCTGTCATAAAAATAACGGGAATAAACTGTGTAATTGGACTCGCTTTAAGCTGTATACAACTTTCAAAACCGTCCATATGTGGCATATTGCCATCGAGCAAAATCATATCTGGTAAGCATCGGTGTGCTATTTCAATAGCACTTAACCCATCGGTTGTGACAAGCACGCGATAACCTGCCTGATCTAAACTCTCATGTAGCAAGCCTAAATTTTCCGGCACATCATCCACAATCAGAATAACAGCCTGCTCATTTGGCGAAGCTTGCTGAAAAGAAACATGTTGCGTACTCATTGCTTATCCTGAATTAATCGTTGGGCATGTTTTAAATCAAACTTTTGGATAGCATGTTCAAGCTGTTCCCATAACTCGTTATGCTCTGGAAAATTTTGGCGGCATTGCGTTAAAGTCTGTTGAATTCCACGAATGTACCCCTGTCCAATCAAGTCATTTAACTGTTGTAAGCTTTGCGGCAAATCGAGCAGCTCATTATTTTCCAGTTGTTGGATTGAGGTATGAACAGCAACTTGCTCTTGCTTAAACACCTTTACATCAAGTGCTTGAACTTTATTATTTTCAAGATGTGCATCTGATTTGGAATCAATCCATAGCAAACCTAATTTGTCTCCAATTTTACTCAGCAACAAATTCAGGTCGATTGGTTTTAGCATAAAGTCTTCACTTAAGACGGCATCTTGTGGATTGACTTCACGCTCGCCTGCATTCGCTGAAATAATTAAGATCGGCACATTGGTAATATTATTCTGACGCAATAATCGCGCAGTTTCCCAGCCGCCTATCAAAGGCATATTTAAATCCATCAAAATCAGATTAGGCTGAAAAATAGGTACACGTCTTAGACAGTCAATGCCCGACTCGGCTTCTTCAATCATAAATCCCAAAGGTTTTAGAAAATTAGCGACTAAACCTCGGTCCACCGCTTCATTATCGACAACCAAAATTCGTTTTCGCTCGCCTTGATAGCCTGTAATCTGGTTAGAGTAAACATTTGAAATTGGATGTACCAACTCTTTTGAAGGTAAATAAAACTTAATCTTAAATTGTGAACCCTGATTGAGCTGACTAGTCACAGATAACTGCCCACCGAGTAAATCGACCAATAATTTTACAATTGGTAGTCCAAGTCCTGTTCCGGTAAATCCGCCTTGAACCACATTGCTACCTCGTTCAAACGGGTTAAAGATACGCTCTAAATCAGCCTCAGCAATACCACAGCCGGTATCTCTAATTTCAAAATAAGCTGTTTGAAAACGGTACTCGACTTTTAAAGTAATTGTACCGCTCGTCGTAAACTTTAAAGCATTGCCCAGTAAATTGATGAGCACTTGCTCTAGGCGTTTTTTGTCAGTACGGACATAGTGCGGTAAGTTCTCTCCAATTTCATAAACAAACTGTAAATTCTTCTGTTCAAACTGTGGCTGAAACATTTGAATAATCTGTTCTATAAAATTTGGAAAATGCACATCCACCACATTTAAAGAAATTTTACCTGTTTCAATTCGTGCTAAATCTAGTAAACCGTCAATCAGTGAAGTCAAATGCTGCCCACTACGGCTAATCACCCCGAGCGCCATTTTGCCTTGTTCTGAAAGCTGCTCTTGTTTTTGAAGCAATTGGCTATAGCCCAAAATACTATTTAGAGGCGTTCGTAGTTCGTGACTAATACCAATCACATAACGGCTTTTTGCTTCATTTGCCCGTTCTGCTGAAATTCTGGCGTCTTGTAAGTCTTTTGAAGTGACTTCATGAGCAGCAATTTCATCAATCAATAATGCTGTTTGCTGATGTGTTTCAATTTCAGCATTACGACGACTTTCATCGTTTAGCACTAACCACCATGCAGCAACGCTCATTAATAAAAATAAAATGGTGTAAATTTTCACAAACAGCGTAAATAGCTGAGGAACGGCTGCTGCATCAATGGTTTCTAAATAGGTTTTTTCTTGGATATAAACCAGACTTAAACTCACTGCCAAAACGATCGACAGCCCTAAAGTCAGCAATAAATACAAACTGACCCGACTATTTAAACGGCTGGCCCATCGTTCTGGTAAATAGTGCCAAATGGCTTTTTTGAGTTGTACTGACCAACGTGCATCAGGTTTACATAAGTCATGACAGCGTGCTTCAAGTGAACAGCATAGAGAGCAAATCGTACCGTTATAGGCTGGGCAGCTTGCCATATCAGCAAGTTCATAGTCCCGTTCACACACGACACAGTTTGCAACTGAAGTTGCCCGAATTTTTTCAGGCTGGCGTGCAATGTAATATTTGCCTTTGGTTAAGTAAGCAATCGCAGGCACACATAACACCGCACTCCCCAAAGCAATAAAACTCGCCAATCCTTTTGCCATGAGTCCGAAAAAGCCCAAATAACTCAGCATCGATAACACTGAGGCAATCAGTAAAGCACCCACACCTACGGGGTTAATGTCATATAAATAAGCACGGCGAAATTCAATTCCCTTTGGGCTTAAACCTAAAGGTTTACAGATAATTAAATCGGCAACCACGGCACCAATCCATGCCAGAGCAATATTGCTATATAGTCCCAAAATACGTTCAACCGCATGGCTAATCCCCATTTCCATCAAAACAATGGCAATAAAAACGTTAAAAAGTAGCCAGACAATTCGCCCTGGATGGCTATGAGTTAAACGCGCAAAAAAGTTTGACCATGCCAATGAGCCAGCGTAGGCATTGGTCATATTAATTTTAATTTGCGCCAAGCAGACCAGTGCTAGAGTCAAGATTAAGGCAAGCTGAGGGTTTGGAATAAATTGCTGATAGGCAACCCAATACAGATAAGTCGGATTGTCTAGTTCAGAGACAGGAATAAACAGCTGAAAAGCCAAAACCATCAGCAGCATGCCCATCAAAACTTTTAGAAATCCGAAAATAATCCAAGATGGGCCACCTAAAAAAACGGCAAAACGCCATGCAGTTCTATTCTTTTCTTGTTGGGGTAAAAAACGTAAATAGTCGGCTTGCTCACCAATTTGGATCACAAATGAAAAAATAAGAGTGCACGCCGCACCAAAGTAATACAGATTGAAATCGGTTGAGTTTGAAACCGCACCAACAAAATGCAGGCTACTACTTAAAATTTGTGGCTGTTTCCAGAGTACAAAAAACCACGGTAATAACAGCAATAAGAGCCAGATTGGTTGTGTGATCGCCTGAACTTTATTAATAAAACCAATGCCTTTGACAACTAAAGGCAAAATCACTAAGGCAGAAATTAAGTACCCGATAACTTGCGGGATACCTAAAGCCAGTTCAAGTGCCATCGCCATAATTGCAGCTTCAAACGCAAGCAAAATAAAGGTAAAGCTGGCATAAATTAGAGATGTAATGGTCGAGCCAATGTAGCCAAAACCTGCACCACGAGTAAGCAAATCAACGTCTACATTATATTTTGCGGCGTAGTAACTAATCGGCCAACTGGTTAAGAATATGATGGTACATACGACAATTGCTGCCCATACTGCATTGCTAAAGCCATACTGCCAAAGCATGGTCGCCCCAATGGCTTCCATAGCCAAAAAGCTAACGGTCGAAATTGCGGTGTTGGTAACCGTCCAAGGTGACCATTTTCTTACTGAGGTAGGTGCATAGCGGAGCGCATAATCTTCGATACTTTCATCTGCCACCCAAATATTATATTCACGGCGTGTTTTGATCACACGTTGTGGCGCTTGTTGGGGGCGTGAAGAATCTGGCATAACACTCATGTTTTGGATGGGGCTGCATTAAACCCAGCAATCCTTATGCCAAAAGTCATTTATCATGGCGATTTTCTCGAATACGCACATATACGCAAAATAACGTATTTTCAATTTTTCCCAAAAATCACACACTCAAAACCATCAAAAAACAATGATCAATATTTGTGTTGATTGACCGAAAATGATTGGGAGATTGATGTTATGAGTGTATCTGAACATCCAAATCTGGACACTGTGCAAGGTACAGATTCACAAAAAGCAGTGAATGAAACCTTAGAAGATTATACTTTACGTTATGCTCCACACAGCTTTCGGCGCTGGAGTCCCAAAGTTGTTGCTATTACTGCACTTGGCGGTATTGCCTATCTTGCTGACTTTTCTATTGGCGCCAGTATTGGTATGTCTTACGGAACAACCAATGCTGTTTTCTCCATTCTATTTGCAGCAATTATTATCTTCTTAACCGGCATTCCTTTAGCCTACTACGCAGCTCGCTATAACATCGACCTTGATTTGATTACCCGCGGTGCAGGTTTTGGTTATATCGGATCAGTTCTTACTAGTATCATTTTCGCCAGTTTCACATTTATTTTCTTTGCCCTTGAAGGTTCAATCATGGCGCAAGGGTTATTGCTCGGTTTAGGCATTCCGCTTTGGGCTGGTTACCTCATCTCAACCGTTATGGTCATTCCACTCGTCATTTACGGCATGAAAGCCTTGAGTAAATTACAAGTTTGGACTACCCCACTTTGGCTCATTCTGATGATTGGTCCTGTGGCCTACCTGATTTATCAAGAACCAACCTTAGTTAGCCAGTTTGCAACTTTTACAGGTAAAGAAGGTTTTGCAACTGTAGACATGGCGGCCATCATGTTAGGTGCTGGTATCTGTTTATCTTTAATCATGCAAATTGGTGAGCAAATTGACTATTTACGCTTCATGCCTGCTAAAACAAAAGAAAATAGCAAAGCATGGTGGGCTGCGGTTATTTCAGCAGGTCCGGGTTGGGTGATTTTAGGGGCAATCAAACAAATTATTGGGGCATTTTTAGGGTTCTATTTACTCACTAAAATACCGGGCGTAAACAGCACTGAACCTGTTCAACAGTTTAATGCAGCGTTTCATGACATGCTTCCGGGCTGGGCAGCTTTAACACTGGCAGTGATTTTGGTGGTTATTTCTCAAATTAAAATTAATGTGACTAATGCTTACTCTGGTTCCCTTGCATGGACAAGTGCCTACACTCGTATTAGCAAACATTATCCGGGACGTATTGTCTTTGTGATGGTGAACTTGGCAATTGCACTTGCTTTAATGGAAGGCAACATGTTTGCGGTATTGGGTAAAATCTTAGGGTTCTATTCAAACTTTGCGATTGCTTGGGTCGTGGTTGTTGCAACAGACATTTCAATCAACAAATATGTTTTAAAACTTTCACCGAAAGAACCTGAATATCGCCGTGACATGCTATACAACGTAAACCCTGTCGGTATGGTTGCGTTCCTTGTATCAGCAGGCTTATCAATTGCAGCATTCTTCGGTTTACTCGGTAGTTTCTTGGCGCCTTACTCACCGCTTATCGCACTTGTACTTGCTTTTGTCTTAACTCCAGTCATGGGCTTATTAACCAAAGGAAAATACTACATCAAGTCACACGATGACGGCATTAAAGAACCACGTTACGATGCTGAAGGCACACCAGTTGCAACGGTTTACCACTGCCGCGTATGTGAGCAAGGTTATGAGCGTCCAGATATTATGTTCTCTCACAAACATAACGGCACGATCTGTTCTTTGTGTAAAACACTCGATGCTTAACTCCCTTACCAACTAAAAAAGAAGCTTTAAAGCTTCTTTTTTTACACCTGATGATTTTAGCCAATCGGAAATAAACGTTCAGGCACTACATCTTTCATCACAATGGTTGAGATGAGTCGTTGCACACTTGGAATAGCAGATAATTTTTCGTCATACAAACGCTGAAAAGCCGGCAAATCTTTAGCCACCACATGTAGTAAATAATCTGGCTCACCAAACAAACGCTGCGCTTGAATAATTTGCGGGATGTCTATCACGGCATTTTCAAACTTTTCGACTGCCTGTTTATCACCTTCTTTAAGCGTAATAAAAACAATCGCTGAAAATTCAAATCCCACTAAGTTTGGGTCGAGTTCTGCCCGATAGCCTTTGATGGCTCCCGACTCTTCTAAAGCCTTCACTCGTCTATGACAAGGTGAAATGCTCAAGCCTACTTTTTCTGCCAATTCAGTAATAGATAATCGGCCATTTAATTGCAATTCAGCAAGAATCTTTTTATCTGTGCGATCCATTTAGAAAAATTTACCCCAAATGCATGTGATATGAGCAAACATTTAAAAGCACATTCTAAATACATGAGCATATTATTTTCAACAAGCTCGAATAAATAGGGATTTTTTCTAAACCGCGAGCGAAACCTTTGAATAATAGTTTGCCGAGATAAGCATATGGCTTTTAACATTTTTATTGCATTTTGGAGTGTCTCCATTCTTTTTATTATTACGCCAGGGGCAGACTGGGCCTATGCCATTTCGGCAGGAATTAAGGGCAAAGTCGTCGTACCCGCTGTCGCAGGTATGCTATTTGGGCACTTTATTACGATTTTATTGGTAGCGGCTGGTGTTGGGCTGCTTGTAGCAAATAATCCAACGGCCCTCATGATCCTAACAATTGCAGGTTCTGCTTATTTGTTATGGATGGGAATAAACTTATTACTTACCCCTCCTACTCCGAACGAATCGGGTTCTGAAAAGGCTCATTCATGGTTGAGCTGGGCAACCAAAGGCGTTTATGTGAGTGGCTTAAACCCGAAAGTTTTTTTACTCTTTTTAGCGCTGCTTCCTCAATTTATTGACACTACTGCTTCATGGTCCGTGACAACACAAATTCTTGCCTTTGGTGTTGTTCACATGATTAGCTGCGCGATTATTTACTTAATGGTGGGTTATGGTTCAGAGGCTATTTTGAAAACCAGACCACAAGCAGCACAGTTAGTCGGCCGTTTTTCAGGTGGTTTGATGGTCGTTATCGCAACGTGCTTATTGATTGGGCAAATTTAAAAATCATTCAGCAAAAAATTACTGACTCACTTTTCGGGTCAGTAACTTAAATAATAAATATAAGAAAAAAATTTATCTCATTCGTTTGAGGTTATACGTCACCACTCCCCAAATCACCAGTTCTTGCCCCTCTTCGATATAAATATTTTGATAATCAGGATTTTCTGCTTTTAGCCAAACTTTAGGTGGCTGAAATTGACTATCAATCATTAAGCGCTTAACAGTGAAATCATTGTCGATGAGTGCAATCACAATATCTCCCGATTTAGCGGGAATACTACGGTCCACAATAAGCGGATCATTAATATCAATTCCGGCGTCTAACATAGATAAAGAATTGGCTTTGACAATAAACGTGGCATTTTCATTTCTAATTAAATATTCATTTAAATCGAGTGCTTGTTCAATATCATCTTGTGCAGGTGAAGGGAAACCTGCCGCAACACGTTCCGTTGCCAAAGGAATGTGGTAAATTTTATCGTTATTCGGGTAGACCTGTTGGACATTAAGTTTTGAGTTAAAGTCGGTTAAATTGTTGGTTTTGACGTTATTCAGTAACCAATTTTTGATAAAGTTAACTTGAGACTCAGGAACACGAATGACTTTGGTGGGTTCATTGAACTGTGCTTTACGTCCGGCATTTTCTCGTACACCGCCATGCTCGAACTCTTTTTTCTTTGGCATATTGCCTCCCTTTTCACTGTTCAAATCCTACACAAACAATGTAACTTGAAAAAGTTACATTTTCAAGTTGACGAAATATTTTTTTTGCATAACAATAAATCTCATGATCAGATTTTAATCCATTTTGTTTTTAACAGGGATGTTTTGAGCGAAATGGCAATTTGAAGAAAATCAAAACCTATTTTGAAATAGTCTTTATCGCTGACTGTTTTTGATTTTTATCAAATGAGATTCTGAACACTTAACATTCTGGTTAAATTCAGTTTTTGGTATGGAGACATGCGAAATGAAAAATCAACGTGATGCGGTTTTAGGTTATGCAAATGAGCAAC
Organism: Acinetobacter sp. NIPH 817; assembly: GCF_000368405.1. Lineage (NCBI taxonomy): Bacteria > Pseudomonadati > Pseudomonadota > Gammaproteobacteria > Moraxellales > Moraxellaceae > Acinetobacter > Acinetobacter sp. NIPH 817. Next base: position 1,532,312 of record NZ_KB849420.1, read on the forward strand.
ATGCTTACTATATCCGCCTCATTGAAAATGATGCGGTTTTAGGTGAAAGCTATGGGTTATTCTGTGAAAATCCGGATAGCGAAGCAGCCGAAAGTATTATGACGACGCTATTTTTAAAAAAATCTTTTTGGTTAAACGGTTCTGAGTACATTGATATTGTAAAAGGACTACAACTGCTCCCCCAGTAAAGTAAATAAATTAAAAAACGAAGGAGGCAAAAGCCTCCTTCGTTTTTAAAACATTATGCTTAAGACGTAAAACGTCCAGAGGCATCACGTTTTTGATTACGAGAGTTTTGTCCACGACCGTCATAATCGTCGTCGTCACGGCTGCGACCTCGACCACCTGAACGGCCACGATCGTCATCATCATCGTCATCACGACTGCGGCCGCGACCTCGTCCGCTAGAACGGCTACCGCGATCGTCATCATCATCGTCATCACGGCTACGACCACGTCCTCGACCACCTGAACGGCTACCGCGATCGTCATCATCATCGTC
>NZ_KB849420.1:1533390-1788026 GCF_000368405.1 Acinetobacter sp. NIPH 817
CCTCGACCTCGTCCGCTAGAACGGCTACCGCGATCGTCATCATCATCGTCGTCACGGCTGCGGCCACGGCCTCGGCCACCTGAACGGCCGCGATCGTCATCATCATCGTCATCATCACGGCTGCGACCTCGGCCTCGGCCACCTGAACGGCTACCGCGATCGTCATCATCATCGTCATCACGGCTACGACCGCGACCACCTGAACGGCTACCGCGATCATCATCATCGTCATCACGACTGCGGCCACGGCCTCGGCCACCTGAACGGCTACCGCGATCGTCATTATCGTCGTCATCATCACGGCTACGACCGCGGCCTCGACCACCTGAGCGGCTGCCGCGATCGTCATCATCATCGTCATCACGGCTGCGACCTCGGCCTCGTCCGCCTGAACGGCTACCGCGATCGTCATCATCATCGTCGTCATCACGGCTACGACCGCGACCACCATTTTTATGGCTTAAGGCACCCGCTTCACGAGCTTCCTCAGATGTAAATTCATGTGCATTACCGCTTGCATGCGCAGCTCGACCAGCTTCACGAGCTTCTTCAGAAGTAAATTCATGCGCATTACCACTGGCATGGGCTGCTCGCCCACCTTTGCTTGCTATTTCTTTAACTCTTTCAGAATCCATACTTGCAAATCCACGATTTGAAGTACCTGTTCTATTGTTATCATCATCTTCATATCTAGTATTAGCCATAGTTATATCTTCCTATATTTATTTATAGTCACTACCGCTTTTGGTTAACGGATTTAATTAAGATAGAAGATCTATAATATTTTCCTACCGATGCTGTGTATCAATCAATTTAAATGTATATAAAATGAAAGAGTAAAAATTTTATAACTTCATTATTTAAATAAGAATTTATACATTTTACTTTTCTTCATATTTTACTCTTTAAATAATTAGATCACTTATTATTACTTAACTGAACATTACAATATATTTTTACAAACAGATTTAAAATATTTATACAAACAACAAAACAACTCAGCTATAAACAAAAAGTAAAATAATGAAACATACCTAATTAAATAAACACAGATAAAAACACTTATTTTCAATAAAAAACAATAATATATATCATTACATTTTCAAATTGAATTTACTTGAGAGATTAATATTAATATTTAAAACTGATTTTATTAAGACGATTTGAGTAGTTTAGCCATGCAATTAAAAGATCAAGAGTCAACACTACAATACATCCATATTTCTATCCCCGAAATTCTATTAGGTCATATTAAATCTAAGAATTCATGGCAAAATTATGATCAAGAATGGAGTTATAGATTAGATCCCCCACATGCAAGCCATCCCTTCCAAAGAGACTTATACATTATTAAATCAAAAGATATGAAACAAGAAGATATAAAATTATTGCTCGACAATATAGTACATCAAGATAATAAAGCTCCACACAATATAGAGAGAGCAAAAAAAGTTATTCAGGAAATATTAGATTTATCTAACAATATACCAATAGAAAATTGGTTAGACGACACAGGTAACCGCTCTATTATTGAGAGTATGATTGATAAAAATAAAATCAAATTAATGGATATTATGTAATTCTAAATTTAAAATATTTTTTTACATCCTTATATATAAAATAACAAAGAAAACTTATTAAAAATTCATTTTACTTATATTTACAAAACAACAGTTCACCCTAGGAAAATTAGATATTCATACAGAGGTATTTAAAACATGGAAAACTCAACAAATCAGTATCCGACTTCTGCTCCAGCACAAGTTCAATCTCATCAACCAGGCGATCAGGAAAAAATGCATCCTGAACCAGAGATTATAAAAAGCTCCCATAAAGGTAGCGAGAAGTTAAAAGGTAAAGTTGCAGTTATTAGTGGTGGTGATAGTGGGATAGGCCGTTCTGTCGCTGTATTGTTTGCCCGTGAAGGTGCCGATATTGCCATCCTTTATCTTGAAGAAGATGAGGATGCCGAAATCACTAAACAACTCGTTGAAAGAGAAGGACAACATTGTCTTTTATTAAAAGGTGATATTTCTGACCCAGATGTTGCAAAACTCGATATTGATAAAGTTCTACAACAGTACGGCAAAATTAATATTTTAGTGAATAATGCCGGTGTGCAATATCAACAAAAGGAAATTGAAAGTATTAGTAATGAGCAGTTAGAAAAGACATTTAAAACTAATATCTTTCCAATGTTTTATCTTACTAAAGAAGCTATTCCTTATATGGAAGAAGGCGACAGTATTATTAACACGACCAGTATTACCAGCTATCAAGGTCATGATGAGCTGATCGATTACGCAAGTACTAAAGGTGCTATTACTACTTTTACGCGCAGCTTATCGAACAATTTAATGAAACAGAAAAAAGGAATTCGGGTAAATGGTGTGGCACCAGGTCCGATCTGGACACCCTTAATTCCTAGTAGTTTCGATGCGGAAACCGTTGCAGAATTTGGTAAAGACACACCAATGGGAAGAATGGGACAACCCAGTGAAGTTGCACCTGCTTATCTATTCCTTGCCTCAGATGATGCAAGTTATATTACAGGTCAGGTAATTCATGTAAACGGTGGTCAAATCGTAAATGGTTAATCCCTAAGATATAAAAAAGCCCTGAAAGATTTATCTTTCAGGGCTTTTTTTGTTTATTAAGCTGGTACCTGAGCGGCTATTTGTTCTCGTGACCAAACACGATGATCCATAATCAGTTTTTTGAATTTTTCAGCAATAGGCTGGAATTCATCTTCAACTAAAGTGCCCTCATCGGCAACTAAACCTAGCGGTTCAAGCAAGTCAGATTTATTACCTAAAAACGCAATTGGTTTTAAATGCTTATAAGCTTCGAGTACATAATGGCGCGCTACGCCATCTTGCAGCACAGCATTTAAGTTTTCGCCATCAGGAATAATCACCGCATCATAAGCAATTGAAGGTTCAGCCATTTGCATACCATCAGCCACAATAATGTTGTCTTTATGGTCTTTTACTGGAGCCAAGCTCGGTGCTAGTAAATGAACAACCGCACCTTCTTTAATCGCCCAATTTTTAATAGCTTCAAGGGTATCTGACTTCACAAGGTTATGAATTAGTACAGCAACTTTTCGGCCTTGAATATCTTCTGGTGGGAAAGCTAAGAAAGATAATTTAACCGATTTTTCAACTGCGGTTTTCTTATAATCTAGAGTCAAATCAGGAACTTCAATTCCTAAATTAGCGCCTACTTGTCGAGCTAAGTCGAGATCAATATTTGCCAAAATTTGTTGAACTTGGCGCTCACGAATGTGTTTTCGTTGTACTTTACTTAATTCAAAAGTATAGGCATCGACCACATGCTTTTGCTCATGAGGCGCAAGGCTCTTGTAGTAAAGGCGCGGTTGTGAAAAATGATCGGAGAAGGTTTCACTTCTTTGACGAAGTTTGTGTCCACTAATTTGTTCAGGATAGCTTTCAAAACCACCATTTGAAGCAGCGGGTGGTGTTTCTGCTGGCCAATCATTATCAATTGAGTTTGGTTGATAGGAAGCCTGCCCTTTGTGAATCGTATGTTGGTGGATACCATCACGTTGATTGTTATGGAATGGACACACTGGTTTATTAATTGGAATTTGATGGAAGTTCGGTCCACCCAAACGACTTAACTGTGTATCGGTGTACGAAAATAGGCGTGCTTGTAAAAGTGGGTCATTTGTAAAATCAATACCTGGCACAATGTGTCCCGGACAGAAAGCCACCTGCTCTGTTTCTGCAAAGAAATTATCTACATTTCTATTTAAAACAAATCGGCCGATTGGTGTTACTGGAACCAACTCTTCAGGAATGATTTTAGTTGGATCTAGCAAATCGAAGTCAAAGTTCATTTCATCTTCTTCTTCGACAATTTGTACACCCAACTCCCATTCAGGATAAACTCCATTCTCAATCGCTTCATAAAGATCTCGACGATGGAAATCTGGATCTTTACCTGCAAGTTTTTGAGCCTCATCCCACACTAAAGCACTTAAACCTTGTTTAGGGGTCCAATGGAATTTCACAAAATGTGATTTCCCTTGGGCATTAATAAGACGGAATGTATGAACACCAAAGCCTTGAATTGAGCGTAGATTACGTGGAATAGCACGGTCCGACATTGCCCAAATTACTGCATGAGCTGACTCAGGAACTAAAGATACAAAATCCCAGAAAGTATCATGGGCAGTTGCTCCTGTTGGCATTTCTGTATCTGGTTCAGGTTTTACCGCATGAACAAAGTCTGGAAACTTAATACCGTCTTGTACAAAAAACACTGGTGCATTGTTGCCGACTAAATCGAAATTACCTTCTTGGGTATAAAATTTAATCGCAAAACCACGAATATCACGAACGGTATCAGCAGAGCCACGAGGTCCCTGCACTGTTGAGAAACGTACAAAAATTGGTGTTTGAATGCTTGGATCAGTTAAAAATCCTGCTTTTGTTAAGCGCTCATTTCCTTCATAAGCTTGAAAGTAACCGTGCGCACCGACACCGCGCGCATGCACAATACGTTCAGGAATACGCTCATGGTCAAAATGAGTAATCTTCTCTCTTAAAATAAAGTCTTCTAATAGCGTTGAACCACGAATGCCCGCTCTTAAGCTATTCTCATTATCCGCTATTTTAACACCTTGGTTTGTGGTTAATGCTTCATTGGTTGCATCGTCTCTGACTGAGTCTAATTGTTCAGTTTTTTGGGTAGTATTGGCTTTATTTGCAGCGTCAGCACCAGCCATTTCACTTGTTTTATTTGTTGATTTAACATTATCAGTCATGTTCATTACCTATGTTTTTAAAGTTAAACGTGGGGTGAGTAAAAAAACTTCAAGAGTTAGTTTTGTTAAAGGAACTTAAATATGGAAAAAGGAGTTCGACATATTTACGCGTGCTCCAAAGTCCAATGCTTTTATGATGTGAATCTGGGGCCAAAAACGGGGTCAGCTTGCAAATTTTTATGGCAAGATCATGTGACTTCTGAACACGCTCTTGGAGTGCATCTAGTTCGCCATCGGAAATATAGCTAAAGAGATAATCTTGAATGCGCTGGCTATTCTTTAATTCCCTGCTATAGGCCAAGAAGTTAGAAGAATGATCACTACCTGCAATCCAGTCATGAATAATTTGACGTTCTACAGGGTTAAATACCCCAAACATTTTTCCATTTTCTTCATTAATCATTCGCCAGAACACACTTTGTTCTGGGTCGGTATTAAATTTAATCCACTTGTGATCAATAAGATGTGTAACCAGCCCTTTAACGTCTTCTGGATTTGATAACCATTGATTAATCGTTTTACATCCAAACTGTCTAGTTTCGTTATGAATGAGCTGACCCACGAGCGCTTTTCTTTTTAAAATTTTAAGGACCAAATCTTCAAGATTTAAATTTTTAATAATTTTTGAAGATGAAACACCATGACCATTAAGCGCAAAACCGCGCTTCAATTTATTAAAGAAAAGTTCTTTATCTCTGTATTTATCGTAAATATTCTCTATAACTTTAATTGCTTTATCTGCATGCCCGTTATCAATGTTATCGATAGTGATGTGCAAATTAAAATATTTAGAATCAATACCCAGTTCCGCAAGCTCATAATTACTGATGAGTAGGTGCAGTGGCAGTTGCTCATAACCTAAATTAAAGCCGACAATTTCAGGAATGAACTCAGGTGGAGCATAACCAAGCGCCAGCTGAATCACGGCATTATGATAATATTCGTCCTCTAAAAGCAGATCAAAACTATCAAGTCCGAGACCACGTAGCAAGTCATCATAGATACAGACATGGTTTGCTTTCGGCTCACCTAGTCCGAGCTCTTCCAAATAAGTAATAATGAGGTCATGAAAAACCGGATCATTCCAGTAGTGAACTGAACTATATAGCCATGCACCATCTACTTTTTTAGTTGGAGAAACCTTAATTAAAAATTCGAATGCCTGACCAACATTCTTAAAATACTCTCTCTCACCCCCGTTTTGTCTACGGTTTAGGTAAGTCTGAAATAATTCACAATTTTCTTTATTATCATTCTCACACCATTGTTTAACCGTATTTATAGTGGCAGGAAAATCAATTTCCTTTTGATCTATTTTATCAATTTCTTCATTAAGAAAATCTTTTGCTTTCTTTTCTTTTTCAAAACAAGAAATATCAGGATCAAGGAAAAAAACAAATAATTCGTAATAGTTTTGTTGATTATCTTGTAATAAGTCTAATAATCTTTCTTTCACTACAACAGGCATTTCTATTCTCCTTTAGTGAGATATAAATCACCATACTTCAGCTAAACTATAATCCCAGACTATCTTTGTTATATTACGTTATTAAGAAATAATCTATAATTTTAAAATCATTAAATTTCAATTAGATAAGAAATAACACAAAATTACATTCTCACCTTTAGAATTATTTAACCATCTGTTTTTATAAAAAATATATAAACAATAAATTTACATTACATTTGAGTTACTTTAAAAATCATAAAGTTTAAAAAGTTAACAAAAATAAATTAAAAATAATCTTATAACTAAATTAAAAACAGTTTTAAGGAGAAAACCAATGTTTAATTCATGTTGCAAATTACTCGCACAAGAAAAAATTAAAATTGCACTTTTTGAAAGTGCTTCGGCGGGCTATTTAGCTTATCGCTTCTCTTTAAGCCCCTACTCAGGTGATATTCTTATTGGAAGCTTAGTCAGCTATGACTTACATGTCAAAGAAAATACACTTCATATCTCACCTGAACTTATTGAAAAATATACACCTGAATCGATGCAAGTCACTATAGAGATGATCAAAAAAGGCAAAGAACTCCTACATGCCGATCTTTATATTGCCTGCACAGGCCTCTTAAAAAAAGGAGGTTCTGAGACTAAAGAAAAACCTGTAGGCACCTTTTTTTATTCTATTTATTATAAAAATAATTTTTATAACTTTAGAAGACTATTTAAAGGCCCACCATGTCTTAAAATTAGACAACTTATTTATTGCATTTCTAAAGATATAGAATACATAATATTAGATAATAAAAAATAAATTCATTTTAATAAAAGATAACATATACACATTTAGAAATGACCATAGCATTTATTTAACACCATTTTGCCCAAATGTAATTTTATCTATCTTCATATTAATTATGTTTACTGATAAAAATTACACTTTATAGAAATCAAGGTTTTATTTAATTTTCAAAGTTACAGTTAAATATAGGGTAACACCCCAAGGCTACACATTAAAAATTTTCATGTTTTAATAAAGCTATCTGAAGCTCTCAGATAAAACACACATCATAAATGATATGAGGTAATTAAAGATGAGCACTACTAATAATCAAAGCAATCAACGCGATAATCAACAGCAACAACAACAGCAAAATGACAACCGTAACAATCAGCAACAGCCAAACGGCAATCAACAGCAACAAAACAATCAGCAGCAACAACAGCAAAATGACAATCGCCGCCAACAACAAGGCTCGAATCAAAAAGATTCAGGCCAACAAAACTCAAATAACAATAATCAGCAACGCTAATCCGATGCTGACTTAAATGTCATTTGATGCGGTCATTCATTTTATTTAGGAAGGTGCCCTCACCTTCCTAAATTTACCATAAGCATAAAATTAAATAAGATGAGGAAAAACTGATGACAGATCAAAATAGCGATCACGCACGACTGCCAGCCGGCGACCATAATTATTCTGACACTTATTGGCGCGAAAGTTACCTTACTCGTCCTTATTATCAAGAAGCTCAGCTTACTACTCCAGATCTCGATTATGACCGAGACTTTTCGACAGCCTATGAATTAGGTCATCGTGCACGTGCTGAATCGGAACAAGGCACTCAGTTTGAAGATGTCGAAGGCGGTTTGGAACAAAAATGGGAAGAACTCAAAGCTGAATCTCGTTTAAAATGGGAACATGCTAAACAAGCAATTAAAGATGCTTGGAATGGAAGATAAGTTGTTTTTATAACATTCTCTTTTAGTCCAAAACTAAGAGCCTACTTCCGATTGGCCCTCGGAAATAGGCTCTTTTTTATATATCACTATTTAACTTTCTTTTTTCTTAAAATATTCAATAATTTCTTCTCCATTATTAACTGGTTTTACCGGAGAAGAATGTGTTTCTTCATAGGCGTAGTCAGGTAAAGCAACTTTAGTTTGAATAGGCGGTAATTTTTCCTGCCCGCCTGTAGTAATTCTTTCAATAAAACCTGCAAGCCACAGTACAAATTCTTGTGTATTTTTGCTCTTTGGAATAAGGCTTAAATCCAATTTAATTTTAGATTCTTGCAAGGGTTTAATCAGTAATTCAGCAAAATCAATGTAATTGTATAAAAGCTTAAGCTTTGTCCCCTTAAGCTCATGTCTGAGTTCAATCATCAAATTGTTAAGATCCTCCATAGGTTCATCTGTAAAGCCTTTTTTTTCTTTAACATTTTGATAGATTCTCTCAGCTATTCTTAAGTACTGGGGCATATCCTTACCTTTATAAAACTCTCATCATTAAAATGAATTTTGGATGAATATAAGTAATTTATTGTATTTATTTTATTAATTTTTTGAAACTATAATTTAATAACGAAACAATTCAATAACAACAAATTTTTAAAAAGATAATATCAACCTAATTCATTGATTAATTTTATCTTTTTATATAATTATCTTTTTTATTGTGTTACATATTTTATAGAAAATAACGATAAAAAAACTCACGTAAAAGTGAGTTTTCTTTGAGGAAATAATTATGAGTTTTTATCCATTTGTTGAGGAACGGTCGGATCATTAGAGCCATGTGTTCCATCATCATCTGTTGAATGTCGATCTTGGCAAGCGCTCATACCCATCGCGATTGCAAATACTGTACTCACTGCCCAAAAAATTCTTAACATTGAGATCACCATGATTAATCTTAAAATCTAAGCTTATGAATAACATTATCTTCTGTTGACCTACCGCAGTGGTTCTCTTAACTTTTGTAGATTATGCAAGCTTTTGTAAAAATCAAACTTAAATAAATGATCAAAAAATATCATTCTTGCAATTGATATTTTAATTAAATTTTGGCATTAGCTAATTATTTCAGTTTGTCATATTCATGAAAGTAAAATTATTCATCCTTTCCGAGTTTGTGTCTTATTAAGTCAATGATTACAAACAATATATAAATTAACAATTAATAAATATTTGATATATAAACATTAAAACTCAATTATAAAGATTAGGTATAATAATTAATCAAACCTTTAAATACCAAATAATCAGTTATTTTATTAATCAAAATTTAAAAATATTAATATTTGTTTATATAAACCAATCTTTTATTTTTGCAATTGACCCGCTTTAACGCTCAGCTTATGATGCTCCCGCTGACCTATTTTGTCAGTCGGTTTTAGCAGACCGTCTACCTAAGTGCACTAAAAACACGTTTTTTGGTGTGGAGCCCCTCGTGCCTTTGACGGAGGAACGGGAGTGGGACACCTTCGGGTGTGCTGGTTTCTTAGGTATCAGTCTGCTAACCCTCTTTCGTTTCACCACCATAATTAATAGCAGTGATTGGGCGTAACTTCTTTTATCAAGGAGTCTCTAATGACTATTATTTTATATCATTTTATTTTTCTTCATCTTTATTATCTTATCGTTCAGTTGAAAACACTTTTAAAGAATTCTTGCCATCTTTTCACCTATCCAAACTTTTATCTTTATACGGAAAAAATCTCAAGATTTAACGCCAATTAAAGATTAGAACATCTCTATACCAAATCGAACGATAACAACAACCAACTAAGAGCAATTATGATGTTTTTTTTATATCGTATTGTTTTAATGTGCATCCTATTAATAAGTTCTATAAGTTTATTAGGTTGCAGATCTATCAGTAAAAATGAATTTAACAGACATTGTGTTTGGGCAGGACGTGCACTTTCACAATGTAATTGTATTTATAACTCTTTAGAAGAACATTATTCGCCACAATTTGTAGAAAACTTACCTAAAGTAAGCTTACAAAATATTGATGCGGATATGCACTTTGTGGAAACAATGAATGAAACCATGCACCAATGTCAGTTAAGTGCCAGAAAAAACTTAATTAACTAATCTTTGCCTGTTCTACCAAGAAATCTAAAAATGCCCTTACGCGTTTAGGGACATATTTGTCATGTCCTATCCAAACAGCATGAAATTCTTCAGAAGCATTGATATTCCAGTCTTCAAGAATTTTAACCAATAGTTTTTGCTCTAGAGCTTTTCTGATTTGGAACTCATTGAGCTGTGCAACGCCCAGACCTGCAAGTGCTAACTGTAAGATTGCTTCTCCATGATTTACTCTCAGCACTTGAGTAGGTGCAAGCGTGATTTCTTGCTCGTCTTTTTTAAAGAACCATGTTTTATTCTGGCGCTGATAACTTACATCTAAAAGCTGATGTTCATAAAGCTCTTCTGGGTGCTGCGGACAACCATACTTTTCAATATATGCAGGTGAACAGACGTAATGTTTCTGCGTGCTTCCGAGTGAGCGAGCAACCAAATTTGAGCTTTTTAAAGGTCCTGTCCGAATTGCAACATCAATCCGTTGCTCAACTAAATTAATAACTTCATCACTCAAATGAGCCTCTAATTCAATTTGTGGATAGCACTCGTTAAATAGCGAAATACAAGGCAATAAAAAATGCGTCCAATATGAAAAACTGGTATGAATTCTAATTCGCCCTTGCGGCATATGATTTGCGGTAACTGATTGTTCTAGTTCATCTAAGTTATTGAGTATGTGAATGCCTTGCTCATAAAACTGACATCCTTCACTGGTAAGCTGAAACTGGCGTGTTGAACGGTTAAGCAACCTAACGCCAAGTCTTTTTTCCAACCGAGAAATTAACTTACTGACCGCAGACGGCGTCATGTCACAAGCTCTTGCAACGGCAGAGAAACTTCCAAGCTCGACCACTCGAATAAAAATTGCCAACTCGCCAGACCGATTAATATCAAAATATGACATAACAAAAGCTATTTATGAATTTCATTCACAAATCTTATTCCGCTTATGTCGCTATAACAAGCCAGCAATTTGTTTCAAGATAACTTTAATTCGTTTTAAAGAGTTCACAAAATGAAACTTTATCAACCCACCCTATTCTCTCTCATTTTATTTACGAGCTTTGCACAAGCAGAAGTAAAAAAGAGCCAATGGATTACCACTTGGGCAGCCAGCCCCCAAAAAGTCTGGAATAAAGATTTCGTTTTCCCGACCAATATTCCAGATCAAATATCTAATCAGACCATCAAACAAATCAGTCAAATTAGTTTAGGCGGTGAAGCTGTTAGGCTTGTTTTCACAAATCAATATGGGGATCAACCGCTTTATATTGATAAAACTACTGTAGGACTAATCAAAGGAGAAAGTCTTAAATCAAAGAGTGCTTATCCAGTTTATTTTTCTGGAAAACTTAAAGCACAAATTTTACCTGGCAAACAACTGATTAGTGATCCAATCCAATTACCAGTTCCCGATCATGAACAGTTAATGGTAAATACCTTTATCCAAAAACCAACGGTCTTTAAAACTTTTCATTGGGATGCGAAACAAACCAGTTGGCTCATTACGGGTAACCAGACCACGAACTTAAATACGCCTAGCAGTGCAAAAAAAACAACCGCACGATTATTATTATCGGCTGTAGAAGTAAAACCAAAGCGTAAAGCCCATGTTGTTGCAGTCGTTGGAGACTCCATTACTGATGGAGCAACTGCAACTTTAGACGCAAATGCAAGATGGACCGACTTTTTAGCTAAGCGCTTATCGCCACATCAAGTGGCTGTCATTAATAGTGGAATTTCAGGGAATCGACTACTTACAGACGGTATGGGCGACAGTGCTTTAAAACGTTTAAACAGTGAAGTATTTCAATATTCAGGTGTGAAAACATTAATTGTTTTGGTGGGTATTAATGATATTTCATGGCCCGGTACCGCATTTGCACCTAAACAACAAATACCGACTTTTGAAGCACTCACTCAAGGTTATAAACGTGTTGTAGATGAAGCACACCGCCAAGGTATTCAAGTGATTGGAGCAACCTTATTACCATTTTCGGGAGCTTTACCAAATACTCCTCTTGATAACTATTATCAGCCTAACAAAGATAAATTACGCCAGCTTATTAATCGCTGGATCAGAACCAGCCATACATTTGACGGTGTACTTGATCTTGAGCAAGGCTTAAAAGACCCTAAACATCCTGATCGATTAAATCCAATTTATGATTCAGGAGATCATTTACATCCTAATGACCTTGGTAATCAACAAATGGCAAATCTAGTTGATGTAAACCAGTTACTTCATAAATAAAAAGTCCAGATACAGGTAGGAATTTACTCCCTACCTGTATCAATATTGATTAATTACCTTCTAACTCGGCGGTAAGTTTCGGCGTAATAGGCGGTTTTTCAACGGTATGTCGTCGAAGCACCATAACGGCGAAAAGTGCTAAAATCGCAGGGATTGCGATCATCACGAAATTCATCTTATGTGGCAACTCTAGTACTAATAACATGCCCGTTAAGATTGGACCAACAATTGCCCCAATACGACCAACACCAGAAGCACAGCCAATTCCAGTAGAACGCACACTTAATGGATAATATTGCGCTACATAGCTATAAAGCAGAATTGAGGTACCAATCGTTGCCGCTCCTGCCACAGTGACCAAACCATATAAAACATAGGCTGGAGACTTAAAGCCTAAACCGATTAATGCTAAAACACCCGCAAGTAGCATTCCCATAATTACCGGTTTTAAATGGAATTTATCAGACAAAATACCGCCGCCGATTGAACCGATCATTGCGCCAACATTTAGAGCAAGCAAGAATAAAATACTTTTGCCCAATGAATACCCTGCTGCCAGCATGAGTTTTGGTAACCAGCTACTTAACGCATACACCATGAGTAAGCACATGAAGAATACGAGCCAGAACATGAGTGTATTGAAAGCACGGCCTTGTTGAAATAATCCTTTTACAGAACTGCCTGTGGGAACATTATCTTCATTAAGCACTAATTGCGTATGGGTTGTTAGTGTTTGTTCAGGAGAAATTTTTTGAATAATTTTATGTGCCTGTTCAGTTTTACCTGTTTTAACTAAAAAAGTTAATGACTCAGGTAAAAACTTCCAAATGACAGGTAATAGAAATAGTGGAATACCAGCAATTAAAAACATAATTTGCCATCCCTGACTTTCAACCAAATAACTACCAATTAAGGCTGAAAGAATTCCCCCAATCGCATAACCACTAAACATAGTCCCCACCAGAGTACTGCGTATACGTTTAGGTGCGTATTCCGAGGTCAAAGCAACTAGATTTGGCATAACCCCACCAATGCCTAGTCCCGCCAAGAACCGAAGCACCCCAAACTCAAGTGGGCTTGATGCAAAAGCACCTAAAAAGGTAAAACCACTAAAAAGAGTGACACAAATTAAAATCACATTTTTACGGCCTATTTTGTCTGCCAAAGTTCCAAAGAACATTGCCCCAAACATCATTCCGCATAGTGCTGTACTTGCTAACATCCCCGCCTGTACAGCTGTTAATGACCACTCTTGCATTAGCAAAGGCAGTACAACGCCATAAATCACCAGATCATAACCATCAAAAACAATAATTAATAAACACCAAAGCAAAATGCTCCAGTGAAAAGGGGTAAATCGGGCCTGATCAATAACTTCATTTACATTTAATTTAGATGTTGTCATTTACTCACCTCCTCTGTGAGATAAATTCATATTTAATTTTTTAAAACGACATATTGCACCCTAAAGAAAAAACAGATTATTCAAGGTTTTGTTGAATAAATTAAAAGTCATAACTCGCCATCATATTGAAGCGGTTATCAATCCCGTTACGGCCATCAAAAGTTTCTCGCTCGCCATACACATATTCGACCCCCAAGGTAATTGGCTTGTAAGGGTTATACAGTGCATTTACCCAGCCTTGCCAAAGCTCTTTGTTTTGAGTGGTGTTATTACGTTGTAATTCGGCAAAACGGTTGTCATCTTTGGCTTTCATATAGCCATAAGCTAAGGTTGAACGAATTTGTGGCGTAAATTGATGAGTGATACCTAAAGAAATGGTGTCAAACTCATTGCTATGCATATTATTTTGATCATCTATTGCATAGCCGCTATTACTCCATAGCAAGAAACGCCCATCTCCTTTGACATGGTAATAATCGGCTTTGAGTAATGTATCGGGCATAATTTGATATTTACCGCCGAAGCCCACGCCCCAAGCGACTTGCTCATCATTATTCGTTCTTTTTTCGGCAACTAAACTACGGGCAGATAACATCGAACCATTGGCAAACTTATGATTTAAGCGTCCTACCAAAGCTGGTAAGCGCATTTTATTGTCAGGGTCAGTTGTCGCAGTATATTTCGGGTCTTCCACACTGACTGCAAAACTGGTATTTGCCGTAATGTTATCGCTGTATCGAACCAACGGCGATCTTAATAATGCACTGCCTACAAATGTACCTGCATCAATCGTTTCCGGATAATATTCAGGTGCTATAAATGTTGACCACGTTTGACCGATGAGCCATTTATCAAAGGTTAAATAAGCATGGCGTATCCGAAACTGATCACGAGTTGCAGCTCCAAAGAAGTCCATTTCCAGTTTCCCGCCCACATCACCCATAGCAGTTGGGGTTTTAAAATTCAACCCGAAACGTGTCACATTAACGGTACTGTGTAATTGGTCTTTTTGAGCAGATTCTTCTGGCGTATTTTCGAGTGGAACCCCGCTAATATTGTTATACATAGCCGATGCACCTTTCATTTGATAAGAAGCATCCGCACGTATATAACCGTATAAGTTAAATTCTGCACCAGACTTGGTTAAACCTTGCTGTATTGGCGATACGGCTCGAGGAGTTACTGAATTTGCTAGTTCCACTCGCCCTGGCGATAAAGATTTTTGCGCCTCCATGTTAGCTTGTAACATAGCCCGTAACTCTTTCACTTCTTGGCGAAGTTGTTCTATTTCAGGATCTGTTTGACCTGCAAAAGCAGAAGACACAAACAGAGTCACAGAAATTGCCAATAGACTTTTTTGAACCGTTGTATTTAAAGCATTTATCATAAAACTTTCCTTTTTTGATCTTTAATTAGACTTAAAGATCTCGACATCCTTTTTGTTATGTACCTATCTAAAACAGGCCCTTAAACATCAGACTTTCTTCCTCTAGAAAGTCTTCCATCATATTTTTTAGACAAAACCTCCCTTAAGCAGCATTGAGGCCACTTTTTAATGTGTTATAGGTAAAGCTAGTTCTTCTAATTTTTTTTCGTTTTTTATATTCTCTTCCTCATTGAGAATATTTAGGTGTTAAGACAACATTCCTTTGCCTCTACTGACATTATTTTTTTGCAATAAAACCCTGATAAGTCAAAATTTGCGCATACGACTGTATGCTCTCGAAACCAGTTTTTTGCAAAAGTTTTATATATCCTTCAGTAGTTAAGCTAAAAAAGTCTTGTGCCATACGCTCTAACATTTTCTGACATTGCTCTTCCGTTAAACCTTGAGCCAAGCATAAATAACGTAGTGCTTGAAGCTGTTGTGGGTTTACACACGTCATTAAATCGTAGGTAAGTAAAACTGCTTTTTCTTTTAAACGATCATAAATATCTTTAAAAAAAACAGGTTTTATATCATCTGCAATAAAATGCGCCACAAGAATAGAAAGTGCAGCATCAAAGCAATTCTCAAGAGATAAAGCTGACGTTTCACCGTGAACAAAGGTGACTTGAGCAGATTTATCTAAAAGTTCAACCTGTTCTTGGGCTTTTTGCAGCATGGTCAAAGATGGATCAACTGCTGTAAATTTCCAGTGAGGATGTCTTTTAAGTAAATATTCAAGTTCATAACCCGTACCACAGCCCACAATTAAGATATGAGCATTTGGTGGTAACACCGATTGCAAAATGGCATCCACCTGTTGATGGATGACTTCATAACCTGGAATTAATTTACGAATATGTTCGTCATATCCTTCGACTACTTTGGGGCTATTAAAGTCTTTTGCCATTTTGTTTTATCCTCTATTTAAACTGCCTTTAAATTTATAGTTTGCTGCACTTTGAACGGGCTTTAGACTTCTTTAATCAAAGACATTTCCAGTTAAATTAAGCTCAGCTCGCATAATTTCCTGCAATTTAAACTTTTGTGCTTTGCCCGAAGCAGTCATTGGAAACTCATTAAAGAATCGGACATAGCGCGGCACTTTATTATGAGAAATGTGCTCTTTGCAGAATTGGCGAATACTGTTTTCATCAATTTGATGATGTTCATGCAAAATAATACAAGCACAAAGTTCTTCGCCATATCTCGCATCTGGTAAACCAATGACTTGCACATCGCTTACATCGGGATGGGTATATAAAAAGTCTTCAATTTCTTTTGGAAAGAGATTTTCCCCACCACGAATCACCACATCTTTAATACGGCCTTTAATTTTAATAAAACCGTCTTGGTCCATTTCGGCAATATCACCCGTATGCATCCAGCCAGCCGAATCAATAACCTCTTTGGTCTTTTCCTCTTCGCCCCAATAACCAGCCATCACGGAATAACCGCGAACGCATAGCTCACCCAAAGTTCCTTGCGGAACAATCTGCCCTTCTAAATCGACAATTTTAATTTCAACATGCGGGTGAACATGCCCGACTGTGCTTACTCGTTTATCAATCGAATCATTTACCGAGCTTTGTACACTCACTGGCGAAGTTTCAGTCATGCCATAACAAATGGTGATTTCAGACATATGCATACGGTCTATCACACGTTGCATAATTTCACGTGGACAAGGACTACCTGCCATAATGCCCGTTCTTAAACTCGACAGGTCAAACTCATTAAACTGTTCATGCTCTAAGGTGGCAATAAACATGGTTGGCACGCCATAAGCTGCCGTACAACGTTCTTGATGAATCGCTTTTAAAGTTTCTAAAGGATTAAATACCGCCGATGGATAGACCATGGTTGACCCATGCGTTACACATGCCAGATTCCCCATCACCATGCCAAAACAATGAAACAACGGCACAGAAATACACACTTTATCTTGAGGGGTTAAGCGAATCCCTTCACCAACAAAATAGCCATTATTTAAAATATTATGGTGGGTCAACATGGTCCCTTTAGGGTTACCTGTTGTACCTGAGGTAAATTGAATATTAATCGTTTCATCAAACTGATGTTGCTTCGCTAATTGTTTTAATTGTTCAAGCTGCTCAGAAGTTGGTGTAGTAACTAAATCACTAAAGCGATGAATGCCCGTATGTTGTTTGTCATCAATTTTAATCACAAATTTTAAATGTGGCAGTCGCGCTGAACTGAGCACTTTGTCTGGACTATTGGTTAACTCAGGGGCAATTTTCGTGAGTAGTTCTTGGTAATCAGTCGTTTTGAATTGAGAAGCTATAATCAATCCTTTGCATGAGACTTTATTCAACACATATTCAAGTTCATGACTTTTATAAGCTGTATTCAGGTTAACTAAAATAATCCCTGCTTTAAAAGCTGCGAATTGGGTTACCGTCCATTCCACACAGTTAGGCGACCAGATGGCTAATCGGTCTCCTTTTTTTAATCCCAATTTTAAAAGGCTACAAGCGAAAGCATTTACTTCATCCTGTAAAGCTTTATAGGTTAATCGTCTGTTTTGATGAAAACTGACGATGGCTTCCTTTTCTGCATATTGCCGACAGGCCTGATCGAATTGTTCACCAATGGTCATACCCAATAAGGGCTGTGTGCTTGGTCCCGAGGCGTAGCTTAACCGTTCTTGTTGCATTGAATCATTCTCCTTGATTCTTCTAATTCTCTTCTTACCTGATCTAATTGTTGTTACTGCAACTACTTTTCCAAACCGCCTACTTTGTAATGTTTATCCTTTATATGCCCTATTTCTTCTGCACAGCATCTACACAAAAGTCAGCAATCTGTTTTGAAAAATAGTCTTTGTGCGCATGATCAAACTTTGTATTTTGAGCTGGGTCTAGGGGTTCAACCACCACATAGGTCATGGCACCGACCACACACAGTGCTGCTGTATTTAAATCATCCAAGACAAACTCACCACTTGCATTTCCATCCGCAAGTATTTTTTTAATACTTTGTTTAATCAATTGCTTTACACGAAAACGCTCATGTTCAACCGTTGAATCGACGGGTTCAAACATGAGTGAATATGCAAGCTGAGGACTATTTAGTGCCCGTTTTACAAAGGTTGCCACCGCCTTATGTAATTTCTGCTTTGCCGATAACTCACTTTCAGTAATCGAATCAATCACCAATAGTTCTGTATTAATAGCTTCAGACAAAACTTCAATCAGCACTTGGCTCTTATTATCAAAGTAGCGATAAACCAGTCCACTAGATACACCCGCTTGCTCTGCAATTGTTTGTATTTGCGCGTCTTTAAATCCTCCCTCTGAAATTATTTTTCTGGCTGAATTCAAAATCGATTTACGATTTTGCTCCATCCGCTCCTGCATTAAAGATGATCGTTTATAGCTCATAATTTATTCTCTAACAAATAAAATGAATTGTAAATCATTTTATGAATATGTATTCACTTTTTCAAAAAATCATTGTATGTTACTTATCAAATACCCACAAAATATTTTATGGACAACAAATATAACCAATAGGATGAAAATATCATGAACCTACGCAGCTTGAATTTCGGTCTAGATGAAACTTTAATTGCGCTTCAAGATTCAGTGGCCGCTTTTTGTGCAAAGGAAATTGCACCAATTGCTCAACAAGTTGATCAAGACAACAAATTCCCTGCACATCTCTGGAAAAAATTCGGAGATATGGGCCTTTTAGGTATGACGGTTTCTGAAGAATATGGCGGTGCCAATATGGGTTATTTAGCTCATATTATTGCCTTGCAAGAAATTTCCCGTGCTTCGGCAGCCATTGGTTTGTCTTACGGTGCTCATTCTAATTTATGTGTAAACCAGATTAACCGTAACGGTAACGAGCAGCAAAAACAAAAGTATTTACCAAAACTGATTTCTGGTGAATATGTGGGTGCCCTTGCCATGTCTGAACCGAATGCGGGTTCTGATGTCGTTAGCATGAAACTACGCGCAGAGCAAAAAGGCGATCACTTCGTTTTGAACGGTTCAAAAATGTGGATTACTAACGGCGGTGATGCAGATGTACTCGTGGTTTACGCTAAAACTGATCCGCAAGCTGGCGCGAAAGGCATGACCGCTTTTTTAGTTGAAAAAGGTATGAAAGGCTTTAGTCACGGTAACCATTTAGACAAACTCGGTATGCGTGGCTCTAACACTTACCCACTGTTTTTTGACAATGTAGAAGTGCCTGCTGAAAACGTACTCGGTGGTGTCGGTAACGGCACAAAAGTACTGATGAGTGGTTTGGACTATGAACGTGCAGTTTTAAGTGCTGGACCTTTAGGCATTATGGATGCCTGTCTAGATGTGGTCATTCCATACTTACACCAACGTGAACAGTTTGGCCAAGCTTTAGGTGAATTCCAGCTTATGCAAGGCAAACTTGCCGATATGTATTCAACTTGGTTGGCATGTAAAGCACTCGTTTATGCTGTTGGTGCTGCCTGTGACAAAGCTGACCATGACCGCAGCCTACGTAAAGATGCTGCAAGTGCCATTTTATATTCTGCCGAAAAAGCAACATGGATGGCTGGTGAAGCAATCCAGACTTTAGGCGGCAACGGTTATATCAATGAATTCCCTGCTGGTCGTTTATGGCGCGACGCAAAACTTTATGAAATTGGTGCAGGAACTTCTGAAATTCGCCGCATGCTGATTGGCCGCGAACTCTTTAATGAAACCAAATAATAATTATAAATAAGGACGCATCTTATGAACCAATTACAAAGCAAGATTAATGTTCGAAGTGAAGACTTCAAAACAAACCAGCAAGCCATGCAAACATTGGTCACAGATCTAAAACAAGTTGCCCAGCGTATTGCTTTAGGCGGTGGTGAAAATGCCCGTCAAAAACACTTGGCTCGAGGTAAACTTTTACCCCGTGAACGTATTGATCAACTGATTGATGTCGGCACGGCATTTTTAGAAATTGGTCAGTTGGCAGCGTACAACGTTTATGAAGATGATGTTCCTGCCGCGGGTGTGATTGCGGGTATTGGTCAAGTCAACGGCATCACTTGCATGATCGTTGCCAACGATGCAACGGTAAAAGGCGGAACGTATTACCCACTTACGGTTAAAAAGCATTTACGCGCCCAAGAAATTGCTGAACAAAATCACTTGCCTTGTATTTATTTGGTGGACTCGGGCGGTGCCTATTTACCAATGCAAGATGAGGTTTTCCCAGACCGTGATCACTTTGGGCGTATTTTCTATAACCAAGCACGCATGTCGAGCCTAGGTATTGCCCAAATTGCTGTAGTAATGGGTAGCTGTACCGCAGGTGGTGCTTACGTTCCTGCCATGTCTGATGAAACCATTATTGTACGTAATCAAGGTACGATTTTCTTAGGTGGCCCTCCTTTGGTAAAAGCGGCAACTGGTGAAGTGGTAAGCAGTGAAGACTTAGGCGGTGGCGACGTGCATACACGTCTTTCGGGTGTAGCTGACCATTTAGCCGAAAATGATGAACATGCGATTGCCATTGCACGAAACATTGTTGCTAACCTCAATAAAAAGCCAAATGACTTAAGTAAACAAGTTGATGAACCATTGTTTGATGCATCGGAACTCTATGGCGTGGTGCCAAGTGATGCACGTAAACCTTTCGATATTCGTGAAGTGATTGCCCGCATTGTAGACGGTTCTCGTTTTGATGAGTTTAAAGCACGTTTTGGTTCAACACTCATTACTGGTTTCGCTTCACTCTATGGTATGCCAGTCGGCATTATTGCCAATAACGGGATTTTATTTTCAGAGTCTGCACAAAAAGGTGCGCACTTTATTGAGCTGTGCACTCAGCGCAATATTCCATTGTTATTCCTACAAAACATTACGGGCTTTATGGTCGGTCGCCAGTATGAAAATGAAGGAATTGCAAAAAACGGCGCCAAATTGGTGATGGCTGTTGCAACCGCAAATGTACCAAAACTGACCCTGATTATTGGTGGTTCGTTTGGTGCAGGTAACTACGGTATGTGTGGACGTGCTTATTCACCACGCTTTTTATGGACTTGGCCGAACTCTCGTATTTCAGTGATGGGTGGCGAACAAGCAGCAAGTGTACTCTCGACTTTAAAACGCGATCAAATTGAGCAAAAAGGTGCCGAGTGGTCAGCTCAACAGGAAGACGAATTTAAACAACCCATTCGTGAACAATACGAGCGTCAAGGCCATCCTTACTATGCTTCTGCCCGCCTTTGGGATGACGGTGTAATCGACCCAGCTCAAACTCGTCAGGTACTTGGTTTAAGTCTTGCTGCTGCTATGAATGCCCCAATCCAGCCAACCAAATTTGGCGTGTTCCGCATGTAAGAGGTGTATATGAGCTATCAATTTTTACAACTCGAACAACAAGATCAGGTTGCCTATGTTTGGCTGAATCGCCCTGAAATGCACAATGCTTTTAATACGACAGTCATTGAAGAGCTGCATGCTTGCTTTAAGCAAATCAATACACGTGATGACATTCGTGTTGTAGTTTTAGCTGGTCGCGGTAAAAGCTTTTCAGCAGGTGCCGACCTTAACTGGATGAAACAGGCAGGTCAGGCATCTTCAGCAGAAAATGAAGCAGATGCATTAAAACTTGCCCAAATGTTGGATGCACTCGCAACACTTAAACAACCGACCATTGCCCGAGTGCATGGCATTGCCTTTGGTGGTGGCATGGGCTTGGCATCAGCATGTGATATTTGCATTGCCAGCACAGATGCCAAGTTTGCAACCTCTGAGGTTCGTTTAGGACTTGCTCCATCTACCATTAGTCCTTATGTGATTCGTGCGATTGGTGCAAGACAAGCCTCTCGTTACTTCTTAACTGCCGAGCGAATTTCAGCACGTGAAGCTAAACAAATTGGTTTGGCACATGAAGTGGCAGATGCCGAAGACTTAGATAAAAAAGTTCAAGAAATTATTGATGCTCTATTACTCGGTGGCCCGCATGCTCAAGCGGCTTCAAAACAACTCATTCAAATGGTGAGCAACCAGACCATGAGCAATGATTTGCTACAACAGACAGCACATCATATTGCTCAAGTTCGTCAAGGTAGTGAGGCAAAAGAAGGTCTGAGTGCCTTTTTAAATAAACAACAGCCTGCTTGGGTTTCTAACTCGAATAACAACAATTAAGGACGATCATCATGTTTGAAAAGATTTTAATTGCGAACCGTGGCGAAATTGCCTGCCGCGTAATTCGTACAGCTAAAAAATTAGGGATTGCCACAGTTGCCGTTTACTCCGATGCAGATGCAAATGCACAACATGTCAAACTTGCAGATGAAGCCATTTATATTGGTCAGTCCCCTGCAACACAAAGTTATTTACAGGTTGATCGTATTATTCAGGCAGCAATAGATACGGGTAGCCAAGCGGTTCACCCGGGCTACGGTTTCCTTTCTGAAAATGATCAGTTTGCACTCGCTTGCCAACAACACAACATCTGCTTTATTGGCCCACCAGTAGACGCCATTTTAGCGATGGGTTTAAAAGCGACCTCTAAAGCCTTGATGGAAAAAGCAAGTGTTCCTTTAACACCGGGTTATCACGGAACCAACCAAGATGCCGACTTTTTAAAACAACAGGCAGACCGAATTGGCTATCCTGTTTTAATTAAAGCCAGTGCGGGCGGCGGTGGTAAAGGCATGAGTCTGGTTGAACGCAGTGAAGACTTTTTGCATGCCTTAGCCTCTTGTAAACGTGAAGCCAAGTCGAGTTTTGGTAATGATGACGTGTTAATTGAGCGTTATGTGATTCAACCTCGACATATTGAAGTTCAAGTGTTTGGTGACACACATGGCAATTATGTGCATTTGTTTGAACGTGATTGTTCCGTACAACGCCGTCACCAAAAAGTGCTAGAAGAAGCCCCTGCTCCACAAATATCAAGCGAAAAGCTCGATGCAATGCGCCAAGCTGCAATTGATGCGGCACGTGCGGTAAATTATGTCGGTGCTGGTACGGTTGAGTTTATTGTGGAACAAGACGGTACAGCGTATTTCATGGAAATGAATACTCGTCTACAAGTCGAACACCCAGTCACTGAAATGATTACAGGTGAAGACTTAGTTGAATGGCAACTTCGTGTAGCTTATGGTGAACCTTTACCTAAACTACAAAACGAATTACACATTCAAGGCCATGCGCTCGAAGCACGTATTTACGCCGAAGAACCAGAAAAAGGCTTTTTACCTGCAATCGGAAAAATTGACTATCTGCATTACCCAACGCAAAACCAATATGTGCGTGTAGACAGCGGTATTGTTGAAGGCGATGAAATCACGACGTATTACGACCCAATGATTGCCAAACTGATCGTATGGGGTAAAAACCGTGAAGCTGCGCTTATTCAAATGCAACATGCTTTAAGCCAATTCCATGTGGATGGCTTAGGCAACAACATTGCTTTTCTTGAAAAAATTGTTCGTAGCGAATCTTTTAAACAAGCCAAGCTTGATACTAACCTGATTCAACGTGAACAAAACTTCTTGTTTAGGCCTGAAGAGATCAAACCAGAACTTGTGGTGGCAGCGGCATTTATTGAGTTTCTAAGCAAACTTAATAACAACAGCTCAAGCCAAAAACAGCTTTGGCAGGCTCAACCACTTTGGCGTTTAAATATTGCTTATCAGCACAGTATTAAATTGAACTATTTAAACCAAAATATCCAAATTAAATTTGCCTCAAATGAACATGGCTTCACCGCAGAATATAACGGTCAAAGCTACCCAATTTCTGGTCAATTGATTGATGCACATACTGCCTCTGTTCAAATAGGCGGGACTCAGCAAAAGCTGTCTTTTAACCAAAGTCAGCAAGGCATTACATTGTTCCAAAATGGGCAAAGCTATAAGTTTGCTTATATTCGCCAAGACTTTAATCAAGCAGATAGCCAAGCCGATGAAGGTCACCTAAAAGCACCAATGCCGGGTGTGGTCACGCAAGTACTGGTGAGCGCAAATCATAGCGTTAAAAAAGACGATATTTTAATGACGCTTGAAGCAATGAAAATGGAATACACCATTCGTGCCCCTAAAGACGGCCTAATTGTAGATTCCTATTTCCAAGTCGGTGACCAAGTCAAAGCTGGCGATGAGCTTGTAGAATTTCAGCCTGTACAGGAGGAAGTTGCATGAGTGAGTTTGTCAAAATTGTGGAGGTCGGTCCCAGAGACGGCCTCCAAAATGAAAAGCAGGCTTTAACTGTCGAACAACGCTTAAACTTCATTAATGACCTGATTAATGCAGGTCTGAAATGTATTGAAGTCGGTTCATGCGTTTCGGCAAAATGGGTGCCGCAAATGGCTCAAAGTGATGAGTTATTTAAGCTATTACCCCAAACAACCGATGTGCAATTTAGTCTGCTCACGCCGAATATCAAAGGTTTTGAAACTGCTCAAGCGGTAGGATGCAAAGAAGTTGCGGTTTTTACCGCAGCTTCTGAGAGTTTTACTCGTAAAAATATCAACTGCTCAATCGATGAGAGCTTTGAAAAATTTAGCGATGTCATAAGTGCAGCAAAAGCCCATAACATTCGTGTACGCGGTTATGTCTCTTGTATTGTCGATTGTCCCTATGAAGGTGCTATTGCCCCTGAACAAGTGGTAAAAGTTGTTAAACGACTCTATGACATGGGCTGCTATGAAGTGTCTTTAGGTGAAACTATTGGTACAGCAACACCAGATCGCGTTCAAAAGGTTTGGCAAGCATGCCTTGCTGAACTCGACAGCAAGGTTTTAGCCGGGCATTTCCACAACACCTATGGTATGGCGATTGCCAATATTTATCAGTCTTTACAGCAAGGTATTCGTGTTTTTGACTCCTCTCTTGCAGGACTCGGTGGTTGCCCTTATGCCAAAGGAGCTTCGGGTAATGTATCGACCGAAGATCTGTTTTATTTGCTGTCACATATGGGGTTTGAAACTGGTATTGATTTAGAAAAGCTAATGCAAGCCAGTCAAAATATTAGCAATGTATTAAACCGAAAAAGCTTGTCGAATTATGCAAATGCTTATTGGCAAACCAAGTGCGCATAGTCATAAATTAAAATAGCTCAGCATCTGGTATAAAGCTTAATATTAGGCTGAGTACCAGATTATCACGTCTAAACTTTATCTCATTTCGTTCAGAAATTGGGACTCAGTTCCTCATGCAATTTTTTTGAAAATTTATCATTTATCTCTGTATCAAATGCCTCTCTCAACAGAAGCATTTTCTACCCTATTTTTATTCTAAATCCGTATTATTCTTCATCCTTTTCTATCTTAATCCTTAAAAAATTTATCTCATTATTTATAAAAATAAGATGCATCCATTTCAATTCTTGGGGAAATATATTCTTCCACCCAATCTAACCACGCACGCGTTTTGGCATCAATAAAATGGCGTGAAGGCAATAAGGTATAAACTCCGATGTCGGGTGAACGCCACTCTGGCAAGATATGACATAATCTTCCATTTTGAACCGCATCTAAAGCCGAAAACATCGGCAATAACGCCACGCCCATATCTTGTTGCACCACATCTAACAATAATTCAGGGTTATCTGCAATGAGTTGCCCGCCAGTATCAATTTGGTAAGACTCACCCTTTGCATTTAATAAGTGCCAATCTGGTGTAATAGACGGGTTTACTAAGCGTAAACAGGCGTGGTTTTTTAAGTCTTCAGGGGACTCAGGCACACCATGTTTTTCTAGGTACGCTGGTGAAGCACATAAAACAGAAAAGATGGTGCCAATTCTGCGTGCAACAAACCGAGAGTCTGTTAATGATTCAGTGAGATAAAGACTGACATCGACCCCTTTTGCCAACAGGTCTGGGACGTATTGTGAAGTCGTATATTCCACCGTTAATTCGGGGTAATGCTTACAAAACTCGGCCATCACTGGAAAAACATAATGATGCCCAAAGCTTCCCATGCTTAATACACGTAAACGACCTTTGGGTTTAGATGCCGTTCCTGTTACTTCTGACTCCGCTTCATCCACCATTGAAATGACTTGGCGACAGCGCTCAGCGTAAGTCGCACCAATATCGGTCAGTGCCTGCTGGCGCGTGGAGCGTTGTATTAATTTTGTACCTAAGCGTGTTTCTAGCTCGCTGATAAGACGTGAAACCTGTGCTGTGGTCAGATCCATCTGCTCAGCTGCTGCTGTGAAACTCCCGCTATCAATCACTTTCAGGAATGCATGCATTGCATGCAATAGTCCACCATCGAGATTTTTGCGCATAACGTAAATATGTTTTCCTAAATTACGGATTGTTGCACCAGTTTAGTTCAACCACAATGACTAAATGTACATACATTGGCACTAATTCTTTTTAAGAAGAGGAACCGATCTTTTTTTATTTCGTATGTCACTTGCTCCAAATATTCAACTGGATGTTGAAAAAAGAAAGTAGTCCGAGCTACTAAAAATTCTAAGGAGATATAAATGAATATAGCTACAAAAGTCACTCCAAATATTATTGCAACAAAGGATGTGTCACTTGAAGATAAATATGTAAGTGATAACGGTACAGCATATATGACCGGCATTCAGGCACTTGTTCGGTTGCCTCTTGCCCAAACTCGCCGTGACGCGATTAATGGTTATCATACTGCTGGTTTTATTTCTGGTTATCGCGGTTCTCCTGTTGGTAACTATGATAGTTTCCTTTGGCAAGTTCAAGGATTACTTAAATCCCATAATGTTGTATTTCAACCTGGTGTAAATGAAGACTTGGCTGCTACCGCAATTTGGGGTACCCAACAAGTTAACCTTTCAGGCCAAGGCAAATATGATGGAGTGTCTTCATGGTGGTATGGTAAAGGCCCGGGTGTTGACCGTTCAGGCGATGTACTCCGCCATGCTAACTTAGCTGGTACCTCTGAACGTGGTGGTGTCGTTGCTTTATTTGGTGATGACCACTCATGTAAATCTTCTACAATCCCTCACCAGTCTGAACATGTCATGATTGGTTGCGGTATTCCAATTTTCTACCCAACATCCGTTCAACAAATCTTAGACTTTGGTGTTCACGCCATTGCAGTTTCACGTTTTTCAGGCCTTTGGTCTTCAATGAAGCTAGTCAGTGAAATTGTAGAAACTTCTGCTTCTGTACATGTTGACCTAGACCGAGTGACTCCGGTTATACCAGAAGATGTTAACTTTCCAGAGGGTGGCGTTAATATTCGTTGGCCAGATCACGGCATTCAACAAGAAGAACGTCTTTATAAATATCGCTTACCTGCTGTTTTGGCCTATGCCCGCGCGAATAAAATCAACACCGTTACATGGCCTTGTGAAAATGCCCGTATTGGTATTGCTGCAAGTGGTAAAGGTTATTTAGATACCATTGAAGCCTTACGTATTTTAGGTATTGAAGATGAAACTGCCCAACAGCTTGGGCTACGTGTTTATCAGGTTGGTCTGATTTGGCCTTTAGAACCTCAAGGTGTTCGTGAGTTTGCTGAAGGTTTACAAGAACTGATCGTTATTGAAGAAAAACGTCCAATTATTGAAACACAAATTAAGGATGAGCTGTACTCACTGCCTGATGGCAAACGCCCACATGTGATTGGTAAAGCAACTGACGGTAAAGGTGAATGGAGTACCTCTATTGAAGAAGCACCTCTCATTGGTCACTATGAATACCAGCCTGAACCGATTGCAAAAATGCTGGCTGCTCGCTTCTTAAAACTCGATATTCCAGAAAGCTTAAAAACGCAAATCCAAAGCAGAATCGACTTACTGCTAAAAGCAGAGCAAGAATCAAAACGTGTTATTGATCTTGCTGAACGTAAACCCTATTTCTGTAGTGGTTGCCCACATAACTCATCAACCGTAGTTCCTGAAGGTAGCCGTGCGCTAGGTGGTATTGGTTGTCACTATATTGCTGTTTCACTTGACCGTGGTACCGAAACATTCTCTCAAATGGGCGGTGAAGGCGTAAGTTGGGTTGGTGCATCACCATTTACCAATGAAAAACACATTTTTGCTAACCTTGGTGATGGAACTTACTTCCACTCTGGTTACTTAGCAATTCGCCAATCTATCGCTGCAAAAACGAATATTACCTACAAAATCCTCTACAACGATGCAGTCGCTATGACAGGTGGTCAGCATGTAGATGGGCATTTGAGTGTTGCGCAGTTAACTCGTCAACTTGCTGCGGAAGGTATTAAAAAACAAGTCATCGTGACTGATGAAGTTAAATTATTAAACGAAGAAGACGGCATTGCACCGGGTGTAGAAATTCGCCACCGTAATGAACTTGATGCAGTTCAACGCGAATTACGTGAAGTTTCAGGTGTAACCGCTTTAATTTATGTACAAACTTGTGCCAGTGAAAAACGTCGTCGCCGTAAACGTGATGTCTACCCTGACCCAGCTGAACGTTTATACATTAACAGTGATATTTGCGAAGGTTGTGGCGACTGTTCGAAAAAATCAAACTGTTTATCTATTGAACCAGTAGAGACAGCTTTAGGTACTAAACGTCAAATTAACCAAAGTAGCTGTAATAAAGACTTCACTTGTGCTGAAGGTTTCTGCCCAAGTTTTGTGACTGTTCATACCCGTGATATGAAACGTCCGGCTAAATTTGAAGGAATTAGCACAGGTTGGCCAACATCACCAATTATTCCTCAGTTATATGACGTTCCAAGTCGTATTATGGTCGGCGGTATTGGCGGTACAGGTGTTGTGACTATTGGTGCACTCCTTGGTATGGCAGCTCACCTAGAAGGCAAAGCAACCCGTGTTATGGACATGGCTGGACTTGCCCAAAAAGGCGGTACGGTTTATTCATATGTACAACTTGCAGCAAGTGATGAGCAAATTTCTTCCACCAAAATTCCAGCAGGACAATGTGAATTACTGATTGGTGCCGATGCCGTAGTTGCTGGCGGTAGTGCCGCACTTTCTCGCTTAAGAGATGATGCTTTGGTTATTGTGAATGAAGACAGTACCCCTACTTCTGAGTTTATTAAATCTCGTGACTGGTATGCGCCTATTACTGATTTAATTGATCGCCTCCGTGGTCGTGTTCGTCAAGGTCAATTGGTTTCATTACCAGCAGCTCGCATTGCAACACAACTATTAGGCGATGCAATCTATACCAACCAGTTATTACTCGGTATGGCATGGCAGTCTGGTCGTATTCCGCTCTTACGTCAAAGCATTGAAAAAGCAATTAAGTTAAATGGTACTGCTGTTGAAAAGAACATCGAAGCTTTCCGTGTGGGTTGTCATCTTGCAAGTGACCCGACTTTAGCTGCTCGTTTACTTGCGGCAATGCCAAAAACCAAAACGCCGCAAACGTTGGCTGAACTTGTTGAAGACCGCTCTACTCGTCTTACAGACTATTGGAATGACGCTTATGCAACTAAATACCGTACGCTGGTAGAACTGGCTGCTAAAAAGTTACCAGAAGAATTAACTGGTACCATTGCAACCCAGCTTTATAGAGTTATGGCGTATAAAGATGAATATGAAGTTGCACGTCTTTTAACAGGTAAGAGCTTCAAAGAATCGATTGAAACCCAGTTCGGTAAAGGCTTACGTTTAACGTATCATCTTGCTCCGCCAGCGTTACTTGGTGGCCTGAAAAATGTTCGTAAACGTGCGTTTGGTTACTGGATGCGCTTCCCAATGATGATGCTTGCTCGCTTACAATGGCTTCGTGAAACTTTCCTTGACCCATTTGCACGTCAAGAAGAACGTCAACACGAACAAGCATGGCGTGACCGTTACATCGCATTTGTTGAAGCACTCGTTGAAGCACCAGATAATCATAATTTGGCGGTTGCTGAACAAATTGCGAAATTACCAGCAGAAGTTCGTGGTTATGGTCATATCAAAATGAAAGCAATGGATGCTGCAAAACAGCGTTGGGATGAACTTACACCAACACTCATTAAAGTACGTAGCTAAGAAATTGCTTAAAATTTAAATCTGAAAATAAAAAAGTCATCCTAAGGGATGACTTTTTTATTGGCTCAAATATTTATTTAGCCATTTTACGCAAAGTCAAAATCTGCTCACTGCGTCCAAATGGACCATACACGTCATGTAAAACTGCACTGGTTAAACCAATGCCATCCGAACCATATTGCTGAACAGTTTCCAGACCTAACCATTTCCCTTGCGGATAACGGTGCATGTGAATCTGTAAATCTAGATTTGGAAAACCCCAAGTAAATTCGCCTTCTTGTCTTGGTACAATGCCGTTTGCAGTATCTACCATACCAATTAAATGCGCAAAATCTGTCGTTGGCTGACCTTCCACCATTTCGTTATCGTTATTGAGCCAAACAATGCCTTTGCCAGCTCGGTGCTGATCACCAGTTTTAGTGACGAGTGTCTGAATAAAGCCACCCGGCCATCTTTTCATACCTGTCCATTCTGTAAAGGTATCTGGGTGATGAACTGGATGATCTTCAAGTCCAGCAATATCGGAACTGTCTTGAGTACACATTCGCCATGCTCTAGCCACAATGCAGGTTTTACCTTGTGCCTGCATTTCAGCTTCAATCAGTTCAATCGTTTTACCAGCACGAATTACATGGGTCTTAATCGTAAATTCACCAAATGCAATCAATCCAAAAATATCAAAACTAATTCGGCCAATTCTCATATCTTGTCGTGGTGAAAATTGCTCTAACTCTGCTGCAATTACGCCACTTGCAGGTGCCATGTGTTGTTCATGAGGGTTCCATGCCCCTTGTGCATGAACAGTTGAGCAATAATGAGCAATGACTTCACCTTGAGGACCAATTGTTCTATTCAGTAATTGATAATAAGCATTCATGATTTTCTTTCCGTAGTCCTTATCCAACATCAATATTTGATGAAAATTCACGTTTTAATGCTTATGTTAACCCTCTATTTCTTTAGCTCAACTGGTTTTTCCTACCAAAAACTGATGAGTCTAAAATTACAAATTGAATCACTAGGTAAAATTTTGCATGTAAATTTCACCTAGTGTTTCCAACAATGACGATTCACTAAAATGCAAAAGCATCTTGATCGAGCTCCATCACAGCGTCAGCGCCAGACTCAACAGAAGCAGCATGACTTTGTGTGCGATGTAAAAGTTTCTGATAGAAAAACTTAGCTGTTGTTAACTTCGCTTTATAAAAAGCTTGCTCTTGTGTACCCGATTCTAATTTTTCATGGGCAACTTGTGCCATTCGCGCCCATAAATAAGCGAACACAACGTAACTGGAAAAATAAAGATAATCCACCGAAGCGGCCCCTATTTCTTCTAGGTTG
This sequence comes from Acinetobacter sp. NIPH 817, assembly GCF_000368405.1. Classification (NCBI taxonomy): domain Bacteria; kingdom Pseudomonadati; phylum Pseudomonadota; class Gammaproteobacteria; order Moraxellales; family Moraxellaceae; genus Acinetobacter; species Acinetobacter sp. NIPH 817. Next base: position 1,564,876 of record NZ_KB849420.1, read on the forward strand.
TGCTTGGCTTTCTCTGCAATCAATTTAGTCAGTGACAGCCATTGCTGCTTAAGCTCAGCTAATTTTTCTAAATAAGGTTTCAGCACTTCATTGGACTGCTGTTGACTAATAAACTGATCAATTAGATCCGTCATATTTTTTAGAAGTTTGCCTTCTGACTTGAGAACTTTACGTGCAAGTAGATCTAAAGACTGAATTTCGGTCGTTCCTTCATATAATGTGGAGATACGCGCATCACGTACAATTTGCTCCATTCCATGCTCAACAATAAAGCCATGACCGCCGAATACTTGAACACCATGTTTGGCAGACTCATTACCTGACTCGGTTAAAAAGGCCTTAGCAATTGGTGTTAAAAAAGCGAGTAACTCATCAGATTGTTTTTGTTGCTCCTGATCGGCTGAACTTTCCACAATATCGACATGCTGAGCTAAAAAGTAAGCCAGTGCACGTCCACCTTCAGAAAATGCCTTTTGGATCATTAACATTGAACGCACAGCCGGATGCACAATAATTGGGTCAGCATTTTTTTCTGGATATTTAGAACCAGATAGTGAACGCATGGCGAGACGCTCTTTGGCATAATTTAATGCCCCTTGAAATGAAATTTCAGAAGCTGCAAGCCCTTGTACTGCCGTTCCAATACGTGCGGTATTCATAAAGGTAAACATACAATTAAGCCCGCGATTTTCCGGACCAATTAAGTAACCTTTTGCGCCATCAAAATTAAGTACGCAGGTGGCATTTCCATGAATCCCCATTTTATGTTCGATCGCGCTACAGACGACTTTATTACGGTCTTCTAAATTACCTTCATCATCTACATTAACTTTAGGCACAATAAATAAAGAAATACCTTTTGTACCTGCAGGTGCCTGAGGTAAACGAGCTAAAACAATATGAATAATGTTTTCGGAAAGATCATGCTCACCCGCCGAGATAAAAATCTTTTCACCCGTAATGGAGTAGCTACCATCCGGATTTGGTTCTGCTTTAGTTCTAATTAAACCAAGATCTGAGCCTGCATGTGATTCGGTTAAACACATGGTTCCGGTCCAGACACCGCTAATGAGTTTAGTCAAATACTGCTGTTTTTGTTGCTCAGTACCATGGTGCTCAATGGTTCTCATCGCGCCATGAGACAAACCCGGATACATTGCCCACGCCCAATTAGAACCACATAACATTTCAGAAATGGCAATCCGCAGCAGTGTCGGTAAGCCTTGTCCGCCATATTCTGGATCGGCGGTTAGTGAGGTAAATCCAAGCTCAGCATATTTTTGGTAGGCTTCTTTAAAACCTTTCGGCGTTGTGACTACGCCTTGATTTAAATGGCACCCTTCCTGATCGCCATTTTGGTTAATCGGCGCCAACTCATTTTCACAAAAATCTGCGGCAGCCTCTAAATATTGATCAATTAATTCTCGATTTATGCTTTCCTGATATTTGCTTAAACCTTGGTAGCTCTGTTCTGTTTGAAGCATTTCATGCAACACAAATTGCATATCGCGTAATGGAGCTTTGTATAAAGGCATAGTTTTTTCCTTTCACGGTACTGCCTGTGTGATAGACAGATGTCGTTTTTTCCTTGAATAGAGTTTTATTATTTCAATCATCAAAATATCAAAAAATTTCTTATAGCAAAATATATTTTCACTAATTTAATAAGAATATCGTAACTCAGAAATGGATATAAAATATAAATACATGTTTTAAAATAAAAATATAGAATAAAAAGTAATTAGCATCGCTTAATAAGAATAAATTTAAATTTTGTATTGCAAAACTTTATTCCGTAAAAATTCAATTTATAGTATGGTGATTACATTGCTTAATCATCCAAGGACGATTCATGGAAAGCCCGAAATACACAGGTCTTGAGTTTTTAACCGCTTTAAAAAATGGTGAAGTTTCACCCTCACCTATGGCTCACACCATACCGATGGAACTCGTTGAAGTTTCCGAAGGTAAAGCAACTTATAAAGTTACTCCTCGCAAAGAACATCGGAATATACAAGGCGGTGTACACGGCGGTTTTTGTGCGACAGCGCTAGACACCGCTACAGGCAGTGCAGCTCATACCTTACTTGAACATGGGGTTGGCTATGGAACCATTGATTTAAATGTAAAAATGATTCGCCCCATGCAGGTTGATACGTCTTACTATGCGACAGCCGAATTAATTAATGCGGGACGCAATATTATTAGTACCGAAGGTAGAATCATAGATGAAAATGGCAAAGTGTATGCTTTTGCCTCGGCAACATTAATGATTATTCGCAAATAATAAAATATTGAAGCTCCTGTTTATGGAGCTTTTTCTTGCTTTGCAAGTTTGCCCATTTCATAAAAATCTAAGCGATCAATCATAAAACTTAATATTGCCATCGCTAAACCTAAAGCGGCACAAGCTTCCCAGCCCCAATGCTTCCATGCATAAACTGCAATAAAAGAACCTAAGGCAGCTCCACCGAAATATAGAGTCATATAGATTGAATTAATACGGGAACGAGCTTCTGCTGAAATTCGGTAGACCAAATTTTGGTTCAACACATGAAATGCCGATAACCCAAAATATGCCATGATCACACCGACTGCGTAAGCCACTAAAGATTGCTGTGCAAAAAATAGAGGAATCCAGGCGCTAATTAATAACACCATACAAATCACAGCAATTTTATTTTCAAGTCCTACCGCAATTTTCTTACCCGCCCAAGGCGTCGCAAATACACCTGCCAAACCAACAATTCCAAATAAACCAATTTGAAAATCATTAAAGTGATAAGGCTCATTCGCCAATATAAAAGTCATGGTAGTAAAAATGAGCGCCAAAATACCAAAGCCAATTCCACCTGCCAAACCACGGCGCAGTAAATGGGGCTGATGAACAGCTAATGAAAATAATGAGCTATAAATCTGTAGAATATTGAGCTGGTGGGACTTACGCGCAATTGGTAACTTCACCCACATTACCCAAGCAAACACCAAAATGACAATTCCGCTAATTAAATAAACTGCATGCCAAGACCAAACTGTAGAAAGTAAGCCTGCAATAGAACGCGCCAATAATATTCCCAAGAACAAACCACTCATGAGAGTGCCTACAACTTGAGGGCTTTTTTGTGGGCTGGCTAAACCGGCTGCAAATGGCACTAAAACTTGAGTTGCAATCGAAAAGAATGTGGCTAAAAAAGTAAAGCCATATAAGGCTGGCAAAGATTGACTTAAGGATAGCCCTACTTGTGCAAGCCCCGTACAGCACATGAGCAAGCATATATAACTACGCTTTTCAAAGAAGTCGCCTAAGGGAACTAATATAAAAAGGCCAACTGCATAGGACAGTTGGCTAATGACAATGGTTAAAGCGACTTGATCGGCATTAACTTTTAATGCTTCAGCAATTGAATAGATTAAGGGCTGGTTATAATAGTTTGAACCCGCACAAATTCCACATGTCATTGCCATGATAAAAATAAAGCTTTTTGACAGTATATTTTCTGCATTGGGCTCAACTATTTTTTCCATTTTTAATTACGCCCTATTTTAAAATTTATACATCGACACAAAGTTTACGCGTGATACATCAGCGGTTCGACCATCAAAAACCTCTCGTTTGCCTTGATGATATTCCATACCAATATCCATTTGCTCAATTGGTGAATAAAAGACGTTCGCGGCATAGTCAGTTAAGCGTTTGTTGGCATCTGGGTTGAGTTTGGCATAAGCCGTGTCGTCATCATAATCAAACATTGAAGCCGATAAGTTTGCACGCCATTGCTCGTTGAATTTATATGAATAACCAATATTGATGCTATTCAACTTATTCATCACCAAATCTGTTTTGTCTTCGTTTAAAGAAAAATCACCCGCTGCATTTAAACTTGCTGAATTCGCCAAACCACCTTGGGTGGTGTAAGGCATAAATTTTTGATCACCAACAATATATTGATAATTTGCTTGTACCGACTGCTGAGGTGTTAATTGATATTTTAAGCCGCCACCAGCTCCCCAGCTTACTTTCTTAACAGTTGCAGTTGCGACATCCGTAGATTTTTCATTAATAAAGCCTTGAGCAAGCGCCGTTAAAGGACCTTGTTTAAAGCTATAGCGCCCCGTTAAAGTTGGAAATGCTGAGACTCTCGAACCTGTATATTCCAAGGCTACTTTTAAATCATTATTAGCATCGATTTTCCAGTCATAGCGAATTTGAGGAGTACGTGTATAAGAGGTTCCCACAAACTGGGTGTAATCGACGGCCTCTGTACGGGTTTCCATGTTGGACATGAGTGACCATGTTTGGCCAAAGGTCCAGTCTTTATAGGTGAAAAAAGCATGACGAATACGGAATTTACCATCCCCTGTTCCCATGTTAGAGCTATCAAAGAAATCGGCTTCAATATTTCCCGTCACTGCTTTATTTGGGCTATTAAAATAAACGCCTAATCGGCTTGCATTAATCATGGCATCGGAACGTGCATGGTTTGAACGTTTTTCACTTTCAAAAGGTGTTCGGTACAAACTGCTGGTCGTTCTACCACCCGAGTCTGGTGATGATTTAAAGTCGACCGCTGCATCAACACGGGCAATACCGTAAACCTTTACATTATCCGTCCAAGTCACCCATGAAGGAGCAACGGGCTTTTCTGTTACCGTTGCTTTAGTTTTTTCGATGTTCTCTTCAATCTTTACCTGTTTGACTTGTAAATTATTTTGGGTTTGTTTCTGAGCAGCAAGTTCTGCTTTTAATTTTTGCAGCTCGGTTTCTAGCAAATTAATTCTTTGTTCTGTCGTGTCTGAAGAATTTGCAAAAATAGTCCCTGAAGCCGCAGCGCAAGCTGCAGCTAAAATTAATTTTTTCATCTCTTAATCCTTAAAGAAGCGTTTTTTCCATGTGTAATCTAGGCTACACGTGCATCGATTAGTTCACAGTCTGTAACTGCCTGTAATTCATCAAAACTTAAGCCTTCCACCATTTCTGTGACATAAGCTTTTTGATCTTTGAGTTCAATAATGCATAAATCGGTATAAATGCGATTTACACACTGCTCACCTGTAATTGGATAGCTCAATTCTTTTACAATTTTGGACTCACCTTTTTTGGTGACATGTTCCATATAGACATAAATTGTTTTAGCGCCGACTGCCAAATCCATAGCACCGCCAACTGCAGGTACATCATCTGCTTTACCGGTATGCCAGTTTGCTAAGTCTCCATTTACCGCAACTTGGAATGCTCCAATCACACAAATGTCCAAATGACCGCCACGCATAATGTCAAACGAGTCACCATGATGCATAAAGCATCCACCATCTAATAAAGTGACAAGTTCTTTTCCGGCATTCACTAAGTCTTCATCTTCCTCACCCAGTTGTGGTGGAGGCCCAAAAGCCAAAACACCATTTTCCGAATGTAAAAAGATTTCCTTGTCTTTTGACAAAAATTTAGCAACGTTGGTCGGTAAGCCAATCCCTAAATTGACATAAGAACCTTCAGGAATGTCATTGGCAATGAGTTTGGCAATATCTTCACGAGAACGTTTTTGAACTGACATTAGATATCTCCTACTTTTACAACGTGCTGAACAAAAATTCCCGGTGTAATAATGCACTCTGGGTCAAGCGTTCCTAGCTCTACGGTGTCATTCACTTGAACAATGGTGGTCTTAGCGGCTTTTGCCATAATTGGTCCAAAATTGCGGGCCGCTTTGCGGTAAGTTAAATTGCCCCAGCGGTCGGCTTTATCGGCATAAATCAGTGCAAAATCAGCTTCAAGTGGATATTCAAGCACATAGTTTTTACCGTTAATGGTTCGGGTCTCTCTACCCTCGGCAACTTTGGTGCCATAACCAGTCGGCGTAAAAATAGCACCGAGACCCGCACCTGCTGCCTGAATCCGACAAGCCAAATTACCTTGCGGAACCAGTTCCAACTCAATTTTTCCTGCTCTATATAAGTCTTGAAAAACGGTTGACCCAGCAGATTTTGGAAATGAACAAATCATTTTTTTAACGCAACCCGCAATAATCAGATTTGTTAAACCACGATCACCAGAAGCCGCATTGTTATTTACAATTGTCAGTTCTTTTTTTCCTAAATCGATTAAGGCTTCAATTAATTCAGCAGGTTGCCCTGTCACACCGAACCCACCTGTCATGATGGTTGCTCCATCAGGAATAGCTTTTAAAATCGGTTCAATGTCACTGGTGATTTTATTTATCATCTCACTTGTCCCTTTTCATCCTTAATTTAAGGTGACAGATTGATCTGTCACTCTGCCTTTTGCGGGTTAAATAGTCGGTCTTTAATAAATAACAATGGAATTACACCGCAGATAAAATAAGCCGCAGCCATCACCAAAAGCCCTAAGCCAATAGAACCGTTTTGTGATAAATAACCAATTGTTAATGGAGAGAAAATTGAAAGTACTTTACCAATATTATAAGCACCACCCACTGCCGAACCTCGGATGGACGTCGGAAAGCTTTCCGTCATGTAAGTGGCATTAATTGCGTATGGAATACCGTAAAGGAAACCGAAGAACAGCATCATCCATAAGATATTCGTTGGTGTATTTAAATAAACAATAACTGGAATAAATAAGGCAGTCCCAATGGTTCCGAAAGCGAATACAGCACGGCGTCCTAATTTATCGGCAACAATCCCTGCAATCACTTTGGCAAACATCATAATCAGGAAAGTACCGACCATATACATGGCCATTTCTTTAAACTTGATGCCAAGATCAGACTCTAAGTAAGCCGGTAACCAGTTACTTACGCCGTAATAACCGAACTGCAATGCACCGGTACTAATAATCCAAAGAACAAACATGGTGCCATGTTTCTTATCTCTTAAAATTTCAAGATATGGATTTTGACGTTTTTTAGGCTGGTTACTTTGAGCGACTTCTAACGCTTTTAATTGACGAGATTTTTTCCAAGACTCTGGTTCAGGTACACAAAAGTGCATCAAAATTGACAACACCACAGGTGTAATTGCAATCCAGTAGAGGAAACGCCAGCCATGTTCAGGAATAATATGTCCTGCCAATAAGGTCGCTAGCAAGGATCCTAGGGTATAACCCGTCATCAGCGTAGCCAAAACAGTCGAACGATGTTTGGTTGGCACCATTTCTGACATTAAAATATTACAAGCAATATAGAGCGCACCTAAACCCATTGCTCCAAAAGTTCTTAAAACTGCAAATTGCATATAAGAATCAGTAAAACCCAGTGCGCTGGTTAAAACTGAAGAATAAGCAATAAAGAACACAATAATGCGGACCCGCCCAAAACGGTCACACGCCCAGCCACCAATCAGACCACCTATAGCCGATCCAAAAAGCGTTAAGCTACCTAGTGTTCCAGCTTGTACACCCGTTAAATGAAATTCTGTTTTAAGACTGGTCAGGCTTAATGCCAAAAAACCTAAGTCTGCCCCATCACATAACAATGTTAAAAAAGCGAATATAAATGCTGTAATCCAAATCTTTTTTGGTGTCTGGATAGCTTCACTGCTAGCCGTATTTTGCGTAATTGTTTCTGTTGTCATGTCCATATCCTCAGAAGGAACATGAGGCATCCAATGCCTCATGGCATTTGATTTTTTATTAGGCTGTAGCTTCCCTAATCATATTTTTGGCAATAATAATTTGTTGAACTTGCGTGGTTCCTTCATAGAGACGGAACAAACGGACATCGCGATAAAAACGTTCAATGGCATATTCACTGATATAGCCTGCGCCACCATGAATCTGTACACAGCGGTCAGCAACGCGTCCGCACATTTCGGTTGCAAACATTTTTGCGCAAGACGCCTCTGTACTAATATTTTCACCATTATCACGGCGGCGGGCTGCATCTAAAACCATACATTTAGCGGCATAAATTTCGGCTTTTGAGTCAGCAAGCATGGCTTGAATCAGCTGGAAGTTTGCAATAGGCTGACCAAACTGCTTACGTTCAATCGCATAGTGCAATGCATCGTTTAACATGCGTTCAGCAACACCCACACTATAGGCACCAATGTGCAAACGCCCTTTATCAAGTACTTTCATGGCCGTTTTAAAACCGACACCTTCTACCCCACCAATTAATGCAGAAGCAGGTACACGGCAGTTATCAAAAATTACATCACACGTATGTGAGCCTTTTTGCCCCATTTTTTGGTCAATTTTTCCCAAGGTAATACCTGGGGTATTGGCCTCAACTAAAAAAGCTGAAATACCGCCTGACCCTTTAATTTCCGGATTGGTTCGCGCCATTACGGTGAAAGTTGCAGCGTGAGGTGCATTGGTAATAAAACGTTTGGTACCGTTTAATACATAAAAATCGCCATCTTTTACGGCACTGGTTTTTAAAGAAGCAGCATCGGAACCAGATTCAGGCTCGGTTAAACAAAATGAACCAATAATTTCGCCACTTGCGTAACGAGGTAAATATTTTTGTTTTTGCTCTTCTGTGCCATCAATCAAAATTGCACTTGAGCCAATACCGTTATTGGTACCAATTAAAGAACGGAAAGCCGGTGAAGTTTGTCCAAGTTCAAATGCAACTCTGACTTCTTCTTCCATGGTGATACCTAAGCCACCATATTCTTCTGGAATTGTGAGACCGAACAAACCAAGCTCACGCATTTGCTGCACAATGTCATCTGGAATTTTGTCTTTCTCTACCACTTCGTTTTCACGAGGGATCAATTCATTTTTTACAAAATCTCGAATTGTTGAAAGTAACTGCTCCAACATCCCTTCATCACGGATCATCTGTGATCTCCCTTTTTATGTATTTCCATCGTACCCATCAGCCATCTCCAGCTTGTCTGGATACCATGTTTTAAATCTTGTTTACTGCGGATGTGTTTCATAGTACGAGAACGAAAATACAAATTTCAAGCTTTTTTGAAAATTAATTTCGTTAAACGAAATTTAAAAACACACCATTACGGAATATCAAATACTTAGCTTATTTAATAAATCCTAATTGCTCTAATGGGCTAAATAAGACTTGAAATAAATTCCAAAATAAGCATCATAAAAGGAATATAGTTTTGATATGCGAAACAAGGAATTCAAAAATGAGTGTATTAACAGGGAATAATTTCGTAGAAGTCGACTTTTCTATTCAAAAAATAGCGATTGTAAAAATAAACCGACCTGAAGCAAAAAATGCACTGAATACAGAGGTTCGCAAACAATTAGCACAAGCTTTTACCGAATTAAATTTTAACGATGAGATCAATGCAGTTGTGCTCACAGGTGGCGAAGAAGTCTTTGCCGCAGGTGCAGATTTAAAAGAAATGGCAACCGCAACTTCAACTGAAATGTTATTAAGACACACTGAACGTTATTGGAATGCGATTGCTCAGTGCCCTAAACCCGTGATTGCTGCTGTAAATGGTTATGCATTAGGGGGTGGCTGCGAACTTGCAATGCACGCTGACATTATTATTGCAGGTAAAAGCGCAACCTTTGGTCAACCGGAAATTAAAGTCGGTTTAATGCCAGGTGCTGGTGGGACACAACGTTTATTCCGTGCGGTTGGTAAATTTCATGCCATGCGCATGATTATGACGGGTGCTATGGTGAAAGCCGAAGAAGCTTATATCATTGGTCTTGTTTCACAAGTCACAGAAGACGACCAAACCATTCCAACTGCGATTCAAATGGCACAAAGCCTCGCAAAAATGCCTCCTATTGCCCTGCAACAAATTAAAGAAGTTGCACTCATGAGTGAAGACGTGCCATTAAATGCAGGCTTAACTCTAGAACGAAAATCATTCCAGTTACTGTTTTCTACCGAAGATAAAAATGAAGGCGTTCAAGCTTTTATTGAAAAACGTAAACCGTCTTATCAAGGTAAATAATTTAAAACGATAATAACAAAGGAATGAAAATGAGTAGAAAAGTATTAATTAGTGCAGGTGGTTCAGGGATTGGACGATGCATTGCCGAGGCATTTTTAAACAATCATGATGAAGTTTTCGTTTGTGATATTAGTGCTAAAAGCCTAGAACAATTTCAACAAGATTATCCTAAGCTGCATATACATACGTGTGATTTGGCTGATCATGAGCAAATTAAACTCATGTTTAATGAGGCAATTCAGAAACTTGGTGGTATTGATATTTTAGTCAATAACACAGGCATCTCAGGCCCGACTGTTGCCGCAAATGAACTAAGTTTTGATGATTGGAACACGGTGATTAATTTAAACCTGAATAGCACTTTTTTAATTACCCAGTTAACCATTCCCTATTTAAAGAAAGCGCAGGCAGGCGTGATTATTAATATGTCGTCTATTGCCGGCCGCTTAGGCTATCCATACCGATTGGCTTATTCCACTTCAAAATGGGGGCTGATTGGTTTTACCAAAACGCTTTCTATGGAACTCGGTGCAGACAATATTCGAGTTAACGCTATTCTTCCGGGTGCAGTAGATGGTGATCGAGTTCAACGTGTATTACAGGCCCGTGCCGATGTAGCGCATACCTCACTTGAAGAAGTGACTCAAAACGCACTGAAAAATCAGTCGCTCAAATATTTTGTAAATCCAAAGCATATTGCAGATTTATGCCTATTTATAGCCTCAGATAGTGGACGCTCTATTTCAGGTCAAATCTTGCCGATTGATGGTGATAAACAATGCTTAAGCTAAATCACCAAGCCCTATTTTTCCGTTTAATTTCAAATATAGATTAATTATCAGGATGATCGACATGACTTATGATATTAAAAGCATGGCTGTGATTGGTGTCGGTATTATGGGCAGTGGTATTGCTCAAATTGCGGCGCAGTCAGGTCATACTACTTATTTATATGACGCCAAAGCAGGCGCAGCAGAACAGGCTAAAGAAAAACTAGCTGCCACATTTCAAAAGTTAGTCGACAAAAATAAAATTACATCTGAGCAAGCAGCAGCGGCAAATAACCATTTAATTGTTGCTCAGCAAATTGACGATTTAAAAAATTGCGATCTGATTATAGAAGCAATTATTGAACGTCTCGATATCAAACAAAGTTTGATGCAACAGCTTGAAGATATTGTTTCAGACAATACCATTTTAGCCTCAAACACTTCTTCTCTTTCTATTACAGCCATTGCTGCAAACTGCAAAAAACCTGAACGTGTTGTGGGTTATCACTTTTTTAACCCAGTTCCACTCATGAAAGTGGTCGAAGTCATTCGTGGTCTAAAAACTGACCCACTTATTATTGATGCCTTAAACGATCTATCGCGTGCATTTGGTCATCGCCCTGTTGTTGCGAAGGACACCCCTGGATTTATTATTAATCACGCTGGTCGAGCTTATGGCACCGAAGCGCTTAAAATTTTAAATGAAAACGTCTGTGATATCAGTGAAATTGACCGAATTTTACGTGACGGCGTTGGTTTTAGAATGGGTCCTTTTGAATTACTCGATTTAACTGGCCTTGATGTTTCTCATCCAGTCATGGAGTCGATTTATCATCAGTATTATGAAGAAGCCCGTTACAAACCAAACCCGCTGACTAAGCAAATGCTAGACGCCAAGCAACTCGGACGTAAGGTTAATCAAGGTTTTTATAACTATGAAACCGGTTCAAAAACAGGAGAACAACCTGCCAAGTTTGTAGAGCGTTTAGCGCAATATCCAAAAGTTTGGATTGCGGCAGATTTCTTAGACGATAAAAAACAGCTTGAAGATTATTTAACTCAGCAAAATATTGCCCTAGACATCAACCCCGAACCTCAAACAGATAGTTTATGTTTACTCGCTTGCTACGGTGAAGACACAACCCAAGCGGCTACCCGCTTAGGGATTAACCCAGAACAAGCCGTTGCTATAGACATGCTTTATGGCATTGCAAAGCACCGCACCTTGATGCCTTCACTTGTTACCAAACCTGAATACCGACAAGCCGCTCACTCTATTTTCAATCTAGATGGAAATCTGGTGAGTATGATTAATGAAAGTATTGGCTTTGTTGCTCAGCGCGTTTTAGCGATGGTGATTAATCTAGGCTGTGATATTGCCCAGCAAAATGTTGCCACGGTAGATGACATTAATGCCGCGGTGCGTCTTGGTTTAGGTTATCCGTTTGGACCAATTGAATGGGGCGATCAAGTCGGTAGCGAAAAAATCTTACTCATTCTGAACCGTATAACAGCGCTTACGCATGACCCGCGTTACCGCCCTAGCCCATGGTTACAGCGCCGTGTCGCACTTCATTTACCTCTTACTTTTACTCACGAGTCTTGAAAAGGAATTTCTCAATGTTAAATGCATATATTTATGATGGTTTACGTAGTCCATTTGGCCGTCATGCAGGTGAACTTGCCTCAATTCGTCCTGATGATTTAGCTGCAACCGTCATTCAAAAGTTGCTTGAAAAAACTGGTGTGCCGGGCGCGGATATTGAAGATGTGATTTTAGGCGACACCAACCAAGCGGGTGAAGATAGTCGTAATGTAGCGAGAAATGCCCTGTTACTTGCAGGTTTACCTGTCACTGTACCGGGCCAGACGGTAAACCGCCTATGTGCGAGTGGTTTAGGTGCGGTAATTGATTCAGCACGCGCTATTACTTGTGGTGAAGGCGAACTCTATATCGCAGGTGGTGTAGAAAGTATGTCTCGCGCACCTTTTGTAATGGGTAAAGCCGAAAGTGCTTATAGCCGTGATGCAAAAATTTATGACACCACCATTGGATCTCGTTTTCCAAATAAAAAAATTATTGCTCAGTACGGCGGACATTCAATGCCTGAAACGGGTGATAACGTTGCTGCTGACTTTGGTATTACCCGCGAGCAAGCTGATTTATTTGCAGCTCAATCACAAGCCAAATATCAAAAAGCCAAAGAAGAAGGTTTCTTTGCTGATGAAATTACGCCAATTGAAGTTTTCCAAGGCAAAAAATTACCGCCTAAACTCGTTTCAGAAGATGAACACCCTCGCCCAAGCTCAACTGTTGAAGCACTCACAAAGTTAAAACCTCTATTTGAAGGTGGTGTGGTTACAGCTGGTAATGCCTCAGGGATTAACGACGGTGCAGCAGCACTTTTGATTGGTTCAGAAGCTGCCGGTCAAAAATATGGCCTAAAACCAATGGCAAAAATCTTATCAGCCGCAGCTGCGGGTATTGAACCGCGCATTATGGGTGCAGGCCCGATCGAAGCTATTAAAAAAGCCGTTGCGCGTGCTGGTCTTACTTTAGATGACATGGATATTATTGAAATTAATGAAGCTTTTGCTTCACAAGTTTTATCTTGTTTAAAAGGCTTAAATGTTGATTTTAATGACCCACGTGTGAACCCAAACGGTGGCGCGATTGCAGTTGGTCATCCACTTGGTGCATCTGGCGCTCGTCTTAGCTTAACAGTAGCACGCGAGCTAATTCGTCGTAAAAAGAAATATGCCGTGGTGAGCCTATGTATTGGTGTAGGTCAAGGTCTTGCGATGGTGATTGAAAACGTTTCATAAACTGCACCAGATATCCATTCATCACAACAGCGCAGTGATGAATGGATTTATTTTGCAGAGCGAAATATAATGGCAAAACTATTGCTTTAATTATATTTGAGGATCGAATGTCTCAAAACACGGAAACTGAAAAACCAATAAATTTTGATGAGATACGTTTAGATCCTATTTCGCATATACATCGGGAAAATAACCCACAATTTATTGCTTCTTTAGCACGCGGTTTAGAACTTTTAAGATGCTTTTCTGCAAATAATCAGGTGCTTGGTAACCAAGAATTAGCAAAAATGACAGGTTTACCTAAACCGACCATTGCACGTATTACCAATACCCTTGTGTCATTAGGTTATTTAAAACAATTGCCTAATTCGACCAAATACACACTAGATATTGGTGTCTTATCTTTAGGATACGCAGCATTATCTAACATCTCGATTCGTAATATTGCTCATCAATATATGGAAGAGTTGAGTCAGTACGTCCAAGCCCCTGTGGCGATGGCAACACGTGACCGCTTAAATATGGTGTATATCGATGTTGTGCAAATTGAAACTGCATTAAATATGCGCCGTCCAATTGGCTCAACTTTGCCAATTCATAGTAGCTCAATGGGTCGAGCTTGTTTGGCTGCAACTCCTGAACGTGAGCGCAACTTTCTACTCGATGCATTGAAACAAAAGAATCCCGAAAACTGGCCAGCCATAAAACGCTCTTTAGAACGAGCTTTCCGTGATTATCAAGATTATGGATATTGTTTGTCTTTAGGCGAGTGGCATAAAGAAGTGAACTCAGTGGCTGTACCTTTGGTCAGCTCCAAACATGGTCTTTATGTTTTTAACTGTGGTGCGCCAAGTTTTCATTTAAATCCAGAAAAACTTGAAGGTGAAATTGGACCACGTTTAATCCACATGGTGCACAATATTCAAGATGCCTTGAATGAAACGCACTAATAACCATAGTTAAAACAGTCATGGTTGTGTTGATTAAAGTTCCACTTTCATTATGACTATAGGCATGATGAAAAACGCACTCTATACCCCAACCATTATTTTAATGGCAATTGCAGCAGGCATTTGTACAGGCGGAAATTATTTTAGTCAGCCACTCATTCATTCAATTAGTGTAAGCCTAAATTTAACCGAAACAACTACAGCGTGGGTGCCAACTCTAGCCCAAATCACCTACGCATGTGGCTTGCTCTTTTTAATGCCGCTGGGAGACATCATAGAAAAGCGCAAGCTACTATTTATCTTTATGTTATTGGCTTCAAGCGGATTAATTATTAGCGGTTTTTCACACAATATTTATCTTTTACTGCTTGGCACCGTCATTACTGGTCTATTTTCAAGTTCAGCTCAACTGTTATTACCCCTTGCTGCAAGTCTGGTTCCAATTCAACAAAGCGGCCGTGTGGTCGGCTTTTTACTGAGCGGACTGATGATGGGGGTTTTACTCGCCCGCTCTCTTTCAGGGCTGATGTCTACGCTTTTTGCATGGAATATTATTTATCTGGTCAGTGGCTTTCTGTTACTTATCATTGCCATTATTTTGCATCGTAATATCGGGTTATTTCCACCAACCAAATCTGAAAACTATGCAAAAACTATTCGCTCTTTACCACAGATTTTTATTCAAAGCCGACGGTTAAGAACCAGAACTTATATTGGTGGTTTTACATTTGCTTGTGTAAGTTTAACCTTTACCACCATGTCGTTGCTTCTGGCTCCAGCGCCCTATTTTTTTAGCGACTTTACCATTGGCCTTTTCGGTTTTGTTGGCGTATTAGGAACTTTCGTTGCCAATTTTTCAGGCAAATTTATTGATCAAGGCTACATTCATAAAATTTCAATTTATTGCGGCATTGGGCTTATTTTAAGTTGGATTCTTTTTTCACTTTTACCCTACCATTTCGCTTTTTATATTATTGCCTTACTTATTCTCTACGCTTCTCTTTCTGCTGTGCATGTCACCAACCAAAGTATTGTATTTAAACTTAATCAAGAATTACGTTCGCGGTTTAATGCCATTTATATGACAGGTTACTTTGCTGGCGGCGCTTTAGGCACAACGGCAGGAAGTTATGCCTGGAAACACTACGGTTGGACAGGTGTCTGTATTTTAGGTTTAATTTTTGCCGTTTTATGTCTTTA
Organism: Acinetobacter sp. NIPH 817; assembly: GCF_000368405.1. NCBI lineage: Bacteria > Pseudomonadati > Pseudomonadota > Gammaproteobacteria > Moraxellales > Moraxellaceae > Acinetobacter > Acinetobacter sp. NIPH 817. The sequence goes on from NZ_KB849420.1 coordinate 1,580,486, forward strand.
TTATTGTGTACGTGATGCAAAAAATCAGCACAATTAAAGCTTGTGCTGATCTTGTATAAAGTAGGCTAATGGTTCGTTATAAAAGCCTTAATAACCGACCACGAATAATATCTTCTGCCTCTTTGACAATTCGGCTGACCAGTTCATCACATGTCGGAATATCATGGATTAAGCTTGCCACTAACCCACATGACCATGCGCCTGCATTTACATCGCCATCAATCATGACTTTTGGATAAACGCCAGCCACTTCTTCAATAATATCTTCAAATTTAATGTTATCGCCAAGTGCTTTTTCTTTTGCCACGATTTTTTCTACAGCAGCATTATTCATGACACGTTCTGTATTTCGCAAAGCACGCATAATTAAACGCGTATCTCGTTCAGTTGCATTTAAAATCGCCTGCTTCACATTTGCATGTACAGGAGCTTCCTGAGTCGCAATAAAGCGGGTTCCCATATTAATTCCATCGGCTCCCATCGCTAAAGCCGCAGCAAGTGAGCGCCCATCTGCCATACCACCAGAGGCAACAAACGGGATGTCTAATGCATCGGCTGCTAAAGGTAATAAAATCATATTTGGCACATCATCCTCACCAGGATGCCCACCACACTCAAAACCATCTACAGAAACCGCATCACATCCAATTTGCTGAGCTTTTAAGCTATGTCGAACCGAAGTACATTTGTGAATTACTTTAATACCAGCAGCCTTTAAATATGGCATCACCTGTTCAGGATTACGCCCTGCTGTTTCTACAATCTTTACGCCACCTTTAATAATTGCCTCTACAAAACCCGGATAATCAGGAGTATTTACGGTAGGTAAAAAGGTTAAATTTACCCCAAAAGGTTTATCGGTCATTTCTCGGCAACGTGCAATTTCTTTTGCCAGATTTTCAGGTGTACGCTGAGTCAAGCCAGTGATAATACCTAACCCGCCCGCGTTCGAAACCGCAGCAGCAAGCTCTGCAAAACCAACATAATGCATACCGCCTTGAATAATTGGATGCTCAATTTCAAATAGTTCTGTAATTTTGGTCTTCATATTCTTTCCACTCACTGTTCTATAGCCAGCCTCTTATTTCCCTAGCAGGGCTAGATGCTTATTTACGCATAAATACTATCAGTATTTAAAGTAATTTAAGTTAAAAATTTCACAATACAAAATTTTATACCACAATATAAAACAAAATAATTGATAGCGGAATTATTTTTCGATAGCATCAGTTTAAATTTTAGACGGAAAATTATTTAAAGGAATGAATGATGCAGCAGAACAACAAAACCCAAAGCGAGCTTAAAACAGGCACAATTCATAAGTATTTTGATAAAAATATACTAACCCTCACCATGAGCAATCCCGCTAAAAAAAATGCAATTAATTATGAAATGTATGCAGCTTTAAGTCAGGCATTAGATCAAGCTGCAACCAATCAAGACATTCATGTGGTTGTGCTTACTGGTGAAGACTCCGCATTTACCAGCGGCAATGATGTAAACGCATTTGAAAAACGAGATACCACCACTTCAGAACCACCCGCTTCGATTGTTTTCTTAAAAAGCTTAGCAACCTTTCCAAAACCAATTATTGCTAAAGTAAATGGTGTGGCAATTGGCATTGGCAGCACCATGCTTTTACATTGCGACCTTGTGTATGCAAGCCAAAACTCTATTTTTCAGTTCCCCTTTGTGAATTTGGGGCTTATACCTGAAGCGGGTTCAAGTTACATCTTGCCAAGATTATTGGGCTTTGCTCGAGCTTCGGAAATTATTTTACTGGGTGAAAAATTTTCGGCGGAACAAGCAAAAAATTATGGTCTGGTAAATGAAATATTTGAAGCCAATGAGCTGGATCAGGTAGTTGAAGATGTGGCAATTAAACTCGCTCACAAACCAAGCCAAGCCTTACAGCTCAGTAAAAAGTTACTAAGAGATATGCCAATTGATGATCTACTCAATCGTATTGACCATGAGTCGACTATTTTCTCGCGTTGTTTACAAGGCTCCGAGTTTAAAGAAGCATTAAGTGCTTTCAAAGAAAAACGGAAACCGAACTTTCACAACCAAACAGCCTAAAGCTTACCCACTAAAAAGCCAGCCTTGAAAAAACAAAGCTGGCTCTTATAAATGAATCAAATAGGTTTAGCTAATTTCAGTGCGAATATTATTCACCATATGTAAAAGACGTGGTGCAATATCTTCTTCAAGTTTTTCACGATTCATAATGAAACTTGGGCCACCACAGTTGAACACCAGCAAACCATGTTGTTCATGAATGAGTGGAACAGCAACAGAATTGACATCTTTATGCCATTCGCCAATTGAAAAACAGTATCCAAAATCTTGGTAATCTTTAAAGGCTTTGTCTAGATCACGGTTAATTTTGATCCAGTCTTCTTTGTGCTTGTTACGAATGGCATTAAGCAAGAACTCTCTTTCATCTTCTGGCATGGCAGCTAAACATGCACGTCCCATCGAACTTAAATGAATCGGTAAATACGTTCCGACTTGACGGCGCATGGTCATATTGCCTTTGCCTTGCACCACGTCAAGATAAATCATATTGAGTCGATCACGTGTTGCCATGGCTACAGCAGCGCCAGCATAGTCTGCCAAATTTTTCATATATGGATGAGCAATAGAGCGAATCGATACGTTAGACAGCATCGAATAACCAAACGCAAGAACTCCAACTGAAAGCTGAAATTTACTTGAGTTAGGTACTTGTTTGATATAACCCAAACGCGACAAGGTATGTGTGAGGCGAGTAATGGTTGGTTTTGGTAAACCTGTCATCTGAGCAAGCTCTTGATTGCCCAAATGCTGATGTTTAGGCGTAAAACAACGTAATAGCTCTAAACCACGTGCTAATGCAGTAATAAATTGGCGATCATTTTCATCCTGCATATCTTCAATCGGATGTAATAATTCATGCCTTAAAGGCGCTAATAATTTTTCTGTCTGTTCTGCATCAACTGCATCGTTCATTGTCATACCAATCCATATTTTGTTTCGCACTGCGAAAATTATAATCTATTTTTTCTATAAATAGCAAAAAAGCAAACATCCTAGTCTGCGTCTAAAACATAAATTCATTTAACTCGTTAAAGCAAAAGGTTAAATATTTTATTTTCTGATTTTAAATATAATTTTAACCTTCCGCTTTAAGCCACTTATCCAATTACGCCCTTTTCTTTCAACTCAGCCAGTTTTTCTGAAGAAATCACTCGACCTAAAACCGCCTGAGTATGTTCTCCTAATAACGGAGGTGCTGTTTTGTACTCAACAGGTGTTCTAGAGAGTTTGATTGGTGATCCAATTACCTTCAATTTTTCACGTTGAGGATGATTCATCTCGACCAGCATTTCTCGGGCTATCACTTGCGGCTCTTGGAAAGCTTGTTCCAAGTTATTAATCACACCAACTGGAACTTTAGCAGCGTAGATTGCATCTACCCACTCATCTGCTGTTTTAGTTAAAAAGTGTTTTGATAAAATCCCGATAATTTCCTCCCGGTGTTTGATTCGATCTGCATTTCGGGCAAAACGTGCATCATTTGGTAAATCGGGTAATCCAATACTTCTACAAAGCTGAATAAACTGAGTGTCATTTCCACACGCGATAATAAAATCACGATCAGAAGCTTTAAATACCTGATAAGGCACAATATTGGCATGTGCATTGCCATAACGCTTCGGGATATTATCCGATGAAAGATAGTTCATTCCCTGATTTGCCATTGTGGCAATTTGAACATCAAGTAAAGCCATATCAATGTATTGGCCTAAACCCGTTACATGGCGGTTGAGTAAAGCAGCTTGTATGGCAATCGTAGAATAAAGACCTGTGGCTAAATCGGAAAATGCGACCCCTACTTTTTGTGGACCGCCACCCGGCAAATCATCACGTTCACCCGTAACTGACATGAGGCCGCCCATGCCTTGAATAATAAAGTCATAACCGGGTTCTTCTGCTCTTGGGCCAGTTTGACCAAAGCCTGTAATCGAGCAATACACCAGTTTAGGATTAATCTCAGATAAAGACTCGTAATCCAAACCGTATTTTTTCAGAGAACCCGCTTTGTAGTTTTCAATCACGACATCGGTGTCTTGAATGAGGGCTTTAATTAGCTCTTGTCCATCAGAACTGGCAATATCGATGGCAACCGATAACTTATTGCGGTTAGTGGACTGGTAATAAGCGGCTTCTTGGGTGTCTTGGCCTGAGTCATTTTTCATCCAAGGTGGCCCCCAAGAACGAGTATCGTCACCGACTTTCGGTCTTTCAATCTTGATTACTTCTGCACCTAAATCGGCAAGAATCTGTCCACACCAAGGCCCAGCCAATACCCGACTTAAGTCAAGTACCCGAATTCCATTTAAAGCACCCATCTTCATCCCACTATATTTTGTGACTTATTTCCTATAGGAAAACTTATCCATTTAAAATTTCGCATAGCGATATATATTTTTAATATACACAGCTCATTTTAAAAATCAAACTTTAATTTTCCACTAAAAATAATGATTTTTTATAAGAAAATATAGCTTAAATAAATCAATAAATTAGGCAAACATAAAACAATAACAAAGTATCGCATTGCGAAATTAATTTTCAAAATATATTGTTTTACGTTCATCCTTTGATTACTATCGCTTCAAATATTGATGATTTTACGAACATCACATTGATGTTTTTTGCATGTAGTAAAAGGACGAGACTATGATTCGAGATCAGGAAACCTTAGATCAACTTGTTGATATGATTCGACAATTTGTTGAAGGTGTATTAATTCCTCATGAGAATGAAGTCGCTGAAACGGATGAAATTCCTCAACACATCGTTGAACAAATGAAAGCGCTGGGCTTATTTGGTTTAACCATTCCTGAAGATTACGAAGGTCTTGGGCTAACGATGGAAGAAGAGGTCTATGTCACTTTCGAATTAGGCCGTACCTCTCCTGCTTTTCGCTCTCTGATTGGAACCAATAATGGTATTGGTTCAAGTGGCCTGATTATTGACGGGACCGAAGCACAAAAATCATTTTTCTTGCCGCGTTTAGCGCGTGGTGAAGTGATCAGTTCTTTTTGTTTAACCGAACCAGACGCAGGCTCGGACGCAGCCTCTTTAAAAACCAGTGCAGTAAAAGATGGCGATTTTTATGTGTTAAACGGCACTAAACGCTTTATTACCAATGCACCCCATGCTGGCGTATTTACAGTCATGGCACGTACAAATTCTGATATTAAAGGTGCTGGTGGTATTTCTGCTTTTATTGTCGACAGTCAAACCCCAGGCATTTCACTTGGTAAACGCGATAAAAAAATGGGACAAAAAGGTGCCCATACCTGTGATGTGATTTTTGAAAATTGTCGTATTCCTGCCTCAGCACTCATTGGTGGCGTGGAAGGTGTTGGTTTTAAAACGGCCATGAAAGTGCTCGATAAAGGCCGTTTGCATATTGCTGCTTTAAGTGTCGGCGCAGCAACCAGAATGCTAGACGATTCTTTAAATTACGCCATCGAACGCAAGCAGTTTGGACAACCTATTGCCGAATTTCAACTCATTCAAGCCATGCTTGCCGACTCAAAAGCCGAAATTTATGCGGCTAAATGTATGGTCTTAGACGCTGCACGCCTACGCGATGCCGGACATAACGTGAGCACTGAAGCTTCATGCGCAAAAATGTTTGCGACCGAAATGTGTGGCCGTGTCGCCGATCGCTGTGTACAGATTCACGGCGGTGCGGGTTACATCAGTGAATATGCCATTGAACGTTTTTATCGCGATGTCCGTTTATTCCGTCTCTATGAAGGGACCACTCAAATTCAACAAGTGATTATTGCCCGAAACATGATTCGCGCTGCGTCTTAATCAAATTTTAAGCACTTTAAAACGACTTGAAGTGCTTTCAATCAAATGTAGGTAATGGATTATGGCTACAAATTACAAAGAAGGTCTTTCTCGTATACAACCTCATACGTGGAAAATAGCATTCATTTTTGCCTTTCTGGCCCTATTGGTAGATGGTGCAGATTTGATGCTGCTGTCTTATAGTTTAAATAGTATTAAGGCAGATTTTGGATTAAGTTCAGTGCAAGCAGGTATGCTTGGCAGTTTTACATTAGCAGGTATGGCTGTTGGTGGCATTTTTGGGGGATGGGCATGCGATAAATTTGGTCGCGTCCGCATTGTGGTTATTTCTATTTTAATTTTCTCACTTCTCACCTGTGGCTTAGGTTTTACTCAAAGCTTTCTTCAGTTTGGTATTTTAAGATTTTTTGCGTCACTGGGTTTGGGTTCACTCTATATCGCCTGTAATACCCTCATGGCCGAATATGTACCAACACGTTACCGCACCACAGTCCTTGGAACCTTACAAGCTGGCTGGACTGTTGGATATATTGTTGCGACTTTACTTGCAGGTTGGATTATTCCTGATCATGGCTGGCGTATGCTGTTTTATGTTGCCATTATTCCCGTTGTTATTGCTGTTCTCATGCATATTCTGGTACCAGAACCAGAAGCATGGCAAAAGTCTCGACTACAACAACCTGTTTTGGCGCAAAACCCTCCGAAAACTTCAGCATTTAAGCTTATTTTCCAAGATAAACAAAACCGTAATATGTTTATCTTGTGGGCGTTAACCGCGGGCTTCTTACAGTTTGGCTACTATGGTGTAAATAACTGGATGCCGTCATATCTAGAAAGTGAACTGGGTATGAAGTTCAAAGAAATGACGGCTTATATGGTAGGTACATATACCGCCATGATTTTAGGTAAAGTCCTTGCAGGCATGATGGCTGATAAATTAGGGCGTCGTTTTACCTACGCGTTTGGTGCAATCGGTACTGCTATTTTCTTACCTCTCATTGTTTTTTATAACTCGCCAAGCAACATTCTCTATTTACTCATCACCTTCGGCTTCCTCTACGGCATCCCTTATGGTGTAAATGCAACCTATATGACCGAAAGCTTTGCGACAGCTATTCGCGGTACGGCCATTGGCGGCGCTTATAATGTTGGACGTTTAGGCGCTGCGTTAGCCCCTGCAACTATCGGCTTCTTAGCCTCTGGCGGATCTATTGGTTTAGGTTTTGTCGTAATGGGTGCAGCTTATCTGATTTGTGGTGTGATCCCTGCTCTATTCATTAAAGAAAAAATATACGACCCACAAAAGTCGTAAAGAGATTCATTACATATATTTATATGTGGTGATGGAACTAACTATTGGAGCATATGTTTAGATAGTTAGAGGAAAATAGGAGTTTAATCTGCAAGGTTGCTCCTTATTTTCAAATATGTGGAGTTTATTACTCTTCATTTTAATTTTTTAGGTAAGCTTAGCTCTCAAGGGAGCTAAGCTTAAAAATATATTGACCTAAACTATATTTAAGGTCGTTCACCCTGTCCCAAACGGCGTTCAATATCGTCCAGTACATTTGGCAAGTCCGCGACACTATCAATCACATAGTGAGCACCCGAGGCATTCATTTTTCGATAGGCCTTATCTTTTAGAACAATCTGTTCGTCAGTCGATAATGCACTCCACTCTTCATAGCTTAAACCGACTTCATTGCCGCTAATCGCAAGTCCTACGGTCCAGCATCCCGCATTTAAACCTTCATCAATACCCATCACGGTATCATCCACTTTTACAACAGTTTTGATGTCAGATACGTCGAGTTGAATTAAGTTTTTCCATAACATTTCAGGATATGGACGGCCAAATTTCACATCACTGGCAGTAACGATACAGTCCGGTCGATAGCCCTGATCGGCAGCATCTTTAACCAATCGCCCAATCATCATTGATGCATAGCCTGTGTTACTGCCAATTTTTGCACCACGGCCTTTAATATTTTCAAAAGTCGCCAATGCACCCGGAATTAAAGCAGAACATTTGGGAATCGATTTTAATTGGTAAGGAATAAAGTCTTTATATAAACGGTCAATATCTGCCTCTGTTGCAGCCTGCCCATATACTTCCTGCCATGCTGCTGCTACACGCGGCATTTTTAAAACAGCAGCTATATGGTCGCGTTTTTCCAAACCCATTGGTGCACGAGCTTCTTCAATCGTAATTTCAACTTTATTGTCTTTAAATAAAGCCATAAAAGCCAAGATGGGTGCGCGTGAGCCAAAATCTACTGTTGTACCAGCCCAGTCAAAAACAACAGCCTGAATTTGTGTATTGTTCGTCTTCATGATGTATTAACCTTTAATTTAAATGATTTAAAAACTATGCTGTTACAGCTTGATTTAGATGGCTTTTGCAATAGCTGGCAATTGCAGCAAGAAGCTCTTCAATGTCATGAACATAAACTTCGCCAATATTGCCAATACGGAAACAGTTAAGATCGGTGACTTTGCCCGGATAAATCACGTAGCCTGACTTTTTCAAAGTTTCGTAAAATGACTGAAAGCTAAATGTTTCAACTGTCGGGTAAAGGAATGTGGTGATAATTGGTGATTGGGGTACTTGATTGCCTAATACCAATTCAAAACCAAGCTGTTGCATACCTTGAGATAAGGTTTGTTGGTTTTGTAAATAACGTTGATAACGTGCAGCAACTCCGCCCTCTGCCTCAAGCTCAAGCAAGGCTTGGTAAAATGCACGTACTACATGGGTTGGCGAGGTAAAGCGCCATTTACCGTTATGCTGCTCCATGGTATTCCACTGGTCATATAAATCGAGGCTGACCGAACGAGCCAAACCTTTACACGCTTCTAGGCAATCACGTTTCGCCAAAATAAAACCAAAACCCGGCACACCTTGAATACATTTATTTGCACTTGAAATCAGAAAATCAATTTCAAGCTCCGCGATATCCATAGGCACACCGCCAAATGAACTCATCGCATCTACAATCCAGATTTTCCCTGTCGATTTAACTAAACGACCAATGTCTTGAATCGGGTTTAAAATTCCCGTGGTGGTTTCACAGTGCACACAAGCAACATGGCTAATAGTTTGATCTTGTAAAACGCGCTCAATCTCTTGTAAATCTGGTGTTTGGGTTTCTAAATAGTTCAGCTCTATCACTTCAATATTTAGGCAACGCGCCATTTGCACCATACGTGCACCGTAAGCGCCATTATTGATAATCAAGATTTTGCCATCACGTGGAATAGCCGAACCAAGCACAGACTCCACCGCAAAACTACCACTGCCTTGCATTAACACAGCCGTATATTTTTCAGGTTGACTGGTTGCCAAATTAACCAATCGAGAGCGGATATCTTGTACAAGCGAATTATATTCTTGGTCCCAAGTACACCAGTCTTTTTGCATGGCACGGCGGACCGTTGCAGATGTTGATAATGGTCCTGGTGTCAAAAGCAGATATTTGTTTTCTAAATCCATATCGAGTTGTGGTTGCATGTTCATAAGATTGCTCACTTCGTTCACGTTAATTTCAATATACACTAATCTGGTTTAAACCAGATGACAAACTAGTAAATATTTTGTTCTAATATTTCTTTCATAAACCCAGCCCCAGTGGTCATGCCTTTACCGGCAATCGCACTCACCAGAAAGATGTTTTTTTCAGCTTCAGTGACACAGGCCAACTCATGTTCATGGGTCAAGTAATAACCATTCCAACGTTTTTGAATTGGAGGTAAAGTCAGCCCCAGTTTTTCGTGGCAGTAGGCTTGAATAAATTGATTAATGTCTTCGCGTTGCTCAAACTGAGGTGCTTCATCAAGCGGATGTTATTCGTGACTATCCCCTACGATGAGTTCGCCAAATTCGTTTTGTTTAATCAGAACATGAATCCCAAATTCTTTAACAAATCCTTGTTGTGACGCTTTAATCAGCTCATGATGACTTGGGCAAATCTCAAAGGCTGGATAGCGCGAAATCGACAAACCTGAATAAAGAGAAGTATTTAATTTTTGTTGAAATGGTTGAGTCAGCGCCATTTGTAAGCCACAACGTTTCAGATTCAAACTTTGCAGCAACTCTGGATATAAAATATCGATGACCTCACCGTGGCAGATCAAAACTTTATTTGCCCGATGAATCTCGCCATTTGCTAGACGAACTTGACACTTTTCCTGCTGGCATTTGGTTTGTACTACACAAGCATTGGTATAGATCACCACACCTTTACTTTCAGCATATGCCAACAGGCGCTGCCCAATCACATGCGGTTCGACCGAATAATCTTCTTCAAAGATTAAGCCGCCTTCGAACTGCTGCTCGGGATTTAAATATGAAAATTGTGTGGTTAGTTCTTCATGGCTGAGCAGATGAACCGGAATCTGGTACCTGCCTGCACGCTCGGCAAACTCATTTAAAACCTGCCATTCAAGTGCAGTATTTGCCAGATATACGCCCTGCCTTTGTTTAAATGAAATATCGGTTTCAGCCTGAATACGCTGGTAAAAAGAGCGTGTTTCAAGTGCATACTTTCGCCACGGTTGTTCTGGATGGGTTAAAGTCGATGTTCCAACCATGCCGAAATTACGGCGAGTTGCACCTACAGGCTTGGCATTTTTCTCGAAGATACAGACTTTTAAGCCTTGCTCTTGTGCCTGTATAGCAGCGGACAAACCTAAAATTCCGGCACCGACAACAATTAAATCAAACTGTACGTTATTCATAAGTCTTCCAATTTGCGAAATTTAGGATGAACAAACCCTTGCCTTGTTGAACAAAGCATTTCTTTCAGTCGGTTCAATAAAAATTGTTTTAGCTAAACATCACTTAGTGAGAGCTTTCACGCCATTGCTGACTTCTTGCCATAATTTTTCGGGTAAATAACCAATGAATGAGTTTGACAACACATGAGGTTGTTAAAATCAAAATACTCATCGCAACAGCAGCAACAGTATCGCCTGCATCATCCATATTTAAAACGGCCACCGCCGCTAAACTGGTGTCTGGTGAATAGAGGAAAATTGCAGCCGATACGGTCGTCATGGCATTTACAAAAACATAGACCGACACATCACACAGCGCTGGAAAACACATAGGTAAATACACTTTCCAAAAGGTTTTCCACTTCGATGTACCTAAAGTTTGTGCTGCTTGATCAAGCTGTAGCGGAATCTGTTTAATGGCATTGGTTAAAGTGAGGTGTGGCACGGTGTAATAATGCACGATGGTTGAAATCACCAAAATGGTCATGGTTCCATACAGTACATTTAACGGGTTGCTTTGCTGGTTAAAAAACAAAATGTAAGCAATACCTAGAACCAGCCCCGGCACTGCAAGAGGTAATAGAACCAAAGCTTGCACATAATTTTTAATGAGTGGATGCGCCTTAAAACGTTCAGTTAATAGTGCCACCATAAAAATAAGTGCCGTGCCCACAACCGTACTAAAAAAAGCCATGCGAACCGAGTTAAAGTACGCTGCCCAACCGCCACCATCGACATATTCAAAACTGTAGTGTTGCAAGGTCAAAGACAAATCATAAGGCCAAGACTGGATAAATGACGCCAAGACTGCCGTTAAAATAATGAGTAAAATCGAACCCGAAACCAAGCCACAAAATAAAGTCAAAACCGTTTCAAGCTTTTTATTACGCGCAGAGACATAAGGCTTAATTTGAAAGGCTTGAAAGCGTGCATGGCGTTTGCTTTGTATACGATCGAAAATAAAAACAAAAACAGCTGGTAGCAATAACAAGATAGAGATGACCGCACCCATGCTCATGTTTTGCTGACCAATAATCTGTTTATAGACATCAAGCGCCATCATGTTAAATGAACCGCCAATGACTTTTGGAATACCAAAATCTGTTAGGACATAAATAAAAGCCACCAGACTTGCGCTGATTAAACCATAACGAATTGCAGGTAAAGTCACATGATAATGTGTTTTCCAGACATTTTTACCCAGCGACAAAGATGCTTCAATTAAACGCTGATCGACACTTCTAAAGGAGACCATCATCAGCATTAAAATTGCTGGAAATAGCCAAAAGCAATAACTGATTAAAATACCGATTGGGCCATAAATCTGTACATCACCTAATAAAGGCTTGAATACACCTTGCTTGCCAAATAAATAAACCAATGCCAAAGATGGCAAAAGTGACGGGGCCAAGATCGGTAAAAATGCCACCAATTTAAACAAGCCTTTGCCTTTAATATTGACATTGGTCAGTGCAAACGCATAAATACTGGCAAGAAAAACTGTAATGACAGTAGCAGTACAAGCGATCCACACAGAGTTAAATACAGAACTGAGTAAAGCGGAACTACCAAAATAATTATAAAAGTTTTCAAGGCCGACAAAATTTTGATTTTCATCAAAAAATGCACTTTGAAACAGCATTATTAAGGGAGCAATAATCGCTAAAGTCAAAGCAATTGCGACGCTCGCCAAAGTAATATTTGACCTTAATGAATATTCAGTTTTTTGACGCGGCTGTGTTTTTAAAACCGCTGAAGCAGTTTCATTTAACATAGTGCATACCCTTGATCGTCAAAAACATGGATGAGCTGATTAGGCACTTTTATAAACATGAGTTCTTGCAAAGATTTGAACTTTGTATTTTCAATTTCAATTTGCAAAAGGTGTTTTGCCTGCTCAATTCCATCAATATGAATGGCGCAAAACAAACGGCGTTTTGCACCTAAAAATTCAGTGCTTAATACTTTAACTGGCAAATACAGCGATTCTTTATCACTGCCAAAATCATCTACCAACTCGACTGCTTCGGGTCTAAAACCCATACTGTAGTTTTGCCCAGTTTTTAGCTTTTGCTGCTCCAGATTTAGAGGGATAAAACCTAAAACATCGAGCTGATTCGGTACTGCACAAGTGGCTTTTAAAAAGTTCATTGTGCCAATAAACTTTGCAACGAATTGGGTTTGTGGTTTGTAGTAAATATTGTGCGGCGTATCGATTTGCTCAATCACGCCATGATTCATCACTACAACACGGTCAGAAATGCTTAATGCTTCTTCTTGGTCATGCGTCACCATAATGGTTGGCAAATTAAGCTGCGATTGAATTGAGCGAATCTTTTGTCTTAAGTTCAAACGTACCTGAGCATCAAGTGCTGAAAGCGGTTCATCTAGCAATAAAATATCCGGATTCGGTGCAATTGCCCGAGCGAGCGCAACACGTTGCTGCTGCCCACCCGACAATTGATTTGGATATTTTTTAGCAATATCGGGTAACTCAATCAGATCTAATAACTGCAGAACCCGTTGATTACGCTGTGCTTTATCCCACTTTTTTTTGTCTAAACCGAAAGCAATATTCTTTTCGACATTTAAATTTGGAAATAACGCATAGTTTTGAAACACAATGCCACAGTGCCGTTTTTCAGCACTTAGCAACGTTATATCTGTTCCCTTTTTTATAACCTTTCCATAATCAGGTTTTTCAAGACCCGCAATAATGCGCAGCAATGTGGTTTTACCGCACCCTGAAGGCCCCAAAAAGCTGACGAACTCACCAGCTTTCAGATCTAAATTAATATGCGTTAGAGCCTGAAAGTGTTGAAACTTTTTTTGAATATCCACCACTTCTAAAACCGAAGGGCCATGTTCAGGATATTTATAGGTCGTTTGTGTCGACAATAAATGCCCTGCTAACTCGGCCTTTTGGTTTTGACCTAGCAGCGATGATTGCAATGACGAAGGTATTTGCATAATGAGGCCCTTATTCAAAAGATCACTTTTCAAAACGCTTTGACCATTCAGCCAAAATACGTTCACGCTGTTCGGCCGCCCAATAAAAATCATTTTTTACAAGCAGTTGAGGAAGATTTTTCGGGAAACTCATAGTGGTATTCTCAATGCCTTTATAAGCGACCATTGAAAAGTTATGTGCATAGGCTTCATTTGCCGCTTTGCTTACCGACCAATTTATGAATTTTTGTGCGCTACTTAATTTCTTGGTTCCTTTTACAATTGCTGAGGCTTCCATTTCCCAACCTAACCCTTCAGTTGGATAAACCACTTCCAAAGGTGCGCCATCTGCTTTTAATTTAAATGCTGGATAACCGAAAGAAATACCAATTGGAATTTCGCCTTGTGCGGCCATTTTGCAAGGTTTTGAACCAGAGTGAGGATATTGCGAAATGTTTTTGTCTAAAGCCTGCATGTAATCCCACGCCTGCTTTTCACCCCAGATCTGCATCCAAGCAGTCACATCTAAATATCCTGTACCACTTGAAGCCGGATTTGGCATCACAATCAGGTTTTTATAAATCGGGTTGGTTAAATCTTTCCAAGTTTTTGAAATCGGTAACTTACGTTTTTCTAATTCGACTTTATTGACACAAATCGCAGATTCCCATGCATCCATACCCGTCCAAGTTGGTACAGGTTTTTGACTTACAAATTCGGGTTTTAAATTTTGGAAGCCTTCAGGTTTAAAAGGCTCAAGCATGTCTTTCTTTTCCATGACCAGCAAACTGGTTAAAGCCACACCAAAAACCACATCCGCTTGCGGATTTTTCTGTTCTGCCAAAAGTTTTGCGGTGATTACACCTGTTGAATCACGTACCCATTTTACTTTGAGTTCTGGATAGGCTTTGTGTAATTCTTCTTGGTATTGTTTAAGCTGGTCGGCTTCCACTGCCGTATAGACTGTAATTTCTTCTGAGTTTTTTGATGTTGCTGATGAACATCCCATTTGAAAAGCGACCACTACACCTAAAACTGATGCAGTGCCAAGTTTAATTGTCTGTTGAACATACTGTTTCATCTGCAAACCATCGAATGCAATTATTTGATGATCGTATTTCAACAGGTTTATATGACAGTTTGATTAATCTGGTTTAAACCAGATTGTATTTTTATGCTCGTGCTTCGAAATGTAAATCTAAGACATCGTGTAGCCAATATTCTTGGTCAACATCGGTAATCACGCCCTTTTCATTTCTGTTACTACGGCAAATATATAAACCGAGTGCACCAACATTAACATGAAGCGCTTTGGCCTGTTGTTCCGATAAAGCTGTTGGATAGAGGTTAATGTCGGCTCTGGTGATATGGCAGTTATATTGATTTGCCATTAGTAAAGTAATGGATTGCTTGAGATCATGAGTTAAAAAATCGGGAAAAAGCTCGGCGTTCACACGTAAATGTTCAACCAACACAGGACGTCCATTAATACAGCGACGACGCCAAACTGAATAAATCGGATGCCCTTTTTCAACTTTTAAATGCTTGGCATCCCAAGAAGTTGCAGTTGTTAGCTCACTGGAAATCACTTCTGTAGAAGGTTCATAGCCTTGTTCAATCACAAACTGGTTAAAGTTTTTTGTAGATTGGGGGTGATAAATAATACGCGGAGAACGAACATACCAGCCACGGCGGTCTAATCGATAAATCAGACCATCAGTTTCCAAAGCCAGCAAAGCTTCACGTGCAGCCACGCGAGTGGTTTGGAATTGCTCAGATAGCACTCTTTCCGATGGGAGTTTTGCATGAGCGTCTAATACGCCAGATTCGATGTCGTGGGCAATTGCATCGCGGATAGGAATATATTTAGGTATGCGTGCTTGGTCCTGTTCCATACAAACTTAGAATTTATAAATAAAGAAATTAATAGCAATATACTGAAAAAATGTGACAAAAGCTTTTATTAATGCTGATCTTTTAAGCAAAGCGCACCGCATCTCAGACTTTTTCTAACTAAATTTTTCCATAGAAAAAGGGCATCTATGTGCCCTTTTATCTTTTTTTAATTATTAACTCGCATGTTTAAAACTATCAATTTGCTTAATCTCATAAGGCAAACCGACATAGTTTTCGGCTAATGTAGTTTTACCCGCAATCGAACCGAGTACATAACTTAGCTCTGCTTGCTTAATCTTATGATCAAACTCACTTTCAGTTTCAAAACGATGCAACAAGTGAGTCATCCACCAAGAAAAACGTTCAGCTTTCCATACACGTTGTAGGCATTTTTCTGAGTATTCATTTATACCTTGTTCTGAACCCTCCATATAATATTCAACAAGTGCACTTGATAAATAAGCAATATCAGAGGCAGCGAGATTGAGGCCTTTTGCCCCTGTCGGTGGAACAATATGCGCAGCATCGCCTGCTAAAAATAGTTTTCCGAAACGCATTGGCTCTGTTACAAAGCTACGTAACGGCGCGATACTTTTTTCAATAGAAGGTCCTGTCACTAGCTTTTCACGGCTTTCAGGGTCTAAGCGGTTTTTTAACTCATCCCAAAATTTTTCATCGGACCAATCTTCGAGGTGATCAGTTAAAGGGACTTGTAAATAATAACGGCTACGTGTTTCTGAACGCATACTGCATAAAGCAAAGCCACGTTCTGACTGTACGTAAATGAGTTCATCGGCTACAGGTGGAACATCGGCCAATACACCCAACCAGCCAAACGGATAAACTTTTTCAAAGGTTTTAATTTTGTCTTCTGGCACACTGGCACGGCAGACACCATGGTAGCCATCACAACCAGCAATAAAGTCACACTCAATTTGAAAGGCTTTACCTTGGTACTCAAACTCAACTTTTGGTGCCGTGTAGAAATCTTTCACTTGTACATTTTGGACTTCATAAAATGAAGTGAGCTGTGCTGCTTCACGGGCAGTCATTAAATCTTTAGTCACTTCGGTCTGACCATATACAGTCACTTGTTTTCCACCTGTGAGTGCGGCTAAATCAACCCGATGCAATTCACCCTTGGTTAAGATTTCAATGCCCGAATGCGGTAAGCCTTTTTCTTTTAAGTTTTGGTCAACGCCTGCTTGTTTCAGTAAGTCGACCGAAACTTGTTCTAAAATTCCTGCACGAATCCGTGAAGCCACATATTCAGCACTACGTTGCTCAACAATAATATGATCGATGCCAGCTTTATATAGAAGTTGCCCAAGCAATAACCCTGCTGGTCCAGATCCAATAATTGCAACCCGTGTCTTTAAAATATCCATAACTTCATCCTTGTTTCATCCTGACTTTTAAATTACTGGCTTTAAGTTTTGTGCACTATGTATCCAAGACGAAAATAACCGTTTATCATTTAGTTTGTCCGAATAGCGGACAGAAACAACCAAAATAACAGGAATAAATGGATGCCTTCTCTCGATGCTTTTTTAGAGCACCCGACCTCGCATGAGAAAATTCGTCAAGATGACTACATCGCAGGATTAGCTAAAGGCTTGGCTTTACTGGAAGCTTTTGGAACAGATCGGCAACGGCTTAATGTCACTCAAGTGGCTGAGCGAACTGGTATTAGTCGTACAGCGGCAAGGCGTTATCTAAAAACTTTAAAATACTTAGGCTATTTAGAAACTGATGAACATTACTTTTGGCTCACTCATCGTGTGCTGCGCTTTTCGAGTTCTTATTTAAGCTCTGCCCATCTGCCTAAAGTTGCTCAATCATTTTTAAATCTTTTATGTGCGCAGACATCTCTTACTTTTTCTATTGTGGTTCTGGACGATAACGAAGTGGTGCCGATTGCCCGTAGCTATTTACCGCAGCAAGATAATTTGCGTGTTAGTCCTTATGGCATGCATTTAGGAAATCGATTACCTGCTCATGCAACTTCGACAGGGAAAGTATTGCTGGCAGCACTGTCCGAAGAAGCCCAGCATACGTGGGTAAAAAATTATGGTTTAAAACGCTTAACCCCTTTTACCATTGTAGATGAGTCAAAGTTTTTTGAAGTGCTTAAAGGTATTTCGTTATCGGATTATTGTCTTTCCAAAGAAGAACATGAGCTTGGCGTGATTGCGATTGCAGTGCCCGTTTTTAATGCGCAAGGTCAAGCCATAGCAGCA
This sequence comes from Acinetobacter sp. NIPH 817, assembly GCF_000368405.1. Lineage (NCBI taxonomy): Bacteria > Pseudomonadati > Pseudomonadota > Gammaproteobacteria > Moraxellales > Moraxellaceae > Acinetobacter > Acinetobacter sp. NIPH 817. The sequence goes on from NZ_KB849420.1 coordinate 1,598,224, forward strand.
CTTAACTGTATGTCTCAAACCAACCGTGTACAAGAAGATTATTTGGTTCAGCAAATTTTGCCATTGCTGCGCAACACGGCAAATGAACTTAGAAATGTGATTTAAATAGACTTAGAAACTCTTGTCATCAATTAGAGGTACAAGAGTTTCAACTCATAATTTAAAAGGCGAATTCTTTAACTCGCTGGTTTGCCAAATCTAAAGCATTGCTACGATAGGCTTGCATGTCTAAGCCTTCTACATAGATAAATTCGACGTCATGAATGCCCATTAGCCCTAACACCGCTTTGAGATAAGGCGTGACTGCCTCAGTTTCTTGGCCAACATGGATCCCCCCCCGACTACTTACCACCACAGCTTTTACTCCTTCAACCAAACCTTGAGGGTAAGTTTCGGTGTAGCGGAATGTTTGTCTTGCTCGTGCCACCAAATCAAACCAGTTTTTGAGTTGAGTCGGGACATTTAAGTTGTACATGGGTGCGCCAATCACGAGTAAATCGGCACTTTTTAATTCGGCAATTAATTCATCAGACAAAGCAATGATTTGCTGAATGTCTTGATTGTTATTTTCAGCCCCACGCAGCGCCTGAAAAATTTCCAGATCTAATACAGGCAGGTTCATTTCAGCTAAATTGCGTATGGTGATGTCATCTTGCAAACCTTGGTCTTTTCGATGTTCAAGCATTACATCGATTAGACGATTGGTTTGTGAAACCTCACCCATAATGCTGGATTTTAATACCAATATTTTAGCCATGACCATCTCCACGTTTTCAATGAAGCCATATTAACTCCACAATAAATTCAACAGTGGTGATATTATTTCTTATCATTGGTTCCCTTTAGGCAACAACCATGCAACATGAGCTAAGTGCAATTTCTATATTTGTGACGGTGGTTGAAGCTGGAAGTTTTGTAAAAGCTGCCGAGCAATTGCATTTAACTCGCTCAGCCATAAGTAAAAATATTGCTCGGCTTGAAGAGCAGCTTGGTGTTGTTCTATTTAAAAGAACAACACGTTCGCTCAGCATGACTGATGAAGGCGCTTTGTTTTATGAGCATAGCCGCCGAGCGTTAAGTGAAATACAAAACGCAGCGGCCCTGCTAGACCAAAGAAAAATCAACGCAACGGGGCGTTTACGAATGTCTGTGCCTGTACTTTTTGGACAAGTCTTTGCTGCCCCACTCATGGTTAAATTTGCTCAACAGCATGCGGACTTACAGCTAGAAATTTCATTTAATGATCGGACTGTAGACTTGGTCGAAGAAGGTTTTGATTTATGTATAAGAATCGGGGCATTACCTGACACCACTCAACTCGTTGCCAAACCGATTGGTGAGCATCGAATGTTACTTTGTGCCTCACCTAACTATTTAAATGAAGCAGGTCCCTTAGAAAATATTGAAGACTTAGACCACCACGCCACGATTGCCGACCCGCATTTTGGTCAAATGCAAAAATGGCGACTTCGACAGGAAAATACCGAGCCTTTATTTATTAAACCCAAAGCAAAGCTTCTTTTAAATGATCTGCAAGCTATTAAAAATGCAGCACTTGCTGGAGCAGGTATCGCGTGGTTGCCCGATTGGCTCATTCAAAATGAATTACAGGATGGTACGCTTGTGCAAGTATTAGAAACCATGTCGAGTATTGCTTTTCCGATTCATTTGGTATGGCCTACACTGCCCTTTATGCCTCTAAAAACCCGTCTTGCAATTGATTATTTGGCGCAGCATTTACCCCCTGAACTAAACATTCAAAAATAAAGTTAAAACAATAATGGCCACTCTTTCATCTGGTTTTTATAAATACGTTGCTCGCTAGGCTTAATGTTCAAAATAAGATGGGGCATCTCGCCCCATCTTATTATTTAGCACTCAATTGCATTAACAGCGAGGCCACCTTTTGAAGTTTCTTTATATTTCTCAGACATATCTTTGCCAGTTTCTTTCATGGTCTGAATCACTTTATCGAGCGTCACAAAATGCTCACCTTCATCATGAAGTGCCATTTGTGCTGCATTAATGGCTTTTACCGCTGCAATTGCATTTCGCTCAATGCAAGGCACTTGAACCAAGCCACCAATCGGGTCACACGTTAAACCTAAGTTGTGTTCAAGGCCAATTTCGGCCGCGTGTTCTACTTGTTCAGGTGATGCATCTAAAATCTCGGCTAAACCAGCCGAAGCCATTGCACACGCTGAGCCAACTTCTCCCTGACATCCTACTTCTGCACCAGAAATAGATGCATTGAGCTTACATAAAATACCAACTGCTGCCGCACTTAGAAAAAAGCGAACAACTTTGTCTTCAGAAAAATCTTTAGAAAAAGTCACGTAATAATATAAGACAGCTGGAATAATTCCAGCTGCCCCATTTGTGGGTGCAGTCACTACTCGGCCACCAGCAGCATTTTCTTCATTTACCGCTAAAGCAAATAAATTGACCCATTCCATAGCATGAAAAGTCGTCACAATCAGGTTTGTGTTTTTCTTATTTAATAACTTATCGTGAATTTTTTTAGCTCGACGTTTTACGTTTAATCCACCCGGTAATATCCCTTCATTAATTAATCCGTTGTGAATGCACTGCTGCATCACTTTCCAGATGTCCATAATTTTGCTACGAATCTCACTTTCACTACGCCAACTTTTTTCATTTTCAAGCATTAATTCACTTATCGACAAATGATGAGTTTTACATAAGCTTAAAAGTTCAGCCGCGCTATGAAATGGATATGGAACTTTAACGTCACTGGTTTCAGATTGGGTTTGTGTTAATTTCTTTTGACTAACAATAAAACCGCCACCAACCGAATAGTAAGTTTCGGTATATAAAACTTCTCCAGCTTCGTTGTACGCAATTAATTCCATTGTATTGGGGTGATAAGGCAAAGATTCATCCAAGAAAAGTACATCGTGCTTATAGTCAAAAGAAATATTCTTTTGCTGATTAAGCTGGATGGCGTTATTTTCAAGAACATCTTCAATCAAGCTTGTAGTTGCTTGAGTATCGACATGTTCAGGGTCAAAGCCCATTAAGCCTAAAAGAATAGCCTTATCTGTCGCATGACCAACACCGGTTGCTGCAAGCGAACCGTATAACTTCACCTGAACTCTAACCGTTGCTTGTAAATTGTTTTGTTTTAATAAATCATCTACAAAACTGTATGCCGCTCGCATGGGTCCAACTGTATGGGAGCTAGATGGGCCGATGCCAATTTTAAAAAGATCAAATACACTAATAAACACGTGGTCCTACCTTCAATTCATTATTATTCGTATGTTCGTCGTTATTGTGTCCTTTCGGATAACATTAAAATTATCATTAAGCTGCCCATAAAGCACTGAAAATAAATGGGTCATTGCCTAAAAACAACACAATCAATTTCTAACTCAATATTTTCCAAAAAATGGAATTTTCCATTAATTTTAATGGTAAATTACTCAACAAATATTTAAGAATTGTTCTTTTTAATAAATAAAATAGTGAACCTTTCCCCAATTTTTTATAAAAAAATTTAGTTTTTAAGCTATTTACTTGGAATTTAAATTATTTAAACAAAATTAAAAACAATAACTTACTAAACTTATAGTTCATTCGTTGCCATTAAATAGAATAAAAATTCCCCTATTTACCAATAACCATATATCGTATACGATATATGAAAGAACAATAGTTCTGTCGTTAAGGAAAACGTAATGACAAGTCAGTTTAAAAAGCAGTTATCTCTAATGGATCTTACATTCATTGGCTTAGGCGCCATTTTCGGTTCTGGATGGTTATTTTCAGCAAGTCATGTGGCCTCCCAAGCCGGCCCCGCGGGTATATTGTCATGGATTATTGGGGGCTTTGCCGTTTTAATTCTGGGAATTATTTATTGTGAGTTAGGTGCAGCCTTACCTCGAGCAGGCGGCATTATCCGTTATCCCGTATTTTCACATGGTCCTTTACAAGGATATTTACTTGGTTCTGTGACCGTCATTGCCTTTTCAAGTTTAATTGCAATTGAAGTCGTTGCTGCCCGTGAATATGCAGCGGCATGGTTCCCTTCACTTACAGAAATACACGATGGCATCCGATCTCCAACTACCATTGGATGGTTATTTCAGTTTGCACTTTTATGCGTATTTTTTGCATTGAATTATTACAGTGTAAAAACCTTTGCAATTGCCAACAACCTCATCAGTGCATTGAAGTTTGCTGTTCCAGTTTTAGTGATGGTTGCACTTCTATACCACTTTAAACCAGCAAACTTTTCAATGACCGAGTTTGCACCAATGGGCGCTCACGGCGTACAAGGTGCCGTATCTGCTGGCGGTATTATTTTTGCGTATTTAGGTTTAACGCCGATTATTTCGGTAGCTAGTGAAGTAAAGCGTCCTCAATTTACCATTCCTTTTGCACTCATCTTATCAGTCGTTTTAGCAACGATTATTTATGTAGTGCTTCAAGTTGCTTTCTTGGGTGCAGTACCCACCGATATGTTAGCAAATGGTTGGTCAGGACTCAGTGATAAGTTCCCATTACCTTACCGCGACATTGCCATGTTATTAGGTTTGGGATGGTTAGCGCTTTTAGTTGTTTCAGACGCCATTATTTCTCCATCGGGCTGCGGCAATATCTATATGGCTGCAACTCCACGTGTCATTTATGCATGGTCGAACAGTAATACGTTCTTCCGTATTTTTACTCGTGTAGATCCAAAATCAGGCATTCCACGTTATGCATTATGGTTAACATTTGCACTTTCTGTATTTTGGACTATGCCGTTTCCATCTTGGGATAAATTAATTTCTGTAGTTTCGGCAGCGTTAGTTTTAAGTTATGCCCTAGCTCCTGTCACAGTGGGTGCCTTACGTCGTAATGCTCCTGAGCTTGAACGTCCATTCTATGTAAAAGGCTTTACAGTTCTTGGCCCACTCGCCTTTGTCATTGCTTCTTTTATTGTGTATTGGTCTGGCTGGAATGTCATTTCATGGTTATTAGGCGCACAAATTGTATTATTTGCACTCTATGTCATTTTTAAACGCTATGTGCCAACCCAAGAAGTCAGCCTAGCTCAACAATTAAAGTCATCAGCTTGGCTTCTTGTTTACTACATTTTAATGATTATTGTTTCTTACCTTGGCAGCTTCGGTGATGGTGCATCACACCTATTAGCAGCTCCATTTGACACACTTTTAGTTATGGTGATTTCCCTTAGTTGTTACTACTGGGGAATACATTCAGGTTTACCAAAAGCACTGATTAAAAATGATGATGAAGCTTAGCGATCACTTGCTTAAATATATATAGGTTGAGGTTTTCTTTCGATTAATAACGTATACAAAATACTATATTTCTCAAAAGTAAAACCTAGGCTTCGATAATTCTCCAACGTCAGAAGAACTACTTTTGACGTTCACTCTAAAGTGAGGTTGATAATGTTAAATATTACTGGTCAAAATTTTATTGCAGGTCAACGTTCAAGTTCAGGCAGTAAATTTGTCTTAAGTTACGATGCTGCAACAGATGAAGCATTACCCTATCAATTTGCTCAGGCAACTCCTGAAGAAATTGATCAGGCAGCTCAAGCAGCTGCATTGGCCTATCCAACTTTTAGACAAACTACGCCAGAACAGCGCGCGGTTTTTCTAGAAACAATTGCCAGTGAAATTGATGCACTTGATGACCAGTTTATTGCCACAGTCTGTCAAGAAACTGCTTTACCTGAAGCTCGCATTCGCGGTGAACGTGGGCGAACTACAGGCCAATTACGTCTATTTGCTCAAGTATTACGCCGTGGTGATTATTTAGGTGCCCGTATTGATTTGGCTTTACCTGAACGTCAGCCACTTCCACGTCCAGATTTACGTCAATATAAAATCGGTGTTGGGCCAGTTGCTGTATTTGGCGCTAGTAACTTCCCTCTTGCCTTTTCTACTGCTGGTGGCGATACCGCTTCAGCGCTTGCGGCTGGATGTCCTGTTATTGTTAAAGCGCATAGCGGCCACATGGCAACCGCCGAATCAATTGCAAATGCGATTTGTAGTGCAATTGAGAAATGTACTATGCCAAAAGGCATCTTTAGCATGATTTATGGTCAAGGTGTTGGTGAACCACTGGTAAAACACCCCGCAATTAAAGCAGTTGGATTTACAGGTTCACTCAAAGGTGGCCGTGCTCTCTGCGATTTAGCTGCTGCACGCCCTGAACCAATTCCTGTTTTTGCCGAAATGTCGAGCATTAACCCAATGGTTTTATTACCCGAAGCTCTAAAAGTGCGCGGTGATAAAATTGCAGCTGAACTTAGTGGTTCAGTGGTTTTAGGTTGCGGTCAGTTCTGTACCAATCCAGGTTTAATTATTGGAATTAAATCAGCTGAATTTAGCCAATTTCTTGAGCAGTTCACGGCTGCAATGGCTCAGCAGCCACCACAAACCATGCTTAACAAAGGCACTTTAAGAAGCTATGAACATGGCCTTAAAGCATTACTCGCACATGACAAAATTGAGCATTTAGCGGGTCAACCACAACAAGGCCAGCAAGCCTATCCTCAGCTCTTTAAAGCTGATGCATCTCTTTTACTAGAGCAGGATGAGTTACTTCAAGAAGAAGTATTTGGCCCAACAACGATTGTGATTGAAGTTGAATCGGCAGAGCAACTTGCTCTAGCGTTAAACGGACTTCGTGGTCAGCTTACCGCATCATTAATTGCCGAGCTGCAAGATTTTGAAAACTTTTCTACCCTTATTCCATTACTTGAAGAAAAAGCAGGACGTTTACTTCTAAATGGTTACCCAACAGGTGTGGAAGTTTGTGATGCCATGGTACATGGCGGTCCTTACCCTGCAACTTCAGATGCACGTGGTACTTCGGTAGGAACATTAGCAATTGACCGATATTTACGACCAGTATGCTATCAAAACTATCCAGATCACTTATTGCCACTTGCCCTTCAAAATGCCAATCCGCTTGGTATTGAACGCTTAGTGAATGGTGAAATGAGTAAAGCTACACTTTAATATTTTTGAAGGAGTTTATCCAAGAGATGAACTCCTTTTTATTTAGATCAAAAACGCACAACCTAACTGCACATTACTCAAATAAAAAAGTGCAAAAAAATGAATAGCAAGATGCTCAAACAAACTTATGCGTAACATATTTTTAAATAAGGATATTGGTATATGACGACAACATTAAAAAAGGTAGTGGCGGCCTCTATGGTCGGCTCCGTAGCTGAATGGTATGAATTTTTCCTTTATGGAACTGCTTCCGCCCTTGTCTTCGGTGAACTTTTCTTTCAACAAACGGGCAATGCTATAGATGGTATTTTGGCGGCGTTTGCCCTGTATGCCGTTGGCTTTTTAGCGAGACCTATTGGTGGCCTTGTGTTTGGTCATTACGGCGATAAAATTGGTCGTAAGAAATTATTGCAAATTAGCCTGATTATTGTCGGTATAACTACTTTTTTAATGGGCTGTATTCCGACCTTCCTTCAAATTGGCTATTGGGCACCTACACTGTTGGTTATGCTGCGTTTAATTCAGGGCTTTGCTTTTGGTGGTGAATGGGGCGGCGCAGTCATTTTGGTTTCAGAGCACAGTCCAGATGATCGCAGAGGTTATTGGGCAAGCTGGCCACAAACTGGCGTGCCACTCGGCAATTTAGTAGCCACCCTGGTTTTATTATTACTTTCAAAAAATCTCTCACCCGAACAATTTCTAGATTGGGGATGGCGCTGTGCATTCTGGTTTTCGGCAGTCGTGGTACTGATCGGTTTATGGATTCGAAAAAATGTAGACGATGCCGAGGTGTTTAAAGAAGCACAGGCCAAACAACAGCTTCTTGAAAAGCAACAACTCGGGATTATTGAAGTTTTAAAATATCATAAGAAATCTGTTATCGCGGGTATCGGTGCCAGATTCGCAGAAAACATTTTGTACTATATGGTGGTTACTTTTTCGATCAGTTATTTAAAGTTGGTCGTTCATAAAGATACTTCACAAATTTTACTGCTCATGTTCGGCGCTCATCTGATCCATTTCTTTATTATTCCTTTTATGGGGCATTTAAGCGATATATTTGGCCGCAAACCTATTTATCTTATTGGGGCTGTACTTACTGCTTTTTGGGGATTTATCGGCTTTCCTTTAATGGATACAGGCAATGACTGGCTCATTATGTTGGCAATTGTGCTCGGTTTATTTATTGAGTCCATGACCTACTCGCCTTACTCTGCGTTAATGACCGAGTTATTTCCAACTCACATCCGCTATACGGCGCTTTCATTTTGTTATCAAGTTGCGCCAATTATGGCAGGTTCGCTTGCTCCATTAATTGCCCTAACATTACTCAAAGAGTTTAATAGCTCGATTCCGATTTCTTTATATTTGGTTGCCGCAAGTTTGATCTCTATTGTCTCGATTTTGCTTGTGAAAGAAACCAAAGGTCGGTCATTGGCTTTTAAAGATTAGTCTTTAAGATATAAATTAAGCACTTAATAATCATTTTGGGTTGTTCTATACAACCCAATTTTTTATCTAAATATTTTTGGTAGAAGCGCGATACAAGGTAGGTGACATGCCTGTATGCAGCTTAAACTGACGACAAAAAGCACTATGGTCGGTATAACCACAGCGCAAACCAATTTGAGTAATGGGTAAATCTGTGGCCAATAATTCAGTGGCGACTTGAAGACGAATTTTGCTAATCATTTGCCGAGGCGTTAAATGGTATATTTTTTTGCAATACCGTTCTAACTGAGCCACAGATACACCTGCAATTGCAGTCAAATGCGCCAATGTAATCGTTTCGGCATAATTCTTTTTAATATAGTCCTCAACCTGAACCATTTTGTAAAAAGCAGGGTGTGTATTTTCAGGAACATTTAAATCATTAGAAATACCTGCTATTCCTACTAACTTTCCATCCGCATCAAATAAAGGTTCTTTATAAGTCAAACACCAACCCGACTGGTTCTTTGCATATAAATGCAGCTCTAATTGCTCGGTTAACTTTTTACCACGGCGAATGACTTGTAAATCTTGCGAAGTATATATTTTTCCAAGGGAATGAGGAAAAACCTCTTCTGAAGTTTTCCCAATCAAAGCAGATTTATCTTTTAGACCGCAACGATTTACTAATGTTTGATTGACAAACACATAGCGCGCTTCAGTATTTTTGATAAAAAACACCACCGAAGATAAAGCATCAAATAATGGTTCTATACTTTCCAGATTTTTTAAGAAATCTTCCAAAGTTGTGGTTAGTTTCGGAATTTGAACCAAAGTCATGAGCTAGAGCGGACAAAGTTATAACTTGTCTACTCTAGAACATTTCATTTTTGATTTAAAGGAGAAGTAGACATCGCCATGAGGCTTTTTACACGAGTAGGAAGTAATGGCGGTCGAGAGTTAGGCAACTGCCAATCAAATAGGCAGGCCGCTGCTGTTGCACATGTGCTTCCCTGACATGCTCCCATTCCACAACGTGTATGTAATTTTGCATCAATCCAACTACTACGCACGGCAACTTTATCAAAAGTTACATCTTCACATCGACAAAAAATAGTGTCTGGACGCGCAAGCGTTTTTAACTCAGTCCGTAATTTGAAGCTTTTCTCAAGAAGATTTGCAAATAAACGATACCGTTGTCTTTGAGCAAATAATTGTCTAGCTTTTTCATTTTGACCTATAGCAGCATAACCTGCGATGCTACCTTCAACCATCGCCAACTCACTTCCGCTAAAACCTGTACACTCGCCTGCTGCCCAAACCTGCGGCTGTGATGTACGTTGATAGTCATCGACCGCAATCGCATTGTCCTTAATTTGACAACCCATTAACTGGCCTAATTGAGTATTCGGCACTAAACCAAACCCGCACGCGAGGCGATCACACTCAATTTCAATGATTCCTTTCGGCGTGTTTAGTTTTACTCGTTCAAGACGCTCTTGACCAATCGCTTCAATCACATAACTGTCAGGTTGATATAAACGATGAGGTAAAGATAACGCCTGTATTATTTTCGCAGGCCAGCGCCAAAGTTGTAATGCAAATTTACGAACAGAAGATGAAGCTGCCTGTTCGGCAACATAGAGAACCTGAGCCTCTGCTTTTTTTGCTGTGTCCGCACTTGCTAAAAGTAATGGTCCGGAACCCGCAATCACAACACGTTCATTTTTGACTGGTATGCCTGCCTTAATTAAAGCTTGCAAACCACCTGCCCCTGTTACACCAGGTAAGGTCCAACCAGGAAAAGGCAAAAACAGTTCTCTTGCTCCCGTACACAATATAAGCTGACGATAAGACAAGTTTAGGCTGTCATGAGGTCGCTCAACGAGTAATTGGCCTACAAAAGGTGCAGCGACAATCTTGGCACCAAACATAAATTCAATATTAGGATAAGCCTTGATTTGTTGATATTTTTGCTGCGCCATTTCAGGTAGAGGAAAAATCGGTCCGCCCCGCCAGATTTGACCACCCGCCTGTGGGTTATTATCTAATATTAAAATTCGCCCGCCACTCTCGGCGGCTGCAATAGCAGCTGACAACCCCGCAGGCCCAGCACCGGCAACCACCACATCGTATTGTTTTTCCATTATTGTGTTTCCACCTTCATGTCTTGCTGGCACAGCGTCTGACAAGCAAGTACTCTGAATCCATTAATATTGACACGGCATTCCTGACAAACTCCCATTCCACAAAATGGAGTGCGTTTTTCCCCACAGACAGACCAACGGCTATAAGACTTCGCTTGTGCTAAAGCAGCAGCAACACTCGTACCTTCAATCACAGAAACCGCTTGCCCGTTAATAAAAAGCTGAATCATCTATGCAGCTCCTATAAAGCGATGAGGTAAAAAAGGTTCTGGATCTATATCAAAAGTTAATCCACATATGTATGAGGCAATAAGTCTTGCTGTACCTGTTGCTGTGGTTACACCTAATCCTTCATGACCTACCGCTAAATAAACCGATTGAAATGCAGGATGTCGTCCAATTACCGGAATACCATCTGGTGTGGCTGCACGAAAGCCAGTCCATGCCCGAATAACATTAAGATCAGCCAAAGCTGGAAAATAATCCGCAGCTTCTTTAAGCACCCGAGTAAAGACTTCCAGCTCTACACTCGGATCAACCGTATTAAACTGACGAGATGACCCAATAAAAAGCTGGCCTGTCGGTCTAGGCTGAATATTACAAGCCACCGAAATTCCACTTGTCGCTTGAGTGCTGGCTGCATAGGCCAAAGCCACCAATGTATGTTTTACATTTAATTCGGGGTAACGGTCAGTAATAGCCAAATGACCTTTTTTAGGTTCAATCGGTAGCTTTGGAAAAAAATCTGTCGCATGAATGCCATTAGCCAAAACGATATGCGCAGCTTCTAGCCATGTTCCATCACCTAACTGAACCCGATTTTCTTCAATATGAATAACTTTAGCTTGTTGAACCTGAACCTTGTGGGGAAATTTTTTTAATAACCATTCAGCGGCACAGGGTGCATATAAAATTCCATCATCAAAAACTTCTAAACCACCATAAAGACCCTGCTTTAAGTGAGGCTCAAGCTGACCGATTTCATCTGCATTTCGAAGTTGGCAACGGACGCCTTGTGCAGTGAGACGTTGATATTTTTCCTCAGCAATCTGCATTTCTTCTGGGCTACTTGCCAGCCATAAAGTTGGCGTTTGGCGATAGGCACATTCTTCCGAAAGCTCGTGCCCTAATTCATGCCATAGTTGAACTGACCAATGACTAAGTTCTAATTCAGCTTCCAAGTCATCCATAATGACCAAATGCCCCATGCCTGCGGCTGTTGCCCCGCCGATACGAGCATCTAGAACTTGCACATTTAACCCTTGCCGAGCTAACTCATAAGCACATGCGGCACCTACAATGCCTGCCCCAATGACGATGGCATCGGTTCTCATAGCTGAATACCCCAAGCAAATGGATCATTTTCATCCATAAATAGAGTTGCTTCGGCACTCATGTAAGCTTCACCACGAATGGTTGGAATCACATATTCCCCTGCTTGCTCATACGAGGCAATAAATTGGCTACCGATAATGCTGGCTTGTTTCCATAACTTTCCTGGCTCAAGTTTGCCATCTGCTGCCAAGCAAGCAATTTTCGCACTCGTTCCGGTTCCACATGGTGAACGGTCATAGGCCTTACCGGGGCAAAGTACGAAATTTTTGCTGTTTGCTTCGGTGTCACTTGCAAATAACTCGATATGGTCAATTTCTTGTCCATCTTTGCCAGTTATTCCTTGTACCGTAAGCGCCTGTCTGACTGTCCACGCATAGTCAGTCAGTTGATCCAAATTATCACTTGCAACACTTTGACCATGGTCATTAATCAAGAAGAACCAGTTACCACCCCATGCAATATCACCAGTAACTTTTCCATATTTTTCAACATCAACTTCGACCGTTTTTTTATAACGATATGCTGGTACATTTCGCACACTAACTGAATGATCTTCATGCAATGTCGCCTCAACATCGCCGACCGGAGTTTCAATTAAATGTGTACCTACTTGTATTTTTCCCAAGTGTGCTAACGAAGCTACTAAACCAATCGTGCCATGACCGCACATGCCTAGATAGCCTGTGTTATTAAAGAAAATAACGCCTGCACTCGCTTTAGGATTCACTGGCTTACACAATAATGCGCCAACCAGAACATCATTACCGCGCGGCTCTAACATGGTTGCTCGACGGAAATGGTCATATTTTTCTGATAATATTTTTCGGCGGCTTTCCATATCTCCTGTGCCTAAATCAGGAAAACCTTCAAGCACTAATCGTGTTGGTTCACCACCAGTATGAGAGTCCAAAATTTTTACTGTTTTCATAGAAGTATCCTTACATTTTCCTTTAGGATGACTGATCTCAAAACAGCAAGCTTGATCATTTTCTTACGAATCGATGACGAAATCAGCATAGTGAAAACTTGCTTCAGCTAAAAAAAAGACAAAAAAATTAGGCCATTGGCCTAATTTAAATAACACTGAAATGATTAAGAATGGAGCGCTTATTTTTTCACATTTTTATGGTGAGGTAGATGTTCATAAAGTGATTGGCAAACACCATTAATATGCTCTTCAATTAATTTAACCGCTAAATCAACATCTTTAGCTTTGCAGGCTTTCACGATTTCTTTGTGTTCATCATTTGCACGCGATTTGCCTTCTGAAACATTCATCTGCAATCTTAAATATCGCTCAATTTTATCGTAAATAGAACGAATTAATCCAAGCATATAGGGCCGCTGTGCTGGTTCATAAAGGCATGCATGTAACTGCCAATTGAGTGTGGTCCAGCTTCCAATATCCATGTTATCGATAAAGGCATTACAAATTTCATCTGCCTTTTTATAAGTTTCTTCCGTCATATTCGGCACGGCGAGCTGAATCAGCTTCGTTTCCAACATCACTCGGACTTCAAAAATCTGTGCCAACTCTTCTTCAGAGATGCGGGTCACAATTGCGCCACGATTTTTTATAAACTCAACCAAGCCTTCAGCTTCAAGTTGCTTTAAGGCTTCACGTACGGGAATTTTGCTGACATTAAAAAGTTTGGCAATTTCATCCTGACGAATAGGCTCACCTTCAGCAATATGCCCTGCAATAATTGCTTCTCTAATATATTTGACAATAACTTCAGATACCGAAGGCATTGCACCAAGATTTGATACATTAAAAGATGGTAGCGTCACGAATATTCTCTTAACCTCAAAATATGACACAAATAAAAGGATGATAATTTTTATTCATCCGCCATAATGAAATCATTGCTTTTCAAGCATTATTTTCGGCACGGCTTACCTTTATTTCAATACTGCTAAAACTCATTCTCTCTATTTATTGGAGCTAATAATTTTTAACTGCATTAATAGCTAAAGTATACTTTATACCATTTAATTCACAAAACTATTATTAGACTATGCTGAAATCGTCATCTTTTTATTGTATCTAACCAAGCAAATCATAATAAATAGCAGCATACTACCCTGTTCTCTTGATGGGCAACTGTCAAAAAGATTCCTATCCATTTAGCTAAGTTATTGCCTGCAAGATAAAATTTTATCTTGTAAAAATCATGCTGCATAAAACTTTTAAAGTTTGAGTCACTTCATATGAGTACGCCAACAGAAGCAAAATTTTCCCTGAATTATTATACGGGTTTCTTATCTGTACTATTTGCTGCTTTTCTATGGGGTACGGCAGGTACAGCTGCATCTTTTGCAAAAGGCATTAGTCCACTTGTAATTGCTACCATTTCCGTGGGCTTCGGTGGATTAATTCATACATTTTTAAGCTTAAAAGCCATTAAAAAAAATTACCAAAAACTATTTAACTATAAACCCCAAGTTTTTATTGCTGTCATTGTTTCAATTCTTTGTCCATTTGCATTTTATTCATCTGTCTCTTTGGCTGGTGTTTCTATTGGCACCGTAATTTCTATTGGCTGTGCGCCTTTGTTTTCAGTGCTTTTGGAATGGATTTTAGATAAACGAAAACTTTCGTTAAAATGGCTCATCAGTTTTATTCTCGGTTTTTTAGGCATTATTTTACTCTCTTATGCAGGAGATCATGCACAGCATCAAGTCGTGCAATCTGATCGTATTTTAGGGGTGTTTTTTGGCTTACTTTCTAGCCTGAGCTATGCAACATATTCTTGGATAATGAGAAACCTAATTCGCCAAGATGTCGACTCAAGAGCTGCCATGGGAGTGATTTTTGGTATCTCCGCAGTGCTGTTATTACCTACATTGTTGATTACTGCACAAAACCTTTTTGATTATCCAACTAACATTTGGGTTGCGATTTATATTCCGATTGTTCCTATGTTTTTAGGCTATTTATTTTTTAGCTTTGGTCTTAAACGAATTCCAGCAAGTCAGGCTATGACACTAGCTTTGGTGGAAATTCCTGTTGCAGCATTATTAGCAGTTGTTGTAGTGGGTGAAAGTTTAACAATGCATAGTTATTTAGGTTTAATTCTCATTTTCCTATGCGTTATTGTTTTGACCAAAAAGTAATTCATAGAAATAAAAAAAGAGGCTTAATTGTTAGCCTCTTTTTTATGGATACTTACTTAGATTTCAGCTGACCAGTTACGATACCACGTGCGGAATAACTCATACTGAGTTTCAACATATTTACGTTGCGATTCGCTCAATGCATCAGTCTCATTAAAGTGTAAGGTATATTCTTTATCACCGTTAAGTACCATTAAGTATTTATAGTAAAGAACAAGATCCGTTCCTTCGTCAAAAGAAGATAAAACTTCTAATGCGCTTGATAACTCTTGTGCTAAGCGACGGGCTTTTGCATCACCTGCTGCAGCTTTCTTACTAAGGTCAACCAACAGCAAAACTTCTTTAGGTAAAGCATTACCAATTCCTGTAATCGCACCAGTTGCATTACAGTTGACGAATCCATGGAAAACTTGAGTGTCTACACCAGCCATTAAGGTGACTGAATCATCTTGTGAAGTAATGAACTCAGCTGCGTAACGCATATCGGCAGCGCCACCAAATTCTTTAAAACCAATTAAGTTTGGAAACTCACGGCGTAATTCAAAAAATAAATCTGCACGAGTTGCAAATCCATAATATGGGCTATTGTAAATCACTGAAGGTAAGCTTGGAGCTGCTTTTAAAATGGCAGAAAAGTGAGCTTTTTGTGCAGTTGGTGATGCCCCGCGTGATAGTACACGTGGAATAACCATAAGCCCTTGTGCACCTACCTTTTCTGCATGAGCTGCATGAGAAACTGCTTCTTTTGAATTAACTGCACCAGTACCAACAATTGTTGGAATGCCAGCAGCAACAAGTCGTGCTACACCTTCTTGGCGTTGAGCTTCTGTCAGTAAAGGCCAATCACCCATAGAACCACAATACACTACCGCACTCATGCCCGCTTCAATCAGCTCATGCCCTTTTTTCACAAGCGCGTCAAAATCTGGCTCACGGTTAGGAGTACATGGGGTCATTAGCGCCGGGATACATCCTGTGAAGATATTACTCATAATTATTCCTCAGTAATACAAATAAAACTCTTGGTAGTCGTACTTTCGAGTTAATCCATCTCAAAAGTTATGGAATGGGATTAATAGCTGCTTAATCACTCTTCATATATCGTATACGATATACAACAAAAAGAATAGTCTTCCTTTCCAAATTCTTTACCGACGTAAAAATCCATATAAAACAAACATTAATTTTAATAATCGAATTAAAAAGCAAAATTTAACTCACTTTTTTTTTAAAAATTGAATCTAAAAAATTTATGGAATTTAAAAATTAGTGCTCAGTATAGAAATTAAATCCGAGTTTATAGGCGCTCAAAAAACAACCGTAGAACATTAGCCATTAGTCGCACCTCCCTATTTTTATTCATTTTTGCTGGTAAAGTGCTTTACATGGTTTGATACAACCTACTTAACTCAGATGCATAATTCACCTGTTCTTGCATCTGATGTTTTTCTGCCTCTAGTCCGCTAGAGGCTTTTTTTTATTATTGATTTAAATGCTGATATATTAAATTTCTATACATAATGAAAGACAAGAAAAATGGATCGAATTTTCAAATTAAGTATTTTAAGTTTTCCTGTTTTATTGTTAAGCGGTTGTATTGGCTGTTATAACCCGACAGGCTGTAATCGTGATGATTCCCCTTATTTCTATACAAAACAAATCACTCAAGTCAAAGGCGTAACAGTTCCTGTTGGAACAAAACTGGTTTATAAATCTCAAAAACCCAAACAGAAAGATGAGCAAACTGCACCACTTAAAGAAGAACATATAACAGGAATAAAGCTACCAAAAGATAGCGCTATGCTTTGGGGAGGAATGCCTACCAATCATCTCCTTCAATTTGCTAATTCCCAAATGCAGGGATTTACAGCCTACCGAGCACAAGAAGCTCCCGCTGTATATTCCAATCAATTTTTAAAACTCTGGAAAGAATGTGATAGCGATTTAGATGTTTCTATCAAAAATAAAAATGACTGGAGTTTTAATCCTTCAAATATGAAAATTATTGGATGCGGAATTAACTATCAAGAAAGAGCTTCATACAACACCAACAATCCAAGTCAAGATAAAGTTGATATTTTTCTCATCAAAATTAATCAGGCTTTACAACAACTGCCCCAACAAAAAGAGTATCCAGTCATTCATTATTCCCAAAATTAAAGTCATAAAAAAGCCTGCATCTCAGCAGGCTTTTTTACTTTAAGATTTGGTTTAACAAACTTTAATTAAACAAATTAACCACAAGTTGCCTGAGTAATTTTCTTAGAAGCAGGATCAATAGTAACTGTAACTCGGTTTGTACGATAATCCATTGTCATCGGTTGACCTGGAGCCACTTTACGCACAATTTCTGATTTAGTTTTTTGTTTAATTTGATCATCAGTCAGGCCAGATTGCCCCACTAATTTTTGAGCTTCTTCTGCTACACAGTTCGCTTGATTATCACGGAATAATTTCCATTCTTCAACGACTTGGCCATTTGGTAAATGACAATACCCAACCTGACCATTTGCTTCATTTCTAATTTCTAATTTGCCACCTTGTTCAACACAATATTGACTAGCTGGGTTTGGTGAACCAATTTTTGGTGGAGTTGAATCTTTATATTGTACAGACGAACAAGCCGTTAACGAAACAAGCGCTAAGCCAAGAAAGATCATTTTTTTCATAATTTTTTGCTTCTTACTAAAAAAACTAAAGATATCAAAAAAATTCATGTTCCATATGACTTGCTTACAATAAAAAACTCACTTGAATGTTCTAGCAAAATAAATTTAATTTATTGGAAATTAAGATATTCCCAATTAAAAGCCATTTTTTGAACTATTCTATTCAGGTCTTTCTAAAATCCGGGCCCCTGATCCGTCTTGTCCTAAAATATCTTCAGGATTTCTTAATGGACATTGCTCTAATGATAAGCAACCACAGCCAATGCACCAGTCCATTTCATCTCTTAAGCGAGTTAATTTTTGAATTCGATCATCCAAATTTTCTCGCCAATGACTCGATAAATCCTTCCATTGCTTAGCTGTTAATTTGCTACCAATCGGATATTGACTTAAAGCTTCTTTAATCTCATTTAAAGGAATACCTACCCTTTGAGCAACTTTGATAATCGCAATATATCTTAAAATAATTAAAGGATACCGACGTTGATTACCATTCGTTCTTATACTTTTTATAAGTCCTTTCGCTTCATAAAAATGAAGGGTTGAAACAGGAACCCCGCTCCTTTTTGCAACTTCACCCACAGTCAAAACGCGACTAGGGTCAGCTTTTTTATTTTCACTCATCACATTTGACCTCAACTTTACTTGAGGTTTATAAGAGTACGTCTTTGTTTTGTCAAATAAATAATGGTTGTTTTGTTATATGTTATGAGCCGCTTTTATCAAGTTATAGGTCTTATCTGTAAAAGTAAAAGATAAAAAATAGATCTGATGATTAATCCAGTTCAATCTATAAAATAACTTGCTATCAGTCAAATTTAAGTAATTAGTTTTGTAGAGTACTCGGACATCCACAAATCCAAAACATGTTGTAAACGAAAGGCATTGGAGCGCCTAAGGGATAGACTTTAATTTGCTCGATCTTATAAGTTTTTTTACGTGATTCAATGTGAAGTATATTATCGTGACGTGCAATCACAATTCCCTTTTTATATAATTTTTTCCTTTCATTCTTTGCGTCAAATTTATATACCAAAAAGTAAACTTTTTCTCCTACGCTAATCTTTGAATGATTAACCATAATGTAACCGTTACAATACTTACATTGCCAATCTTTCATATCTCAAATTATCACACGCTTAAATTAAAAAAAAACACTGAATTTTATAGTATAAATTTATTAAAGATATAAATCTAAAGAAATACTTTAATTGAAAAAATAAGGTTTATTTGTGACATATATCACAATAAAAACTTAAAATTATATTCAGATACATCAATCACTTATCAAAAAATATTTAAGGTTTATTATTTTTTAACATATAAAATCCACCCATAATCTATTTAATCATATAGTATATTTAACAATAACTTTAAGGTTAATTATAAAGATGACTTTAATATTTAATACAATATTTAATTCATTATATTTAGCTTAGTATTAAAAATATTAATAAATAACATTAAATTAATTTCACAGTAAGATTGAAAATAATTCATTTCACATTATATAAAAAATAAATATATAATGAATTGCATTACAATTTAATTTTTTTATTATGTCAACTCAACGTTTAAAATTAGAACTCCCATCTGGACACGATCAATTATTACTTCATTCTTGTTGCGCTCCTTGTTCAGGAGAAGTGATGGAAGCCTTGATTGACTCAGACATTAAATTTTCAATATTTTTTTATAATCCTAATATTCATCCAGTAAAAGAATATCTCATCCGTAAGGAGGAAAATATTCGTTTTGCCGAAAAGCATAATATCCCGTTTATTGATGCAGACTATGACACTGACAATTGGTTTGCTCGAGCAAAAGGTATGGAAGATGAACCCGAACGTGGTATTCGTTGCACCATGTGTTTCGATATGCGATTTGAACGAACTGCCCTTTACGCATATGAAAACGGCTTTAGTCTCATCAGTAGTTCGCTAGGAATTTCTCGCTGGAAAAATATGGCGCAAATCAATGACTGCGGAATTCGTGCTGCTGCGCCCTATCCTGAAATTCAGTACTGGGATTACAACTGGCGTAAAAACGGTGGCTCAAGCCGTATGATTGAAATCAGTAAACGAGAAGAGTTTTATCAACAAGAGTATTGTGGCTGTGTATATTCTTTAAGAGATACTAACCGCTGGCGTATGGGTAATGGGCGTGATCGTATTAAACTGGGTGTTAAGTTTTATAGTAATGCTATGGAAGAAGATTAATTTTTATTTCTCTTTAAGAATTAATTAAGTTATTCCGAACTATATTTATTTTTGATAAAAAAACGGCCACATCTGGAGAATGTGGCCAAAAGGTGTACTAAATAAGCTTTGATGTAGTTAGATTAATTGTGCTAGCTTAAAATAATATTAATTAAAATCAATTTTTAAAAATTTTAATAACATCTCTATTTTTATATAACCAATTGATCATCATAGAAATTCATATTCAAGCATTTAAAAAATGATTAATTTTATCTAAATAACAAAACCTAGGCTATTATTTTTCTTGTAAATAATGTGCAATTTTTTGAATGTTTTCAATAATTTCATTAGGTGTGTGAGCTGCATAGCCAAAAAGTACCGCGGCCTTTTTGTTTGGCATCTGACAATATCTTGACAATGGCTGAACAGCCAAGTTTAGAGCTGAACACTGATCAATAAATTCTTGCTCTGTCCACTTACCTTTTAACCAGCACACTGCATGGATACCTGAATCTGTAGGTTGAACACTAAGCACATCTGCAAGATGCTCATCAATCGCTTTAATCAATGCTTGTTGGCGCTCATAGCAAGCTTTTCGAACTTTGCGTACATGCCGAGCATAGTGACCTTTTTGTATAAATTGAGACAAAGCCACTTGCTCTAAATAAGAACTTCGAACATCGGTATAGTATTTTGCTGCACTAAAGGTTTCGATCAATGCTTCAGGCACAACCATAAATCCTAACCGAAACTCTGGAAACATCATTTTGGTAAAAGTACCAGAGTAAATAACTCTTTGCTGCTGATCTAAACCTTGTAGAGCTTGAATAGGATGTGTGCCATAGCGAAACTCACTATTATAGTCATCTTCAAAAATCCATTTCTCTTGTTGAGATGCCCAATCGAGTAACGAAAAACGGCGGGCGAGACTTAAGGTTCCACCTACAGGAAACTGATGTGAAGGCGCTGTATAGACCAGTTTGCTTTTTGAATAACGACGAATAATGTCTGAGACTTGCATTCCCTCTTCATCACTTTCAATTAAATTTACCTGTGCACCAAAACTTCGGAAAATATTAAAAGCAGCGTCATAACCTGGGTCATCTAAACACACCTCATCATTTGCTTGAAGTAAAGCATAGGCCGTTAAATGAATAGCTTGCTGCGTCCCATTTACGATAATAATTTGCTCTTCGTTGCAATTCAGCCCTCGGGTGGAGCGGACATATTCACAAATTGCCTGACGCAGAGGCAGATAGCCACGCGGGTCGTGAAATTGACCAAGTTGATAATACGACTGCCGCCAAGCTTGATTTAATAACTTTCCCCAAAGTTGATGAGGAAATAAATCAACACAACCTACACCCACATGGAACATTTTTTTCTTTTGACTTGACCACGACTGCTCTCGCCATGAGGTTAATAAAGCTTCAATATTCGGATTAATATTTAAGGATTGATGATTATTTTTAGACGTTTTTTTTGAATTTTCTTGAACATGTATTAACTGATCTGGCACAACCTCAGCAACATAGGTGCCCGAACTTGGTTTGGTAAATAAATATCCCTCATCAAGTAATCGTTCAAGAGCTGCCAATACAGAGTTTCTTGAAATTGACATCATCTCTGCTAGGGCACGACTTGAGGGTAATTTTGTTCCGGCAGATAGCCGTCCATCTAAAATAGCATCACGCAAAGCCGAATATAGCCCCTCTTTAATCTGCCCTTTTGGCAAAATCAAATGTGGAAACGATGCCGAAATCGAAGCTGCCATAATAAACTGGTACTTTAAAAAATATCAAAAGTGTACCTTATAAAAATACCACTATCAAAACTACACTTTAGTTGTCCATTTTCCATTACTTTAAAATAGAGTGTAATTATTATGCAAAATCAAGCTATTCAAATCATCCCTGTTCAACAGCAGGACTATTCACAATGGGAAAAATATTGGCTTGCTTATCAAAATTTTTATCTGGTAAATTTACCTCTTCATGTCACAAAAGTGACTTGGGAACGCTTTTTCGATGAAAATGAACCCGTTTATTGTGCTGTTGCCAAACAAGGCGAGCAAGTTTTGGGAATTGTGCATTATGTTATTCATCGTTCAACATGGGCAGAAAATAATTATTGTTATTTAGAAGACCTCTATGTTTCCCCTGAAGTTCGTGGACAACACATCGGTAAGCAACTGATTGAGTATGTGCAAAAGCAAGCAATTCAACACAACTGTGACCGTTTATATTGGCATACTCAAGAAACCAATGTAACAGCACAAAAGCTTTACGACTGGATTGCACAAAAACCAGGGATTATTGAATATCGTATGCCTTTGAACTAAAAAAGCAAAAACACCAAAAGCCAGAGTGCTTTTGGTGTTTAAATTTTAGTACGAATGAGCTTAATCACTTTGTTATTAATCGTTAAGCACTGGTTAAATGCTGCGAAACGTTTGAGCTCTTGATCTAGTTCAAAAAAGAAATGCTCTTTATCTTTGATTGTTTTTTCTAGATGCAAGCTAATCACTTCTAATTCTTTGATAGACCGATGTGCTTTACAATCTAGTCGGCCTACTAACTCATCTTGATAAAGTATAGGTAAGCAAAAATAGCCATATACCCGTTTAGCCGCTGGCACATAGCATTCAATCCGATAATCAAACTCAAATAAAGAAGTTAAGCGGTCACGATGAATAAGTGAGTTATCAAAAGGCGAAAGTATTTTTAAACCAAAATCAGTCTCCACTTTTTGTTCTATTGCAGCTACATCCACATATAGGGTTTGACCATCGGCAAGTTTAACCGCTGATACAACACCAGCATCAACCTGCTCTTTTAGCACAACACGCATAGCCTCTTTTAAATCATTTTTCTTTAAATGAACTAATTGCTTCCATGTAAATGCCCCATGTGCTCGAAGCGTATTATTAAATAAATACTGCGCATATTCATAAAGCGTAGGCATAGTTAAATCAATATTTTCAGGCAAGCAGCGCTCGGTCAAATCATAGACCTTTTCCATTCCGTTACGTTCACAGATCATCAGGTCACCCTGCATATATAACTGCTCAAAAGCACGACGGCCTGGTCCAGTATTCCACCAGTTTCCTAAACTCTTTTTATTATTCTTATCAATATCTCTTAATCGAATTTTACCTTCAGCACGAACACGCGCCAAAATTTCATTCATGAGCTGCTGATCGCCTCTATTAAAATAACGGCTTTCCCCTTTCCTAACAGACATCATAGCAGGCAGTGCATAGCGATAATCTT
Organism: Acinetobacter sp. NIPH 817; assembly: GCF_000368405.1. Lineage (NCBI taxonomy): Bacteria > Pseudomonadati > Pseudomonadota > Gammaproteobacteria > Moraxellales > Moraxellaceae > Acinetobacter > Acinetobacter sp. NIPH 817. Next base: position 1,621,403 of record NZ_KB849420.1, read on the forward strand.
TCATAGGAAGATAAGAGGCGGCATGATACCAATATTCAAAAATCTGGCGCTCGCGTACCAAACTATTTAAATGATTTAAATCATAGTCAGGCACTCGGCTCCACAATATATGGTGATGAGCTCGCTCTACAACCGATATGGTATCAATCTGTACATATCCTAAATGCTCAATAGCCTGTAAAGTTCCATCCACACCTTTTGCAAATGGACTAGTTTTACCTAAGCCTTGATTAAATAGAGCCAAACGTTTTAAAGATGAAGTCATAGAAAGCTCAATGGGCTAATCACTGAATCAATTTTTATGTCCTGTATTCTAGGTTCTGTAAACATATTCTTCTCTTTTTAATTTATATCATTCAAACTTTCGGCAATCAGTTTTTCTGCCATTTCCTGTGTCTTTCTTAAGCCCGGCATACGGAACTCTGTATGACCATAATCTTGAATAGATTTCCAACGTCCGCCCCAGGTAAGCCCAACCGATTCAGCAACTTGCCCATATAAACGATAGCCCTGCATAGCCCAAGGGTCTCTTTCAGAAATAACCACTTTTCCATTTCGTTTAAAGGCGACATCTGCTGCCAGACCAAATTGATGATAACTCTGATACCCTTTTGCTCTTGTCGTGTTCGGATTACCTGCCAACATATTCTGACGCACAGGACTACGATATCCCTCTAATAGAACCAACTCATAACCATATTGTTCTTTCATGATTTTAAAAACCATGAGTAAACGCTGCTTATAACGGGGGTTCATTTTGCTCCATTTACGATCTACTAAACTGGTATCTAAAATAGCTCGCCCATCAAAACTCGTATTATCAATAGGTGAAGAATTAATGGTTCCACTATTTTGAGCAGAATATTGTTGCTCTAATTGTGTAGCCTCTACAATTGCGGCTTCAATTAGGCTTTCATCCACTTCTGGTGGTGGCGATAGTATTTCACCGTTCAAAAGCGCGTAGATTTGAGGATCTGTTTTTTTGAGATATTCAGCTTCAATTCGAGTTGAGCTAATAGGTCGAGTAAAAGCAAACACTAAAATACTGGCAAACAAGAAAAATCCTGCAATAACAATCCACCACTGCTGTAAATGCCAATGGGATTGCAGCTTTTCAGGTGCAGCTGCCTGATTCATTGTTTGAGCAAATTGTCTAACCTGATTAAGCTGTTTACGGCCTTGCGGCAGTAATGACAAAACAAAATCTTTGCTTCTCGTCCTTAGCTCATAAGACATTAAAAATGCTAAACCAATTGCTAAGCATGTAAAGCAAAAGAAAATGAGAAAAATCATCATTTGTTCATTAATTCACAGCAAAAGGACTTCGTGTAATTTTAATATCTACCGATGCTTTAGGTGGTTCAACCTCAGCTTCGGGTTCGGCTGGAGCTTTATTCTCAACAACAGGTTTAGCCTGTGCCACTTGTTGCTGCGGCGTTTTAGTCACTGGCTTTTGCTGAGCCGGCTGTACCTTCGGTTGAGCCGTTTTAGCTGCACCCGTCTGTAGTTGAGGCACAACCTGAACTTTCTTTTCACCCGTGAGCTGTTCGTCAAACGGAGAAACTCGCTGTTGATTGACAGTAGCAGGCTTATGCTGAGCAGGTTTAAAGATATTACTTAATTCATTATCTTTAGGTTGTTCAAAACCATCACGGCTCATTGAATCTGTTTCGTTGTCTTGACTGACAGCAACCTGATTTTGTTCATCAGAAGAATGAGCAGTTTCTTGATTTAAAATCTGTTCTTCTGTTGATTTACTCTCAATTGCTATTGATTCTGACGAATGCGGTTGAGACAAGAACAGGAATAGCGAGATGCTGACAAACACCCCGGCAATAACACCAATGACAATATAAAGTATTGGTGATTTCGGCTTTTTTTTATTCGATTGTAAAACTCGAATAGAAGTTGGTTTTTCCTGAGCCATTTCGTACCATCATCAAGGTAAATAAATTGTAATATGTGCTTGCTCTTGAGGAGCAGAAATCACATTTTGATAATTAGATAATGCTTTATCATTTTGATTATTCAGCATAAATCTTAACCCAGCAAAGGTAAGCAATGCAAAAATCAATAAAAAGATCAAAATCCAAAAGAAAGGTACTTCGCGATGAATAATATTTCGTATCTGATCGGGAATGGCCGAGAACGGCGAAAAGGCAACTTTTTTTCCTTTCAAATAGTCAATTTCGTCACCTACTCTTGATACTAAATGGTTGAGACTTTCCGTAGATTCGATTCGGTACTTACCCTGAAAACCTAATAAAAGGCAGTAATGAAATACTTCTAGAGCAGCTAGACGTTCTTTTCCACGGCTACGTAATTGCTCCAATATTTCAAAGAAGCGATAACCCGCTAACTGAGAACCAAACAAGCTCAATTGTAACGGGCTAATTAACCAAGCATTTTGCAAATTAAAATAACTAGGGTCTTGTTGCGTTACGATCGTTTCATCAATCAAAGCACAGAATGCATATTTAGCATCATGAATATCATCAGCTGAAAATTGTAACTTTTTAGCTTGCTGCTCAAATTGATTGAGTAAATTTAAGATTTTTTCACGAAACTGCTGAGCGTCTGCTGGCACATACTGATTTCGAATTAAAAAAACCAAATAAAAGCCGTCATGCAATAAATCAATAAGATTGATTGCCTGTAGTTTTGCTTGAGACTGGCTATTATTGTTCCCACCCGTTCCAATTTGTCCATCATCAAATAAAGAAGGAGCACCTGTGGATTGTGACATTTTTCTCTCCTTTACCCTTAAGCGTTCATAACCGCAATCAGTTCAATACTGATATCTTGGAAACCAGCTGGAACATAAATACAAATCGTTTCTGAATCTAACATGCGCTGATAAAGTTCATGATGTGGTTCAATCTCGAAATAGCTCACCCCAGAACGTACTGGTATTGCAGTTGGAACTTGAATTAAGTGATGCAATGGAATCGCAGGCAATGCAGCAACTACACGTTGTTCCACATCTAAAGTGCTACCGATCTTGAATCGTAAAGGCACAATCTGGATTAACTCATGTGTCTGCATTGCGCTACTTGATACTGCAATATAAAGTCGAGTATCTCGAGTAATCTTATCAGTCTCAAGACTTCCCACCCAATATGAAGGTCGGATTTCTTTAAGCGCAATGCTGATATAACGACTCGAAATAATCGTATCGAGTAAATCACGTAGAATCGTATCTAACTGAGTAAAACTTTCTTGTAAATTATGGTGTTTATAAGCAGGCAGCTGATCAACATCATAGGCTGTCGAGAAAGTTAATAATGAACCTGCTAAACGTAATAATTCGAAAAACAACCGTTCTGGATGGATTTGTGGATATTGCACAAAGTGATTTAAACCAGCGTGAGCTGTATTTAAAGCATTCACTAACCAGAAAGAAACGATATCACCGGAACGGAATTCAATTAATTTCTGTTCATTTTCTCGGTTATTGGTTTGAATCGTCTTAATTTTTGCCTTAATAACATTCAGAGTTCTTTTTAAGTTTGAAATGAGTGTTTCAGAGGCATCCACGTGCAAAATTGGTGGAATAAACTTTCGGTCAATTTCAAAAGCACCAGAGCTTTGACGTTTAATCTTTCCAATCGGCAGATATAAGAAACCATCCAGATTATGATCTGGATTACTATGCACATCTAATAATTTAAAAACAGCACGGCGGCGTAGCAAACTAATATCTGCTTCGGTAGCGTTAGTAAACAGATCATGCGTTTCGACAAGGTGGGATTGATATCTGCCCTTTTGTGCTTGGTTTTGATCAATTAGATTTTGCTTATTTGCTTGTAAGAGTGGTAATGCTAAATAAATTAGCATCTCACCCCGTAAATTAAGATCATCCAATAAAATTGGTTCAGGCAATAAATCATATGCAGGTGCCTGATAAATTTCACCGTCTTGCCAGATCATCTCGACAGACTCAAGAGCAAGAATATGTGTGCTCAATTGAGCCTCATCGAAACTTAATTTCTGAATACCATATGAAAAAGGTACGACCGCACGAACCGTATGATTCAAGCGTTGTTCATGGTAGGTATCTTGAATTTGGAAATGTTGAGGTCTTAAAAATAAACCTTCGCCCCAAAGGACTTTTTCAGCTTTAAACATATGTCTTTACCAATCTTTATTCATATTCATTTTTAGGCTGCACACCTAACATTTCCTGAACCATTTGTAATGGATGCTCATCTTTGATGACTTGCGCTAACCATTCATGTAATGGCATTTGACTCCATTTAATGGTTTTTTGGAGCATATAACTCACAGGACTATGCGGCTCGTTTGCCTGAAAGTAATCCGCAATTTCTTGCAGCACTTTCATTGCTTGCTCACGGTTCGCCAAGTGTGTTTGTGCTTGAGGCTGAAAAGCAGGCTGATCTGAAACAACTTGTACAGGCACTTGATTTTCCATAGATGAACTCGTGATGACAGTCGCCTGCTCTTGGACTGGCGTAAGTCCAGTACCGAAAGCTTCTGCTTTATAAATCTTGCGTAATGTGCTGTGAATAGTTTCAAATGCTGAATCAATTGCACCAAAACTCGGTGAGTCTAGCCCCATTAAATGGTCAAGGGTTTGCTTTAAAACATCCCACTCGGTTAAGACTGAGCTAAAATCTTGATAATTAGAATATTGAAAAGTTTTAGACGTATTAAAAATAGCTTGATCGAACTGTTCTAACTCCGATGGTCCCGACTGACTATCGTACTCTTCAGTTTGTTTACGACGAATGTTCTCGTGATATAGAAAATTATCGTAATCAAGCAAATTGTAATAAGGCACTGTATTGGTTAAAGAGACTTTCTTCAACAAGCCAGGTAACTGATTAATTAAACCCTGTAATAAACCAATGCGTTGATCTAAGTCATCATCTTCAATAACAGGATGAATTTCCTGCCAATATTGATTAAGCATGGTATGGCTTAAAGTTAAGCCTTTCGCCATACCTTCAAAACCGTAAAGATGAGTCCAAGCCTCTATGAGCCAAGTTAATAGACGAATATCTTTTGTATTCTCTTTTAGCAAAACACTCGTTTTATTTGATACAAAATCCCAGTCGGCTTGTTTTCGCTCAGCAACCCAATCGCCTTGATCTAGCAATAGATCATCTTGTGTTTTCGCCTTTTTGATTTCATGAAATTCATTAGAAAATGAAAAGTCATCACCACAAGGTAAGCTATCGCTAATGGGTTCAAGGAGTTCAGAAATATCAATATTCATCTAATTTTAGCTCTATTCAATTTAAACTTCTGACTTCAACTTTTTACTGGTCCTTTTTTTAGCAGTTTTTGCAACCGGATCTAGTAAATATTGAATTTCGTCATCTTTAGCATCAATCATGATAACTTTTGGCAACTTTTGCTCTGCTAAAGCCACTAAAATTTCTGTAGCCAATGCAGGTAACACCGTAGAATTTAAAATATTATCAACATTACGTGCACCACTATCGACTTCTGTACAGCGACTTAAAAGTAGCTCTACCAAATCTTCAGAATACTGGACTTGTGTACCGTATTGTTTTTCAATTCTTGCTGTGATCTTGCCTAACTTATGTTTAATAATTCGTACAAGTAGATCGTCATGCAATGGGAAATATGGCACAACTCTCATTCGACCTAAAAATGCAGGCTTGAATTGCTTATATAAACTTGGTTTTAAATGGTCAATCAACTCTTCAGCTGTAGGCCATTCTTCGACTGGCGTATTTAAGCACGCTTGCATAATCGCACTTGAGCCAGCATTTGAAGTCAACAAAATAGTGGTGTTTTTAAAGTCAATTACTCGTCCTTCACCATCTTCTAAAGTGCCTTTATCAAATACTTGATAGAATAGTTCCTGAACATCACTATGTGCTTTTTCAATTTCATCAAGCAACACAACACTGTAAGGGTTGCGACGAACAGCTTCTGTTAAAACCCCACCTTGACCATATCCCACATATCCAGGAGGTGCACCTTTAAGCGAAGATACAGTATGTGCTTCTTGATATTCAGACATATTAATGGTGATTAAATGCTGCTCACCGCCATATAATTCATTTGCCAAAGTTAATGCAGTTTCAGTTTTACCTACACCACTTGGCCCGACCAAAAGAAATACACCTTGTGGCTTATTCGGATCTTCAAGTCTTGCTTTTGAAGTTTTAATACCCTGAACTAATTGTGTAAGCGCATAATCTTGCCCCATTACACGCTCGCCCAATTTATCTTCAAGCGTTAATATCTGTTTAATTTCATCATTAACCATTTTTCCAACAGGAATTCCGGTCCAATCAGAAATAATTTCATTAATAATTTGAGAATTTACTCTTTCAAATACTAATGGTTGCTGGCCTTGAATTTCAGCAAGATCTTTACGCAGTAGATTAATCTGATCATAAGCTTCAGATTCATTAGAATGATTCTGTGCTTCTAATTCCTGAATTTTATGAACAAGTTCTAATTCTTTTTTCCACTGCTCTTCAGTTTCATGAATCTCTTTTTGCAAAGATTCTAAATTAGCTTTTAAAGTTTCTAATCGTTCATGATGAATTGGAATCTGACGATGTTCATTTTCTAAAATTTGCTGTTCAAGCTTTAAGTTGTGCTCTTGAGCCTTTAACTGATCAAGCTTTACAGGTTGGGCATTTTGGGTCAACGCAACACGTGCTGCGGCCGTATCAAGAACACTAACTGCTTTATCCGGAAGTTGACGACCACTAATATATCGATGTGAAGAGTGAACCGCTGTAACAATCGCCTCATCATCAATTTGTAATTTAAAATGCTGCTGCATGACAGGAATCATCGCACGCAACATATCTACAGCAACTTCTTCGGTTGGCTCTTCAACTTTTACCACCTGAAAACGTCGACTCAATGCAGCATCTTTTTCAAAATATTGTTTATATTCTGCCCAAGTAGTCGCAGCAATCGTGCGTAATTCACCGCGTGCAAGTGCTGGTTTTAAAAGATTTGCAGCATCATTTTGCCCAGCTTGTCCACCTGCACCAATTAAAGTATGCGCTTCATCAATAAATAAGATAATAGGATGAACCGAGGCTTGGACCTCTTGAATCACTTGCTTTAGACGATTTTCAAACTCGCCTTTAACACTTGCTCCAGCCTGTAAAAGTCCCATATCCAATACATGTAAATGCACGTTTTTTAGGGCATTAGGCACTAAACCTTGAGCAATTTTTAAAGCTAAACCTTCGACCACAGCTGTTTTACCAACACCCGGCTCTCCAGTTAAGATTGGGTTGTTTTGGCGTCTACGCATTAAAATATCGAGCATTAAGCGAATTTCATATTCACGCCCAATAACTGGATCTATACCGCCTTTTTTTGCTTTTTCAGTGAGATTAATCGTATATTGATCAAGTGCTGGTGTTTTAGCAGTTTTAGTATTTGCTACATTCGCGTCTGCTGCTTCAGCTTCACCTAAAGATGCTTTTGTTTCATCTTGTTGTTCAACACTCTTCTCACAAATTTCAAGAAACTTATGTTTCATTGAATCAATTGGTAAGAGATCAAATAAACTCGAAGCACGAGTCGCAATTTGATATAAATCAGGTGCAGTTAATAATGCAACTAATAAATGACCACTACGAATAACTGGATTTTGCTCAGCCGAAGCTAATAACCAAGCTTGTTCAAACAAACGAACAATAGATTTAGCAAAAATAGGAGTTCGGGTATTACCTTTTGGTAATTGAGAAATTGTTTCTTTTAAATCATCAGCTAAAGCTTCAGATGAAATTTTATATTTCTTTAATAAAATTTTTAAATCATTCTCTAAAGATTGATTAAGTAATTCTAAAAATAGATGCTCAATTTCAATTTCGTAATTTTGTTGAATAACACAAGCATTAGCCGATTTTTCTAAAGCAGTTCGTGCAACTGTAGAAAGTTTTGTAATTAAAATTTTTAAATTACTCATCATTACTCTCAATATTTTTAAATAATTTAATGCTTAAAATCATAATGCCTGTATATTAACAAAATTCAGCTTTATCAGACAAACTACTCATCATTTCAAGCGTTAATATGTTTTAGTAGATATTTATATCTATATAAAAATATCTCTACCCTTATCCTTGATTAACTAAACTCTGTTTTGGCAATAATTTACAGCCACATGATAATGAATCATTTACACGTGCTGCGGATTTTCCCATGACAAGCATATTTGGGTCTCCCGATACAATCGTAGAAACCGTTTTGTGTAACGGACAAGTAGCCTTATCTCCTACACAGGCAATTGCAATTCCATCAATTAAAAATGTACTGTTTCCTGAAATGACTTGCCCTCCACCAGTTGTTGGGCATCCAATCGTAATGTAAGGGCTAGCCATGTTCTTCTCCTTATATTTATTGAACAGTAAACTCAATTCGACGGTTTTTCTTTCTGCCTTCTGGAGAAGTATTATCTGCAACAGGCTTAGATGAACCTAAACCTTCCGCAGATAAATGGTCGGCAGGAATACTTTTACTAATCAAATAGTTTTTTACTGCTAATGCACGATCTTGGCTAAGTTTTAAGTTTTTAGTCGCATCGCCTGAACTATCTGTATGTCCTACGATTTTGACTTTTTTGCCTCCTACTTTATTCAAGGCAACAGCCATCTCATCTAGAATTTTTTGACCTGCATCAGTTAAAACAGCACTACCAGATTCAAACTCAATAATTCGATTTTTAAGTGCGTCATCAATGATTTTCTGCTCAGCCTGATTGACTGATAACTGTGAATACAGTTGATATGGTGGCTGTACTAACCCTTGAAAAGACTGAGTTGTAGGTTGAATATCTGCTGGATTCAGCATTTTTCCACTTAGCTCAAATCGTGTACCATTTACGCTTAATTTGCCTTGCGAAACTTTTTTTAAGTCAGGTGTAATAACTCGTGTAACAGAATCACTCCACCCATTTGGAGCAGCGACGGGTCTCACTTGTATTTTATCTACTACCTGATCAGCGCCATAAACAGATTGCATTTTTAATAAGATAGCCTGTTTGCTCGCCTCATTTGGAACCACACCTTCTACAACAATGGGCTGAGCCAAAGCATAATTAGCAATCGCATAGATAAAACAGCCTTTTATGAGCTGTGTAAGTTTAGTTTGATTTCGTTGATTCATTATTATTCACCCAAAAAAGTCTGTCTAAATAGTTTTAAGCCTTGATTTAAACTTAATTGGCGTTGGCATAATGATTGTTCTAGCGTAGCTAAACCAGCATTTTGCTCCAAATAAGTATCAATCCACTGAGCTTCTATTAAAGAAACCCAATGTTTACTATCCATATTCTGAGTAAAAATATCACTAAGGGCTAAAATATCAGCCCCTTGAAAACCGAAAAATAATACGGGTTGTTCTCGATGTAACAAACCTATCAACACCTCAGTATTATGTTCCTTTAAAAAGCGACAAATAATACTGACCCAAAAGGCTGCTATTTCATAACTGTAAGCAGGATTATTAATAGGCAAAATTAAAACTTTATTTAAGCGACTGGTTCCATTTTGTAAAATTGGCTGAAGTAATAATCCTAGCCCAATCATACTTTGCGCTAACTCATAAATACTGAGTTTCATTAATTGAGCAAATGAATGCATCGTATGATTTTCATAGAAACCTACACACTCGCGTTCAGTTAAAACCTGAATTTGATTTTGTAAGTGACCTAATTTTCCAAGTAACAGATCTGAATCTTTAATTCCTTTTAAAGTACGATTGTTTTGGAATAAATCAACGAGTACATGCTTATAGCTATATGGTGCATACAGTAAATTATCGTACGGTAAATCAATTTCTAATAAATGGCTAAGTACCATTGGAAAAGATCGCCCCGAACTATCTTCACTTGCAAGAAGGTTCGCCGCTAAAAACATATTTTCTTTCGGATTCGCAATAAAGAAGTCGAGCGAAGGCAACGTGTTATAAGCTTCTTTAAAGCTACCCGATTGCATTGCGTATTCCAATGCTTCAGTAATCCACTGATCAAGCAACTGTATTAAAGCATTCTGACCTTTTGTTTTTAAAAAGTCGCCGCGTGCAGGACTTTTGCCGTAATACAAAGGCGTTGTTTTTAATGTTTGCATTATTGCTCCTCCTTTCGCATAGAGGTTATTTTCCATGTCATGGTTTAACTCCCGCAGAAGGCTGAGCAAGTGCTGAAACAGGATTTTCTGTTTTTGCTGGAGCTGCTGCTTGAGCTGGCGCCTGCTGAGCAGACACCACACGAGCTGCTTTATCAGCAGTGACTTTATCCACTAGTTGCATACCTGCATAACCACGGCTTGAACCAATACTGCCTGAATTACTGCTGATCAGACGGAAATTCATTTTTACAACTAATGATGGATCAGTTTTACTACGCCAAAGCATTTCAAATCCGCCATTTTGTTCTTTACGCTGAGCACTATCAATTAAGCGGTTAATACCGTATTCACCTGGCTCATCAAAAATCGTATGCGTTTGACCTTGTAAATCTACAGCGGTAATACGAGCACCTGGAATACTGCCTTGATTCGGCCAAATGAAGTTCACCCACTGTTGCACACCGTTCTCATAAGTCATGCGCTGACCATCAATATCCACGGTATATGAAAGCAATTGTGGATTTGGAATTGGATAGAACTGGAAGTTAGATTGATTAGTTGCAGGTGCAGCAGGAGCTTGACTATTCAACTCACCTGTTGCCATACCATTAGATGGAGTAACGTATCTTTGGAAATTCATAACGAATTGAGGATTTAAACTAATTCCTAAATCCTTCCATGTCTTAGACGTTAATGTATAACCACGACGAATCACAAATGGATCAAGATTTTCTTTTACAAAACGAGAAATGCTGCCGTTTTCGCCCAAGATTTGTCCAATTTCACTACTTGTTGCCTGTAAAGAAGCTGATGAATTAAATGGATATTTCTTAGCAAGATTTGCTGTAAATGGCTGATACGCCTGCATGACCCATAATTTATTAATTTCGTCTTGCGTCGGCGTAATTAAGCTCTCGAAAGCCTGTGTCAGTGGGCTAACTACTAATTTTTGTAGTAATCGCTGATCAATTTCACTAAAACCAACCGCCATTTTTTCATCTACAATTTTTTGCGTTTGGTTAAATACAGAAGTTTGCTCATTCAGGGTTTGCTTGACTAATGTCATCGCATTAGGCCCAACTTCCCCTGCATTCTTAAGCTCATTAAACTTGCTACGAACTAGGGCTAAATTTGTCATATATTCATCAAGCAATGATTTACCCTGTTGATCATCGCGTTTGCGAACCAACTGATAGAACATTTGATATTCTTGAGAAATAGCGCCCTGAGCATTAGTTGCTACTTGATTAGCAGCCTTATCATCATGATTTAAAACCTTACGTTTAAACCATGCAACAAATCCTTTTTGTGGAGCTGCCAACTCAGCTTGCACAACTGGATTATCCCAGTTTGTTTCAATTGCCACTCTTTCAATTAATGTTCTAATTGGAGAGTTCTGTGGCTCACCTAAAACATCAATATTTTTTACTTGCTGAGCAAATTGGCTAGCTTTAGCATAATGAATACCACTTAAGAATTTTCTCCATTCCGTAATATATTCTTGCTTATAGAGCGCTGTCAGTTGCTTTCTAATTTGCTCTGGACTACCTGAGAAAGTTAAATCATCAGATTGACGGCTATTTAACACCCAATCTTTACTATCTGTTGGCTTATCTGCGGCTTCTTCAATCGCTTTTTCTACATAGTCATTCCATGCCTTTTGGGTAAATACGCCAGGCAACGCATAACTACCTAATACAATATTTTTATTTGCTTCACCCACAATCTGACTTACAGTCAACGCAGGGAAACGTACTGCTGCACGCATTTTTATTTCATTATAAACACGATCACGTGCAGGCATTCCTCGAACAACAGAGAGCAATACTTGACGTGTTTGATCAACAATTTGCGAATCTGCATCTAAAATTGGGAACTGTTTATCATTCGCTAAAGTCATTGCGTATGACAAGATCTGTTCAGCTTCCTGAATCATATCTGCACGTGGCATTTGACCTTTATTTGCGTCTAACCAAGAACGCCAGAAACGCGTAACCTGATCACTCAGATGACTTGCATCCATGTATTGTGGATTACTCATCATTAAATAAGCTTTTAATGCATTATAAGCATCTTGAGGGTTGGTATCTGAAGGTTCTAAATATTGTTGAGTCTGAGCAGTTTGCTTGATTTCAACATTCGTGTGATTCGCTTTTAATGTCGCTTCATTATTTTTTACGCGTTGCAAATATTGAGCAATATTTTGCTGTGTCGGTGTTAATACAATTTGCTTAACACCTTTTAAATATTCAGCTTTTAGCTTTTCACGAAGCTCATTGCCCTGATATAAACCAAAACTAAACTTAAGTGGTCTATTTTCATCAAACTCGTCTAACTGCTGTAGACGTCTTTGAAGAATAAGTAAAGCTTCTAATTGGGTAGACAATTGCTGACCAGAAGCTCTTTCTAATTGAACTACTTTATTTAGATCTGCTTGAACTTCGCCAATTAATTGTTGGTTATTACGATAAGACCAAACCCATACGCCAAGAATAATTGAAACGCCCGCCAAAGCACCAATAAATGCAATATAACGCTGACGTTTTCTACCCGTATTTACGTGCTGCTTAACAAGGTCTTTATCTTTTAAAATAACATCTGAAAATAGGCCATTTAAGAAATAGCCATGGTTAGGAGTAATTTTTGAATGATCTTTTGAATCACTTTGAGCAACCTGTGTGAGCTGGAATTCTTGTGCAATTTGTTCCGTCATTGGACTTTCAATCACACCTTCCTGTAAAGCACTGGTGAAGTAAAACCCACGGAAAACAGGTTGAAATTGATATGGATTATCTTCAAAAAGTGTACCGATAAAGCTTTTTAAAGCGGGTTTTAATGTTTTAAATTCTAATGGGAAGGTCATTACACTTGGTGAGATATTTTGCGAATGACGGCGACTCAAATGAGTCGAACTTACCCCTTTTAGACCATCATAAAGAATGGTGTAATGTTTTTCGAACAAATCTACCGCGTTATGAGAAGAACTCTGCTCATATGGAAGCGTTGCTCCCCAAGCTTGGTTATATTCTTGAGCTTCGTAAAATTCAAAAAACTCGGTAAAACCTGCAATCAAGTCCATCTTTGAAAAGACTAAATAAACAGGTACAACTACTTCTAGACGTTCAGTTAGATCTTGAATACGAGCACGTAAATTTTTAGCAAGCTTTAATGAGTTTTCAGGACTTTGACTAATGAGCTCAGCAATACTAACAATTAAAATCAAACCATTAACTGGAGCTTTAGAGCGGCTCTTTTTTAAAATATTTAAGAAACCTAACCACTCAGAATGGTCTTCACTATAAACAGAATAACGGCCCGCTGTATCGAGCAAAATACCTTCTGTAGAGAAAAACCAATCACAATTTCGAGTACCACTTAAACCAGCAGATACCATTTTTTGATGTGTTTCTTCGAAAGGAAACTTTAAACCAGAATTATAAATAGCTGAACTTTTACCTGCAGCTGGGTTACCAATAACCATATACCAAGGAAGCTCATATAGTGCAGCATTCCCTTTTTTATCACCCAACTTAGATTTACGAATCAGTTGAATTGATTCTTTCATTTGTTGACTAACAAGCTGAAGCTCTTCTTTATCTTTATTTTTGCCATATTCAGCTTGGTTATCTTTTTCAATTGCTTCAGCTAGCTCTTCGCCTTGAGCAGCATGCTTTCTTCGTTGAATAAGCCAATAGATACCATAAACAATAAGACCCAAAGCATAGGCAGTTGCTAAAGCCCAGAATATATGACGAGGAATTGAAGTATATGAAGACATCAATGCCACGAACAATGACAAGGCGATAATTGCTTTAGGATTCGTGATGTACTGCCACAAGTAGCCTAAAATTGTATGCATTCTATTCTCGTTCTAAGTCCAAAGTTTAAATTAGTTATTCAACACCATCACATCATCTTCTGAATTTTCAGTGACACTTTGCACAAATGTATGTGCTGACACTGTATTTTCACCAAAGACAAAAGGAATGATATGTTCAGGGAAATGCATGCTCAGCATAAAGCCATAAATATCAGCTAAATGTTGGGTATGCCCTAATGAAGATTTCACATAAATATAGTGATGGGGTTCTACAGGTGTTTGAAGAAAGTGTTGCTGCAATTTCTTCGAAACTTTTATATCGGTCTGATCTGACAATATCAGCACATAAGGTTCCTCACCTTCATGCTGAGGTAAATCATGAAATTCAAAATTAGTAAAAAGCTTTGCCGTATCTTGTTGGCCCACTATAACTTTTAGATTTTTTGTAGGTTCTAATTCTTGAATTTTTACTAAAGGATCAGCAAGTAAACAGCTTGCTGCAAATTCAGCAGGAATATAATCTTTAATCATCCAAGACTTTTCATCGACTAGATCCTGATCAATTTCGGAATCGGCGACGAGCAAAAAGAACATCTCATGCTCCCTTTTATGAATACCCTTTAATAGATGTATCAGTTCTTGGTAAGCCAGTTGCTCTCCAAAAAAATGATATTCAATATGGATCTTTTGAGCAGGAATGCCGATCTCAGCAAAAAACTCTAAAATTAATTCATTACTTTGTTCATCATTCCAGATATGTAATAAATCCTCCGAAAGAAGGATATGTAGATTTAAGCGATTTAAACGATAAACTTCTACTATCGGCATTTGAACATCATCATATTCAGACTCGGGATCAACCCATGCCGGATGCATATGATATTCACGGGCTTGTTGTGACTCATAAAATAAAGTCGAACGTTTTACATGCTCTGCAAGAAGATATAAGTTTTCTATATTTTGTTCTAATTGCTGTTTTATTAATAACATCATACGAACTTGTCGTGGAGATGCGTACTCGCTCTCCTCATGATTATCTTCATCCAAATCTTTAATACGATAAGATAAAAGAGGCAATCCATAAGAATTTAACAGTTGATCATCCAGCTCTGGACTTTTAAAGTTTTGTAGCTCCGCAATAATGCTTTCATTTTCACCAAGTGCATGGAGAGCAAAAGAAGAATAAATATTAAAATCTAACTGTTCCAGTGGTGCATCTGTTACTACATTTTGTTTTTGACTAGCATCATCTTTATCTTGATTTATAGCTTGTTCTTTCTTTTCTTTATAATTTTTATAAGCGCTATAAATTAACCAAGGCGATAAGATCACCAAGGTAATAACTGCTGGTAGCATCAAGAAATAAAGGAAAAAATCTCCTTTATCAGGGCTATATTGAACGTCACGCCAGTAGAAAATAATAATTCCACTAACCACTGTAAAAATAGCAATAAATGAGAGTAATATTTTTTTAATCATATTTTCTCTCCAATAAGGCTATAGCAAGTTTCATGACTATGCACTTTAGGTTGTTGTGATATAAGAAAAGAACCTTGCCCCAAACCATTTTGATTATGATGGGTTAGACAAATAGGTTGTATTTCTGACTCATCCAATACGAGTCGAAGATCTATTGATAAAGTTGGACTACACCAAGTTTCTACAATTTTTTTAAGCTTTAAACTTAACTCTTGATTTGGTAAGAAACTGAGATATTGCTGACGCTTTAATGGCCCAATTTGAATTTCAATTTTCCCATCAATTTGCTGAATAGTTTCACCACAAAAAGTATTAACACCAAGTAGACTCGGCTGAGCTCCACCTAAAGTCGTTAACTGGTCACTCACTAACTTAAAAGATTCTTGTATAAATTCTTTAATCGTAATTTCATGTTTAAAAATACAAGACAACATCGTTTTTAATGCATGAACTGTATTGTTCTGGCCCTGCATTAATCCTGAAAACTCTGCAAAATAGTCATCAAGCTCTGTTTGCTGATGTTGCGACCGTACATAGCCATTTAATGCATGCAAAATATCGAGATAATCATTTTTATGCTCGATCTCATATCGAATTGGCAAATTATAGGTAATGCTCGACTCTACATATTGAGCAGTAAGCTTATGGTTAAATAAGCTCAGAAACTCTTTAGTTTCAGCTCTTTGCTGACGCGGGGCCTGCTTAATCTTATTCGTATATGTATAAGGCAGAGCGCCTTGTATGCCCGTAAGACCAACAATTAAATTCGTGATATAAATCCGCTCGTCCGTTAATTCTAAATTTTCAATTTCTGTAGCAGGAAAATTTAAATTAAAGGATGTCTCAAACTTAAAATGATCACTCCAAGATGTACTAACTGTGCGACTTGAATCGTGTCTTAATAGCCGTGTTGCTTGGATAAATTCAAAAGACTTTGGCTTTGTAAAGAGCTCAGCTGTTATAGAAGAGTCTTGCCACCAACGTTCTGACTGCATTGGTATAACTCCTGCTGAGATGAATAATCCTTAACGACCAAATCAACGAAACTATTAATTTGAACCTTTAAATTAAAAACACGACTTAACAATTGGCTAAAAATGTATAGGCTATGCCCTCTAAATACCGATGAATCAATTTGCAACTCGGCCTTCACCCCTCTTACAAACATTGGAAATGGCTTTCCATCTACAAGTTTGTGAGTAAGTGAAAATTCAAGATGCTTAATTGATTCAATAATTAAATAATTTTCTTTTGATAATGGTAAATTGTATAACGCAAGTAACTCTTTAATATGGGATACCGCATCACCTTTCATTAAAGCTAAACTATTTAATGAAAGATGCGAAATAACACGCCACTGCTCACTCTGGCTTTGACCAAATTGATAAGGTTTTGTAGGTCTTTTTAAAACAATGGCACGGCGAGCCAAACTACTATCATTTAGATTTAATATATTATTGGACTGTCCTAATGCTTCATGTGGTAAGTCACGATTTGAGCATAATAGTTTAGTGCTAATAAAATCCGAACGTGTTGAAGAAGGATTTAAATTTTTAGAAATAATTGAATAACCCATTTCGACGAAATTGGGTTGTAGCTTTTGATAATTCACCGAATAGAAAAAACGTGCCGTGTCAGAATGATAGTGGCTCATCGCAAAAAAAGGCAGTACTGGAACATAGCTTTCTTCTTGACCCGTTTTTTCGCGAACCATATTCATTTCAATAATTGAATACACCTGATAAAACTCAGGATGATGAGCATCTGTAATCAGCGGGTATTCTAATTGTTTATGTACAATTTTTTGAGGTTCAGCATATTTTTCAAATAAATTAATGACTGGTGTAGTAAACAACTTAAAATTAGCGACATTTAATTCAGAATAATTTCGGACTACAGCTTGATCATTTAAATTTAATTTAAAATGTATAAGCAGCTCAAAACTACTCTCTTCTAAAGATAGAAGCTTTAAAAAACTTAAATCGAGTTTTAGATAATTAAATTTTTCAGGAAAACAAAAATATTCCATCAGTAATCGATAGGCATGATGGGTATGCTGATCGAGAGGTAATAGACTTTCTTGCTCTGTAAAGCCAGTTAATTCAAATGGATTTTTATTCAGCTCAACAACTTTCTGCCCTATTTTAATAGCAAAAGTTGTCCCCTTCTTAAAAATGCTGTCTAGTACTTGAAGGGGAAAATTAGAAATCGCATCTAAATAAATAGGTAGTTTTTCATCTTTTAAACATAGATGAGCATTGTTAAAAATTTCGAATTTAAAATTTAAAGTCGCATTTTGACTTAAATGAATATGTGCACTAGGTGTGCTTTTGAACTCTAGCGCTTGCAAATTTATCGGGAGTAATTTGACTTCTTGTGTAGTATTAAACTCACACTGAACCCCTTTAAAACTACGCGACTTTAAGATGGTATGTGTAGGAACAATATGCGCTTCCGTGAGCTGCTTTATCTTATTTATATCTTCGAAACTGACTACCGAACAAGCAGGAAAGTGACGTAAATATTGAGGAAACATCACTTCAAATAGAGAGCGCGTAAATACGTCATAGCTATCAGCAAGCTTTTTATCAATGCGGGCAGCAATTAATGAAAACGCCTGTATAAGACGCTCAATATGCGGGTCATCAATCTGCTCTTGATTTAAAGATAAGCGCTGAGCAATTTTCGGATATTTTTGTGAAAATTCACGAGATTGCTGACCAAATTCTTGTAGTTGTTTTTCGTAAAACGGTAAAAGCTCTTCTATCACAACACACCCACTACGCTTAGGTTCTCGCTGAAATTACATATTGCTGCGTTGTCGGTTTTAGCAATGCATCAAAAACGACAGGTTCATACAGTGGATGAATATTTAGATAAGCCTGAATACTTAAACATAGCGCCCCCATATTGTGCCCATCTAACAACATCTCTACCCGTATTTGTCTTAATCTAGGTTCATGAGCTGCTATTGATTGTTCAATGGATTGGCAAATCTTGTCTCGATCTAGCGGGTTGGCTGTAGAAAGCCCCACAAAATCAATAATCCCGAACTGAAGTATAGATTTTTTAACTAGCGGATAATCATCAACCACATGATCCAATTTAGCGACTCGACTATTCAGCAAGTCTTCTAAATCTTTTGCTACCGATTCTCTTAACTGCTGAATAGAAAGACCCTTTGCATAATCTTCACTTTCAGGAATTAAGCGATCAAACAAAGTTGAACGAAATCCGTATGGATAAAGCCGATCTAAATTCATTCGAGTTCACAACAAGCATGCTTAAAGACAGCAGAGGCTAACTTTATGTCAGCCTCCACCAAATATTCACTTAAATAATTATGCTGCGTAAGAAGCAGTATTATTAGAAAGTGACCATTTCTTAGTAACAGCACCTTTAGCAGTACCGTTAATATCTTGTTGGTTATAAGTCCACTCAACAGCTGCGTATTTCAAACCAAACGCTTCAGTTGGAACACCTTCTTCGTTAACAGTTGGAGTTACACTAGAAACTAGAACATGCTTCAATTTAATTTGTAAGTACTTGATACGTTTATCGCCATTTGCACGATAAAAATCAATTTGTACTTCATCAAATGTATAACCAGCTGAACATGCTTCCCATAATTTCGGGCTAGTTGCATCTAGGTCTTTAATAAAAAGCATATCTGAATGTTCAACACGTTCAGCAGTATGACCACCAACACTACTTGAAGTAGCAGATTTAGGTTGACGAATGTTGTGAGACCAAGAGTTAACTTCTAACCAGCCTTTGTGCTCAGAGTCACGAGACTCGCCATCAACTTTATATTTACCGCGAAACTCAACGTATATATCTTTCATTTAGAACTTTCCTATTTTTAATTTAAAGTTATTCTTTCGCTGACCTTTATTAATTTGAGGACTGAGGTAACTCAGTAACAAGTCGCAAAGAAACTGACAACTCATCCAGCTGGAAGTGTGGTCGCAAGAAAACCACAGATTTGTAGTGACCTGGTTGAGCAGGATCTTCTACAACTTTTACAGACGCTTCGCGCAGAGGGTATTGAGCTTTCGCTTCTTGAGAAGCGCCATCATCAAGTAATACATACTGTGACAACCACTCATTTAAGAATGCTTCAACATTTCCAGCAGAAGCAAAGCTACCCACTTTGTCTCTCATCATTGCTTTTAAATAATGAGCAATACGTGAAACGGCCATGATGTACTGAATTTGACTCGATAAAGCAGAGTTAGCATTTGCTGTATCGTTGTCATATTTTTTAGGTTTTTGAGTTGATTGCGCCCCAAAGAAAGCAGCGTAATCGGTATTTTTACAATGCACTAAAGGAATAAAGCCCAAATCGCTTAATTCTTTTTCGCGGCGATCAGTAATCGCAATTTCTGTTGGGCACTTGAATACCACTTCGCCATCTTGTGTTTTAAACGTATGAACAGGCAAGCCTTCGACCAAACCACCGCCTTCAACACCACGAATTGCAGCACACCAACCATGCATATCAAATGCATTTGTTAAACGAGTACCGAAAGCATAAGCAGCATTCATCCACAAATACTCATTATGGTTTGCACCCGAAACATCTTCAGCAAAGTTAAATCCTTCTGTAGCTGTTCCTTCCTTTGGATGATAAGGAAGACGACCAAGCACATGCGGCAAGGTTAAAGCGACATAACGAGCATCTTCACTGTCACGGAATGAACGCCATTGAACATATTCAGCTGTTTCAAAGATTTTTGACACATCTCTAGGTCGATCAATATCTGTAAATGATTCAAGACCAAGAATGCTTGGACTAGCCGCCGAAATAAACGGTGCATGAGCCGCTGCAGCAACATGAGAGATTTGCTCAAGTAAATACATATCAGAAGGCGTACGGTCAAATTCAAAATCACCAATCAGTGCTGAATATGGTGCACCACCAAAAGATCCATATTCTTCTTCATAGATTTTTTTGAACAAAGTACTTTGATCAAAGTCTGTAGCACCTTGAAAATCTTTAACCAGCTCTTTTTTAGTCGTATTCAACATACGAATTTTAATGAGAGGATTAGAAGGCGTTTCTTGACAGAAGTAGTAAAGACCACGCCAAGTTGACTCAATCTTTTGGAATTGTTCATTGTGCATGATCTGACTTAATTGATTTGAAATCAGAGCATCAATTTCCGCAATACGCTTATCGATTGATAAAGTCATATTTTCAGAAACTGTAATTGTGCCTGCCATTACTTCTTTGGCAAGTTCACCTATTAAGCTTTTTGCACGCGAATGTTCTTCTTCATTTCGAGCAATACGACTCTCTTCAACAATCGAGTCTAGAAGATTAACTTGTTCATTTTCAGCAAGAGGCATTGCTGCCGATTGAGCATTATTCATGATCAGCCTCCGCACTTAATTTACGGATTTGATCAGTACTCTTAAGCACTTCATCAAGTAAGTCTTCTAAACGCTCACTGTTAGAAATCTTATTTCTTAAATCTGTTAAACGCTCACGTGCTTCAACAAGTTTCTTTAATGGGTCAACCTGTTGAACAACATTTTCTGGGCGAAAATCTTCCATTGACTTAAATGTTAAATCAACTGCAATTCTTCCACCCTCTTCAGTCAGCGTATTATCTACTTGAAAAGCAGCTCTTGGAGACAATGACTCCATAACTTCATCAATATTATCTAAATCGACATTAATGAATTTTTTATCTTTTAATTTTGTACGTTCAAGCTCAGAAGCTGCCGAAAAATCACCCATCACACCAACAACAAATGGTAGTTCCTTCGCTTCTTTTGCATCACCAATTTCGACATCATATGTAAGCTGAACACGTGGAGGTCGAATTCGCTGAAGCTTCTTTTGTACGCTTTCTCTCTTAGCCATAAGATTCTATTCCTGATTATTTAATTAAAGGGTCAAAAGGCGAACTTTTTGATTTATTAACATTGGCTACAGGGGCAGTTTTTGGTTTAACCGCAGTTGCTTTTGCTGGAGTTGCTACTCGTTTTGTTGCTGCTCTGGAAGCTGTAACTCTGTTGCGTGTTACAGTTTGTTTTTTATAACTTCTTCTTTCATTATCAACTGAGCCACCTTCTGTAGCCGCCTTAACATTTGAAGTATCTGGCGCAGGCATTGAAGTATGGATATTTTCAATTAATTGTTTAGCGGGTGGATAAGTTACATCATTGCTTAAATAACGCATTTCCTGACTTCGCATTTGCTGCAAAGAGTTATTTGCAATGCTTACACCAGATAAAAATAAAACATCTGTTATTAATGAACCGCGTATATTTTGACTTTGCAATTGACTTGCCAAATTTAATGCTTTAACTGGTTGATTGGTTTGATAAAAGCGCATAGCTGCTTTAGCTAATAAATCATTTTTTTTGAGTCGTATTATCACTATCACAAACTTGTTTAAAAATATTCAATAGCTCAGGGTCATTCTGACCTTCTGCTAAAGGATTTTTTTTAATACAACTTTTTTTAAGTTTTACAGGCTCAAGTTCTGCTGCATGAGCACCTGATAGACCGATAATGTTTCCAGTCAGAGAAAGTATCAAAATACTTCGTTTCAACACAACTTTCATTCCTCTGTTTTCTTATTTATTCAAGGCTTTACTGAAAAGTTAATATTGATAAAACATTAAAAAATCAGTCTAAAAACCTTATATTCAAAAAATTTACGCGCAGTTTATCATATAAACAAACATATTTTATATAAAAATCATATCAACTTAAACTAAAAGTAAATAGTTAAGATGGTTATAAAATATAGCTTAATAAAGTTATTCTTATAAAAATATAATATTGTTATTTTTTGTAATTAAAAATAAGTTGTTGATTTTTATATATTAAATAAAAATTAAAACTAATTAATAAATTATCATAAATATCATTCATTTAGTTTTTATGAAACATTTGCTTAACAATATTTAAATTTATATTAACCAGAAGATATTTCTATTTGGTTATGAACACATCATCAAAACGTAAAGTAAAAATTAAAGTGCAAAAAACATAAAACTTGTCAAGACTAATCTGTCTATCTATTATGCTTATTTATATAAATTCAATTTTCTGGTTAAAGGTTAAAAAGTGCCACACCCTGCCCTAAGCATGCTTTTAGACAAATTATCAAAAAAATAGAATAAAAAATTTAAGTTTGTTTTTTGTAAATATATCATTAGGAATTATAAATCTCTCTTTTAACTACCCAATTGGTTCATACCTGATTTCTCTCCCCAAAGAGCATCTAATCTATTTTCACTTATAAAGTATCTGAGTTCATTTTGATTCTTCATAAACTATAATGATTATTCGCTAAGTTGAATAACAAAACCGCTCTTTATATCTTTCAAGTCTCTCACTAAAATAGTTTCATCAATATTCAACCTAATGATTTCCTAAAAAATGATGAAACGGAATATAGCTGTTGTTTTATTTTCAAGTTTTGCTTTAAGCGCTTGTGCTAAATCTACTGAAACAAATCATAAGTCATCAAAGCCCTCACCAGAACTTCAACAAAAAATTCAGAAATTGGTTGAGAAAACCAAAAAGAATATGATCTTTGTTGAAGGTGGTAGCTACCTAATGGGTGACTTTGGACTAGTAACTCCAGAATTAGAAAAAATGGTTCCAAACAGTATGGCAGTGAAGAACCCGAAGGGTAATACTGAAAAACCTAGTAACCAACCATTCTCTCCAGGGGGGGATAATAAAACACTTCATAAAGTTTCCCTTAGCAGTTTTAATATGAATGCTTATAAGACTACCTTAGAGGACTTTAATACTTTTACTGAAGCTACTGGACAAGTTGCGAGTACGGATAATAAACGTTATGGTTCAAATATTGCTCACGAAGTAGCAACTGGTATGGCTTGGCAACAAGCCAAAGAATACTGTCAGTGGCTTGGGCAACAAGTAGGTACACCGATGGACTTACCTACTGAAGCGCAATGGGAATATGTAGCCCGAAATAAAGGACAATATACTTTATTTGCAACAAATACAGGTAAAGTAGAACCAAAGAAAAACCTATGGGGATTAGATCAATATGATAACTACAGACATTTACATGACTTACAAACTGTCGCGAATATTCCGGTTATAGGTCAAACACCACCAAACCCTTTAGGTTTTTATGATCTTGTTACTAATAATTATGAATGGATGAATGATTGGTACGATAAAGATTATTACAAACACTCACCTAGCAATAACCCAATAGGACCAAAAACAGGTACTGAAAAGGTTTTACGAGGTACTCTAGCAATGGGAGCCGATAACTTAATGATGGCTGATGGTTTTAATATAGCTAGAAGTAAAGCCTTACCTATTCCAAATGATGAAAGTAAATCAAAGTATCGCTTATATTCCGTTCGTTGTGTTGCCAATATCCAGCAACCGATTAAATAACTTTAAGCCATATATGAACCATCAGAGTTTTGTTGATAATTTGCTGCAATAAACAATTCTGCATCAGTACCATCGACTTCAAGCGATGGTACAGCTTCCGTATTTAAAGTAACTAAAGTATCCGCATTAACAATACTTGGGTCTTCAGCCATTTTCTCTCTTAACTTTTTCAACTCCCTTGGATTATTCATTGGTGCTTTTTCATGTAAAGGAATTGTTTTTACAACTTTTGAGCGTAATTTTTCATATTGCTCTACATATTCACTTCCACGTCCAACTGTATCTGAATTAAAAGCATATTCTTTTACAATATCTGAGACCTGAGACCAAACACCATCATGTAAAAAAACCAAGAGTTGTTTTTCTAATTTTTTAATACTATTAGTTGATTTTGAACCATCAAAAGACATTCTTTGGAGAACATTTAACCATTCATTTTCTGTTGTAATAGTTTCAAAAATTGCAATAACAGCTTGCTTATGGCTAGGTAAATATGGAGACGTTAAAGATGACGGGTAGTCGGCTAAATGAGTAACTTTATTGTGTCTAGTCATTTGGTAGATTAGCATTCCCTTAGCTTCAGGGGTTGCTTGTTTTAGCCACTCAGGTTGTCTTTTAATTTTATTGGCTAAATCAACTGAATTTTTCGCATCGGAATACTTACCATTAAAATTATCAAACTCCTCAGCAATGTCATTGAGAGTTTTAGCAGTTATAGAGTCATTACCCAGAGCAATTACAGCCAATTGACTTAAATTTCTAAAAGCATCTTCCGCAATAAAACCCAATATTGTGAATTGAGCGCGTATAAGCTGGTAGTGCACCCATTTCAACACTTCAAGCATCTGACTAAAATCAATAACGAAATCTAATGCACCTTTTGCCCCTAAACCAACACATAAGGCTGCTTTGGCCCTAAAACGGAATTGATTTTCTTGTGCCCAATAAAATAGTTTAAAATTAACTCCCGCTCCCAATCCAGCACTAACAGCAAAATCCAATGCCAAACTCGCCAAAGCCTTGAAATCTTTAGCTTCCGGTGAAAGCCACTGAAATTCACCCGATGGTTTGATACCTGCCTCAGCCCCAGCAAATGCTTCAATTTGCCCCTCAGAACTTGCACCGCTACCAGGAATAATACTTTCATCACGATCCATTGGTACAAATCTTGGGCGGTTTTCCCCCATATTATTGGCAAGTGAGGGATTTCGGTTTCGCCTACCATTGGCAGCTAATTGTTGTTGACCATCTTTACTGTAGCTGATCTCTAAACCAATTCCTGCGGCCACTTTTGCACCAGCAAAACCATAGAGCTCCATGCCAACAATAAACCGGAATGCCCCTAAATCAATATCTTCAAAGTTCAGCATCCAACCTTTATCACATGGAATAACATAGGTAGTTTTTGCCTTCCCCTCAAACAAAACCAACTTACCTTGGGCATTCACATTTGCCTTAGCATTCACTTCTCCACTTTCAGGTTTCCAACTCGCACTTGATGAGAAACCAGCACCACCAACACATCTTAACCATTGAGATTGAATATCTACCGTTAAACTATCTGAAATTTTAATTTGTTCAACAAAACCTGCACTAAAAGCAGAGAAGTCCCAAACCTTTGTTCCAGTTTGCTTAGAATATTTAGCCAAATCCAGACTGACTTTTTTAAACTCATTGTGAATAGCCTGTTCATTAATTTTCTTAAAGTCTTGCTTTATATCTTTAAGCTTCTTTAATTCAGTTCCTAAGACTGTAACCTTAAAACTTTCTTTATTTTTTTTCTTTTGTTGTAATTGCATATATCTATCAGTACGCAAATATCGACGTCTGAAATCAAATTCTTGCGTGTTACCACTTGGATTTTTCTTTCGACGAGCCTCAAAAGTAATAACCTCTGTCAAGTCAGCTGCTTTTTTAAAGTTTTTATTTAGCTCCTCTTCAATTTTCTTCTCTGCTTCTTTTATTTCATCTTCTGCTTTTTTAACACTAGAAACGCTACCAGATTTTATTGCCTCTGCTAATTTATTTTTAGCATCAAAAGAATTACCAAATAATTTATCTAATTTCGAACTTTCTTTCTCAAACTCAGCATAGTCCTCTGCTGAAAGAACAATCATTTCCTCTCTATGCATATTTAAAATAACAGGGGGTTTTCCATTTCCCTGCAATGTTACTGTCGTATTCTCTTTTTGCTTAGTGGTTTTAGCAACCGACTTCAATTGCACAGTGACATAATTATTTTTACTAATTGTGGTGAAATGTTGTATATCTTTTTTGTCTGGTTGGATATCCATATTTATAAACTTAAATTTTACAAATATAATTTCACCTTTTGGCGAATACAGAGGTGGTGTAAAACCATTTTTATCTACGATTTTCACTTTGACATTCGTTAAACTAATTTTCTTTTCTTTACCCTCTTTGTCAAAAGTGAAAGTTTCAAATGAAATATTATCAGATAATTTAGAGCCTCTAAAACCCTCTATTTTATAGCGGTAATATTGCTTAATCTGGTACTCTATCGTGGTTATTCCTTGCTTTTCTTGTTTTATCTGAATGCCTGACGTACCATTTATATTGATGGCCTTTTCCCATTCAGAATCATTACGCTTAATCCAAAGATCATATTCTCCAACTGGCAAATACATTTCTTTGGTAAAACCCTTCAAATCAGTTCTGTCTTCTCTGTTATGAACAAGGGTTATACTTTCTTGTGCATCTTTATACTTTGCCATATTTTGCGCTATTGCTTGGCTAGTAATCGGTTTGTTCTTATATATGGATTTCATATCCAATGGCTGCATAAGAGGCTTAGGAGTTTTTGTACTCGCTATTGCTATAGCAAGTTTATTTGCCTCGCCAGGTCTTCTACCCTTTTCTGTTACAGAATAAAGCATGTCATGACAAGGAATCGCGTCATTATCAGGCAACACGTTAATAAATAGTTTTAATTTAATTTTATTCATCACTTATTCTTCTTCAAAAGTTACAAAACCATCGTGAACATGATCTTCTAAGCTAATCTGGATTTTCTGAGGACCTTTGGTTGTGATTTTCCGAGTTTTACCCTGACCATCCGTTACACCACTAACCATTTCTCCATTTTGTAAAATCATCAAATACTTCTTATTTTTCAAGGGATTTCCATCTAAATCTTTTGCTATATAAGTTAAATGGTAGTCAGGTAACATCACCAATTCAGGACTTAGCGTTGCCACCTTAGCTCCTCCCACAAACAAATGTTGCCCTGCTTTCACCTCAAGCTTACCGCCGGTGACAGGGAAAATACCCGAACCATTCAACTTAACTTGAGATCCACTTGCAGTCAGATTAATTTCAGTTGGACTAGTAATAAAAACCGTGTCTTCGGTTGACGTAATCTGTACGCCCTTTCGAGCAATCACATCTAAGCCATCACCTTGTGCCTGAATTTCCACTTTACCTTGACCAGCAAAAAGCCGAGCACCTTCTTGGGCGGCAAATAGACTTATTTTTTGACTCGCATGACTCACTATATTCTTTTGCGTACTGATATTAATGCTATCTCCAGCACTTTGAGTGAGCTGACCATTTGCACTGAGGTGTATATCTTCATTACTAGTTACAGCAATACTTTTTGGAGAAGCTAACAGCATCACTGCCGATTGAAACTCAGCAGCCTTTTTAGGGTCTTCTTGCTTGAGGATTTCTAAGAAATTCTGAATATTCTCAAGCATATCTAACGGGTCAGTTTGCTGATTTTTAGCAACCTCACTGAGTGCCTTGGCATTGTTGAGACCGCCTTCTATTTGTTGTTTGGCCTCATTTGCATCGAGGTGTACGCCTTGAGCTTGATCCTGTTTGTGGGTACTAAGGAGTAAGCCGCTGCCTGCTCTGACTGCCCCCCACTGGTCTGTTCGTAGCTCGAAACCTTCACCACGACCGTCACTTTCGGCTTTATCTTTTGGATGGCTTAAGTTGCCCATGTTGAGCTGACTGGCTGCATGACTACTTTGTAGCTGGGCACTGATTTGCCCTGTAGTGTCGTCAAAACGAAGCTGGTTAAAGCCTTTACCATCAACTTCTTCAGAGCGGATGCCACTGAGCTTTTTAGTGTCCGGTAGCTGGCCTTTCTGGTCGAACTGAGTTGGGTGACGTTCAGCTTCATGAATGCGTCCTACCACAAACGGGCGATCAATGTTGCTGTCAAAGAAATCGATCACCACAATCTCACCGACACGTGGTAAGAAACGCGCCCCATAACCCTCACCTGCCCATGGGGTGAGTACATCCACCCAAGCCGAGTCGGTGTCATTATCATTACTTCCTGCACCACCATCATGGCTATGGTCGTCAGTTCGGGTAAATAGGAAGCGAACTTTAATGCGCCCCCATTGGTCGACATGAATGCTTTCACCTTCCAATCCCACAACTCTAGCGCGCTGTGGGTAAGCTGCTGGTCGGTGCCCTAATGGATCATACTCAGGAACAGTTTTAATATTTCTGCGTGACAAGATGAGCTCATTACCCTGACGCTCAGTCTGGTCATTTAACTCAGATTGACATTTTTGCCATTGGCTTTGACTAACAAGTTGATTGATTTGTTTTTGCAAATCTTTAGGCAAATTATTTTGCAGATAGAAGCTTTTCCCAATAATCAGAAATTCTTTGTCTGATCCGCTATGAGTATCTATTTCTGGATGTTCATTCAATTCAAACCAATAACCGACTTGCGCATCACGTACCGTGGTTTGTGCACGAAAATATTTTGATTGAGACGCATAATAATCCGATAGATTTTGATTGAGTTTTTCTAGCTGCTGGTGACCCGATGCAGTGGCTTGGTCTTCCCCATTTAAATCTTGCATCCAAGCAGGACTAATATGCCATGCATGTTCTAGACTTAAACTCGCATTATCCTGATTAGCACTATGACTATGCTTTGACTGAACACTACCCATGCCTTCTTCTTGACTTAAAGCATCAGCCTGCCAGCGTTGCACATGCACGGCTGTAGATTGCAAGCTTCGAGTTGGCACAAGGCTCGTCATACTGTCTTGTTGTTCAACTGCGCTACTACGGTGATAACGGATATTTCTTCGGTCTAATACTAAATATGATTCATTACTATCAATTAAACGTAACTTTTGTGATTGAATCTCATCCGAGCTATTAGTGACAAACAACTGAGCTTCATCAATTAACCAGTTAATGCCTTCACTACGCCAAAGTCGGGTTAAAAACTCATAATCCGTTTCGTTACTTTGCATGACAAAAGGTCGAACATCGTAGTCTTGGGTTAGGTTTTTTAAATCCAAAGTTAATGCAGAAGCAAACAATGGGCTTTTGTTCTGCCACTCATTAAATAGAATTTCAGTAATGTCCCGTACACTTTTATTCATAAACACACGGCTATTTCGGCGTTTATGCCATAGCGCGGTCGGATCTTGTAATCTCAGTTTATACAATGTTAATGAACCATCACTCTGCCCCTGACTGGCTTCTGTAATAATTCCTGTAGTTCTAAATAGCCGCCCCTGATCAGTTACTTGATCGACTGCAACCTGACAACCAATAAATTGTTTTAATGAAATATGGGCATTGGTAGAAAGACAAAATAAATCGGCAGTCAGTCCTTCATTTAGCTGATGCTGCCCTTCAATACTTTGTAAAAAGACTTGAGTATTCAACGACGGATTAGAAAACTGAACGTGAAGTACGCGTTTTTGCGAACTGATACCCAAATCTTCTAGAATTCTATGTATATGAGATAACATCTTTTTATGAAAACTTTGTCAGGATTGGCATTATTTTATAAAATACAGAAACATCTGTCTATTTTGTAAAGAAAAACTTAACCATATGAATACACGAATGAATGAGAATGCTATCCGTAATAAATATAAAAAATGAATTAACAACTTACGCTATTAATTCACTCTTAAAAGTTGTTAATATTTTAGTATTCTAAGAAATTCATTTTTAATTTAAATTCATTAATAGTATCCACAAATTTTTGACTTACTACATAGATATAAGGTTTATCCGTATCTCTAGCAATAAAAAAGTCATCTATTACAAGATCTTTTTTTATGAAGTCATCTTCATCTAATAAATTGTTTTTCCTCTTAATATACATAGCATTAATATCTACCTCTATACATTAATTAACAGTCAAAACTTTTAGACTATTTGACTGTTAACTTTTTAATTACTTACAATTTAATAAAGTTTTTTTCATAAAAAATATTATTAAAAAAGCTATTAACTGAATCCCCAATTTTGCAAAAATAGTCATCATAACCACCATAAAACTTAAATGATAGATCTATAAAATATGTTAAATGTTCACTATAGCCCAATCCAATTGGTAAAAGGTCACTTCCTGCCTTTAATGAATACTCCTCAAATATCCAGGCAGGATCTATACCTTCTGTTGCTTTAATACAATTGAAATACGAAAAATCTTTTTCTTTTCCTCTATATGCCTCATGAGCTATATTTAATCCATTAAAACTTTGGACAAAAACTATAGCAGAATTAAAAATTTTATATTTATCCGCTTTCCATGCTTCTATGATGTGTTCACTATCTATTTTTCTTCCTGTATACCAACCACAATTGATTAAATACTCCCCAATATTGGCATTCAAATCAAAATTGGATTCTTGCATCCGCTTTTTTCCTATTAATACTTTGTATATTAAAGAGGGGGCCCCACCCCCAAATTAGTAACGTGTTCACTACCTAAATATTATTAGATATAATATTTGATATATTTTCCTTTAAACTGCTTATATCCCTACACTCTTTTTCAATTATAGGTGAGTCCCAATTCATATCTTTTATCAATACAATTTTTAAAAAACCACCTACCTCTAGATCTGGATACCATCCGACATCCAATATTTTATTGTTATTAAAAGAAATCTGTAATAAATCTTCAGACAAGTCAAAAACTGTATCATCATTTATTTCAAAATTATCATCAATCCAAGAAATGGAATCATGACTAACAACTCCATCTTTAATATCAATATTCCACCAAATATTCATTTTTCACTATTAAGCCTAATATTTATATAATTACTTAAACTGTAGCGTTACTTTATGTTTTTCCCAAACAATTATTTTAAAAAACTCTATGATATCTAATTAATAACTTAAATTAATCATTAGATATCATAATTAAATTCTTTTTAAGTTTACTTTCTAACCTCCCAGAAATCTATATTTTCCAATGCTCTTTCAATATCAGACATATCATCCACACCTAAATCATTATTAAATTTACAAGATAAAACTTTTCTAATATTAGCCAACCTATCACATACATTATTATTGTCTATAAAGTTAGTGGTTTCTTTTGCATACTCTTCATAAGAATTAGGCAGAGTTTCAGCATAATAGGACCCAATTTTATGTAATGAAATTAATATAAACTCTATCTCTTTTAAAACACCCAAAACTTCATCACCTGAATATACCAATTTTTTGTTAGCTTCTAACATTACCTTCTCCTATTAACAACTAAATTACATGGATTAATTACATCACCTTTAATGGTAAGTTCTTCTCTATGGTAACGTGGATTCTTAACCCATTCAGTTCTACTTTCTAAAACATCAAACTCAACATAATCTCTCCCTTTACCTTGTTTAATCTGATATTTGTCTTCAGCCTCAATTTGAGATAAAGGTTTTTTATTCGCTGGCTCAACATATACTCTATTATTATCAACAGCAAGTATTTTCTGTGTTAGCTCAATTGCATTCGAACCCTTTCTATTCGTGTAGTGTCTTACACGAATCATCTTACCAATTGTACAGTTAGTATTACTATTTTCTTTTTGACTACTCCCTTTTTTAGGTGATAGCCCAAGTGGATCAATCCAATTATTAGGATTCGGCACATAAGAATACACATTAAATCCACCCAACAATCCAATCGGGTCTTTACTAATAAACCGCCCTACATACGGCGAATAATAACGATAGCGGTTGTAATGAAGCCCTGATTCACCATCAAAATATTGACCTTGGAAACGAATGTTATTGCTTATAATCTCTGAATTTTCAAAGAAATCTGACTTAGCCTGTTCTACCTTACACTCACCCCAAGCTTTATATTGAGCTTTCCAGACAATGGCGCCTGTCTGATCACTCATTTCCTGCGGTGTGCCTAAGTGATCACAATGATAAAACCATACATCATCAAAACCTTGACTTTGTTTTACTGTATTCCAAAGAGGGTCTTTATAAATGCTGTATTTTTTATCTTTCCAGTCTTGGGTGTGATGTAGCTCAATGGGGTGATGATACGCCGCTTGCAACAAAGGCACGAAACTATCTTTTTCGTAGAAATAGTGTTTAGTTATATCAGCGCTAGATTCATAAGCTAAAGTATCACCATCCCAACCATAAATAATGTTCTGTTCTTGCCCAGTATGGTGGTGCTTACTTCTTTTTTGAATGCGTCGGCCTAAAGTATCGTAACGATACTCTGCCGTATATTGATTATTTCGGCTACGAACAAGACGTCCCAATACATCCCACTCAAGATTTAAATCACCTTGTGATGACTTTTGTCGAATCAGTTGTCCAAAAGCATCATATTGATATTGTTGGTCAAGATATTCCTGCACGACGTTATTAACTATGCGGTTATAACCAAGACCCTTTTCAGTGGCAGTGGGTTGTAAGGATTGCTCTTTGGTACTGTTATATCGATCTAGAATATTACTTGCCGGGTCAAAATTAAATGTCTCTTTTCCAAGCTTACTGGTTGCCTCTAATAAGCGTCCGACAGGATCATATTTATAGTGAATAGTTCCACGACGTGTATCTTTAATGAGCGTTAACTCACCTGTTTTATCGTAGTGATATAAGCGCTCAATCAATTGGTTGGTATGCTGGATAGCATTATTTTGAGTTTGGGCCTGATAGCCTTTGTCATGCCCATTCAACATTAATTGCTGAGTTAAACGTCCAACTTCATCATAACGTTGTTGTTGGCTAAGACCATTTGCATAGTGTCGCAACGTCTCTCTATGTAAATCGTCACGCTCAAAACTAACAACATCTTCACCATTTAAGGCCATGCCATAGACATGCCCACTTCCATAAGTTAGCCAATCTATTTTCTGTCCATCTGGTCGAATGGTGGTAGTTCGATTATTTAATTCATCATAGACATGTTTCCACACCGCAGTTTTCTGAGTCACAACATCTTGATGATGTTCTTTAATTAAATTGCCTGCGGCATCATAAAACCACTGCAAGTTAGTTTCGGCATTTTTAGCCTGAACTAGATTACCTAAGCCATCATAAGAAAATTCTTCTGTTTGCTTTTCTTCAAGCTCTTGCCCTTGATAGCCATATCCTGCTGTACGTTGTTCTAAACGTCCCATGCTGTCAAAAATAAATTGCTGAATACGGTCTTTAGGCGCAGCACGATCTTTGAAATCTTGACCATAGGCAGAAGCGACCTCAATACTACTAGTCAAACGACCATTAGATTCATCGTACGTATAAGCAGTTTCTTTGCCATCAAAATCAATTTCTTTTACTAATCGACCTGCAGCATCATAAATAAATTCATAACTTGCGCCATTTTCATTAATTAAACGTTTTAAGCGACTCAAGCGGTCCCATTGATATTTTAAAGTTTGATTTAATGGGTCTGTACGCTTGGTAATTAAACCAGCTGCGTCATATTCATAACGTGTCTGCTGTCCTTTAGAGTCAACATGAACTAATAAACGACCTTCTTCGTCATGAATAAAATGTTCTTCAGCACCATCAGCATGCTTAATTTTTTCGAGCTGTCCAAAAGCATTTAGCGGTAAGCCTTTTTTTAGAGGCTGTCTTGGTTCAGCAGTTAATTCCGTATAGAAATATTCAACTTTTTGCTTTAAAGCATTTTCAATAAATTTGACTCGCCCGCGCTCATCATAGTACCAGTGCGTTTCTTTACCAGAACAATCTGTATAAGTAACTAAGTTGCCTTGATCATCATATTTGAGTGTCTTCTTACCGCCTTTAGCATCTTTAATGGAAGTTACCAATCCCATTGCATTGTAGGCATAGGTTGTTTCACGCTTCAGCGGATCAATTTCTTTAATTATATTTCCTGAAGCATCGTATTCTTTAAACCAACGCCCCTGTTCAGCGTCAACAAAACCAGTCAGATTATCTTTTTCGTCGTATTCATAATAAAAGGTTGAGCCATCGGCCTGAACCATACTTAAGACATTACCGCGTTCGTCGTAGGTATACGATGTTTCTGTTCCATCTGTAGCAATATGCGATGTTATATTTTTTGCTTGGTCTCTAAAGAACCATTCTTGCAAATTGTCTGGATAAATAATTCGATAGGTATAACCCGTAATACCATAATAGTATTCAGTCACGTTACCATCGATATCCATGACTGAAGTTACGCGAATGTTTTCATCCCAATCTAATTTAGTAGCGGAACTATAGTCATCGGCCCACTCTTCAATCGCTTTTGAGCTAGGTAAAGCGCCATCCCACTTTAAGTTCATTCCTCTTTGAGTAAGATCGGTATAACGAGTCAATAAATGAGCTTGGTATTGATATTCATAAGAAGCAGCAAACTCATTGGTTGCCTTAATTAAATCACCTTGCTCGTTATATTGATATGCGGATAATTGTCTAATGAGGTGACCATCTTCCACCAACCAAGCAGCAACAACTTTTTGCACATCATTAATTTGTAATGCTACATGCGCCAAAGTTTGTTGTTGCTGTTTAAATATAATGTCGGATAAATAGCTATCACCATTTTCTAATTCATAGTCATAACGTAGTCCGATACTAAATCCATTTTGACGTTCTATAGAGACTAAACGAAACTCATTTTTATATTTTTGATAGAAGCGAGTTTCTGAAACACCATATGAAATTGCTCTAATTTCAGGTGAGACAACTGTATAAGTAAAAGTTTCTACTTCATCATAGTAACTCTGCCCAACTTTTAGCTCTGGTAAGCGAACAGGACGTCCATCGCTGCCAATATACTCCCAGCCCTCTTGCTCAATCGGTTCTTTAGGTTCATTAATGTTGTAACTAGAACAACGAGCAATCTTAGTTGTAAAAGGTGTAATCCACCGCGCTCCGAAAATCGATTGATCATACTGATATAAGTTCGAAACGTACGTTCTCGAAAATTGCTCTATTAATAGTGGATGAATTTGCGCATCTGCATGATTTAAAAACTCAGTACCCAAGGCAAAAGTAATTGATCGTTTAGTCGCACCACCTTTACAGTTTTTACATGCATTCGCATTATGAGTCGCGTCGTGTTCAGTATTCGCCTTTTCTAATTTATTATTTTTCTTGTCATGTTTGACTTGTGTGGTTTGAGTTGGCTTAACTTGAGCTGCTTTCTTTTTCCTAAATTTAGAAGCACTCATTCTCAACACATCAAATAGCCACCCAATTGTTTGCGGCTGCGCTGCATTTCCCAAGCCTTTAATTTTAGTATTGGCAGTGATACCAATTTTATTAATCGTTGCACCTACATTTAATATCGGCTGCTTTAAATGTGCAGGAACTAAAGAAGTAACAACTTTAGCATTGGAGTTTGCTCCTGTTTTAATAAGAGCTTTCCCCCAGTTTTCAGTCATGTAAACCAAGTTTTTTCCAGCTCGCGTTAAATCGCCACTTTTTATTCCTTTAACAACACCAGCAGCTTGCTGTTGAGCTCGGTTTGAATTTGATCCAGCATTTGTAAATACTTGGCCTTTTGTTACAACTCGAACGATTCCACCATTAATTTGTGTCGTGGCATTTTGGACGGTTCCACCACAAGTGGCTAAAATTGAATTTAACTGTTGTAGGCCGGTTTTACAGAATTTATCAATTTGTCCGGCAACATGATCGTTTAAATGGTTAGAGATCACCACAATAACGGCTTCGCCTAAAGCAGCTTTACCCACACGTTTAACTTCTTGACGGACTAGAAACAGGGCTGGACGAGCAGACATACGAATTGCTGATGTTCCTGGTACAGGTGCAATCCCAATAAGGTCAATACCCATTGTGGTCCAATCCATAATATCGGCATTTTGAAAACCTTTATCGTAGATATAGCAAATGTCGGAAACCACATCTATGGCAGCCATCACATTTCCAATAATTGGAATTGTCCCCATTACACTTACCAATAAGTCTAATGTCACAATTTTATGCGTATGACTTTTTAACCAATCATCTATTTTTTGTTTTGAGTGACTAACATCTTTAAGGGCAACTTCTGTTAATGGTTTAACAACTTCTGTTTTTCCAGACATTTTATTTCTCTACGAATTCTTTTTAAAAGGGCTTTGCAAATATTGAGGAAGAGCATTAGTTACCAAGCTACCGCCATCAACAGAACTTAATTTGCTTAAGTCATTTATTTTTTGAATTGATGCAAGATCAATGTTGTTCCCTATTTTTTGGCCTACTTCTGAAATGGGTAAAAAGCTTTTCACTTGATCAGTCACTAATTCCTGCGCCTCTGTTTTTAACATTGGCATTAAAGCCTTTGCCCCTTCAGATTTTATGCTTTGTGCAGTTTGAATATTTTTCATAATATTCGCAGGATTGGTTAATTGTTTAGATAATTCACCAAGTTTGGACTGGGCTGTTTTACTCATTTGTGCAATTAATGAATCTGATTGTTCAGTATCCGCATCATTCTTATTCGGCCACTCAACTGGACGTTTAAAATCACTTGCTGCATCCCAAGGATCACGGTGATCTGGTTCAAAGAAGACTTTTACTGCACCTGTTGCTAAGCCAGAAACTCTTGCAAATCCCTTATCATCCAACTTGCCAGTGACTTCTTTTCCTAAGTTATCAACAACCGTATAACTTCCACCTTTAACAAACTCACCATGCGCATAATCATGGATGAGCTCTAAATTTCCTGGACTACGTTTTGGCGGAGGCGGTAGTGAAGAACTAAAATTCGCACTTCCTCCCCCCATAAACAAATGCTGCCCAGCCTTCACCTCAAACTTTCCACCAGTGACAGGGAAAATTCCCGAGCCATTAATCTTGATTTGAGACCCACCTGCCGTGATAACGATTTCTTTAGAAGCACTAATTTCAATTTTGTCTTCTGTTGAAATAATCTGAACAGCTTTACGGGCAATTAAATCTGCTCCATCGCCTTGTGCTTGTATCTCGACTTTGCCTTTGCCTGCATAGAGTCTTGCCCCTTCTTGAGCCGCAAAAAGGCTAATTTTATTTTGGGCATGTGCAATCAAGTTCTTTTGGGTAGACAGATTAATGCTGTCGCCCGCAGTTTGACTTAACTGAGCATCTGCGCTGAGGTGAATGTCTTCATTACTGGCTATGGCAATGCTGTTAGGTGCAGTTAATATCATCAAGGCTTGCTTAAAAGCAGCAGCTTTGTCTTGATCTTTTTCTTCAATCTGTTCCAAGAAAGTTTTTAGATTCTCAAGCACTTCCAATGGATCAGTTTGCTGGTTTTTGGCTACTTCACTGAGTGCCTTGGCGTTGTTAAGGCCGCCTTCAATTTGTTGTTTGGCCTCAGCGGCGTCTAGATGTACACCTTGAGCTTGGTCCTGTTTATGGGTACTAACGAGTAAGCCACTACCAGCTCGAACTGCGCCCCATTGGTCTGTTCTGAGTTCAAAACCTTCACCACGGCCTTCACTTTCCGCTTTGTCTTTTGGATGGCTTAAGTTACCCAAGTTGAGCTGGCTTGCTGCATGACTACTTTGTAGCTGGGCACTGATTTGCCCTGTGGTGTCATCAAAGCGTAGCTGGTTAAAGCCTTTACCGTCGACTTCTTCTGAACGGATGCCGCTGAGCTTTTTAGTGTCGGGTAGCTGGCCTTTCTGGTCGAACTGGGTTGGATGCCCTTCAGCTTCATGAATACGGCCCACCACAAATGGACGGTCAACATTGCCGTCAAAGAAGTCGATCACAACAATCTCACCAACACGTGGCAAGAAGCGTGCGCCATAACCTGCGCCTGCCCATGGAGTCAGCACATCGACCCAAGCCGAGTCGGTGTCATTGTCGTTACTTCCCGCTCCACCGTCATGACTATGGTCATCTGTTCGGGTAAACAAGAAGCGGACTTTAATACGTCCCCATTGGTCAACATGAATGCTTTCGCCCTCTAATCCCACCACTTTAGCGCGCTGCGGGTGAGCGGCTGGTCGGTGTTCTAGCGGGTTATATTCAGGCACAGCTTTAATGTTGCGCCGAATGACATTGAGCTCAGCAAAGTGGCGCTGCTCGGGGTTTTGCGTGTCGAGTTGGGCGGCCTTAAGCTTGTCTTTTGGCAACAGACGCTCAAGTTGCTGTTGTAATTCTTTCGGTAAATTATTCTGGTTATAGTAATGCTTGCTTAAGATTAAGAACTCTTTATCGGCACTATCATGTTGGTCGAGTTCAGGATGGTCATTGAGTTCAAACCAGTAACCGACCTGTGCATCACGGACATTACCTGAAACGGTAAATTGTTTAGAGTTCAGGTGATGGTAAGCATTGATGTGCTGGTTAAGCTTTTCAATCTGGCTATTACCAGAAGCTGTTGCTTGGTCTTCACCGTTTAAGTCCTGCATCCAAGCGGGACTAACATGCCATGCATCTTCAAGGTTTAGGCTAGCATTATCATAGTGTTCGCTGTGCTTTTGGGTACCTTGTACGCTACCGCTGCCTTCTTCTTGGTGGAGGGCATCGGCTTGCCAGCGTTGTACATGTACAGACGTCGGCTGTAAGCGGCGCTCAGCTTTGACTTGGGTAACGGTATCGAATTGTTCTGTGGCACTGCTGCGTTGGTAGCGTAAGTTACGGCGTTCAAGGGCTTGATAATTTTGGTTATCGTCAATTAAACGTAGCACTTGTGGCTGAATGGATGCATTCGGATCAGCGACCAAAAGTTGCGATTCATCGACTAACCAGTTAATGCCTTCACTACGCCACAAACGGGTTAAAAAGTCGTAGTCACTTTCGTTTGACTGCATCACAAATGGACGCACATCGTAGTCTTTCGTTAAGCCTGCTGTGTCGAGCGTTAGACTTGAAGCAAATAACGGGCTTTTGGCCTGCCATTCTTTAAACAAAATTTCGCTAATATCTCGTACGCTTTTGTTCATAAACACGCGGCTATTACGACGTTTATGCCAAAGTGCAGTTGGGTCTTTTAAGGTTAAGTTATAGATGGTGAGTGAACCGTCGCTTTGGCCTTGGCTCGCTTCGGTAATAATGCCCGTAGTTCTAAAGAACTGGCCTGTATCCGTCACCTGATCGACAGCAACCTGACAGCCGATAAATTGTTTTAATGCAATATGCGCGTTTGTCGACAGACACAGTAATTCAGCAACGCTACCTTGGTTGAGCGTATGTTCACCCTCAACGCGTTGTAAGAAGACTTGATTGTTTAATGATGGGTTGGAGAATTGCACATGAAGAACGCGGTTCTGTGCGACTAAACCTAAACTATCTAAAATTTGAAATATTTTATGGGACATCATTATTATAAAAACTGAGTCATAATCGCCGTTATTTTATAAAAAACAGACAGAATTGTCTATTTATATAAAATAGTTTAGCTTCCATAACTTACATACATTTTAGTTTATCTAAAAGAAAGACGGGTTACTAAATAATCTATAAAGGCACGAGTTTTGGCCGGTAAATTAGAGGTATGAGGATAAAGTAATTGAATACTTTGCAGAGGTAATGAAAAGTCAGGAAATAAACGAATTAGGCGATTTTGTTGAATATCTTCATCAACTAACCATGCAGGACAAATCGCCACACCTAAAGATGAAAGAGCCATTTGATGAATTGCAGTCACCGAGTTTGATTCATACTGACTTCGAATAAAAGGTAATGAATATTGCTCCCCTAAACTGTTTTGCAAAATATATTGTGAATCTTGCCAATTTAATAAGGTGTGGCCAATCCAAGGCACATCCGCTAAATCAGATATATTTTCTATAGGATGGTCTTTTATAAACTGTGGAGTAGCCACAAGATAAATTGGATATTCTCCGATTTTCCGTGTTTTTAGAGATGAGTTTTTTAAATTCCCTAGTCGAATAACCAGATCTAATTTTTCAGTCACTAAATCATCGAAAGATGAATTAAACGAATACTGTAAACGTAAATCTGGGTAAAGCCGACAAAACTCAGGAAGTAAAGGCAAAATGAAACGTTGGCCAAACTCATTGGTAGACGAAAACCGTAAAGTGCCTGTAATGCTTGTACCTAAGTGTTGGCTTCGTTCAAATGCCTCATCAATCTGAAGTTGGATTTGTTTAAAATCCTCATAAAAATGCTGACCGATTTCAGTTAATGCAATATTACGGGTGTTGCGAATTAACAGGCTTGTATTGAGCTGCTTTTCTAATTGTTTTATATCAATACTCACCATTGATCGGCTTAAGCCTAAAATTTCAGCAGCCTTGGTAAAAGAACCGGAATCAACGACTTGTAAAAAACTGGTAATTTGCTTGAGGTTTTTTTGCACAATTAAGCCAATTGTTTAAAATTATCAAACAATGATTTTACTTCGCTTGCATCGACAATAAAAGAGCTGGATCTTACCCTGCCTGCACGGAGGTAGGTATGTCTTATCGATATAAAATAGCAACAGTGTTTTTACTTGGGTTCTTTATTGATTGCATCAACATTTTTATGTCTGCAATTGCATTACCTAATATTGCATCGTCATTTTCAGTTAGCCAATCCATGGTCACTTGGGTAACAAATGCTTATATTCTCGGCCTCATTTTAATTATGCCCATGAGTTTATGGTTAGCCAGCAAACTTGGGAACCAAAAGTTATTGTGTTATTCGATGCTTTTATTTTCGATAAGCATTTGCTTTATTGGCTTTAGTGAATCGATTTATAGCTTAATTTTTTGGCGATTTATTCAAGGTGTAGCTGGAGGTTTATTAATTCCAGTCGGGCAAGCACTCGTATATGCATTATTCCCGAACCAAGAACGCCAACGCATTTCTACATTAATTATGGCAATTGCATTGATTGCGCCAGCTTTTTCACCTGCGATTGGTGGAGTGATTATTGATTCATTTAACTGGCGATGGGTATTCTTATCTAACCTTCCTTTTTCTTTACTTGCCTCAGCTCTGGCATGGTTATGGATTAAAAAAACAGAGAATGTTTCGTGTGAAGAACCAGACATCAGAGGCTTAGTTATTTTTAATATAAGCCTTTTATCTTTATTACTGTCCTTTTCATTTTATAGTGATTACCATAACGCCTTATTCGCTCTAACTAGTTTTCTAATTTCAGTGGGAATGCTTATTTTCTACATTCGACATGCGAAAAAAATTTCCCATCCTGTTCTGAATCTTCAGTTATTAAAAAATAAAAATTTACGCAATGCATTTATTGTCTATTACGCCGTTCCGGGTATTTTTACAGGCGTTAATTTACTCAATATTTTTAATTTACAGCTTAACTTTGGCTTTAATGCAAAACAAACTGGTTTATTCATGTTGCTCTATGCAACTGGGGCACTCGCAGCCATGATTAGTGGCGGTCTGCTCTATCAACGGTTAGGAAAAAAGTCTCTTCTTATTATTGGAATAACACTACACAGCTTTGGCATATTTCTTTTATTTTGTATTTCAAACACTAGTCCCGTCAGCTTTTTAGTGATTGCTTATTTATTGATGGGTATGGGTGGCGGTCTAAGTGCCAATATCGCCCAAATTAGCTCACTGATTGATTTTTCAGGCCAAGATTTATTACAAGGAAGTGTGCTCTGGAATATTAATCGACAAGTTTCATTTAGTGTCGGTACTGTTGTTCTCATTTCGATATATAACTTGATGTCTGGCTCAAGCAATTTGCTTCGCTATCAACATACTTTTTTAATTGCAGCTTTGCTCTGCTTACTTTCACTCATTCCCGTTTTAAAGGAGAAAACCCATGTCTAAACAAATGGATCAAGCCATTCAAAGTGTTATTGACCTACATGTTTTAATAGAAAATGTATTTACAGGCAAAAATGCAGAGCAAAGTCTGAGCCCGCTTTTAGGTAGCTTTGATCAAAATTTTAAGATGGTAACGGTTCAAGGTCACAGCATTGGTTTCGCGGAAGTAAATAGTTTATTTAGCCAGAATATCGGGGAAAAACCTTCTTTAAAAATCGACATTATTAAGAGTACAGCTTTATACGAATTTGAAAATTATTGTTGGGTGCAATATCAAGAACATCAACAAACTGATGAAACCGAAACATTACGCACTTCAACAGCCTGCATTAAAGTAGAAGGCGAAAAATGTTATTGGGTTTATTTACATGAAACTTTAGTTCCCTCGTCTTCTTAACTCGTCGAGAGCATCATAAAGATGGCACCTATTTTGCTTAACAATATTACGTTTTATGAAAATCGTAATACTGATCAAAATGGGGAGCTCTCGATATGGGTTATGTTGCAAAGGAATTTACGCGAAAGAACAAGCTGATTCTCAGTATTTGTTCTTTCGTTATTCCAATATGTCTTTGGTGCGCAATCAGTTACTTACCTTTTGTTTGGCATCCTCAAGTACAAATCACGAGTTCGGGAAGTGTTTCTTACTTACAAGTAGGAAGTCGCATTGATAAAAATGTGTTCTATCTCGAAGCACAAAATGCAGTCAATCGAAATTCTGCACCACCACAAGGTATTTTAGTCAATCCGATTTATTTACCCGCTCCCCACGAAGTCGCTAAGGCTTTAGTCACCGCCTTTACCACACCACCAGAACAACCTGACTCACCGTGGTTTCATCAAAGTTTATGGCACAGTATCAAACTGGTTTTTTCAGCCTTTTTTATCTCTTCACTGATTGGGATTCCACTGGGTATTTTATGTGGTTTTTCTAAGCGTATATCTCTGTTAACAGAACCGTTTGTTGAGTTTTTCCGTTATTTACCCGCACCTGCTTTTGGCGCACTTGCAGTGGCAATTTTAGGGATTAATGACGCGCCTAAAATTGCCATTATTGTGATTGGTACGCTATTTCAACAAATTCTGATTATTGCTAATACCACTCGAATGGTAGATCGAAACTTAATTGAAGCTGGCTATACGCTTGGCACCAATAAGCTCAAAAGTTTATTTCATGTGGTGATTCCTGCTGCCTTACCTGATATTTACCGTGACTTACGTGTATTGCTGGGTTGGGCATGGACCTACTTAATTGTTTCAGAGTTGATTGGTACGACGTCAGGTATTACATGGTTTATTACCCAACAGGCACGCTATCAAAACTTTGACAATGTCTATGCAGCTATTTTGATTATTGGGGTAATTGGTCTGGTCTGTGATTGGATATTAATGAAGTTAGGTGAGCGGATGTTCGCTTGGAAAGTAGGAGTAAAATAATGAACGATTCAACATTTAACGCACATGAATACTTTCAAAAAATTTATGAACGTCCTGTTATTTTGGAAGCCAAACAACTGAGCCAAGTCTTTAAACACGGTCAAACTGAACGTACCGTTTTAAATAAACTCGATTTAAAAATTCACAAAAGAGAATTTATTTGTGTGATTGGTCCTTCTGGCTGCGGTAAGTCGACACTCAGCCGTGTCATTACGGGTTTAGACCCATACCATAGTGGAGAAGTTTTAGTGGACGGCGAATGCATTACAGGCCCATGCCCTGAACGCGGCATGGTATTTCAGGGTTATACCCTTTTTCCATGGAAAACTGTAAAAGAAAACGTGATGTTTGGTCCGCAAATGCGCGGCGCTAGTCAAATGACAGCCGAAGCTCAAGCACGCGAATGGATTAATATTATTGGTTTGGAAAAGTATGAAAATCAGTATCCACACCAACTTTCTGGTGGTATGAAACAGCGGGTTGCGATTGCTAGAGCTTTAGTTAATCAACCTAAAATTTTACTGATGGATGAACCTTTTGGTGCACTCGACCCACACACCCGTCAAAAAATGCAAAAGCATTTAATGGATTTATGGCAAAACATTGATATCACCATTATTTTTGTAACCCATGACATGGATGAAGCTATTTTACTGGCAGACCGGATTGTGGCACTCAAAGCCAACCCAGGTGAAATTAAGGAAATTATTGAAGTTAATTTGCCGCGTCCACGCTCACTCGACTTAATGAGCACACCTGAGTTTAAACAGCTCCGTTCACGGGTAGATTATTTAGTTCATGCTGAAGAAGATGAGCTTGACCCTGCTTTACAAGACTTACCAAAAATTCCACGTATGACTCAGGTCAGTACAGAAAAATAAGAAACACATAAAAAAGCCCAAGTTGAACTTGGGCTTTTTATTTATTTGGCTTATTTGAATTGTTCTATGAGTGTTGGATAAATTAGCCCATCTACATTTTGCTCAGTTTTATAAATCCCATTTTCGACGTTAAATTTATTGACGTGATAAGTAGAGCCATAAATCGAATCAAAGCCTTGAGATTTAGCAAATACTTTTTGATTGGCATTGATATCTAATAGATGTGTACCGCTAACCATCAACTCATATTGTTTTGGGTCGACCCCTGATCGGTTCGCCATGATTTTAACCGCATCGGCATGGGTTGCAGGGTCATTAATATATTTAACTGTTTTGTCCCACACCTGAATGATTTTTTTCCATTCTTCTTGATGGGCAGTTAAGTGGCTCATGTTGACGGTCAAGGTATCGTAAATTAAACCCGGTTTGTCTTTAGAGCTATAGATAATTTTAGAACCCACTACTGCTTTTAAGGCCTGACCCGCAACAGGTTGCCAAACGGCAATGGCAGAAATATCGGGACTATTAAACACTTGAGGTAATTGGTTCGTCGCCGAATTTACTAGCTTTACCTCATTCGCTTTAATGT
Organism: Acinetobacter sp. NIPH 817; assembly: GCF_000368405.1. Lineage (NCBI taxonomy): Bacteria > Pseudomonadati > Pseudomonadota > Gammaproteobacteria > Moraxellales > Moraxellaceae > Acinetobacter > Acinetobacter sp. NIPH 817. Next base: position 1,666,055 of record NZ_KB849420.1, read on the forward strand.
TATTGTCTGTTAAAGCTGTTGCTAGTAAAAGATGATCAACCAAGCCTTTTTCGACACCGATTGATTTTCCTTTTAAATCTTGAATAGTGTTAATACCCTCTTTTGCAATAATGACATCATTACCTGCAGAATAATCCGTTGCCATAATCATCATGCCTTGAGTACCACCCGAAGCTGTTACCAAGTTATCGCCATTGGTGACTAACACGGCATCGAGCTGATTTGCCGAAAAGGCCGAAAGCGAAGCCGAATAATCAAACCATTTAAACTCTACATTTAAGCCTGCTTCTTTTAACCAGCCTTTTTCAATAGCCACTTGCCAAGCTACCCAACCCGGCCAATCGCTATAGCCAATGGTAATTGGTTTTGTATTTGTGGCTGCCTGAGCGTCTTGTTTGGCCTCAGGAACTTTAGCTGTATTGTCACATCCACCCAATACAACTGCCGATAAAATGGATACGGATAAAAACGCTTTTTTAATCATATAGAAACTTCCCCAACATTTTTACTAACAACACTTTGAGCGGTTTGATTGAGTGACTGTATATAGGCTCGCCAGCCTCCCAAATGGCTAATATCGGTTGCATCTTGAATGGCATACGCTTCACAAATAAAGCCTTTGACCCATGTACCATCTTTTAATTTCAAGTTCCCAATACCAAGGGGTGCAGGCACTTCGGCCACAATGGCTCCAAAATTTGCTAAGGGAACATCCCACACTTCGACTTCAATTGATGTCCCTGCTGTATCACATTGCAGCCCCGGCTTTGGTGGCGTGGTATTTTTTAAGGCAAAGAGTTTATAAGTCTCTGCGGTCTGGGTTTTCTTAAGCAAAGTGGCATTGCGGCTAGTGAGCTGAAAATTAAGCGGCATGCCTGTTAAGTGCGCTCCCACCACAGCTAGCTGCACTGAATGATTCGAGTGGATCTTTATACTTTTTTGATAATGTTGAGTTGATTTACCCAGACTCAGCGATGTTTCGGTTTGCCAAAGCTGCGCAAAATTGGCGAGTGCCTGATCGTGCCAAGCAGGTGCAATAAAAGTTACCCCACTTGGTAGGCCGTCTTCACGGAGTACATTTGGTAAAGCTAAAGCCGAAAGATCGGCAAAATTAACAAAGTTGGTATAGGCTCCCATGTGCGCATTTTTAGTTAAAGGATCGGCTTCAACTTCTGCAATGGTATAAATGGTTGGCGCTGTCGGGACCATCAAGGCATCAAAAGGTTGTAAGGCCAAATTAATTTTTCGAGCCAGAACGGCGCGGTTATATTCAGCTTGAAGTGCATCTGTTGCCTTGAATTTATCTGCCTGCGCAATAATTTGAGCAATAACCGGATGAGCATTTTCACGTGTTGTCATGCGTTCAACAGCAACTGTTCTTTCCGCTACCCATGCATCATTATACAGTGCAGCAGCAAGTTCATTAAACGCGCTAAAATCAATACTCTCAATTTCATAACCGAGTTTTTTAATGCGTTCAATTGCAACTAAAAAGGCTTGTTCAGATTCAAGATCGCCATAAAACTCAAGCTGAGCTGGAATAGCAATTTTTTGTTTAGAAAATTGAGTCGGCACATTGGCTGGATGCGCTCGTGAATATTCATCTCTTTCATCATACCCCTGCATTAAATTGGCAACTGTCCAAGCATCATCAATATGCAGCGCAAAAATAGAAATAACATCAATAGTGCGACAAGCAGGAATTAAACCTATGGTGGAAAACCAGCCTTTTGTCGGTTTAAGACCCACAATATTGTTATGGCCCGCAGGTACACGCCCTGACCCCGCTGTGTCTGTACCCAGACTAAAAGGCACGATGCCGTTGGCAACCACTACCGAAGACCCTGAACTTGAACCACCGCTGATATATTCGGGGTTAAAACTATTTTTTACTGCACCGTATGGCGACCGAACGCCAACCAGTCCTGTTGCAAACTGATCGAGGTTAGTTTTACCAATTACAATCGCCCCAGCTTTTTTAAGCTTCGCAACGGCGCTTGCATCTTGCTTAGCTAAATACTGGATTTTTTTACAGGCAGCAGTGGTGTGAAAGCCAACAACATCAATATTGTCTTTGACTGCAAACGGTACACCGTATAGTGGTAAGTCAGCAATATTCTGGTTTTTTAAAACATCAATTTGCGATTGAATCTGCTCGTTCGATGCAATTTCAATCCATGCATGGTCATCATTTTTAATTTCTGCAACATAGGTAATCAAATCTTTAAGATGGATTTGCCCGTTTTGATATGCTGTTTTCCAGTCTTGGATGGTCCATAAATTTTTCAACACGCTACTCCTCATTTAGTCATTTTGCTGTATAGCCGGCATGACAGCATCCATCAGTTCTAAATGCCCTTTGATCACCCCTTTAAGCACAATAAATTGCTGGCTAATTTGTCTGAGCTCAGAACTCGCGCCCTGCATTAACATGACCTGCAATATCTTTTGTTGGTCGAGTTGAATATGAAGTGAACTAATCACCTGCGCTAAAAACTGTTGTTGTAAATCGACCAATTGATTACGCAGGGTCATTTGGCTAGCGTCATAAAGTAGCGTCAAGGTGCCCACCATGACTTCATTGGCCTGTGCTTGCTCTGCAATTAAGTGTTTATTAATCATGTCGACAATGGCTTGCGAGCGACTTTCATAGTTCTGCTCGACAATTTTTTGGTCGAGTGCGTTGAGGGTCGTTTCAGGTACAGTAATACTGATTCGAGCCAACTTTTGTTTTGCCACAGTCTTATCCTTTTGTTTTAGGCGGCTGATTGTTTTGCTTGATATATACGCCTGCACGTACGCTAAGCAATTCGACTAAAAAAGCTTTTAAAGTTGGCTTTGGTTGAACCACAGGTTTTACATCGTTCATATCGCACCTCCAGTTTGGTATTACCAAATTCAGTTTTTGTATTACTGATAAGAGATGCAGAAAATGTGCCAGTTTTAAGGTTGGTTTTAATGGATTTGGGGGTTATTTATGAGTGCTTTTGGGGCAAAAAAAAGCCCCATGTACAGGGATAGGGCTAAAAGTTTACGTTTTTTAAAAACTAATTTTTTAATACTATTTCGGACTAATCATCGTATGTGCCCATACCGATAAAGACTCTAAAACAGGCTTAAAAGACTGGCCTAATTCAGTCATTTCATAGACCACTTTAATCGGTGCTTTTTCACCATAAACGGTTCGAGATATTAAGCCACTTTGCTCTAATTGTTTAAGTTGAAGGCTTAAGGTCATTTCTGTGATGGTGGGTATTAATTGATTGATTTCATTAAAACGTTTTGGCCCATCTTTTAAGTAATACAAAATAACGCCTTTCCATTTTCCACCCACCAAATCCATAGCCATACTGATATGACATGGATACGTTTTTCCATTCATGCTGATTTCACATTTATTTTCAGTATTTGCCATTTTTAACGCCACCTATCAACTTTGATAGTTATTGTACACCCATACTATAAAAATTATAGTGACTATGATTTTTATAGCTACAAGGCATTATTATGGCTTTACTTATTTTGGCCCATCCCTACTACGCTCAATCAATTGCAAATAAAACGATTGTGAATGAACTTATAAAAACCTATCCAGACCTTGAAGTGCGAGATATTTTCCAGCTTTATCCGGACTATAAAATTAACGTGATTGCTGAACAAGAAGCGTTACTACGCCACGACACTATCATTCTGCAATATCCAATGTTCTGGTTTAATATGCCGGCAATTTTGAAATTATGGTTTGATGAAGTTTTTACTTATCAGTTTGCCTATGGCTCTCAGGGCGATAAATTAAAAGACAAAAAAGTCATTATTAGTATGACGGTTGGCCAAACAGAAGCCAACATGGTGAACGACCAAGAAAACTTAATCGACAGCTTTTTAAAAGCGGTTCAACATTCAATTCAATATACGCAAATGCAGCTAAGCGGTACTTATTTGCTTTATGACGTATCACCTTTATCAGGCAATTCAGAGTCTAAAATTGAGTTAAAAGCAGTTGAACACGGTCATAAAGTATTAAAGCATTTGACCGAAGCATAAGATTTAAAGAGAGCATCAATATGGATGCTCTCTTTTGGGTTTAAGCCACAGGTGCCAAGGTAAAGAGTACTTGTCCTGTTTTTACGGTTTGCCCTTTTTCAATGGTAATGGTTTCGACCTTCATGCGTTCGGGCGCAATAATTGGAATTTCAATTTTCATTGCCTCAATTACTGCAAGGGTTGCACCTTCTTCAACTATATCTCCCGATGCACATTCGATTTTCCAGATTGACCCTAGCATGTGCGATTCGACTGCACAGCCGCCTTCAGGAATAACTACGGTTTCACCTTCATCAACAGCATCTAGACTTTCAGAGATATATTCTTGTAAGCCCGCTTCATGCCAACGGCGACGTTCAGCCTCGAAATTGGCTTGTTGCATATCTTTAAAGGCTTGAATGCTGTCTTGATGTGTTTTTAAAAACTCGTTGTATTCTTTTAAATTGAGTACACCGTCTTCAATACGAAGTTGTAGCCGACCCGCCTTAAAGTCTTCACGCATTTGCAAAAGTTCAGCTTCAGAAACTTCATAAAACTTAACTTGGTCAAAAAAGCGCAGTAACCACGGTTTGCCTTCTTCGAAGTCGGCATTTTTACGGTAACGACTCCACATTTGAGTAGTACGGCCAACAAACTGGTAGCCACCCGGTCCTTCCATACCGTACACACACATATACGCACCACCAATACCTACAGCATTTTCAGGTGTCCAAGTTCGTGCAGGGTTATATTTTGTGGTGACTAAACGTTGGCGTGGGTCGAGTGGTGTTGCAACAGGTGCTCCTAAATACACATCGCCTAAACCCATCACCAAATAGTTTGCGCTATAGACCACATCTTTAACTGCTTGCTTTGACGCTAGGCCATTAATACGGCGGATAAACTCGACGTTATCTGGGCACCACGGCGCATCTGGACGAACAATTTGTGTGTAGCGCTCGGTGGCAAGTTGAGTTTGTGAATCTTCCCAAGCTAAAGGCAAATAGACCGTCCGTGAAGGCACCTGCATATTTTGAATATCGGGTAACTCGGCTTCTGCTTGTTGAAGTTTCTCTAAAAGCTCCAGTTGATCGAGTTGAATTGAATCAAAATGAATTTGTAGTGAACGGATGCCCGGTGTTAAGTCGATAATGCCCTGAATGTTTTGATCTTTGACCCATTGCATGAGCGCATGAATACGGAAGCGTAAATTTAGGTCGAGTACTAACTCGCCATATTCCACCAACAAATAGCTATTTCCTGCTGGTCGATAGGTCACGCTTGGTAAGTCAGCTTCACCTTCTAAAGTGGCCAAAACCGCATCTTTTAAAGTGTCGGGTTCTGCTTGAATGATTGGATTAAAATCGATCTGAGTCGTATCAGCCGTGGTTAAGCTTTGATGATATTTTTGATCGAGTGCTTTCGCTTGCGCATAACTTACAGGTACAAATTTGACCTTATCGCCTGCTTTAAGTTGTCCAATTTTCCAAAGCTCGGAATGAATCACTACCGCAGGACAGACAAAGCCACCTAAGCTTGGACCATCTGGACCCAAAATAATTGGCATATCGCCCGTAAAATCAATTGCCCCAATCGCATAAGCATTGTCGTGAATATTGGAAGGATGTAAGCCTGCCTCGCCACCATCTTCACGTGCCCACTCAGGTTTTGGCCCAATTAAACGAATGCCTGTGCGGCTTGAGTTGTAGTGAATTTCGAACTCATTGGCAAAGAATGTATCAATATCTTGTTTGGTGAAAAAATCTGGTGCGCCATGTGGACCATACATGACTGCAATTTCCCAGTTTTGGGTAAAGCTAGGAATTTGTGCTTGAGCTAAAGCGGTGGTCGATTGAGCGGAATATTCAGTAATTGGCAGCATATCACCAATTAATAAATTACGGCCTGCGTGCCCACCAAACTGTCCTAAAGTGAAAGTCGCCTGTGATCCTAAATAGTCAGGAACATCGAAACCACCTTTCACACCTATATAACTACGGCAACCTGAACGGATAAGTCCACATTTTAAAATCTGGCCTTTTTTCACATTGATGGTTTGCCACATCGGTACCAGTTCACCATCAAGTTTTGAAGGCATATCACCGCCCGTAATCACAATTTGGCTGTCGCAGTGAAACTTTAAAGTTGGCCCTTGCAAGGTACATTCAAGCCCTGCCGTATTTGGTTCATTGGCTAAAAGCTGGTTTGCCACAGTTAAACTAAGTGGATCGATCGCACCTGATGGCGGCACACCAACATCCCAATAACCTAACCGACCTGTTACGTCTTGAATGGCGGTTTGAATACCAGCTTGCAATACCTCAATTTTTTGAGTTTTCCATTCAAATGTATTTAAAAAACGAGTGGTTTGAGTACCTAAAGCAAACACATCGCAAGCAATAATGTTTTGCAAATATTCCAGATTGGTTTCAATGCCTGCCACTTGCGTGTTGGCAAGACTAGCACTCATTGCCTGTATGGCTTGATCCCGTGTTGCAGCAGTCACAATGATTTTAGCAATCATTGGGTCATAAAAAGACGACACCGTTGAACCTGTTTCTACCCATGTTTCGACTCGTGTTTGTGGGTCAAATTTAACATGTGTGAGTAAGCCTGCACTCGGCTGGAACTGTTTAATCGGGTCTTCGGCATAAAGACGAACCTGAATGGAATGTCCTGTTGGCTCTAACTTTTCTGTTGGTGCAGACCAATCGCCACTTGCCAATGTAACCATCCACTCGACCAAGTCGACACCAAACACTTGTTCAGTCACGCCGTGCTCGACTTGCAAACGCGTGTTCACTTCTAAGAAATAAAACTCTTGGGTTTCGGTGTCCATGACAAACTCAACTGTGCCTGCCGAACGATAGTGCACCGACTGCATCAGTTGAATCGCAACTTTTTGAAGGTAGTCACGTTGCTGTTCATTTAGGTGTGGCGCAGGTGTTTCTTCAATCACCTTTTGATTACGGCGTTGCACCGAACAATCACGCTCACCCAAGGCTAGAACTTGCCCTTTCCCATCACCAAAAATTTGCACTTCAATATGGCGTGCATGTTGTACAAATTTTTCTAAATACAATCCTGCGTCTTTAAAATTGACCTGCGCTAAATAAGATACAGTTTGGTAGGCATCTTTTAACTCGGTTTCGTTCCAGACCAGACGCATGCCAATACCACCACCACCCGCGGTACTTTTCAGCATGACCGGATAACCAATACGGGCAGCCTCAAACAAGGCCTCGGCTTCATCGGCAAGTAGTGAACTGCCCGGAAGTAAAGGCACATTGCTTTTAATAGCGAGTTCACGTGCTGTATGTTTTAAACCAAAATCGAGCATTTGACTTGAAGTTGGCCCAATAAAAGCGATGCCTTGGCTTTCGCACAGATCACAAAACTCGGCATTTTCAGACAAAAAACCATAACCGGGATGAATGGCTTCAGCTCCCGACTGTTTTGCAACCTCAAGGATTTTTTCAATATTTAAATAACTTTGGTGCGCAGGTGCAGGTCCGATCAAGAAAGCTTCATCGGCCAAAGTCACATGTAATGAATCACGGTCGGCTTCGGAGTAAACAGCCACCGAAGCGATCCCGAGTTTCTTAAGGGTGCGAATCACGCGACAGGCAATTGCACCACGGTTGGCAATTAGAACTTTTTTAAACATGCTTACACCCCTTCCGCTTCACGGACAACCAGTTGAATTTTGGTTGGGTTATAGGCGTTACATGGGTTATTGAGCTGAGGACAATTGGAAATTAAAACAATCAAATCCATTTCTGCCCGAACTTCTACGTATTTACCCGGCCCTGAAATTCCATCATCAAATTTAAGCTGACCGTCTGGCGTAACAGGTACATTCATAAAAAAGTTAATATTTGGACCGATGTGACGGACATTTAAGCCATGCTTTTTTGCAATTGGGTGTTTTGCCAAGGCATACATAAAGTTGTTACGGCAACTATGCATAGGATACGTTTCATGTGCATAACGAACCGTATTACTTTCACATGAACAGGCACCGCCAATGGTGTCATGGCGACCGCAGTTATCATCATGAATAACCGCAATTGGACGGCCAAAGTTACTGTAGAGCTTGGTGCCCTTTTCTAAATAGATTTGTTGGTTGATGGCCAAAGTATCCATTGCGCTATAACGCTCAGTTGGGTTTTCGGCGCTCATAAACAAAGTATCGACCGCTTGGTTTCCCTCAAGATCAATAATTCGAAAATATTGGCCCTTTTTAACCTCGCACATCCACGCTTCACCCGCAGGACAAACTTCATTTAAAACTGCTTTTTCAAATGATTGTAAAACTGTCATGATGCTTCTCCTGATTTAAATATTGCTAAGCGCGTAGTAGCGGGCTGTGTTTTGAAAGGCACGCTGATTTTGCGAACATGCATCACGACAAATATCGCTGTCTGTTAGAGAGTTGGCTTTAAATAGACTGAGTTGAATATCAGCAGGTTGATAGATTGGGCTGGTGTCTAAACCATGCGGTGCAGCAGATAAAAATATTAAGCAGTCCATTTCAAAGCGCAGTTCAATGCTTTGATCGGTGTTGTCAGAACTGACATATGACAAGGCGCCGTTTTCATCTGGCACAACTTTAGAAAATAGGTTAACGGCGGCACTCAGGTCTTGGCTGGCAAGTCCGTATTTACACATTTCAATGAGTAAGCTGTCTAAGCCATTTTGGTACATATCATTGCGGGCATCTTGAAATGTACGCTCACCGAATTGCTTTTCAATTTGCTCAGGTCGGCTTGGGCTACAAAGCGCATCATTCCAACCATGATCGTCATGAACAATGGAAGCCATCACACGGCCTAGGTCTGAGTACAATACATTGGAAGCTTTTAAATAGGCAGTATGTTGCCCTTTTAAACTGTCGGGCATGTTAAAACGTTCAAGCACATCGGCAGCATTTACACAAAACAAAGAAACATTTGCCTGAGCGCCAAGCGATGTAAATCTAAGAATAGTTCCTTTTTGAATACGACCCGACCAGTGATGTCCGCCGGGTAAAAGTTCAGTCCAAATCGCCTGATTGTTATGATAACTTGCAGTGTTCATAGCTACTCCTGTCGGATAGTTTTAGACTTCCTCCCGGGCTTTTATCCCTCCGTGTAGTTCGCTAGGAACCGTGAACTCTCGGTCCAGTCATACGTGAAGTATCGGAACCCTAGATCACTTTTGATTGTTTATGACTATGCAAAGGACATGCCAGCTTAGTATTACGATTTTGGTTAAAAGTAATACTAAACTTGGGCCGTTTAGGTGCAATTTGAGTTCAAAATAAAAAACTGCACTGAAAATTGTGCATCTTGAAAATAAAAAAGCCCCTTTCACTAAGAGGCTTAAAACTAAATTAGAAGATTGAGAATCTTAAGGAAGCAGAATTACCTTACGGCAGTCCTCTTCTCTTTCATTAAAAATGCGATATCCCTCTGCGGCATCTTCTAATTTCATTCGATGGGTAATAATCGTTTCAGGTGACAAATCACCACGCTCAATCAATTCCAAGAGTTGCGGCAAATATTGATGCACATGGGTTTGGCCCATTTTAAAAGTCAGCCCTTTATCAAAAGCATCGCCAAATAAGAAGCCATGAATTGGGCCTGCATATACACCCGGTACGCTGACTACACCACCACGACGAACTGCGGCAATACATTGACGAAGCGCTGCACCACTTGAACCTTCAAGCTTTAAATTAGTTAGGACAGTTTCAATCACACTGCCTTTTGCCTCGAAGCCAATCGCATCAATCACAGCATCGACACCGCGGTAATTGTCGGTATGTTGAATAATAAATTCGGCCGCATCGACTTCATCAAAATTAACTGGAATGGCACCGTATGTTGCCGCTGCATAGTTCAATCGATAGACATTGTGATCGACCATAAATATCTTTTCTGCGCCGAGCATCTTAGCGCAAGCAGCACTTAACAGTCCGACTGGTCCAGCACCATAAATTGCAACGGTCGAACCACGTTTCACTTGGGCATTAGTCACGGCTTGCCAAGCAGTCGGTAAAATATCAGTCAAGAAAAGTACTTTTTCATCTGACAGTGAAGTTGGCACTTTAAAAGGGCCTTTATTGGCTTTTGGCACACGCACATATTCCGCTTGCCCACCCGGTATACCGCCGTAAAGATGACTATAGCCAAATAAAGCTGCACCTGGTGGAATTTGTTTTTTATTAATAATTGCGCCGCGCCCTGTATTGGTGGTTTCACATGCAGCAGTTAGGTCAAGTTGGCAAAAGAAACATTCACCACAGGCAATCACAAAAGGAACAATCACTCGATCACCCTTTTTCACTGCGGTGACAGCTGGACCGACCTCTTCAACCACCCCCATAAATTCATGCCCAAAGATATCACCCTGTTCGGTTCTAGGGATTTTGCCTCGATATAAATGTAAATCAGAGCCACATATCGCTGTGGCAGTCACGCGTAAAATAATGTCATCCGGTTCTTGAATAATAGGGTCTGCTACTGTTTCTACTCGAACATCTTCTGCACCGTGGTAAGTAAGAGCGCGCATTTTATATTCCTCTATTTTCTGTGATGTCCTTTGATTATGAGGAGGCTTTCTTTACGGTTTGCAACGATTCTTACTCTTCACGTAAGGCATATAGTTCAAATGCAACGCGACAGAGATTTCAGTAACATTTAATGAATATAGGATTGTTTCAGCTAGGGGGTTTTTTATTATTTGCCCCAACAAAAAAGCCAATCATCTCTGAAATAAAATGATTGGCTTTGTCTTAAAAATTTGAATTAATCTAACTTAAGTTGCTGTCTGAGCTTTAAGATATCGACCAAGCCTTTATCTCTGGTTTGATATAAGTCGATATCCTTATATTGGGTTAAAAGCTGATTGGTTTCTGCTTCTAACAACTCTGTTGTCTCGTCTGAATGTTGAAATGCTTGCATATCGTTCCACCATTCTGTCATTGGTGGGCCTAAATGATGAATTGCCTCTTTAAAACCCTTTTGGTTGGCAAGCTGCATATTAATGTAGGGACCAAATAGCGCCCATCTTAAACCCGGCCCACTGGTAATCGCGACATCGACATCTTCGGCAGAGCACACGCCTTGTTCAACCAATGAAAAAGCTTCTCGCCATAGCGCAGCCTGCAAACGGTTTGCGACATGCCCTTTTACTTCTTTATTTAAAATGATTGGGTTTTTGCCCAGCTGTTTATAGAACTCAGAAGCCTGTTTTAAAATTTGAGGATCTGTCAAATTACCGCCAACGATCTCGACCAAAGGTAAGAGATGAGGCGGATTAAAAGGATGACCTAATAAAATACGTTCTGGATGTTGCGCCTCTTTTTGAAAGTCAGACACTTTTAAGCCCGATGAACTTGAAGCAATAAGAGTATGTTGAGGGCAATATGCTGTGATTTCTTGATATAACTGTTGTTTTACATCGAGACGTTCAGGGGCATTTTCTTGAATAAAATCTACGTCTGAAACTGCATCTTTTAAATGATTAAAAATTTCCAGATGAAGTAGCACATCTGATAAGGAATGGGTGTGTTCAGCGTTTTGATCTAAAGCCAATAAATCATTTAAATTTGCAGATATTCTATTTTTAAAGACCGCTTCATCTATAGGATATGGGTCGTAAACCTTAACTTTAAATCCTTTATATAAAAATAAGGCCGTCCAACTCGCACCTATTACACCTGCTCCAACAACACCAACCGTTTTAATGACTTCCATATTTTCCTCGTAAAAATGTTGTTTTATTCGAAATTTCTTTACTCAATTGAATGCTAAATAAACATAGCAGATTCAACCAATCAATAAATTTAATTGTTTATATTTTATATAATTTGTCCTATATTCCTTAGCTTGAAAATTGAATCCTTTCATTAGTACAACTTAATCTTTTACCATTTTTTAACCGTTATTTACTGAATTTTATGTCAAAAAATCTAGCAACATTGATTGGTTTAAGTGCCATTCTCATGTGGGCATCTCTGGTCGGTCTGATGAAACAAGTCAGCGCCGCCCTTGGACCTGAGCTAGGTGTTACGCTTATTTATTCTTTAAGTGCGCTACTGTTACTGGCCATTTTCAAAGTCCCAGACTTTAAACAGATCTCTAAAAAATACTTAATATTTGGCACAATTCTATTTGTCGCGTATGAGGTATGTTTTTCATTTGCGATTGCTTATTCTCAGACAGCGCGACAAGCAATAGAAATTAGTATTGTTAACTATCTGTGGCCGAGTTTAACGGTTTTGGCTTTCGTGATTTTTAAGGAATTAAAGTTTAATTTTCTTATTATTCTCGGCTTACTTATTTCAATTTCTGGCATTATTTTTATTCAAACTGGAAATGGTGATTTTAGTCTAAATAGTATTGTCGATAATTTTCACAGCAACCCACTGAGCTATATTTTGGCATTTACAGGTGCCATCATTTGGGCTTTTTATTGTGTACTCACAAAAAAAATGAGTAATGGGCAAAATCCAATTTCCATTTTCTTTGTTGGTGTCGCGCTCACTCTCTGGCTCAAGCTGCTTGTATTTGGGCAATTCGCTATTCCATCAATCGATATTCCAGCAGTCATCACCCTTTTAGTTGCATCCGCTGCCATGGGTTTTGGCTATGCTGCTTGGAACATTGGCATCATTCATGGAAACATTACCATACTTGTGGTGGCTTCTTATTTCACCCCAATTATCTCGTCCATTTTGGCAATGTTTGTTTTACAAACTCAATTATCGATGAGCTTTTGGCAAGGAACAGCAATGGTAACGGCTGGTTCTTTTATTTGCTGGGTTTCAACCAACTGGTCTGTGATTCAGCCCTTATTTAAAAAATTAAGAAAAGACCAAAAAGCATTGTAGATTTATCGCAGTGCTTTTTTCGGACTTAAGATAACTCCGACGAATTAGAATTCCCCCACCACCAAAAGCGTGCTAACATCCAAATTCTGACAATCGTCCATGTCAAAATATTTTCAGAGGGAATAAGATGTTAAAAACTCAAAAAATCAACATCGTACAAGAATTTGATGCACCCGTAGACAAGGTCTTTGCAACCTTAAGTGAGCATGAAAACCTAAGCAAACTTTTCGCTCCGGCTAAAGTGACTCGTATTAGCAACGGAAAAGACGCCCGCAATGGTGTTGGCTCTGCTCGTAAAATGTCTATTCCACTCACCCCTTCATTTGTAGAAACAAATTTAGTCTACAAAGAAAATGAACTTATCGAATATGCAATCACGAGCGGCATTAGTCCAATTAAGGGTCACCGTGGTGTAATGAAATTTACTGACTTGGGAAATAACCGTACCCGTTTGGAATACACCATTAGCTTTAAAGGTCGCGTTCCTTTTATTGGTCCAATTATTAAGGCAGCCTTACAAAATGGTGTGAGCCGTGGGCTTAAAAAACTTAAGTTTTAATCAAAACATATCAAAATAAAAGCCCTTTATCGGGCTTTTATTTTTAAGTAGATGTATGGATGAACTGCCGCATCAATTTCTATAAATAGGAAATTTAAAAACCTAACCACAAAAACAAAAGCCGACTCGTTAAAGTCAGCTGAATACTACAGTTTGAGAAAATTGCTTAAATCGTTATTGTTCGTGGCAATCTTCTATCTATTTTCTTTTTCTAAAATTAATTTAACCGTTAATTATGACTGTTTGATTAAAAAGAAAACAAAAACATTATATAAAAAGCAAAATAAATCACCATCTATAAAATTATTGCAATTCAAATCGCATTTAATAAATGTAATGTATATGAACTGGATCTTTAGAAAATTTCTAAAGTTTAGTATGCTAAAAATAACTTACTAATTAATAGAAAATAATCAATCCAATGGAACATCAAAGTTTGTTAAAGGAATTAAATTCACTTATTGAATATTATTCCAAAAGAACAGATTGTCCACCTACCCGAATTCGCATAGGTTACAGAGCCTATGCAAAACTCATGCAAAATCCAAAGTTTGCTGATGAAGTGTCAAATTCTGCTTTAGATCCCAACAAACGTAAATATAAAAAGTTGAAAATCAAAGTCACTAAAGATGACGATCAGCTTGAACTCGAATAAATGAAAAGCCCAGTTACGGGCTTTTTTCCTTTTAGAATGTGTTTGAATTTATCGCTAAGACAGCATTATGAAAAAATATTCAAGTAGCTTGTCTCGCTCATCTACACTGTTTTTACTTAAAAGCTGCACCATTGCCCCATCAATCACAAACAAAAACATGTGGGCATCTTTCATTGAAGCCGTAGTTTTGATAGTTAAAAGCAGTTTATAAATTTCGTTGATTAGCCAAGTTCTATATTCAATAATCACGCTGTAGGCCTTTGGGTAGAGCTTTTCAATTTCAAAAATTGCTTTAAAGGGTAAACGATAAAAGCCATTTAAATCGGCATGAAGAAGGTAAATCTGTTTGAGTTTATCAAGCACCATTTCTTCACGGTAAGATTTGAGAATTGAAAACACTTTTACTTTGAGCGCATCTTTTTGAAAAGTGAGACACATCTCGATGAGTCGTGCTTTTGAATGAAAGTCGTTATAGAAAGTCGCTTTGGGAATTTTGGCTTCTGCAATAATTCGGTCGACACCGACTTTATTAAAACCATCCTGATTAAATAGATCTTTTGCTATGTGAAGCACGCGCAGTGCTCTAAATGAAGATTCTAAATTTTTCATGTATACCGCTTAAAATAATTTTTTGTTGTATCTAAAAGAGATAGAAATGCCGTCACTCTTAAAATGAGTGCTAAAAACAGGCATGCAAAAGCGGCACAAAAAAGGTGTGCTCGCCTATCTCGGTTTTATTGTTACTATGATTTTTTAGTCGTAACGATTTAAAGTCGTAGAAAACCTACAAACGGTTAGAGCGTTTTAAAGACCAGTTTGGCGGTATGGATAGAAAGAGTTTGGCAAAGGCCAAAAATTGAGAAGAATTAGTACGCATAGCGGACTCCTTTGGCTATAAAGAAGTTTCACCGCATTACTGCTAAATAATGGTGGCGAAACGAAAGAGGGTTAGCAGACTGGAGCCAAAGAATCCAGCACACCCGAAGGTGTCCCCCTCCCGTTCCGCCGCAGAGGGGGCACGCAGGGATTTCCACAAAAAAGTTACTACTTTTTCGTGTACTTTGGCTGATGGTCTGCTAAAACCAACTGGCAATGTGGCCAGCACGCAAAGGATAGTATTCGCACTTGTTGGCGTCAAGCGTGTGAAATGACATTTGCTTTAAAATAGATCATTAAAAAGAAATGGGAATATTAAAAGTATCATTTCCGATCTCTACAATTATTAATACAATTAAATTTTAAAATTTATTATTTTCTGGATGAAATCCAAAAAATATTGCTCCGACTACCCATCCCATAAAATATATAAGCTTACCTAGTTCTGTTATTCCACCACTAAGAGCGTGCCACAACATCAATCCTCCTGTTAAATAAATAGAGAAAAAGAGAAAGCAAAAAATAATTGATAATAAAAGAACAAAATATTTGTTCAAAAATTTATTAACAACATATAAAAAAATAGATAAAGACTTTTCAATTAAAAATATAGTATATCGGCCAACAAGTGAACCCACAAAAAAAGTAAGTATTATAATAAATATTGACACAGTTTAATTACCCCTATCTTGAAAATTTTATCCTGCTCTAAACTAACAATTAATTGAATATTAGAGAGTGCTTTTATATAAAAGCACTCTCTAAAAATTAGATAGGTAGTATACAATTTCTAGTACAAGACCAACTTATTGAGGATCCATCAGGATATATAGCACTTATTGTCCAACTAAGGTTACTCGCATAAAATTCAGCCCATTGATAATCTCTCACACTACCGAGTAAATTATTATTATTTCTCTGTTCTATATATTTTGTTGATTGTGCTGATCCCTCACCAAAAAATGAAATAACAGCTGAACGTAATAACTCTCTATCATTATACATTTGATTTACCAACTTATTATTATTGACCCTCAAGGCTTCTGCTTGAGGAATATAAAGGCCACTTGTGTCTGTAGGATACTTAAGATCTCTAGTAGTTAAACCTCTGCTTAGACCACCTGTCACCATACCAATTATTCCAGAACTTATTACCCCAGTAGTAGTAATTGGCAAATTATCTACATATTGACCAGCAGCATATTGCCCCATACCACTTAATGAACCTAAGCCAGCAGCAGCAATTCCAGTCGTTGCCAGAGGTGCTAGTGCACCAGTAATTGCTCCACCTAGAGTGGCTACACCTAATGATTTCCAATTAAAAGAATTTGACTGATTTGTGGACATACTAAATAACTGTCCAGCAATATTCATTCCACCACCAATAGCACCGCCAACAATTGCTCCTATTAACATAACTGGATTCTCACCTGTCATATCAACATACATTATTGGATTACTTAAGGCATAAGTATAAGGATTTAATCCACCAACTAATCCAATTGGATCGGGTTCCATATAGCGCCCTAACTCAGGACTATAAAAACGACGATGGTTATAAAATTGGCCAGTTGCAGCGTCAAAATACTGTCCTGGAAACCGTAAATTAAATGTAACATTGCCTGTTGGGCTACCTAAACCAAAAGCAGTACTGTCCCAACTCCAAGCAACATTCCCGCTAGTATCAACTAAACGACGCGGAGTATTTTGTATGTCAGTGACGATATAGTAAATCTTTGTAGCTGAACCACTGCCATAAATGGCTACAATAGGCTTATCGCCTAACCAAACATACTCCACAATAGGGGAACCAGATGATGTATATTCACCTACAAGATGATTTTGTTCATCATAAATAAACTGGGAAGTGTTATTTACCCAACCACTTGCAAGGCTTGTCAAAGTCCTTTCGTTATAGGCGTTATAACTCATATAACGATTAATCGTTGTAGCAGTTCCTTCACCACGACGACGTCCAGCATAATCATAGCTTGGTACAGTCGAACCAATATAAAGTTCAGCATTTGCCGTATAATTCATAGATTGAGCAGTGCCGTTTTTGGTTAATGATGTCAACTTATTGCCTGTATAACCATAATCCACCGTTGCTGCGGGCTGTAAATGATTACCTGATGCTCTTAATGTTAAACGATTACCATTTTTGTCATAAGTATATGCAATGCTATATACAGCAGTTGAACCATTTGCGCGACTTTCAGTAACCAATCTATTAGTATTATCATAACTATAAGTATCATTCAGATTGTTATTTCGACTAACGCTTGTAATTCGCCCATCTTTGTCAAATCCATAATTCAAGCTATAGGTAATTGCTCCAGTACTCGACTTATTTATAATTTGTTTGACTACACCATTTTTCGAGGTGTTATATGTCCATGTATAGCTACCAGCATTCCCCCCCCAAGTCCAGCCTGTCATTTGTCCTGCGGCATCATAACTCACATTACTTATAACAGCAGATCCATCAAGATTAATCCCTGTTATTTGTCCCTTTAAAGCTAAGTCGTAGTTATAAATTAATTTACGACCTGAAGGTAAAGTGAGACTTGTTAGTTTATTTCCATTACTCCATGTATAACCTGTAGTAAGAGTATTTGCACTTGCCCCCCAAGCCGATAAGGCTTTATTTATTTGAGATTTGCTCGTCACACGATCATAAAGGTCGTATCCATAGCTATTATCTACACCGTAACTTTTATTTGATGTAATTTTATCTAAGCGATCAAAACGGCTTGAATCGAATGTATAAGTATCATCATAACTAAGCATATCAGATGTATTAGAAGTACTGTTTTGACACAGGACAGTTTTATTTCTTCCAACTTCATCAATATTTGAATAATCACATTTGCGATTACCATGTAAACTTTGAGTCAATTGATCCGCTTCATTATAAGTATAACTTTTGGTACCATAATCTTTATTTATTTCTTTAGTAAGAATACTACTATTACGATATGTATAAAGGTTCGTACCTGAATCTATTGCATCCATAGCTGTAATTGTATTATCTAAAGCGTCATAAGTTTTAGTATCAATATTATTTGTACCATCCGTATGACTCGTCATTCTATTTAATGCATCATAACTCCAGCTTTCAGAGATTCCAGAAGCTGTCTTTATTTGAACTATATTACCATTCGCATCATAATTTAGTGTTCTCCAGTTTGATGTAGTATCAGACCCTATTTGTAATTTAGCAACTCTCCCATTTGCATCGAGACTCCGGTATATCCCTTTATATATTGTCGTTAATATACTATCTTTCAGCTCATCACTGCTTACAACGTTATTATTAAAATAAGTTTTTGTATTCACACTTCCATCAGGGTTGTTTATCTTTATCAAACGCCCCAAATTATCATAATTATAACTAGTTACTTGTCCATCGGGATTAATTATTTTGATCAACTGTCCCAAAGTATCATATGTATATGTGGTATTTAGACCAGTAACAACACCAGAGGTAGAACCACTCCCCAAAACAACGCTACTCAACGTTCCATCGGTATTATAAACATATTTTTGAACCATTCCATTTGGGTAGACAATCCTTTCAGGTTGTCCAAACGAATTATAGCCAACATATTGAGTAGTTCTAGTCGCGCCATTTACAACGCTCGAAACTCCAGATAAATTCCCATAATTATCATAAGTATAACTAATCTTATCAGTAGTACCAGAACGTGGACCATCTTCGCTACTTAACAATCCATTATTAGGTTTTGAGCTATCAGAATAATACGTGTATGTGGTTACTTTTGTCGTGCTACCTGTCTGTGTAGAGGACAGACTCTGCTGAGTAATCTGTCCTTTATCATTTATAACATTATCTGTTGTAAGATTCCCTCTTTGAATCTTAACAGGAATATTAAATGGGTTAGTAGCTCCATTTAATAAAGTACCGTATATATATGTGGTTTTCCTACTTAATGTTGACCCTGATGCTTCTATGATTTCCAAAATACGATTTAAATTATCGTATGCATAAGTTGTAATATTACTATTTTGATCAGTAATCTGCATTGGTCGGATATCAGCAGGTGCATAAATTATTGACTTAATTGGCCTATTATCTTTTGTTGTTAAACATGGATATCCTGATACATCCACATTTGTTTTCGAATAATCTGGGCTTGTTGTATTAATAACTGAATTTGCAACTTGATTTGTAGTCAATTGAAAATTGCTAGAAATTTTACTATCAGTATATCCGTCGTCATATGTAGTTGATGTATCAAAAGAAGTATTTCCAGTTTCTTCTCCAAGAAATGATCTTAATATAACTTTAGTTGCACTAAGCTGTTTATATAAAGGGTCATAGGTATAGCTTGGATATTCAACTTTCCATGTTTGTACAACCTGATTTAAATTATCAATTACTGTTTTTAATACAGGCCTTTGAGCTGTTACTTCTGGATTAGAAATATTATTTGTTTTTGCAGCCTCGTAGTGTGGCAATGATAAAGTGGAGTCATAGGTATAACTTTCTTTAACCCCTGTTTTAGTATTTTTCATTTGAGATAGTTGTGGGTAACTTGTAGAACCTGCCACTACTGAAGAGTAAGTTAAATCATATTGCTGAGTATCACCTAAGGCACCTCCACTAAATAGTACAGAAGAAACCTGTGAACCATTTCTAGTTAAAGTAAGTTTATTACTCTTATTATCAGCTACCGTATTTAAATTTAAATTACTATCGTAGGTTAGGTTAATAGTTCTTCCATCTGGATAAGTAATTTTAGTAAACCTAAATAAAAGTTCTCTATTGACTGATTTTGAAACAGTAGCATTATATGTAATCCCATTTCGAATAACTGTCATGGAATTAGAGCCAACTATAAATTTAATTTCACCATAGTCAGTTGAACCATAACCACTAGATGCATCTCTTCCAGGTAATCCAGAAGCTGGTGGTTCTGATGTTGTATAAATTCGATATAAGCCTCTATTTATCTCATTAACATAGGGTTCTGGATAACCTACTTCTTTAATATTTGTAGGCCCCTCTTTAAAGTAATAACGATGACTATCATTTGGCAATTTAATTACATAATTAGTAATAGGTACAGACAAATGTAGACCAGCCGTAAAATATGTTCCATAATAGACATTTACAAACCCATCATAATTATCTGACCATGAGTCAGCACCTATAGCATCCTCTTCATCTAATATTTGATAACGAGTAGCTTTACGATAAGAAAGAGTATAAGGAAGAGCACCTGAAACAAGATTTTTCTTATAAGAAATTTGCCCTGAAAGAAGATTGTATCCTACTGTGCAAGACTTAATATTATTATCATATGAAATATAAGAGTTATTATCTGCCACCAACATTCCAGCAGAGCAATAGAAACTACTACTTAATATGAAGATAAAGAAAGCATATAAAAAATTTAATATATTTGATTTAAAGAATATTTTTTTCATAATAAATCTCTTTCTATTTAAGGTTATTTTCTTTTAAGTATTGACGATCTAAATTTAATCTTAAGTTGTTACTTAAATCTGCATTTGATTCAATCAAAATTAAGTTCAAAGCACTTTTAGCATTAATACAATCTGATCTTTTAAAATACTTAGTAGTATTACTATCACAGGCTAATTCTATTTCCATACTAACATTAGGCCTTGTTTTATACCAATCTATTGACCTATCCTTATCTTCTTTTGGAATATCTTCACTATCATCTAATACTTTCTCAATGGGATCATGACTACATGCTACTAAGAAAACAAAACATCCCACAATCAAAATAATTTTTCTCATTTCTCATTTTCTCATTTTTTTAAAATTAGTTATTTAAAGCATTTAATATGCCAATTTCACAAATAATAAATTTTAATATATTTATTTTAATTATTTATTTTTTAAGCTCATTAGATGTGCTATGTGCACCAAAATACTGCTTAAGCGCTACAAAAAGAACCAAATAATTAATTAATACCTTATCTTATAGACACTATTGAGCGGCCTATAACTTTAAGAAAAATTAAATGCTAAAATTTTATATTAATTATCTATTTATATAAAAAATTCTTATACCTCATCTGCCCCCCAACTAAACAAAAATTCCATCTATAATTCCCCCCTCTAATCCATCAACTTTTTACGGCGATATAACCCACAATTTCCAGAAAATAGCGCTGCCAACAAACAAGTAATAATCGCATACGTGGCAACATTCATTCCAAATAGCTCAACAGCTAAAATAATAGACGTTAATGGTGCCTTACTCGCCCCTGAAAACAGACTCACCAAGCCTAAGCCTGCAAGCAATGAAATTGGTAGATTTAAAACCGCCCCTAAAGCATTACCTAATGTCGCGCCAACATAGAACAACGGCGTAATTTCGCCACCTTTAAAACCTGAACCTAGAGTGATGGCAGTAAAAACGGTCTTGTTAAAAAAGTCGTAAAACTCAATCGGCACATAAAAAGATGCAATGATTTTATCTGTACCCAAACCATTGTATTGCTGATGCGCGGTAAACAACGTAAGTAGCATAATCACAATACCACCTACCATTGTTCTTAATGGTAAGTAGCGAATGTATTTATAAAAGACATCACTCGCCAAATGAATGGCAGCAATAAAGAAACGTGCAGCTAAACCAAAAACTAACCCTGCCGCAATTAAACTCATGAGCGTGCCAAAATGAATGGCTGGAAACTCACTAATGACATAATAAATATGCGGATGAACAATATCGAATAGCTCAGGAATGGTCGATGCAATAAGCGCCGACACAAAACATGGGAAAATGGCTGAATATCTTAAGTTACCTAAAGCTGTAATTTCCAAACCATAGATTGCACCTGCCAGAGGTAAGCCAAACACCCCTGCAAAGCCAGCACCAATACTCGCGATTAAACAGATTTTTCGGTTGTCTTCCGAGATTTTTAATATATGGCTTAAGTGGTCAATTAAAGCACCCGAAAGCTGAACCGCTGGTGCTTCACGCCCTGCCGAACCACCAAACAACTGCGTCAAAATTGAGGTGATAAAAATGATGGGGCTCATTCGTTTAGGAATAAAGGACTTAGGCTGGTGAATTTCATCTATGAGTAAATGTGTTCCCCGTTCAATCGGTGAACCATATTTTTTAATGAGATAACCAATGCCAAACCCAATAAAAGGTAAGAAATAGATGAGCCAGTGATGCAGACTTCGGACTTTGTTTGAAATATCAAAGGCCACAAAAATTAAAGTCGAGGCTAACCCTGCCACGACTCCAATCACAATCGAAATGACGAGCCAATAGACACTGTATTTTAGAATTTGATCATATTCAGATGAAGGTAGAATTTTCATTCGCGTTCTTCAATTAGCCTTTAAAATGGATGATAAATTCTCAATTTTTTTATGCAGCCAGCTCATTAAGTGAGAAATGCTTAAACTGGGCTAAAAATTAAAGCTCGCATAGGCGAGCTTTCAATACAGTGATTAATTTTGATATCACCAAACAGGGCGAAATATCTCATAACCCTTTCTGGCTTTCAAGTTGAAAATGGTTAACGAGTACTATGAAAATAGCTGACTGAGTTAATAAATAAGCAATTGATTTGACCCGATCAAACTAAAAACAAAATCAGGTCAAATCATTTATTCAAAACTTAATTAATGCTACCAATCACAGTTTCTGCATGACAGGTTGCGCCCTTCTCTGCACTAATCTGAATAACCCCACTGCGATGCGCCAGTACCTGCACTTCCATTTTCATAGCTTCCATAATGGCAACCACTTGACCTTCGGTGACGTGCTCACCATTTTCGACTTTCCAAGCACTAATCACACCATTAATTGGGGCAAGTAAATGCTCGGCACTCACTTCTGGTTCAGCGGTTTGGGCTTGAACTGCGGTTGCTGAGCCTTGTGCAAACATGCCCGCAGGTAAACCTAAACGGTGTAACTTGCCATCAATTTCAATGTAGCTGAGCAACATTGGTTGTTGATGGTTTGGAATGCCGCGTTTAGTCGGTTTCAACTCTTGTTTAAAATCATTTTCGATCCAACGCGTGTGTACATTAAACTCATCGGTAAAGTCAGGTTCATTGAGTACAGCGCGGTGGAAATCTAAAACAGAAGCCACACCTTCAATTTTAAATTGCTTCAAAGCACGTTTAGCTCGGGCAATTGCAATTTCACGGGTTGGACCAGTCACAATCAGTTTTGCCATAAGTGAGTCAAAATGGCTAGACACTAATGAACCCGTGCGAACACCTGTGTCGACTCGTACACCGTTACCAAATGGTGCTTCAAATAAACTCAACACACCAAATGCAGGAATGAAACCACGTGCTGGGTCTTCAGCATTAATACGAAACTCAATCGCATGGCCTTGTGCTTTTGGTGTTTCTTTAATAGAAAGCTCATGACCCTGTGCAACACGAATTTGCTCAACCACCAAATCGACTTTTGAAGTTTCTTCAGTCACTGGGTGTTCGACTTGCAAACGCGTATTTACTTCTAAGAATGAAAGCTTGCCGTCACGACTTAGTAAGTATTCAACTGTTCCTGCACCCACATAGTTTGCAGCCTGACAAATGTTTTTTGCCGAGGTTAAAATTTGCTGGTAAATCTCATCGCTAATAAATGGCGCAGGCGCTTCTTCGACTAACTTTTGGTTACGACGTTGCAACGAACAATCTCGTGTACCAAGCACCACAATATTGCCATGTTGGTCAGCAATCACTTGCGCTTCTACATGGCGCGGTTTATCAAGATATTGCTCGACAAAACATTCACCACGGCCAAAGGCAGCTTTTGCCTCTCGTACTGCCGACTCATAAAGCTCTTGAACTTCTTCGAGTTTCCACGCAACTTTTAAGCCACGACCACCACCACCAAATGCAGCTTTAATGGCAATCGGTAAACCATATTGCTTGGCAAATTCTAAAGCTTCCTCTGCATTATTAAGTGGGTCTTGTGTACCTTGAACTAACGGCGCACCGACCGAAGCAGCAATT
Source organism: Acinetobacter sp. NIPH 817 (assembly GCF_000368405.1). NCBI lineage: Bacteria > Pseudomonadati > Pseudomonadota > Gammaproteobacteria > Moraxellales > Moraxellaceae > Acinetobacter > Acinetobacter sp. NIPH 817. The sequence continues at coordinate 1,690,041 of NZ_KB849420.1, forward strand.
TTACGTGCTTCGATTTTATCACCTAGTTTTTCAATGGCGCTTGGTGATGGCCCGACCCATTTTAAGCCAGCATCAATCACAGCTTGAGCAAACTCAGCACGCTCAGATAAAAAGCCGTAACCAGGATGCACCATAGTCGCTTTCGATTTCTTTGCAACTTCAATAATCGCAGGAATATTCAGGTAAGTCTCGCTAGCAGTTGCACCAGCCAAGCCCCATGCTTCATCTGCAAGTTCGACATGCATGCTGCCAATATCGTCATCTGCATATAACGCGACCGATGAAATTCCCATATCACGGCAAGCATGAATAATACGAACGGCAATTTCACCACGGTTAGCAATCAATAATTTTTCTGTATTCATCATTCATTCTCAAAATCTGTAAATTCGGCAATTTTTTTAAATTTGATGCGGCAACCTGCTGGAATCTGTGCCACCAAGTCCCAATGGTGTTTAGCAACAGAGCCAATGACTGGATATCCGCCCGTTAAAGGGTGATCATTCATAAATAAAACGGGCTGCCCACTCGGTGGAATTTGCAAAGCGCCAATGCAAGTGCCTTCACTTTCCAGTTCATGGGTAATTTTGCGAGTTAAAGGCTGTGCACCTGAAAGTCTTAGCCCGACCCGGTTGCTTTCATTGGTTACCAGCCATTCTTGCTGACAGAGCAGCTCAATACTGTCTTGTTCAAACCAGTCTGTGCGTGGTCCCATTACAATATCTAACTCGACCACTTCGCCAGCTCGTGGCAAATCGCTTTTGCCCACTTCATTTACGCTAATGTTGGCTGCCTTCACCTGTCCTTGGTAAATGGTATCTCCAAGCTTTAAAGGTTCAGGCCCTAACACCGCCAAGCTGTCAAATGAGGCACTATTGAGTACAGGTTCAACGTCTATACCACCGCGAACGGCCAGATAGTTTCTTAAGCCTGCTGTTGGTGGCTGAATTTGAAATTCATCACCTTCATCCAAATCAATCGGTTGATAGCTTGCAAAATCTGCGGTTTGACCATCAGCAAATTTCACACGGATGTTTGAAATAGCACCTGCAACTGCAATAACGCCCGCATGCTGCATTTTGGCTTTTAGACCGCCATTTAAAACTTCAATAACGGGTGTATCGGTTGGGTTACCCACAATACGGTTAGCACTATGCATGGCAGATAAATCCATTGCACCAGCCACGCCAACACCAATATTGGTCTGGTTTAAGCGTCCTTCGTCTTGAATAAGCATCTGTAAACTTGGCGCAGTGATCGTAAATAGTGGCAGAGATTGTTTCGGCTCAACTGTACGCGTGATTTGCTTCGGTACACTTACAGTGGTTGGGTTCTGCGTGACATCTTCAAAATGTACAGTCATGCCCGGTAACAGCAATGCAGGATTTTTACGCCCTAAATCCCACATTTTTTCTGATGTAGTACCAATCAGCTGCCAACCGCCCGGACTGTCTTTTGGGTAAATACCAGAGTATTTTCCAGCCAAGCCCAAAGAGCCTGACGGTATTTTTTTACGCGGAACCGTTAAACGTGGAATATCAGTAAAAGGTCTGTCAGGACTGCTCATATAAGCAAAACCCGGCGCAAAACCAATAAAAGCGACATTCCACACGCTTTGGTGATGTTTTCTAATCACATCAGCCACAGACAAACCTTGTAGCTCGGCAACTTGCGCAAGGTCTTCACCGTCGTAACGAATAGGTACAATCACTTCTTGGCTGCTACGTTCAAATCCAGAATCAACTTTGAGGCTCTGAATTGAAGTAACCAGCGTTTTAAAGTTGGTTTCGATCTCGTTGAAAAAAACCAAAATTGTTTTTGCAGCGGGGACTAAATCTTTAATTCCATTCAATTGCGTATTTTGCAATTTATTGTATAACGCCAAAGTTTCCTCTAGGCTCGCAAGCTCAATCAGAAAACAGTCGGCGTTTACCGATAAAAAACGCATTTGCTTATCCTTTTAATTCTTCTTTAGTCCAATTAGCCAATCCAAGCGCGGTCAGGAATGTCGGTAATAAACATGTGACCTGGTGCATGACTAATCGCAAAAGGAATTCTCGAGTTCATGACGGCGGCTTGCGGTGTTACCCCACATGCCCAAAACACTGGAATTTCACCTACTTCAATACGGGAAGCATCACCAAAGTCAGGCTTGTTTACATCCGAAATTCCCAAGCTTTCAGGGTGACCAATATGTACAGGTGCACCGTGCACGCTTGGCATACGTGATGTAATTTTTACCGCTTCACTAATTTGATGTGATGGAATTGGTCGCATGGAAACCACCATGTTTCCTGAAATACGCCCTGCTGGTTGGCACTGAATATTGCTTAAATACATTGGTACATTGGTATCGTCATGAATATGGCGAACTTCAATACCCGCTTCTTGCAAAGCGGTTTCAAACGAAAAACTACAGCCAATTAAGAAAGTCACCAAATCAGGATGGGCGTTGTAAATCTCGCTCGCATCGGTTACTTCATCAACCATTTCGCCATCTTTCCAAATTCGATAACGTGGGAAGTCGGTTCGGATGTCTGAGTCTGCGGCAAGCTTAGTTGCATAGATGCCTTCTTCGAGCACATCAAGCACTGGGCAGCTTTGCGGGTTGCGATGTGCATAGAGTAAAAAGTCATATGCCCACTCTTTTGGCACCGAAATCATGTTGACCTGCGTCATGCCCGCGGCCATGCCTGCCGTCGGTTTATCAAAACCTGCACGAATTTTTAAACGCGCATCTAAAGCGGCTTCAAGTTGAGCTGGGTCGACTTTAATATCCTTATACATTGTGCTCATCCTTATGCTTTGTTTACAAACGGGCGGATTTCAATATTGTTTTTTACAAGCTCGGCTTTAATGGCTGCTGACATTTCTAATGCACCGTCGGTATCGCCATGTAGGCAAATGGTGTCGGCTTGAATTGGGGTAAATACACCATCAATTGACTCGACCCCACCATTTTTAAGCATAGACACCACACGGCTCGCAACAAATGCCGAGTCGTGTAAAACCGCACCTTCTAAACGCCGAGACACCAATGAACCATCGCTGTTATAAGCGCGGTCTGCAAATGCTTCAGACACAACTTTTAAGCCAGCTGCTCGTGCTTGTTCCACTAAGTTTGATCCAGCCAAAGCTACTAAAACCAGTTCAGGGTTATACATTTTAATCGCATCAATCACTGCGGCTGCCTGAGCTTGGTCATGGGCAATGGTGTTGTAGAGCGCGCCATGCGGCTTAACGTATTGCACTTTTGAGCCTGCCACTTTAGCCAAGCCATCGAGTGCAGAAATTTGGTAAAGCACATCGGCAATCAGTTCGTCACGCGACAAATCCATATTACGGCGGCCAAAACCCACAAGGTCTGGATAAGACACGTGAGCACCAACGGTCACACCAAGCTCAACTGCTTTACGAACCGTTTTTAAAATGCCGAGCGGGTCGCCCGCATGGAAGCCACAAGCAATATTGGCACTGGTCACGACAGGTAAGATCTGATCATCATTACCCATTTTCCATGAACCAAAGCTTTCACCCAAATCACTATTTAAATCTACAAACATGGCATTATTCCTTTATCACTTCACGCAGTCTGGCTTAAAGCTTGGTCAAATAGTTAAATACTGTCGTAAATGACATATAGCCCATCCACCACGTCAACAGACATGTTAATCCACCCAAAATAAGCAACCATTTTGGATAGTTGTAATTACCCATTAAATCTTTACGGCACGCAGCAACATACACAAAAATTGTAAGACCAATTGGCAACACCAAACCGTTAAAACCACCTACAAAAATGAGTAGACCTGCTGGAGTTGCACCCAATAACACATAGAGCAATAAGGCCAATGCAATGAAGGTAATGGTCGTATAGTTGGTTTGTTTTGGTGTTAAGTTCTTTTTAAACGCAGTAAAGAATGACACTGAAGTATATGCTGCGCCAATAGTGCTACTAATACCCGCTGCCCAGAAAATTAAGCCAAATAATTTAAAACCAAATGTACCCGCTGCATATTGGAATGCTTGAGCTGCCGGATTGGCATCATGGCTGGCTAAATCAATCGTTGCACCGCTTACCACCACACCTAAAAACGCTAAAAACAATACGTAGCGCATGATGCCGACAACAATAATGCCCTTGGTCGCAGCTTTAGCAACTTCATCAATATTTTCAGGGCCAACAGCACCTTTATCAAGTAAACGATGGGCACCCGCATAGCAGATATAGCCACCAACCGTACCGCCGACAATGGTGGTAATAATGGCAAAGTCGATCTGATCTGGAGCAAAGGTTTGATGTACAGCTTGCCCAACTGGAGGCATTACAATGACAGCAACGATAATAATCAGGAGGATTTTAAGCAATCCCAACACGATCATACTTTTATCCATGGCAAGCGTTGCTTTTCTTGATGCAAAAATCAAAATGGCTAACGCACCACTTAAAATACCGCCCCACTTTGTGTCTAGGCCAAAAAGCGCATTTAAACCTAAAGCTGCACCTGCAATGTTACCAACACTAAAGAAAAAACCGCCCAAAATCACCAGAAACGCCAGTAAATAACCACTACCCGGTAATGCTTTATTGGCAATGTCTGATGCACGCATTTGAGTAAGTGTGACCACTCGCCAAATATTTTGTTGAACTACATAATCAATCAGAATGGAAACTAAAATTGCGAAGCCGAATGCTGCACCTAACTTGACTGTAAATACAGCGGTTTGGGTTAAAAATCCTGGCCCCATTGCAGAGGTCGCCATCATAAAGATCGAGGCTACAATGGCCCATTGGCGATCTGATAAAAAAGAAGATTTCAGTAAAGACATATTAATGCGTTCCTCATCCATTTGAGCTTAACAACGCTATTTTCAGGTTGAACCAAGAACATCATTTTTCCCAAACAATATTCTTTAATCCTTTAAAATGACAAAGATTCCCTGTTCCCCAATCAGCACAATCGGTGATCAAATCTTGTATTTAAGATAAAAACATAGCTAATCCCTACGAACAATAAGACTTTTTACATAAAGTTAAAATTATAAGTTTTTGATTTTTATTTATTTTTAAATTACTTATAAACAAGGATAAATTTTACTTATCGATGTAGATAAGCTGCTTTTATGATTTCACATAAAAAACAGCTTCTTAAAACAAGAAAAATAGTGACTTAAGATATTCAAAAACAGCCTAGTTTTTAATTTGTTCATTGAGTCTTTTCATGGCACTTTCCGACACCCTAACTGCAACTTCGGTTAGTTTTTCTTTCAAAGCAACATCATTTCCTTGAATATAGATTGAAGTGAAATGAAACGTCTTTAACTGAATAGGTGTGTTTAAAATTTCTAATCGGCCATCAGTAATTTCTTTTAAAGCGGTTAAAGTCGGCACAACAGCAATGCCTAGGCCCTGCTCGGCTAAACGCAATAAAGTCGCTAATGAATAACTAGTAATTGAGAGTGGTTCATCAATTCCTTGTTCTTTCATTCTGGCTTTCAATTCTTTATAGGGATAGGTAATTTTGGGGTAAGTTAAAATGGTATGTGACATTAAAGTTTTAAATGACATTTGCGCAACCCCGCCTTTAAATGAAGGTGATGCCAAGAAACTTAGTTCAAAGTCACATAAAGTCTGTTCAATACATTCAAAAGCTAAAGTTGGTCCAAGTAAAAAGGCCATGTCTAAATCCCCTGTGCGAACACCTTCTTGTAAGTTAGGCGTCAGGTCTACCACAATTTCTACTGAAATTTTTGGGAACTCTTGTTGAACCTTTTCGATATATTCGACTAACCACGTATAAACAATGGTTTCGGAAACGCCTAAACGAATGGTGCCAGTCAGGTGTTGGTTTTCGGTCAGTTCAGCCACTAGATCTGTTTCTAGGCGCATAAACTTTTCAGCATATTTAAAAAGTGTTATGCCTTTATGGGTCAATTTAAATTTTCGCAAACTTCGGTCTAAAACTTTAAAACCTAATTCATTTTCAAGAGATGTGATTTTTTGAGAGACCGCAGGCTGGGTGGTTTGTAATTTAGTCGCAGCCTTATTGAAGCTATTTAAAGTCACAACCCAATAAAATGCTTCAAGATTCTTTAAATTCACGTTTCATCCTGTCTTAAAAATTCCTTCACTTTTATAGTATGTAAGCTTTTAACACGTTAAGGCCAGCAATAAATAAATTTTTAACTAAAGTTAGTCATCCAAATTTTTAAATACTTTAGAAAGCTGACTAATTGTTTTGATTTGTTTTGCATAACGGCGGCATGATCTACACGCCAACAAATGCAATTGCAAACTACTTTGCTCACGTAAAAACAGCGGTCTATCTTGCTTTTCAGACAATAGTTGAGTGGCTTGTCGGCATGTCAACATGAACAATCCTCCTTCAATAACCATTTATTTTCTAAGCATTCGCGTAATCGGGTGCGGCTTCTATACATCAATACATTAAAATTTGAGATAGAAATTTCCAGCTTATTACAGATTTCATTAGAACTGAGTTCAATCACTTCTCTCATCATAAAAACTTGAGCATATTTGGCTGGCAAATGATCTAAACAGGCTTCAAAAATTATCCAGAAATCTGACTGCTCTATCATTTCTTCGGGACTTTGCCATGTGTGAGGTGCTTCATATTTGTGCCAGTGTCCTGACGCATCGAATAACTCGTCAACACTGAGCTCGCTTTCCTCATCTTTAAATAATTCAGACATTGCAACCAAACGTGACTTTTGTCGAACTACATCAATAATTTTATTTTTTAAAATCGCGAATACCCACGTTTTGAACGCAGCCCGCCCTTTAAATGAATCTAAATTTTGAAAAGCGCTCGTTAACGCCTCTTGCACTACATCCTCAGCTTGCGGAAGCGACGATAACTGTAAAAAAGCAAATTTAATCATTTGCTGTCTTAAGTCTTGTAAAAATACTGGATTATGCAGTTGATCCCCTAGGTCGTCATGAGGTGATGCCGCGGCTGAAGTCATCTCTGTACCTCTTTAAAACTATGGGGAGTTTGAATTAATCGTAATCGAGTTAATAGATTTTTTAGTTCTTGAATTTGCAGATAAATTTCAGGCTCAGACAAGTCAGTCAATATAGATTGAATGAGTATGTAAATATCATGCTCAGTTAACATTATATTTTGAGTTAACTGTTCAATTAGCATAGCAAACAATGGAGAAAGTTGTTCAATACATACTCTATCCTGATCATCGCGCCAGACCATGATTGCACCTGGCATAATTTCAACTTGTTCTTGTGTAGTTAAAGTCGTCCACATATAAACAGGATATTGATAAACCAATACCCATACTTTAGTGCTTAATTGCCATGCGTAATTTTCATGCAAAACGACATCTTCAATTTCAACAGTATCTAAATACAATTCAAGCCATTCAAATTGCAATAACTCAGCCAACCAAGGGTATTCTTGCAATATTGGGTGCCGCTGATCTGTCAAATATTCTCTAAACTCAAGAGAAATATCATTATACAAAGGTGAACGACACTTAGCTTTTTGAAAAAACTCCGAGAGTACTTGTTGCCACTTTAACTCGGGTAACATCGCGCGAGCTACAGGATAAACTAAGTCAATAAATGAACTGACATTATTAAAAAGTAAATCCCGATAAATTTGCATTCTTTCGACAGGAAGCTCTTGAGGGATTTCCAAATCAGGATCTCTAATCCATTCACAAAACTGTTGTTGCATGGTTTGGAAGGGTGTTTGATTTCCGTTCATAGCCACTCTCCTGTTGTTGAATGAGTTTAATTTTAGCGAGTTCCTCTTCTAATTCTTGCCATGACGGAATATTAAAGTCACGCTCAAGCAAAGTTGGTTTCACACCACAGACTTGATAGGTATATCTCAGTAGTTCCCACACACGGTCACAAACCTCTGCCCCATGTGTATCAATTAACAAATTTTTCTGAACTTGTTCATGTCCGGCAATATGTAAATAACGGATTCGTTCTTTTGGCATGTCCCCAATAAATCCAAATGCATCACTGCCATGATTAATACTATTGACGTAGACATTATTTACATCCAGAAGCAAATCACAGTCTGCAAATTGAAGCACTTCACGAATGAACTCAGCTTCACTCATTTCGGCATTTGGCATTAAATACGTAGAAACATTCTCTATAACTAATCTTTTCCCTAAAATATCTTGCACACGTAAAATACGTTCAGCGACATATTTAACCGCGGCTTTCGTCATGGGTATTGGCAACAAATCATATAAATAGCCCCCATCATTTGTATAACTTAAATGTTCAGAATAAATTGGTACTTCGTATTGTTCTAAAAAGCTTTTTATTTTGCCGATAAATTCAAGATTAAGTGGATGCGGTCCTCCAATAGATAATGACAAGCCGTGACAAATTAAGGGCGCTTTTTCAGCACACTGTTCGAGTAATTTTGCATGTCGTCCACCAAAACCAAACCAATTTTCTGGGGCAACTTCAATAAAGTCTGGATATGTTTTTGCAGCTAGAAACGAATCTATAAAATCACGCCTTAAACCAAGTCCTACACCTGACAGCTCCATCATGGTGATTTCTCCTTTTGGAAATGATGCCGACACTTACTAGAAGGCCGACATCATCCATGATTAGATTGTTTACTTAGCGCCACACTTACCATCAGCGACTTTTTTATCTGCACCGCACTTGCCATCTGCTGCTTTTTTGGTTGCTCCACATTTACCATCTGCTGCTTTTTTATCTGCTCCACATTTTGCTTCAGCAGATTTTTCATGTTTTTTCATTTTGTTAGCGCCGCATTTTGCTTCGCCACATTTACCATCTGCTGCTTTGGTTGCATGCATTTCAGTTGTTGTATTAGTTGCTGCCACAGTCACTTGTGTAGCGCCTACCACAGAAAGTGCCAATAATGCTGCCACTGAGGTCATTGAGTTGAGTTTGTTCATTTTTGTATTCCTTTAAAGATAATTTCTCGGTTTGTACACATGTACATAAAGTTAGACGGACCAAATCCTTTTTTATTACACCGTAAATAAAATTTTTTTATGTAAGAAATACAGTTTTCATCCGACTAATTACTATTCAATCGTATTGGGTGTGAAATTATCATGAAGAACTTTATTTATGGCTTATCTAAATATTATCAAAATCTCGGTAAGTCTCTACAACATATTGATGGCATTGCGGCACTGGCTATTCGATTGTATCTCGTTCCAATATTTTGGATGGCAGGCACAAATAAATTGATGCATTTCAGTGATATTGTAGAATGGTTTGGCAATTCAGATGGAGGTTTAGGACTTCCTTTCCCCTATTTAATGGCCGTCCTTGCAACATCAACTGAACTAGCAGGCGCCATACTCTTAACATTTGGTCTGTTTACCCGTTTAATTAGTATTCCCCTTATTATTACTATGCTGGTCGCTATATTTACGGTACATCTGCCAAATGGCTGGCAAGCAATTGCTGATCCAAATGCACCTTTCGCCAACATGCAAGTATTAGCCTCAGCTGAAAAATTAGAAAAAGCCCGAGAGATCTTGCAAAACTATGGCAACTATGACTGGCTTACGTCGAGTGGTTCGTTTGTTGTTTTAAATAATGGAATTGAATTTGCCGCGACCTACACGGTTATGCTGCTTGCTCTGCTTGTACTTGGAGGTGGCCGTTATGTTAGTTTAGATTATTGGATTAAAAATAAATTGCGCTAATCAACTATTGCGCCCGCGGTCATATTTACAACAGTTGCCGTCATTGAGTTCGCATGTTCGGATGCTAGAAAAGCAACAGTTTCTGCAACCTGAGAAAGTGTCGGTAGCCGTTTTAGCAAAGTGCCCTGAGCAGCACCCTCTAGCCATTGTCCTATGCTGAGCCCCATTGCCTGTGCTTTTGACTCAAATAGTTCACGCGTGTAGGAACCAGCTTGAACAGCATCAACAATTGCATGTGAGCGAACACCCAGTACTCGTATATTCTTAGGCCCTAGCTCGCTGGCAAGTGCTTTAATAAAAGCTTCGACTCCAGCACAGCCCACAATATGGCCTAAATGACCCGGTATCGCCATCCGAGCTGAAGGTGCCACAATTGAAATCATTGTTCCGCCACGATCGCCGCCCATATAAGGAACCACAGCTTTAGATATATTAAACTGCGCCGTTAAAAATGGATTTATTCCCCCGACAAACTCATCAAGGTTTAATTCCAAAATTTCTTTGCCTTGATTATGTATAAAACTGGTCGCATTGATGACTAAATCTAGTCCACCTGTATCTTGAGCTATTTGAGCGACGGTATTATTTATTGACTGACTGTCTAGCACATCAACGCTGACCGTATGAACCACGCCCCCAAGTTGTTGTAGTTGTGCCGCAATATTTTGAAGTTTATTGAAATCTCTTGCACACAAATAGACACGAGCACCTTCACGAATAAAAACCTTCGCAATTGCAGTGCCAATTGCCCCACTGCCTCCAAAAATGACAGCCACTTTTCCCTTAAGCAACATTGCGGCATCCTCTTGTTATTATGTGCCATCATTAAGTTATGTCACACAATCAAGAGTGATGCAATTTTATACAGTTTAGAGTTTGTATGCGCTTATCTAACTTTGACAAAAATAATATCTAGGTCTTTTTTTGGTACAAACTTGGTTTTAGTCATTTGAAATTGAGTTGGGCTAATCTTTTTAACTGGTCCCTCCCAACAAAATGAAACCAGTTCGTCTTTATCACGCTCAATGGTTAACTTAAAGTTTTCAATCGACTGTGCCCAATTTGCACCCGTCGTCAAAATATAGCCCAAAGCACTAAACGGCGAATTTTCTGAACTGGCTTTTTTTAATCCCTGCTTAAATTGTTTATCCATACAAAATTGCTGGTTATATTCGTCTGGATAGAGAGCAACTGAACCACCCACCAAAGGTTTATATTCATGCTGAATTTTAGTCAAACTATTGGCTTTAAAGGTCTGCTTCCAACTATAGATCACTTGAGATGACCATGGAATTACATCATCTTTTTTAAAACTAGCTAAAATTTTCTGTATTTGTGGCTTATTACATTGTTTTAGCTTATCTACATAATATTCATAATCATAGTTATTACGTAGCCACGGGTTTAACATGTCTTTTTCACTAAAACCACACTGCTTAAACTCATCCGTTGCATCAATCAGAGGTGATTTCTCATCTTTTTGAATAAAGGTTCGCACGTGCATTTCTGGTTTAATATTTTTACCATCCACCACAATCTTAAAACTTTTTAAAAGTTCTTCGGTGTGAGCAAAGTCAGACTCAAAGAAATTATCAATACGTGGTAGCGGAAATAAGATCGTTTCAGTGACATCTTTATTGCTTAGATTTTTATAGACATAATCGACTTTAATTCGTTTTTTACTAATAAATAGATCTTCGCTTTGCATGGCAATCTGCGAGTTTTTGAGATATTGAATCCCACCTGTACCTACGTAACCCGTAGAATCATTGGCTAAGCCATAGGTCGATAGTTGAACCAAAACAGCAAAGGTTATTGCAAGCTTTTTCATTTTGAGTGCTCTATGTCATTTTCTAATTATGAAATGTCGATCTGCAATAAAGCATAACTGTTTAGCTGTAGGTGTTGTTAATCTTTTAGTGGCGATTCATATATCTCTTTAAAAGCTAAATTTTAGTGAAAGCTCAATTTCTGTTTCGTCATCTTTTTAGGCACACTTATTTTCCCAATAAAGTTAGTCAGCCATAAAATGCATTCATCACGGTGTTCAAAGTGAGGAATCAAACTGAGGTCAATTTTTATATCTCGATCTGCCAAAGGTAAACTCAAACAATATTCAAAATCGATTGATTTATATTTCAACCTCAGGTCTTTTTCTTCGGCCTGTTTTTTGATTTCCGCCATAATGCGGTTCAGGTTAATAATCAAATCATTTGAAACTTGATTGTTCTCATAGACACGTTCATAGACATTTTCAGCAACGTCTATATATTTTATAAGCTCTGCATTTTCATTCATATCGTTCATGCTCTCTTTTTTTAAAGATTATGAACAGCTAAATGTTTAATTGCGTTAATAGACACATGGCTTATGTGAAAAGCGTATATTTTTCTTTATGAAAGAATAAAGCTAATATATTGTTATCTATAAAAATTAGTCAATCTTGACTATATTTATATACATTTAATATTCTCGAAAATATACTTTTACTCAAAAAAGAAAAGTTAATTCAGACTTTATTTCGGAATAAAAAAAACCGCCCCAGAAGGCGGTCGCTGAACTTTAAAACCAGCAGTATATAGAAGCAAGGTGGACGTTCACTTCTATATTCTTTTATGAAGGAGTTTTATTAGTTTTAATAAAATCCTCAGATTTAAAATAATTGATAATCATGTCTGCATGCTCTTCTTTTACAGGAGCAACAGTCACAGGAAATGCATCTTTCGACATCTTAAAACCTGGTGGTAAAAAGTGTGAAATTGGCGGTAATTTAGGTTTTCCCCCTTCTGTGATTCGCTCAATAAAACCGGCTAACCAAAGAAGATACTCACCTTCATTTACGAACTTCGGCATAACACTCAAATCAATCTGGACCTTGCATTCACTTGACGGTTTCGTTAAGTTTTCTTCAAAGTCTATATAGTTGTATTTGAGTTTAAACTCCGTTCCTTTGATAGCTTTTCGAATCTGACTAATTAAACAGTTAAGGTTCTGAGTAATGTCATCAGTGAATAAGCTATCTTTTTTAATATTTTTATAAACCTTTTCGGCTACAGCTAAATACTTTGGCATTAACCTCTATCTCCGTACTATTGTTATAAAGTGCTGATCTATGAATGTTTTCTAACTTTAATTATGCTTAAAGTAATGTAATAAAAGGTATACTTATCAGAGCGGTTTGTAAGTAATACAAACTTTATGTAAATTGCACCATAAAAACACCTAAAAATTTTATGGTTTTGATAACTCATCCGCAAAATGAATGGTTGAATAGAGATAATTAGAAATATTTACTTTCATATTATTTTTTATCGTTTGGTAAAATTAATATGTTTTCATTTGCTTATCCCGTCGAACTAACCCTAAAACAGCACGACGCACTCGTATCTCTTCTTCAGAAAAAGGTAATTGTTCGATGAGTTGCTGAATTGAAAGAAAGTTATTTTCGATCAAGAAACAGTCTTGCTCTGTGGTCCAAGTGGAAGTTGTTGATTGAGTTGGTTTTAAATAACGTTTCATATTTCCTAGCAGATCTGTTTACACATACAAAAGCCTGCCTTTAGAACAAGCTTAAGTTAGATTTTGAATTGATCATTATTATAGCAGTCTGTAGACAATATGTTCAGTTGAACTTGTAGCTGTTTAAATAAGCTTCATAAAAAAAGCCCACAGTTTGTGGGCTTACTCTAGCTTATTTTGCGGCATTCACCCCAACAATAAACTGACTACAATTAGAACCTTCAGATGCATTGCCTAATTGCTTTTCAGAAAATTTAAATTTAGCTGCAACTGACTCGTAATCTTTTTTAAGGCTTTGACCTGTTAGCTCACCAAGCTCTTTTACTTGTTCAGGTTTCAAAATGCCGTGTTCAACCGCTTGATTTACCATAACACAGGCTGTGGTCATTGCGTCATAACGCGCAGCAGTTTTAGAGTAACCTAGAGCACCGATTACACCACCAACAATTAAACCAATAATGATTGCTACAGTTACATGCATTTTATTCATTTTTTAAATACCTAAAAATCTAACTAAAAGAGGAACACTTCAAAAGGAGGTGTTCAAGTCCAATTAGGATAGTCGTATTTACATGCTATAAAAAGTTAGAATCTGTCACAGTTATTGATAGATTTAGTGAAATGTGTTTAATCAGTTCAAAAAGAAAATATCAGACCTTCCTACTTCGCTTTTGTTTTTTGCTTGGCACTTCTAAAGGAATAGCCACCTTACCTGTACCTAACCCGCGGAAAAAATAATTAATGATATATAAGAATAAAAGCCCAAAATAAAAAATCGGGAAAATACTAAATAAGCTGACTGCTATTTCCCAGAACATCACCCCCACTCTGTAATTATAACTAAATGCTATAAGTCCACCTTTACGTCTAGGTCTGTGCTGAGAAATATCATCATCAATAAAATGAAAAATTCCGATAATCAAACATATAGCAAATGTACTTGAGACTAAAGTCTTTTTAATTAGAGGCTTTTCTAACCAAGGGTATTTTTTTGAAGATTCAAACTCGGCTTTAAAAAAGAATTTATAAATTTCTTCTTGATAAGCTTTGTTAATCCCGTGTTCTTTAATAAAAAAATAGCATACTGCACAGCCTAAAAAGAACATGACTATGGTTATGTAAATGCTATAAAGAGTCGTAAAAAACGGTAATGGCCCTTTCGTACCAACAGTTACATGCATAGTTTTTGTAATGTATTGATATAGCTCGTACTGCCATTCATTTTTTGGATAAGCAGGAAATACAAATAAAGGAATAATAAAAAGAATAGAGCATAAGACTATATTTCCTTTGTTCTCCTTACTTTTCCGTGCAAGCGTAGAAAGAAAATTTTTAGAAGCCATGTCTATATCTTACAATTTGGAATCATGTGTTTAGCTTTATAAAACTCATCAAAAGCCTTCATGTCCCCTAACCATGGAGATATAATTTCCAGATAACGTTGATTGATATTTTTTGATGCCGATAACCTTGGTGAAGAATAATTTTCTTGCTGAATTTTTTGATTATATCGTTGTACAAACATAAGCTTTAAGCATAATCCTCGAATGCCCTTATTACCAAAATATGAATACTCAGAATATTTATTTAAGACATCTTTCATTTCTTTAGAGTCACCATTCCAAGTGTAAAATGAACTTAATCCATTCAGATCTTTAATATATATCTCATCATTAATTGGATTTAACTCTAGGCCTTCTTTTAAAATAATACTGTTTATTTCCACTTCATCAGATAAGTCCATCCAAAAAAAAGAAGCCATGACCTCTTCTGAAAATCTTATTCTGGCTTGCTCTGTATCCTTAGGATATACAATAAAAAAATAATACAATCCTAGAAAAATAATAAAACCTAATATGATAGAAAGTAATCTCCAAAAATTAGTACCTTTTATAATATTCATAACAAGCCATTCATTTTATTTAATATCTTGTGAACGAACTTTACTTTATGTTTTAGATGAAATCAAAAGAAGAGAGAGAAATTTTCCTTGTATGAAATATACACTTATTTTATTTATGCTCTTTTATATTCAAAAGAGCACTTTTTTAAAGGGAACTTTGAGATATTTCTAAGTTATTAAGGCAAAAATGGCTTTGTTAGAAATACAAATCCGACAGAGAAAAAAGCATTATCGTGATGAGACATTTGATTGCCATAACTTGCATTTAATTGCACAAGATCCTTATAGATCATGTATTTAAAACCTGCTTGATAAAAGGCGTTATTTCGGTCATTACCATATACTTCGGTAGTTAGCGTTAATGGATTGGCAAGTTGTATTTCGGTACCAATCCCCCATGTGGTCTGGTTTTTATGGGTAGTATTTTCACGTAACCAGCCAATATTGGTATGGATTAAAAATTTATCATCCAACATAGAAACACTTAATGGAACATTAACCGTCCAATCTTTTTTTGAAGAATCTTTAGTATTGATTTGAGTTCCAAAAGAAAAACCGATTCCCCAATCATTAGTCTCTAAGGGTTTTAATAAGGTTTTACCTTGAAAAGTTGCATAACTGACGTGCTCAGTATCATCGTTTACTCTTCCCACACCTACAGCCAATTCAAAATTTCCACCAAAATTACAAGCTGGCATCGCCCAATATTCTTTGCTGTCAGAATTATGCTGCATCCAAGTTTCAAGTTGGCAGGTTTTTGGAGAAACAAGAGCCGCATCGTCAACAACCATTGGTCGTCCACTATGGCTAGCGTTAGATAAGGCGAATAAACATAAACCAGAAATAAGTGAGCGTTTCTTTAAAGTAAATAACACTGGCATCACTCCCATAAGTTATGGAGCACATGCAAGTACTGCAACCCGTCATGAGTAAATCATGGGTTAATAATAGAAATGAAAAGATGAAAATAAAAAACCTCTTCTTGTATCCACAAAAAGAGGTCTGTCAGGACTTCAGTGGATACTTAGACTATTACCGATCGACTAGCGTCACTCGAGCAAGTACTCACATTGAAGCTCCTAAAAATTAGTTGGGCGGATTCTAAAATTACCTTTGTTAAATATCAAGTTAAAATTTAATGACAGTCTAATCCATAGAAAATCATTTATTTTTGCTGGGTAAGATGCTGAGTTACCGCATTAAAAAATAAACTTTTTTCATTATCAAGTTGAGCAGAAGGCATTGCAGTTTCCCATGTACTCCATTGCATCATTACAATCTTGTCTTTAGGGTTAATAGCGAGCATCTGCCCAAAAATACCCAGTCCCCAGAAAGTTGCATCAGAATTTTGAGTCGTTAATGGTGAACCTTTTTTGGCATGTGAATTCCACCATTGAAAACCATATATCCCGTTTGGATAGTTTTCAGATACCGAACCTTTCGCCTGATTCCATTCAGTTGCTTGCGCTGTCCAACCTTCAGGTAGCATTTTGTCGCCATTAGCAACACGCCCGTCATTCAATATAAATTGTCCGAAACGTGCGTAATCACGCAAAGTTGCATTAAACCCATGGCCACCCATATCAACTTGATTGCGGGTATACGACTGCCAAACACCTTCTCGCTCCATACCTACCCGTTTCCAGACATTGTCCTCGAGATATTTAGCAATATTTTCATGGGTTGCAGCTTCTAAGACTTTACCCACCAGATATGCACCACCCGTGCTATATGACCATACCGTTCCTGGTTCATATTTAGATTTCAAATTTTTCACATTTTTATAGACACAAGCATCTGGATCCTTAGCTGCTTCACAATAGGTCATTTTTGCAAAATCTGAATTTGGATCTTTATAGTTTTCATTCCATTCAACACCTGAGGTGTGTTGTAACAGTTGTTTTAATGACACTTTTTCCCAAGCAGTTCCTTTCAAATCAGGTAAATATTGAATGATTGGATCATCTACTGATTTGATTTTACCTTGTTGAATAGCGACTCCTATCAGTGTTGCCACAATAGATTTTGCGACTGAACGAGAAGTCCATAGAGTTGTCTTATTATTGCCTTGGCCGTAGTATTCATAAGCAACTTTGCCATCTTTTAATACTATTAGACCTGCCACACTTTGGCTTTTTAAGTAATCATTTAAATTATAGTTTTTCCCGTCTACCGAATAATGAATATCCTTATTTTTTATACTGTTCTTTAATTTTGGTAGTTCAAGCACGTTTTTCTTATCAGGATGAAAAACACTGCCATCATAACTACGGAAGGTATTTCGAAAGCCAACCACCCTTTGTTGTTGTGTCCATGTCAACATATCATGTGGATCAGGTAATTTTTTATCAACTATGGTTGGACAGTCTGTTAGTTCAAGCTGCTGACAACTATATTCAGCGCAAGCGACACTACTGACGAATAGACCTGTGAATAGCAGGCTCATTTTTGTAATCTTCATCTCTTTTTTCCCTTAGTAGAGCTTAATTTGAGTGACTAAACCCACAATCACATTGCTATTGAAGGTTTTTCCTGTAGAACGGTAGTAGTTATCTGGGTTCCAGATGTATTGTACGAATGGGCTTAAAGTTAAACGTTTGTAATTAATATCGGTGTCTAAAGAAAGAAAAGAGGTTGTTTTATTATCATTACCATTAATTTTTTGAGTCATTAAAACATAATCATCATTGAGCTGAGACTGACCAAACTTCACACCTAAATGATTCTTACCTTGATTAATTTTATAGCTTAGCCCAAGTTCCCAATAGTTTTTATAAGGTTGGTTTTTCTCATCAATATATGAGTAAGCACCAAATACAGTTGGAATATTCTGATTACTAAAATCATGATTAAATCTAAAATTTAAACCATCTGTACCATCATATTTTTCTTGTGTATATGCATTCCGATATTCAGAGTTATTATAAAAATATAATAACTCTGCTTTACTATTTTTGTCTTTATATCCCACCCCATATACTTGGGTGTAACCTAGTTGGTGATGAAAGGAGAAATCTAATCCTTTCTTCTTATAAACATAATCATCTGTGTTTACTTCAAAAATTCCTGCATGCATGTAGATATTTTCTGAAAAATTATATTTGGTGTAGCCGCCCCAATACGCATAGTTAGTAGGCAATGAACCCATTGCCCCTTTAATCGGGTCAGTACATAACAGAATATTTTGACAGTTGTTATAGAGGAAATATCTTCTTAGGTTAGTACGCCCAACAGAAGTATATAATGTCTTATCATTCCAATACTTATCCCAAGTAAGTAAACTGAGTTGGGATGAAGCCAAATCATTGGCAGCAATTGCTCCTCCGACATAACTTCCAACTCCCCCAAACCAGTTGTTTGAGGTATTTAGCTGTGCATCATCATTTAAACCATTAAATACATATTGTGCTTTTAAAACACCTAAATCATAATTTTCATTCGCCAATTTAATTTCAGTATTTAGAAATAAACCTGCTGAGTTAGTAAAATTATCATCTACCGCACTTTCTTGGCTATACATGGCTAAATCAATAAAATTTGCCGTGAACTTAAAATTGTCTTTTAGGGTAACTTCTGCATTTGCACTTATGCTATATAAAAGCACGAGTGTACCTATACATCCTTGTTTAGATATATACATAGAATCCTTTCCTTTAAATATAATTAATCATCTTTTTAGCTTTATGTTTTTATAATTAAAAACTTAGTAAGATGATTATTTTTAGCTCAGCTCAAAATTTATTTAGCTGGATCATTTTAGGCTTACTCACCCATTTCAACCTTATTTGATAAATCTGATTTCAACATAATTATATTGTTCCGACTTGTGCATTAATGACATTAATCTTGTCTAAAAATGACATAACATGCTCCAACACTTAGGCTATTAAATAATCAAAAAAAATTATTAAAATCCGAACAAAAAACAATCCACCATACTCTCCTGCTCGATTGCCGTATTCGAGCCTAAAAGCTGAATAATTGCGCCTTCAATCAGATATAAAAATAGCTTTGCATCCTGAAAAGTCGCATCATTTTTGAGTACTCTAAGTTGGCTATAAATTTCATTGATGAGCCATGTTCTGTACCTAACTGCGATTTGATAGGCTTTGGGATAAGTCAGTTTTATTTCAAAAATGGCTTTAAATAATAAATAGTAAGGCCCCTCTAAATCGGTGTGTAAGAAATAAAGTTTCTTTAATTGATCAATCACGTTCGTGTGGTTTACGTGCTCAGCAATTGAAATTACTTTTTCTTTTATACGTTCTTTTTGCACAATTAAGCAGATTTCAATAAATCGTTCTTTAGAATGAAAATAGTTATAAAAAGTCGCTTTCGGAATGTTTGACTCTTTCACAATTCGGTCGATTCCAATCGTATGAAATCCGTGATGGTGAAATAAATCAATCGACTTGTTGATGACTTGTATGGCACGTGTTGGGAGAGCTAAATTTGGCATCTTTTTACCGTTATAAATTCTTGTTTTTCAAATTGAGATACTTTTTTGGGAGAAAAAAGGCATAGCAAAGCCCGTAAAGACTGTGCGTGGCACATCTCAAGTTTTATTGTTAGTTAAGTTTTTAGACAAAATGATTTAAAGCCTGAAAACCTTACGGCGATCAAACTGCTTTAAAAGTTTAAGTAGTGTCGTTATAGCTTTTGGCAAAGGCTGCCAAGAAATAATGGATGTGCAAAGCCAACTCCTTTTTATTGGGAGTTCTGCCAAAGCATTATAAATTATGGTGGCAGAACGAAAGGGGTTCGCAGACTGGTCAAACGAGGCCAGCACACCCGAAGGTGTCCCCCTCCGTTCCGCCATAGAGGGGGCACGAGGGCTCAACACTAAAAGTATGAAACTTTTAATGCTCGTTTGATTCGGTCTGCGACAACCGACTGGCAATGTAGGCCAGCAGGCAAAGGATAGTGCCCAACCTTTTTACAGTCAAGCACACAAAAAGCCATTTGTTTTAAATTAGATCATTAAAAAGTAAAGATAAATAATTAAAATTTATTGTTAAATTGGGGTTTATAAAATGCCTATCAATCAAAGCCCTATCGATGTCTTAAAAGAGAAAGCTTGCAAAAAAACATCTATGGCAATATTTTAGAGTAATTACTCTAAAATGAGATCTAATAATGAAAAATAAAAGAATTGGCTCGTATCACTGGATGCAAGCTACCAATGGTCAGCTCAGCTTCAAAGACAAAATTAAGTTAATTCAAAAAATTATGCTGCCAAGTGTTATGGCCTCTCTAAAAATAAATTACTTTCGGTTCAAAACTTCGGATGATTTTGATATCGATCAGATCGTAATACCAGATACTCAAATGGTTAAAGTCGCGCTTGATGAACTAGAGGCTAAAGCAAATATATCTATCTACAATCATTCATGGCGCACTTATTTCTGGGGGGCTGCTTTAGGCAATATACAAAAACAGCAATTTGATGATGAGTCACTTTTAATAGCCTCACTTTTTCATGATATTGGCTTAACTGAGCAACATATTCATATTAAAGGTTGTCACTGTTTTACCTATGAGAGTGCTAAACAATTTGAGCAAAAGGCTAAAGAACATAGCTTCGATGAGAAAAAAAGTGAAGTTATTAAAGATGCTATCTGCTTACATATGAACGGCTATATAGACCATTCTGACCCAGCAGAAATTACGCTATTGCAGCAAGGTGCATCCTGTGATGTGATTAGCGACGGTCTATATAAACTCCCCCTATCTTTTCAAAAGGAAATTTTAGAAAAATATCCTAGAAAACAATTTAATAAAGAATTTATCGAGCTTATTAATTTAGAAATGAAGAATGTACCAAATTCTCGAACGAGTTTATTAAGTAGTCTTGGCTTACCCCTCATGATTAATTCAAATTTATTTAAAGAGTGAATTTGATTAGAGCTATTAATCATAAAAAAAATCTCTTAAGACTTTGCTTGAAACATCAATTGATTAAACACTTACAACATATTGCTCTAGATTTTTTAATGCAAAATGAATCACTTGAGAAAGCTCTTCTTTGGAATATCCATCTCTTGCTTGAACAGATAGCCCGTGGAGAACAAGTGCGTAGTATTTACCCAACGTTTCGGGGTCTGCAT
This sequence comes from Acinetobacter sp. NIPH 817, assembly GCF_000368405.1. Lineage (NCBI taxonomy): Bacteria > Pseudomonadati > Pseudomonadota > Gammaproteobacteria > Moraxellales > Moraxellaceae > Acinetobacter > Acinetobacter sp. NIPH 817. Next base: position 1,711,272 of record NZ_KB849420.1, read on the forward strand.
CTGCAACCAATTGACCATCTGATTTTGCTTGAATAAATCGTTGGACTAGACTTTGGCCCCGTGCAATGCGCTGTGCTTTCATCCATTCCAAAACAGCTTGATTTTCTTCGCCTAGCACACTCGCTGCCGACACGACCATGCACCCATACGAATGGTTGGTTTGCGTGTAAAGCGCTAGTGCATCTTGAAATAATTGGTTGATTGCATCTTTAATATTTTTTTGTTTTAAAGCGTTTAAGGCGAAATTACCTTCGTTCTTTTCATAGTGATTTACAGCCTCTCTAAACAAGGCCTCTTTTGAGCCAAATGCTTTATAAATTCGAGCTGAGGCAATCCCCAAAACTTCAACTAAATCTGACATGGATGTGCCTTCATAGCCGTGAAGCCAGAAAAAATCTCTCGCTTTTACGAGGGCTTCTTCTCGATCAAACTCTCTTGGTCTGCCAGCCATAATGACCCTTCATCAAATTTAGTACGTCTTTTCATTATTATTCGAAAAAAATATTTTCACAAATAAATCAATGAGATTTATTCAAAATACTCTCATTTTGTTTTGATTTTTAAATAAAAAGTTGTTTTTATCAAAAATTAAGCCTATTGTTTGTCGATCGACAACTAATTAGGTTTTATTATGAAAACCATCAAAGGTCCAAGTATTCATCTTGCTCAATTTAGTGATGATGTTTTCCCTTTTAACCGTCTAGAAGATATTGCTGCTTGGGTAGCAAACCAAGGCTTTGAAGCGGTACAACTTCCTGCTTGGGATAAGCGTTTATTTGATGTCAATTTGGCAGCAGAAAGCCAAGATTATTGCGATGAAATCTTAGGTACTTTAAACAATCATGGCTTAAAAATTAGTGAGTTAACGACTCATATTTTTGGGCAATTAATGGCTGTGCACCCTGCTTATGACTTAATGTGCGATAACTTTGCCCCATCTCATTTGCATGGCAATTCAGCAGCTAGAACCGAATGGGCCAAACAACAAATGCTCGCTTCAATTCAAGCATCTGCCCGCTTAGGCCTTAAAGATATGGGGACATTTTCAGGCTCGCTAGCATGGCCTTACGTGTTTCCGTTTCCACAAAGACCATCAGGGCTTATTGAAACGGCTTTTGATGAATTAGCACGTCGCTGGCTTCCTATTTTGAATGCTTGTGATGAACAAGACATCAACCTTTGCTATGAAATTCACCCCGGTGAAGATTTGCATGACGGCATTACATTTGAAATGTTTTTAGAGCGAACCCACAACCACCCACGTTGCCATATTCTTTTTGACCCAAGCCATTTTGTTTTGCAACAACTGAACTATGTGGAATATCTCGATATCTATAAAGATTTCATCCGCATGTTTCATGTTAAAGATGCCGAATTTAATCCAACAGGCCGCCAAGGAATGTATAGCGGCTATCAAAGCTGGGAAAATCGAGCGGGTCGATTCCGTTCTACGGGTGATGGTCAAGTTGACTTTAAAGCAATTTTTTCAAAGTTAGCATATTACGACTACGAAGGTTGGGCAACATTAGAGTGGGAATGCTGTCTTAAAAATAAGGATGATGGTGCACGCGAAGGTGCAGAGTTCATTAAGCAAAATATTATTCATGTCACCGATAAAGTATTTGATGACTTTGCTGCGGCTCCTGTAAATCAGACTCAAATTAATCAGTTATTAGGGATTTAAGGAACCGTAAGAGAACTCAACATGAAAACTCACCAATCCAATGAAAACTCACATAACGAATTCCATCATTCTTACATTCACATCGAGAGTAAAAAACTGCATTACGTCAGCTTAGGTGAAGGTCCAGTTGTATTACTAATTCCGGGCTGGCCGCAAACATGGTACGCATGGCACAAAGTCATGATTGAACTGGCGAAACAAGGTTATCAAGCCATCGCTGTTGATTTACCCGGAACAGGAAATTCAACTCCACTGGATGGAAGTTACGATACGGGGCGTATCGCCAAAATTTTATCAATGCTCATGACTCAACTTGAATATCCAACTTATTCGGTTGTTGGCCACGACATTGGCATGTGGGTTGCCTATGCGCTTGCATCTGACTTTCCTGAATCAGTGACTCGTCTTGCGGTCACAGAGGCTGTGATTCCCGGTTTAGCCCCCGCACCTCCTATTTTTGTTGAACCGAGTGAAAACATTTTTCTTTGGCATTTCATGTTTAACCAAACCCTAGACTTACCCGAAGCCTTAATCGCAGGCCGTGAAGATACTTATTTAAATTATATGTTTGATAAATGGTCGTGGCACAAAGATAAAGTGGCGACTGAAACTTATATTGAAGCCTATAAAATTCCGGGTCGTTTAACGGCGGGTTTTAATTATTACCGCTCTATTCCAGAGACCATACGTCAAAATAAAATCAGAGAAACTAAAAGTTTAGACATGCCTGTTTTAGCTATAGGCGCTGAACATGCTACGGATAATGCACCTTATGAAACCATGAAAAAGGTTTCACCGCATTTAACCAGTGCGATTGTAAAAGACTGCGGTCATTTCATTATGGAAGAACAGTCAGAAATATTTAGCTCACTCATTTTAGACTTTTTGCAGCAGGAAAAAAGCGATGCCTCTACTTGCTGAAATTGAAAGCTGGCTTAAATCTAAACCAGCCCCACAAGGTGCAAACTCGTTACAAGCGTTAAGAGAACACGTAAATAAAGACATTATTGATCAGCAAGGCATTCAGCATGATGCAAGCTATCAACAAAGTTTTTATGTTGCTGTTTCTGATGACACCGAAATTGAAGTGCGTGTTTATGTTCCCTCTTCACTCGAAAATGCTGAGCAACGGCCTGCTTTAGTTTTTGCGCATGGTGGAGGTTGGTGTTTGGGAAGTCTAGACGCATGGGACCGCACTTGTCGGCTGTTAGCAGAAACCACTCAACAGGTTGTATTTTCTGTGGACTATCGATTGGCTCCAGAGTTTAAGTTCCCAACACCTTTAAATGATTTTTTTACGGCATTTCGCTATATCCATGAGCACGCTTCACTATTTGGAATTGATCAAAACTGTATAGCTGTAGGTGGAGATAGTGCGGGCGCAAATATAGCTGCGGCCACATGTCTATTGGCAAAACAACACCCAGAAATTAAGGTGAATCATCAACTTCTTTTCTACCCAGCCTTAGATGCTACGATGAGTAGTAATTCTTATCGCCAATATGCCGAAGACTATGGTTTAGAGTCATCCACAATGGTTTATTGCTGGGATCAATATGTGCAAGATGAAAATGAAAAACAGAATGAATTTGTAAGTCCGTTACTCGCTCAGTCTTTAGATGGATTGCCTGATGCAACCATTTTTGTTTGTGAATATGACTCTGTTCGAGATGATGGAGAAAGATATACTCAAAAACTGTGGGATGCAGGTATTCAAGTAAACTTTCATTTGTTAGAAGGAATGATTCACGGCGCGATTCACATGCTGGCAATTAGCCCCGAAAAGGTAAAATCGATCTATCGTAAAATTCACATGTAGATAGATTCGTTTTTATTATTGAAACATATTAATTAGTTAGGCCACTCTTTAAAATTTTTTAATTACTCTTTTGGAGTGGCCTAGTTTACTTTTAAGTATGGATGTTGGTTACTATGAATTCTTATTGAAATTGCTCTTTTGCCTATTTTTTGAAATAGGCAATCTGTTTTAAGAAGTCATTTAACGGCATCGGACATCCCCATAAATAGCCTTGAAACTCAGTGCATCCATTATTTTTAAAAGCACTAAATTGTTCAGTCGTTTCGATACCTTCTACTAACACTCGAAGGTTCAAATCTAGTCCAATTTTAATAATGCCAGTTACGAGTTTATTACTACGTTTATCATCCAAAGCTGCCTGCACAAAGCTACGATCAATTTTGATTTGGCTGATGGGCATTTTTTGTAAATAGCTTAAAGATGAATAACCTGTACCAAAATCATCAAGGGAAAGCTGAATTCCATTTTTTGACAGGAAATGCATTTTTTCGATCAAGCTTACACAATTATTTAAAGCAATATTTTCAGTGATTTCTAAAATGAGCCGCGATGGATTTATCTGATATTTTTGAACCATTCCAATCACGGTTTGCTCAAAGGTAGCTTGCATAAAATGATCGGCACTAATGTTGATAGAAAGCGTAAGATCTTTTGTCTCGGCTTTTTTGCTCCAGTCTTGTAAAACTTTGCAGCCTTGAGCTAACACCCACTCCCCAATCTCTGGCATTAATCCAAACGTTTCAGCCGCTGGAATGAAATCTTTTGTAGCAACATAACCTAAAGTAGGATGTTGCCATCTTAATAAAGCTTCGGCGCCAATCAGCGTTTCAGAAGAGTTGATTTGCGGCTGATAAAAAAGCTCAAATTGTTGTTTAGCAAGAGCTAAGCGTAAGTCTTTCACCATGCTGTTTTCTATTTGTATCTCTAATTGCATGGTATAAATTGAAATACAAATCATGAGTGTAGCCACACAAGTCGCAATCCATCCGCCATGATCGCGAATATCTTCAGATAGCGGTATAGCACTCTCAAGATTAAAAGAGGTTCCACTAAAAAATATAAAACACCCAATCGACAATAAAATTAAAATGAATTGTAAATAGCTTGGGTCTCTGCGGTAATTCAAATACCCCAATATCGCTCCAGCAGGTAAAAATAAATGAGCTACCTGCGGACGATCAACGGTAGCTATATCAAAAAATAGGCAAAACACGACTGGAAAAACCAGCAGTACGACTTGTGAAAGAAGAATACCCGCTGAAATTCGATTTATATAAATAAGAAAAAGGCTAAATATGGAGATCAATGTAAAAAAGATATCCATGTAAACAATTGACCACATTTGTGCAAATGCAAAATATATGGTCCAGAATAAGCAAAAAATGATGCAAATAAAGATATTTGCTTTGGCTGCAATTGTAAGCTGCTGATCCTTTACGCTACGGTAATTTTTCTTGTGTTTTTTAAAATAAGACGAAGCGAACATAAATAAATCAACCGTAAAATATTTCTTCATAGACCCCCATCTGGATCATTGATACCCCACTTCAAGATTCACCAATAAAACAAAATGTTTTATTCCTTGTTATTTATACGACTCATCTTGAGACTGTTGTTGTTTTATCGTGGTGGTATAGTTTGGTTGTTTAATTGAACGATGTTGCTTATCAAACTCCTTATAATTTTAAAGGATCATCCCCTAACGATACATGTGTCTGCTAGGCTGTACAAGGCTGGAATACCAACAACGATTAACTTATTTTTAGTGAGAAATACCATTCGGTGTATATTATGCGACTCGGTTTCTGGTTTATTTAACTCTCATATGAAGAATGCGTTTTCTGACAGCAAACAAATTAGACAAGTGTCTAGTTTCCCTGAACTTGTAAATACAAAGTTCCAAGGAGAGACAAATGCGATTTGCTGGCACAGGAATTTGGTTGGCGACTTTAAAGAAATTGTGAATAAGCTTCAGTTAAAAGAAAATATTACAGAAGTTTCTGTTAAAGACCTTTTAGCGCTACAACTTTCAGAAAAAGGCAATCTGGCAAGAAAAACTATTTTAGAAGATATCGAGCAGTTAACTGATTTCGGCGCATCGCCAGTACTTAACTTACTTAAACATTATGAACGTGATGAAGAGCTAGATTTCATTTCAACCGATGTATATTCATTCCATGTTGATCGCTCTCCAATTGAAACTGATACATTCTTATGTACCTATCACGGCGCTGCCAGTGATATTGTGCCCAATGATCATGTAGAACAAAAAGTTTTAATTCCAGAAATTAGAGAAAAACTCAAAGAATTACATGATGGTCCAGATGCTGAATTTGAAACCTTTTTGGCAGAGTATTTCTTTGATTTGCATTATCAGCCTAAACCCAATGCTCAACCTGTAAATTTAGGCGTGGGCCATATTTGGCGTTTGGCTGTAGATCATCCCACTCAAAAGGTTTTGCCTTGTGTTCATCGAGCGCCTGTTGAAAAAGATGGTGAATATCGATTGCTATTGATTTGTTAAATGTTTATTCCATATACTTTAATTGAATTTGGCCTCTATAAAATTTAAGTGTTAATTTTATTCTTTTCTTAAATATTTTGATTTAACTCACTTTAAGACAAGCCAGTTATTTAAAACAGGCTTTAGAGCTTTGAAATGGAATTTTTAACTCACACAAGAACACGAAAATAATTTTTATAACTTTTAAGCTCAACGAATCAATTTATTTAAAAATTTATTAGTCATAAACTATCTATAAACATTACATCCATACTATTAATTATAGTAATATCACTTTCGATTAAATATACATCGTAAGTACTTTATTTTAAAATATTTTTAAATTTGGAATCCGCAACAAATGAGTAAATTTAATTTAAGATTAGGGGTTACCTTAATAGCGCTCGTGCTTCTACAAGCATGTGCAACGACACCACAACCGAAAATAACGAATAAACAAGCAAAAGGAGTTCTGGAGCCTATAAAACCAGATGAGAAACTAAATCCTATTGTACTCAGTATTAGTTTTAATAGCGGAATGATTTATCCTTCTTTAAAAATAGAAAGTCTTACAGAAAAAACGGCTATACAGAAAAATAATAAAATTTATGAAATTAAAATAATAAATTCAGATGTCTCTCGCTCTACATTTATTTATAGTGGGCAACTACCAGCTGGTGAATATCGCATTGTTGAAATGAGCAACTATCAGCCATCCCTAAACCCTTATCTTTCAGGTAAGTTCCAATTTATTAATTTAGATGATAAAGATAAACCTCACCCGATGGGTACTTTTAAAGTACTAGAAAATACCACAACTGATTTAGGACGTATTAATTTAACCCATGCTAATGATGGCTATTTGATAGCAAGATCTGAAAAACATTCTTCTAATAAGGATTTAATTAATAAATTAAAGAATAATTATCTAGAAGCAATTTATAAAGATAAAATTTTGAATGGATGGACGCAACCAGTTACAACTTTAGAAAAAAATATAGGCGATGAAAGCAAGATACTTCCCTTTGGTATGCAGTGTTTTAAAGAGCTAAAAGATAATACTCTTATAGCATCAAGCAAAATGGGCTCAGTTTTTTTCTTCCCCCCACAAGACACTAAAAAAGCTAAAATTTTTCAAAGTAATGATAACTTAGCTTTTGATTGTATAACTGTAAAAGAAAATTATAACTTTGATTTTCTAGCTTATGGTGAAATGAATACTCTTTATAAACACTTAAAAGGAAGTGATGTTCTTACCCCAGTTGACAGTGGTAATTTACCAATCGGCGTAATTTCTTCTATCGTTGGTGATGATCAAAACGGATGGTTTCTATCTCATATAGTAGGTCATAAAGCTACAGTTTATAAGAGTAATCGCTTAGAAAATGGTGATTGGCAACCAATTGTACAAAAAGAAATTCTTGATAATTTTTGGGGATTACGTGGGTTTTGGTTGTGGGAGGATGAACAAGGATTTAGCTATGCAGATATGTATGGAAAAATTAACCATTATGATTATATAACGAAAAAATGGACTGAAAATAAAGTACCCAACGATGATAATATATCTCAACTAATAGTTAATCCAGATAAATCAATTAGCGTAATCACATCAAAGCGTGGTTTTGCGGGTATATTCTCAAATTTATTTAACTCTAATGATCATGGTATAACATGGCAAAAAGTTAACAGTCCCTTTAAAGTAAATGTTTTCCCTGCCCAAGTTTCAAAACAGGGAGACTTATATATATCAGGTGCACAATTTAATTGGGACAAATTAGCAATTTCAGAAGATGCAGGTAAGACTTGGAAAATGCATGAAATAATGGCTCCTAGTTCTATCGTTACTTTAAATTCAGGAGCACTTCTTAACATCCTTTACTCTGGTCAATATGCATTGGTTAAAATATCAAATGATAAAGGTCAAAGTTGGAAAACTCTTTATAGTACCCATAACAGAAATTTAAGAGACTTATCAAAATAGTAGTATGTTTAATTTACAAATATAACTATTAGACCTATTACTAAAAAATTAATACTGTTTAAAGAATTCTTTAAACAGTATTTTTTAATTTTCCTAGCTGTTTATTAAAGTGAAATCCCAGATCATCCTTTTATATCAACAATATTGGTTTAAAACTTCTTATCTGTCACCCAAAAGAGCAATTGCTAGGCCTACCAGCATGACCAGTGTTCCACACAGTTTAAATATGGAAACTGGTCGTTCAGATGCTCCCATCAGCCCGAAATGATCAATTAGTAATGACGAGATAATCTGCCCAGCAATTGCCAGCCCCAGCAAGGCAGATAAGCCAATTCTAGGTGCAAGAATGACATAGCTCAGTAATGCGCAAGAACCTAGAACTCCGCCCATAAGGCTCCACCATGGTTGATTAGGAATAGCGATCAGTGAAGAAGCTATTCCGCCTCGAACCAGAGAGTAAAACCCAAGGCATACAGCACCAGCAGTAAATGAAAATAATGCAGCAGCGACAGAATCCCCGCCTATACCTTTAGCCAGTTGGCCATTCAATGTGGTTTGCAGAGTAATCCCCAGCCCCGCACCAAAAGCCATGAGGTAATAGATAACATTTATAGACATATTGTTTGCTTCCTCTTATACAACTTACTCAAGAGGCAGAAATGTTTCGGCGAAAACGTCTGGAACATAACTAGCAGCAGCAAAAAGATGCTGGCGAGATTCATCAATCGCTGCACGAAGTCGCTCGCTGTCTACACCCAAAACTTTACCGTCACGTTTAACGATTCGTCCGCCAATCATCACCGTATCGATATTACTGCGTTCAGTTGCATGAACCACGGTGCCAAAAGCATTATTTGATGGATAAAGATTAATGTCATCTGTTCGAATTAATATCAGGTCAGCTTGTTTACTGGGTGTCAGGCTGCCGATTTTTTCTTGGAGACCTGCACAAGCAGCACCATCAGCCGTCGCAGCTTTTAGAAGGTTTTGTGCCTGAAAGGTCACTGGCGAATGTGCTGAACCACAACATTTGTTTTGGTGCATACCCATTACACGTTGTAAGTAAAATGCTACGCGCATTTCCATGAACATATCGCCACTGTAAGATGTTTCATTATCTACACTCAAACCAGGTCTAATGCCGTGACGTACAGCAGACTGCATGGCAAACATACCATCCTCAATGCCATAGTGAGCATCTGATCGTGGGCATACATTTACTCGCACATCCGCCTCACGCAAAATTTTCCATCCAGCATCTGGCAGCGAGGTACAGTGGTTAAAGATATTATCTGGTCCTAGCAATCCTTGTTGATGTAATCCTTCTAGTGCAGCAGCCATTTCACCACCAAAAAATTCGGTAATGATTGGCAAACCTAGCCTGCGTGCTTCGGCCCAAAGTTCAGGTTCTAACTGAGCCATCGCGGCTAGGGATACCAGACTGTTTTCACTGTTTTTGAAATATTTTTCTTGAAGACGTGCGAGGTTATTAGGCCAGTTCGCTCTGTCCCAATCTCCTGATACTGGTGCACCTGAAGCGTGTACAGCACGAATACCCGCATCAAGTAAGGCCTCAACTGCCGCATCAGAGTGGGCAGCACTGCGGCTATTGTGCGAGTTATCAATCACTGTTGTGATCCCCGCATCTATACAACCTAGTGCTGTCAGCAAATTACCAATATACATATCTGCTGGACGATAGTACTTGGCGAAAGAATAGTGTGTCGCATTGCAATAGTCTTCTAGCGTTTCCGCATTGGGATTAATCCGTCGTAGTTGCCCTTCCCATGAATGTCGATGAGTATCGACCATACCCGGCATCGCGATCTTATTGGATGCATCAATAATAGCTGCACCTTCGGCTTCTAAATTTTCACCCACGGCAGTAATTATGCCGTTCTCGATAAGAATATCTCCGCGAACCATGTTCCCAATCACGCTATCCATGCTTAGGATCGTCGCCCCGCGAATCAGCGTTCTATTTGGTGAAGACCCAGTCAGCTGCACTATATTTCTGTTGTAATCAGTCATCATTATTCCAACTTCTCAAATATATGCTGAAAATCTATCTGAAGCGATAAGGCTGAAAAAGCTGGTTAAACTGTTTTTATTATTCAGTGAAAACGAATAATCTAAGAATATGCGGATAGTATTGGGATAAAGCTATGAGATTGGATCGTATTCATGCAATGCAGATTTTTGTTCGGGTGGCAGAAGCTGAAAGCTTTATCCATGCGGCAGAAGCACTTTCCCTACCTGCCTCGACAGTGACCAGCACAGTTAAAAATCTTGAAAAATATTTACAAGTACGTCTGTTAAACAGAACAACAAGACGGGTGAGCCTAACACCAGAGGGTACAGAATATCTGACCCAGTGCCGAGAAATACTCGACCTGATTGAACATACCGAATCCAAACTGACTAACGCCATCAAACAGCCACAAGGTCGATTACGAGTTGATATTCCTGCGGGCATAGCTCATTCGGTGATTATGCCAAATCTACAAGAATTTCAACGGCGTTATCCCGATATCTACCTCATGATAGGTGTCAGCGATAGACAAGTAGACCTTATTAAGGAAGGTGTGGACTGTGTGATTCGCATGGGAAATTTGGAGAACTCCACGCTGGTTGCCCACCCTCTTGGTGAGTTCCGCTGGGTAACATGCGCTTCGGCACTATATTTAAAAGAGAAAGGAACTCCACAAACTCCCGATGATTTAGCACATCACCGAGCTATTCATTATTTTTCAGGGAACAACAGACATGCGGGTGAAATGCGCTTTGTACGAAACGAAGTGAAAAAAACTGTACAAATGCAAGGTACGGTTGCTGTTAATGAAACTGAACTTTATATAAAAATGTGCCTTGAGGGATACGGACTCGCTCAACTTGCTGAAAGAATTGTGATAGAACACTTAAAAGAAAGGAGGCTCATCGCAGTATTACAAGAGTGGTGCCCACCACCTGTTGCTGTGACTTTACTTTATCCACATCAGCGGTTTCTTTCACCCGCAGTGCGCGTATTTGCAGACTGGATGGCAGAGCTAATAAGTGATCAAAAATCTGGCTCAATTTAAAGGGTTATTTTTAAGGCTTCATAATTAAAAGTATTTCTTTACAGTAAGTTACTACTAATTATATATATTACTTCCAACTGAAAGGACCTATATGAAACAGCCTTATTTAGAAAACATTCACTTCTTAGAAAGAAATAACTCTATATATGATCTGACTCGCCATAATAAATAAACAAAGCACTCCTACACTATATGAAATTGTGCGCCAAGGCTGCATAGAAGCTAGATACGTCAAAGTATGAAGAACTCTAGAAAATGTAAAAATAAAAAATAACCACTTCGTGATGGTGAAATCGGTATTTAAAAAAATGCATAAAGCACCCAATACCCAGAAAATTGGAATATTTTCTAAATCATTCAGCCAAGCCTGTTGGGCTCTAGCCACTTGTGGTAGCTCAGCAGAATATGCTGGTACCTTTAAAAATCCAGCATCTTCTATATTCTTAAAAGCCTTATTTTTAATTCTGTAATATCCTTGATATGCAGATATTCCAAACATTTTTACAAATAGTAAAACCGTACATAATGCGTAAAAATCTACAAGACTATTCATTTATTTCTCTTAGGAAAAAATTATAATTTATATATCTATATAATTTTTATCACATTATTAATAAAATAAATACTCCTTGAGTAATCTATCTACTGTTAATAGATGACATTCACACGGACCCAATCTTCATACTTGGTTGCCTGAACATTGGTACTCGATGTAATTACCCCATGAATAGGAATATTTTCTTTCATTCCTGTGGCAATTCTTGAATGTAGTTTATCTGCCGCCCCGTCCCAAATTTGAGTATGACCAGCATCTTGATACAGTACATATGCAACAGATGCTGTGCTTGCAGCAGATTTAAGTTCAAAGTTATTGTCTGAGGTTACCGCCACTTGATACGGCGTATTTTTGGTGCATTGAACAGATATATTGGTTGCTGCACCAACAACTGGCTGAGAACGAACCACTGAACCAAAATCCAAGTTTCCTTGTGTTGAAACATCACACGTTTCAATAATTGTTAAACTGACCCTTAATGATGTAGATGTATTTCCAGCATCTGCACTAGTTATTATCAGCATTCCCATAAGAGAAAATAATATGGATTTAAGGACTTTCATTTCATCTCCTTAACTTTTTGTTCTAATGTCTATTCATCTTTATATTATGATTTTTCTGTTTCTCTTAAAGAAACAGTTTCAGTATTGTTTAGTTATAAGACTTAATATTACCCACTGTCAATCTATACTAATCACATGATTTCAATATTATTTTTATAATTTGTGATGAATTACACGCAATCTAACTAATTTAAAAATTAGTTGATGTTTTTGTTTCTCTTATACACATATTTTGTCATCATTTATTACAATGTATATCTGCTTACTCACCCATACTTTTAAAACTCTTAACAATTTATAATCTAATAATCAGCCTTTAATATCTTATTTAATAATTCTGTCCTTTCTCGCAATTGCATAAATAAATTGATCAAAATAATATCCCCACAAATAGATTATAACTTTACATATTGTTTAGCTTATAGATTCAATATTAAGAAAACTGTGAAGTTAAATTTAAAATTAATAATTTAGACCTTTAAAACCATCCATTTTTAATTTGAGAAATGATTGATATGAAAAAATATTTACTCTTACTTTTACTTAGCTTTTATTCGATTCATTCATTTGCTTCGGACAAACTACATGGCAGTGTTTGGAAAACCATTGATGATGCAACCAATCAACCGAGAGCACTGGTAAGATTTAGCGAAGATAAAAATGGTAATCTGTCTGCGAATATTGAAAAAATACTTGTTCCGGCTGAAGCCAACAAATGTACGATGTGTGAAGGTACCTACAAAAACAAATCTTTAATTGGCCTAACCATTGTCAAAAATTTAAAAAGTGTGGGTCAAAATAAATATGACAAAGGATCTATCCTCGACCCACAGTCAGATAAGACTTATAAATTTAGCGTAACCGTATCACCAGATGGTGAAAAACTGATTGCTCGTGGATACATTGGTATCTCTGCAATTGGTCGAAACCAAACGTGGTATCGAATTAAATAAATTTGAAGTCTTTAAAAGCTTTTATCTATAAATTGCATGGTTTTTTTGAAGTCATCGCTTAGCTCAAAAGCCATGTAATTTTCTAAAAGTCTTGGTTTGAATAAGAGAGAGCTAATTCATTAATTATGAGTTTTAGCACACTCCTATAGCGTAGGCATCGAGCTTCCTTGAAACTGCGATGCAACACTTGAACAAGGCCTTTTTATAATATTCAAACCGAAAGTTTATTGCTCAGATTCAAACTCTTTGATTGCTTCTTTAGCAATACGAAAGCTATCTACAGCAGCAGGCACGCCACAGTAAATGGCTACCTGTAAAAGCACTTCACGAATTTTCTCTTTAGGTACGCCATTTCGAAGTGCACCTTTAACATGTAGTTTTAATTCATGTGGACGATTTAAAGCCGAAATCATTGCCAAGTTAATTAAACTGCGCTCAGGCTTACTTAACTCTTCACGTCCCCAAACAGCTCCCCAGCAATATTCAGTCACTAGCTCTTGAAGAGGTAGATTAAATTCATCGGCATTATTAATTGAATTATTTACATATTCTTCACCAAGAACTTGTTTACGGATTGCTAAACCCTTTTCAAATTTTTCATTACTCATATATTCAATCCTCCAAACAAGGTGTATTTAATTTCCAGATAATCTTCAATACCGTATTTAGAACCTTCACGCCCCAAACCAGACTGTTTAATTCCACCAAAAGGCGCAACTTCATTTGAAATAAGGCCTTTATTAATTCCGACCATGCCGTACTCAAGCTGTTCACTCATTCGCCAAGCACGGCCTAAATCTTTGGTATAACAATATGCGGCTAAACCAAATTCAGTTGCGTTTGCCATTTCTACCGCTTGTTGCTCGTTTTCAAATTTAAATACGGCTGCTAGTGGGCCAAACGTTTCTTGGGTTGCAACGTCCATATCTGCGGTAACATCTGCAATCAGTGTCGGTTCAAAAAATAACTCACCCGCTGTATGCTTTTTACCACCAATCACAAGACGACCATTTTTATCTAAAGCATCTTGAATATGTGCTTCAACTTTTTTCACCGCATTGGCATTAATTAATGGCCCAATGTCATGCCCTTCTTCTAATCCATTACCAATATTAAAGTTTTGAATTTTTTGGCTCAAAGCAGCAATAAATTTTTCATAAATGCCAGCCTGCACCAAGAATCGATTAACACAGACACAGGTTTGCCCTGCATTTCTAAATTTGGCAATGAGCGCTCCTTCAATTGCTGCATCTAAATCGGCATCATCAAATACAATAAACGGCGCATTGCCACCCAACTCTAAGGAAACTTTTTTCAAGGTTTTTGCTGAACGCTCAAGCAACATTTTGCCGACGGGTGTTGAACCGGTAAAAGTAAACTTGCGTACAACATCACTTTCAAAAATCGCATCACCAATATGAACCGCGTCGCCCGTAATCACACTAAAAATTTCAGGAGGCACGCCAGCTTGTACAGCTAAGTCAACTAAAGCCAAAGCAGTAAAAGGCGTTTCAGGTGCTGGTTTTACAATACAAGGACAACCTGCCGCCAAGGCTGGAGCCACTTTGCGCGTAATCATGGCAGCGGGGAAATTCCACGGCGTAATGGCTGCAACGACACCAATAGGCTGTTTATTTACAACAATACGAGCATCGGGATATGGGCTTGGAATAATATCGCCATATACTCGTTTCGCTTCTTCGGCAAACCATTCAATAAAACTTGCAGCATATAAAATTTCACCTTTGGCTTCAGCTAAAGGCTTTCCTTGCTCACTTGTTAAAATAAAAGCCAAGTCATCTGCATTTGAAATAATTAAATCAAACCATTTTTTTAAAATAATTGATCGATCTTTTGCTGTTTTATTTTTCCATAGCGGCCAAGCTTCTTTGGCAGCTTCAATGGCACGCTCGGCTTCAGCCTTGCCCATATTTGGGACAGTACCAATCACTTCTAATGTCGCCGGATTTAAAATTTCGGATGTTTGTTGATGGTCTGCATCGCACCACTTTCCAGCAACAAAGGCTTGCTGACGAAATAAAGCGAGTTCATTAAGCTGCATGATCATTATCCTGTTGAGATCTTCTGCATTGATAGTGGAGCGATAGATAAATTAAATAGCTCACCATCAACTTTGTATTATGGCATACCAAAAATTAATTTAAAAAAATTTTCGGTATGCCATAATGTTTAAATGTTTTTAGAAATAATAAAACAGCGTTAAGTTAAGCAACTTATTCCACTGGTTATCATCCCCTTGTGCCAATGAATCTTGAGTCCCACCAATGAACGGGTCATTTTTACTCATGATGTATTCAGCCACCAAAGATAGCTGTTTATGGTCAATAGACACACCAATAATATTACGGATCGAATCTTTCATATTGTCCTGATCTTTATCGTACTGACTGTACATAAAGTACGGCGTAATGTTTCCGATCTGCTTAACATTTTTGAAAGAGTAGCCCATGTCTGCGGTATAGAACGTTCCTTTGTTCGCGACATAATATTCAGTGTCGTAGGAACCCATGAGTGACTGATTAGGATTGAGCTGATCCTGATTAGTTACATCATTTTTACCGCCTGTAAGGGTCACATTAAAATTGCCATAATTGGCTTTACCAAAAAGTGCCCATGCATGACGACGCCCATCACTCGAAGCAGCTTTATTTTCAATATCCGATGTCCAATATGAACCACCGAGCTGTGTGGTTAAACCATTAATTCCAAGATTTATATCTTGAGTCACTCGGCCTACCCACATGTTCTTTTCTTGCAAATCGGTTTTATTCGGATCATCTGAACTCACGTAGTTTGCTGTGTAGCGACCTGAATCTTGGGTAGAGCCTGTGTAGTTTCCACCATCTACCGCAAAATACCCCACATCAAATTTGGTTGCTGTCGGCAATTCAAAGTGATAGTTCAAACCAAGATTATGAACATCTTCCAAACCTGCGGTTGTGCTCATACTTCCATATAGGCTATTGCCCCAGAAACGTCCCGGCCCAAATGGAATCGGTTGAACACCTGCCACCACCTGATCTGTTTTATTTAATTTGTATCCTACATACCCATCAACCAATGTAGAAAAATCACATAGACGGTCATATTGATAACAACGATATTCCGCATGGCCAAATAACGGCCCACGCTCGTAGTCCAGTTTTAACTGCGCAGCATCAAAACGAATTTTTTGGTCAGAAGCAGACTCTCCATAGTGTTTATCTTGATAGTTAGCGCGAACATAGCCTGATACGGTGAGCTTACCGTATTCACCATCGGTATCTCCAAGACTTACACCTGCGTAACTTGGATAAATTACGGCCATCAATGCTGTGCTTAGAGCCGCTTGTAAATAGCTTTTTTTCATTGTGGAATTCCTTTCACTACAATGCTTATTGAGGTAATTTTGCGTTTAATGCGGGTGCGGAACATTTAATCTTTCCTAGATTAAAGACGTAATACACCACCAGACTCACCACCAATCCAATGACCCAAGAAATATCCGCATCTGGAATTACATCGGCCAATGCACCTGTGAAAAACGCATTTTTTAAGAATGGAATTTGTACCGCGATCCCAATGAAATAAGCCGTAAGCGCTTTTGCATTAAATTTGCCGTAAATACCACCATCACGTGCAAAGATCGACTGAATGTCATAAGACTTTTTATTCACGACATAGAAATCTAATAAATTAATAGACACCCATGGCACCAAAATAAATAACAAGGCAAAAATCACATTCAAGAAGAAACTAATAAAGTTACTTGATGCCCAAAGTGCCGTTAAAGTCGCTAGAACTAACACAATGATTGATAACACGACTCGGATATTTCGGCTTGGCATCCACTGCCCTGCAAAAGTCTGAATAGAGGTAATACATGACAGAACCGCACCGTATAGGTTCATGGCATTATGACCAATGATATTGCATAAGAACAAAATCATAAGAACATAACCGAATAGCCCAGTACCCGACTTTACCGCTTCCATCGCATCTGTGGTTGAGCCAATGCTGACCGCAATCGTACCAAATGCCATCGCAAAAATAGTTCCTAACGATGCACCTAAATAGGTAAAGATAAAAGGCTTATAAATACCAATCGATTTCGGTAAATATCGTGAATAATCTGAGGTATAAGGCGAGAAACTAATTTGCCATACAGCACACAACCCAAACATGGCAAACCAGCCTTTCATATTAAAAGAGCCTTTAGCGAGTACATCTGCATTAATATGCGGCACCATAATCATGAGGCCGATCAGCAACGAACCACCCATAAACCAAGTTCCAATTTTATTGAACTTATGAATAAAGTGGTAACCGATCACACCAATTGTGGTTGCTGCAATTGCGCCAATCACGGTCGCGGTCGGCACTGGAATGGCAGGAACAACGGTATGAAGGGTTTTGCCTGACAAAATAATGTTAGAGATGAAAAAACCTAAATAAATAAGGGTAGTAAACAGTACTACCAGCAATGCCCCATAACGCCCGAACTGTGCGCGGCTCTGAATCATTTGAGGAATGCCGACCTGCGGACCTTGTGCAGAGGTTAAAGCCAGAATCGCTGCACCAAAAAAATGCCCACAGCAGATCGCAAGCAATGCACTTACAATATTGAGGTTAAAGGTTAAAATTGACATTGCACCCGTAATCACGGCAAGCGGTGCAATATTGGTACAAAACCATAATGTGAATAGATCGCGAACTTTCCCATTACGTTCAGAGGGAGCAACATAATCAATGGAATGACTTTCGATAGCGAAAGCATTATTGCTATTTTCGTTTTGGCTCATATCCTTAATCTCTCTTTGAGGAATTCATTTCCTCAACATCAAAAAATCTGCCCAGCCAAAGTCATTTCAATATGACTCGGCTTCATCTTTTTATTTCCTTTTACAAACAGCTCATTTCTCTGTTTGTGTTGTTTTAGCCAAGAAAAAGGTAAAGCCAGTCCGATCAATACTTGATTAAGCATCGATATATCTAGTTTTACGTTTTCAACTATTTAAAGCTTTAGGCGATTACTGGGTTTGACTGATTCATTTTTTCATCCTTGAAATTAAAATCCCGTTATATTTTCATGCCTCAAGTCATGACTTATCTCATGACAAATGGGTCATCAATTGGCTCATCTGAGGTACGTAACCAAACTGTTTTGGTGGCGGTGTAATCTAAAACTGCATTTGCGCCACCTTCCCGACCATGTCCCGAAAGCCCATGTCCACCAAAAGGTGCAAGTGGTGAAACAGCGCGGTAAGTGTTTAACCAAACAATTCCCGACCCAATGACTTTAGTCATACGGTGAGCACGGCTTAAATTGGTGGTAAAAACGCCAGCTGCCAACCCGTAAGGCGTGCTATTGGCTTTTTGCACAGCTTCCGCTTCATCTTTGAAACTATCTACCGATAACACTGGACCAAATAGTTCTGTGGTAATGCAATCTGCTTGAGGTGCATCGGTGCAATCTAAAATGGTCGGTGGATAGTAATACCCTGCTTGCTCTAGGCTTTTACCGCCAGTAAGAAGTTTTGCACCTTGCTGGATTGAACTTGCAACAACTTGCTCAATTTTTTGGCGTTGGCGTAAGGTACAAAGCGGTCCAAACTCGGTTGTCATCTCATGAGGTAAACCAATTTTTATGGTTTGTACACGCTCAACCAAACGCTGAACAAATTCATCTTTAATGCTTTCTTCAACCAGTAAGCGTGAACCTGCCACACAACTTTGCCCAGTAGCAGCAAAAATAGCAGCGACCTGAGCATTTACCGCACTTTGAATATCTGCATCAGCAAATACAATAAATGGAGATTTGCCACCTAATTCGAGTGAAACTTTTGCAAGATTTTCAGCCGAGTTACGCACAATGTGCCTTGCCGTTTCTGGACCACCTGTAAACGCAACATGGGCAACATCTGGATGACTACTCAACACGGCGCCACATTCAGGTCCGAAACCAGTAATCACATTGACCACTCCAGCGGGAAAACCCGCTTCATGGACCAATTTAGCAAAGGCTAACAATGGTCCAGGGCCGTCTTCAGATGCTTTTAGCACGACGGTACAACCTGCCGCTAAAGCTGGCCCCACCTTCACTGCCGATAGAAATAACTGACTATTCCAAGGAACGATTGCAGCAACCACACCTACTGGTTCACGAACAATCCATGCTTGCATGTCTGCCTTATCAATCGGTAGAAAACTACCCTCTAATTTGTCGGCAATACCTGCATAGTAGCGATAATATTCAGCGACATAGGCAATCTGGCTCGAAGTTTCACGAATAATTTTGCCCGTGTCACTGGTTTCAATTTGAGCTAATTGCGGTGCAGCTTTTTCAATTAAATCAGCCAGTTTATAGAGCAATTTACCGCGCTGTGAAGCAGTTAAACCTGCCCAAGCCGGTGCTTTTAACGCACTTGATGCGGCCTGAACTGCTCGGTTGACTTCATCGGTTCGAGCTTCCGGCATGTGTGCCCAGACTTCACCCGTTGCAGGATTAATACTTTCAAAAGTCGCTGCACCAGATTCAAACTGACCATTAATATAAAGCTGAAAATCTGCTGTCATGATATTCGCCTCTATGCAAATGCCGGCATAACTTCATTGATCATACGTTCTAATGAAGCTTTTTTACGTTCAAAGCTCATGCCCGTATCAATCCAGAAAGAATATTCGTTGTAACCCATCGCTTCATAAGCTTTTAAGCGGTCAATCACTTCTTGGGCCTGTCCAATCACGTTATTTTTGCGCATCGCTTCTGGTGTATAAAAAGGATGTGCAGCAATTTCTTCAGCACTTAAAGGTGCGATTAAACCTTGATTAATTTCACGCTCATTTTTAAACCATGCGCCGAAATAGTTATAGAAGGTATTGATTTCATCTGCTGCCAGTTGAGCATCTTCTTCACTATCTGCCACATAGGTATGGCGGAGCAACATAATTTCAGGGCGCTGAATTTCATTGAACTTTTCGCAAGCCGCATTGAAATGTCCCATAAGCTTCTCAACTTCTTCGTCACCTAAATGCAAAGGCGTTACCTGTACATTACAGCCATTTTGCACAGCAAATTCATGGCTATTTGGATCACGGGCAGCAACCCAAATTGGTGGATGCGGTTGTTGAAGCGGTTGAGGTGCTGAAGTCGTTTTTGGAAACTGCCAAAATTCACCGTTATGCTCATAATCGCCTTTCCAAAGGTTTTTAATCGCGGGAATCATTTCACGTAAACGCTGACCTGCACTCCATGCATCCATGCCCGGAACCATACGTTCATATTCAAACGAATAAGCACCGCGAGCAATACCAATATCTAAACGGCCATTGGTAATAATGTCGGTCATTGCAGCTTCACCAGCAAGTTTAATCGGGTGCCAGAATGGTGCTACCACCGTACCTGTACCTAGACGAACATTTTTGGTTTTATTCGCTAAATCGACCAGATTTAAAAATGGGTTTGGTGCAATGGTAAAGTTCATGGCATGGTGTTCGCCTGTCCAAACCGCATGCATACCACCGCGGTCTGCAATCTGACAAAGCTCAATCATTTCATCATAAAGCTGCTTCTGGGTTTGCTGATCAGAAACACGTTCCATATGCACAAATAATGAAAAACGCATGATTAAACTTCCTCTTTAACGATTTGACGAACTGTACCTGTTGTCTGATTTCCGTAATAAACACCATAAGTTTTCAAATGGTTTTCTTTGCGATAGCGCATCAGCATACTTTCTAAAGCGCTGTCTACAAACTCTAGCTTTTCAAGATCATTTAAATCGACAAATTGACCTTTGGTGGCTTGAGCTACGGGTGTATTGCATAAAAAAGAAATATATTGCTGCTGGTTTTCAACGTTTTCATATACAGAGTAAATGAAGTTGGCAGAAGCATCTGGCTGATATTCTGCAAAGATTTTCTCAAGCGCTTTATCGGCACCGTCTTTATCTACCATGACATGTGGAATAGTCCATTTATGATCGGCAGTTTCTTCAAGTAAAATGGTATTTTCATGACCAATGATCGCACTCATCACCACTTTAGGACCAGAGATGACCTCGGCAGAAAGTTTGGCCGGAGTGAAATATCCACCACGATAATAACCAAGACCTGCAAAACCTGTCGAAGCAAAATCTTCAACTTTACCAATTAAAATGGCATGATCGCCTGCATCGACAACTTGGTAAGTTGTACAGTCAAACCATGCACTCACATGATGGATTAGTGGATTTTGGCAAGCACTTTTTGACCATGAAAGATTTGCAAAACGGTCTTCGCTTGGACGAGCAAAAGTATTCGAAACATCCTTTTGCTCTTCTGCCAAAATATTGATTGCAAAATGAGTGGTATTTGCAAAGTTATGATAATTGCTTGATGTCTTGGCAATACTCACTAGAAGTAAAGCTGGGTCCAAAGACACCGAAGCAAAAGAGTTCGCTGTAAAGCCAAGTGGCGTTCCATCTTCTTTACAGGTTGTGACCACGGTAACGCCCGTCATAAATGACCCGAAAGCATCGCGTAGTTCACGTATTTTATTAATTGTATCCATTTCACTCATTGTTATATTCCTTCAGCAATGTGTGGCAATTTAAACGCTGGTTTCCAACCACGCTTGCATTGCATTATTCACTTTATCAGGTGCAGTTAAGTTCACCATGTGACGTTCATTTTCAATGACAATTGCAGTGCCATGCTTTGCCTGATTCGCCATTTGCACAGCCATTTCTGCAGTTGAGTTCGGATCATCCGTTCCGGTCAACACCAAAGCAGGACAAGTGATCTTTGACCAGTCATCTGCATAGGTTTCATCGCCTTGCGCAAAAGCAGAATATGCTGTGGTATAACCAGACAAGTCGACATTTTCGAGCCATGATTTCACTTTGGCTGCTGCTATACGCTCGACTTCACTTTCGCCAAACCAGCGCTGTAGCGGAGTCTCAACATCAATACGGCCTGTTTTTAACTCTTCAGCTCTTTGGATGACTGCATTACGTGCTTGTGTTGTACGTTTATATACACCATTGAGCACCGCCATCCGTTTAACTAAATCAGGACGGGTAACGCTGACCCCTGTGGTAATTAGTGAGCCCATTGAATGTCCCGCTAAATTTACAGGGCCTAAATTTAAGGCTGTAATAAATTCGATGGTCCATTCAACAAAATCTTGTAATTTTGCGTCTGTCGATAATTTGGTACTTTGACCATGTCCCGGCATATCTACTGAAATGACATGATAATGTTTAGAAAAATATTCAATTTGTGGATACCATGCCGCAGCTTGCATTCCCACTCCATGGATCAGAACCAGAGGCTCTCCTTCGCCTTGCTCAAAATAGTGAGCAATACGGTTATTTGACAGCTGCAGGGTTTTTGACATCATGACCTAACTCTTCCAAATCTTTATAACGATCACCAATACGATGATGTGGTCGACCACCTGTTGCTGCACCAATTACAACAACCAGCTCATCGGCAGCAGGTGCATCTGGAATTGCAAATTGCAATGTTAAGTAATGAGAACGGCGGCCTTCGTCATTTTTATCCATCATTGGAATTAAAATCGGCGCATTTGCCGGGCCACGGGTATTGTTAAATGCCAAATAAGATTTCGCACCGACAGCGCTACGGTAAGTATTACCAAAATGTAAGGTGTGAATTAAAGCCGATGCATGCTCAAGTTCACCATTTAAGCCAACTACTGCACTTTTACCAAAAGCTTCAACAGCTTCACCAGAACCGACTTCATCAAGAATAAGCTTGGTTAAATGTTCGCTTAAGATCGGCGCAATACGGCGAATTTCCGGTGTTAGGTTTTCTACATAACCTTGCCCTGCCCACGGATTTTTAATGACCGCTGCGGCTGCCACCATTTTTAAAGGCTTTGCTGCTTCTTTGCCGCCATCTACATAAGTGGTTTCTACATGAAGCACTGTTTTACGTATGAGTTCCATTGCTCTTCCTTGCAAGTAAATTATCTTGTCATTCGTATTATGGTATACCATAATACATACTGAAATAAAAGCAAGAGTTTGCTATGCTAATTTTTATTGAAAAACATGTGATGAAACTCAACATGTTAAAAAACAGGAAAATTTAATTATTTATGAATCTTAAAATTGAAAACCCGCCCGTAACATTACGAGAGCTGTGTTTAGATAAAGTGCGCAATGCCATTATTACGGGCTATTTCCCTTCAGGAAAAAGACTGGTTGAAAGAACGTTATGTGAAGAACTCGGCGTGAGTCGTTCTGTGGTTCGCGAAGTGATTCGTTATTTGGAAGCAGAAGGTTTAGTTGAGATTTTGCCAAATAAAGGCCCTATCGTTTCTCTACTTAACTGGGACATCGCTTCACAGATTTATGAAATTCGTCTTTTGTTAGAACAAAGTGCTGTGGTTGACTGCACTAAAAACCTCGATGAAAAAACTGCTAAAAAATTAGAACTTCTATTAGAAGATCTTAAAGCTGCGTTTGCTGCTGATGACATCAATCTGATTATTGCGACCTCAACCCAGCTTTATCAAACCATCTTTACCACCGCAAATCATCATATTGCATGGGAAGTGGTACAGCGCTTAAATGGTCGAATTAGCCGTCTTCGTGCCATGACGATGAAATCGACAAAGCGTGAAATTTCAGGTTATCAACGTATTAAAAATATGTGTGAAGCCATCTATCTTCACAAAGACCCAGAAAAGGCAAAAAAAGCGGTTGCTGAACATATTGCTGAAGCTGCTGCTGTTGCAAAAAATATTTTAGATGCGTGAAATCACAAATTTTAGGAAAAGGTAAATATACCTTTATTTAATAAATTATAGGGAAATACGATATGTCTGCTTACTGGATTGCTCATGTCACTATTCATGATATGGAACAATATAAACAATATATGGCCACTGCTCCGCAAGCTTTTCAAAAGTACGGTGCCAAGTTTCTTGCGCGTGGCGGTGCCTCAGAAGTTTTAGAGGGACAAGAGTTTGAACGTCACGTGGTCATTGAGTTTCCAGATATGGAAACCGCACGTGAATGTTATTTTTCACCTGAATATCAGCTTGCCAAAAGTAAACGTCAAGGCTGCTGTGATGTTATGGTGAGTTTTGTTGAAGGGATCTAAATTGCTGAATTGATTTCTCTACTTGAGAAATCAATTCTTTTTTTAAGTGCTTAAGACCATTTCGTTTTTAGGCATTGGTTTGATGATGAAGATTTTGTTCTATAGACATGGCTTTTTGCCAGCTTTCTAAGCTTTCTAGACTTTTTACATATTGTTCAATATTGAGATATTTTGAGCGAATATTTAAAGAATTAATTAGACCATAGACTACGAAACCAATCATAAAATCTGCACCCGTTAAGCTATTGCCTACTAAGAATTTTTTGCCTAGTAATTGTTGATCTAAATACGAAAATACTTTATCCAACTCAGCATGCGCATATTGGTCCAAGAACTTTAATTGAGTGCCATTTTTTAACTCAATCGAATTAAAAATGTTTAATAAATATGGAACCATAGCCGAACTTTCTGAAAAATGAATCCATTGTAAATAATCAAGATAACTGTCTGAATCTTTTGCAGGCATAAGTTGTGGAGCAAACTTTTCAATCAAAATTTCTACAATTGCACCTGATTCTGCAATCACTTTTCCATTGAGCTCAATCACAGGTGATTTCCCTAAAGGATGAATGTTTTTTAATTCTTGAGGTGCAAGATTTGTAGTTTTATCTCGAAAATAACTTTTTAATTCATAAGGTTGACTAATTTCTTCAAGTAACCACAGAATGCGAAATGAGCGTGAAGCATTTAAATGATGAAGAATAATAGACATTAATTTTCTCTTTTAAAATAGAAGGTCAACAAAGTAAGACCTCACTATATAGACCTATAGACGACCGGTCTAATATTTTTTTGTTATCGGCCCAGCATTTTACATCACCTACCTGAACTGCATAAAAAACAATCCAGCACCTTTTCCCTCTCATCCACTTGATTTGAATCTAAAAGCTGAATAATTGCGCCTTCAATCATATATAAGCACAGTTTGGCGTCTTGAAAAGTTGCATCGGTTTTTAGTTTTATAAGCTGGCTATAAATTTCATTGATGAGCCATGTTCGATATCTCACCGAGATTTGATAGGTGTTTGGATAGATCAATTTCGTTTCAAAAATGGCTTTAAATAATAGAAAGTACAGTTCCTATAAATATGCTGACCCACTTAGAATATAATTATAAAAATTACAAATAATCATCATGTTATATCACTTTAATATTAACTACACTCATGCCACAGCCAACTAAATGGCTTTGAGCATGAGTGAATCGTTTAACCTTTCTCTTGTAATCGTTTTGGTGTAGCCCATATCAATAGTGCAATACACACAACGCATAAGCTTGCAATAATATATAGTGCGGGTGTTGTGCTTCCTGTTATGTCTTTAATATGACCAACCATAATAGGACTAACAATTCCCCCCATTTGTCCTAATGTATTAATGAGCGCTGTACCACCAGCAACACCTGCCCCCGCTCCAACCAAGACTTTGGGCGGTAAATTCCAAAAAGAAGGAATTGCAGCAACAATACCAGCCCCTAATAACGCAAGTGAAATCACCACCACAACTGGGTTGGCATCAAAGAAACCTGCTGTAAAGAAACCAATAGCACCTAAAGAGAGTAAACCAGCAGTAAATTTTAAACGCTCCCCAGATTTATCTGCTAAACGTCCAACAATTACCATTGTAATTGCTCCCATGAGGTATGGAATGGCACTAAGAAAACCAATCATTTGGGTATCATCAATACCTGAGCTTTTTATTAACTGTGGCCCCCAGAAATTTAGACCATAAGATGCAATTTGAATCAGAAAATAGATAACGCCTAGAATTAATAATCCCGGGGTTTTAATGGCAGCCCATAATGAATGAGAGGCTTTTTCTGGTTGTTTAGGCTCAACCAAACGTTTCAAATGAGCTTTTTCTGAGGTTGATAACCACTGCGCATCATCAATACGATCTTTTAAGTAAGTAAGAACACAAAGACCAAGTAAAACACAAGGTACGCCACCGACTAAAAATAACCAATGCCAGCCACGCATGTTCATCACACCATCAAGTGATGACAACAATACCCCTGAAATTGGTCCTCCAAAGATGCCTGAAAAAGCAGAAGCAAGGAAGAATAATGAAATAATTCGACCACGATAAGTTTGGGGAAACCAAAGCGTCATGTAATAAAGCACACCCGGTGCAAAGCCTGCCTCCATTGCACCAATCAAGAAACGTAATACGTAAAACTGCCATTCAGTAGTCACAAACACCATTAGGGTCGTTGCAACACCCCAAGAAACCATGATTCGCGCAATCCATTTTCTGGCACCAAATTTATGTAGCAATAAATTGCTGGGTACTTCAAATATTACATAACCAATTACAAATAAACTGGCACCGAGGACATAGGCTGTATTACTTAAGGATAAATCAGCTTGTAATTGAAACTTGGCAAAACTGATGTTGATACGATCAAAAAAGGCAAATAAGTAACACACCATAATTAATGGCATGATTTTCCATGCTACTTTTTTTATTAATTGCTTTTCGGCAATTGCTTCAGCCGATAATTCCATGCTTTGCTTTAAACTCATTTATTTTCTCCTGAAAATGAGCCTCAAGACACGTCCCATCAAGTTTTTAAAGACGAGTTGACCAGAGACGATACGAATATCGTCTTATTTCCAACTATCTTGAATGACGTATCTTAATTAAGTGATTTGATATAATCCGGTATCGGATGTAAGTCTGTATTTCGTCCC
This sequence comes from Acinetobacter sp. NIPH 817, assembly GCF_000368405.1. NCBI lineage: Bacteria > Pseudomonadati > Pseudomonadota > Gammaproteobacteria > Moraxellales > Moraxellaceae > Acinetobacter > Acinetobacter sp. NIPH 817. Next base: position 1,738,222 of record NZ_KB849420.1, read on the forward strand.
GCTTTGGCAAGTTGGCTTGGCGTGTCATGTCCTAAAAGTGTTGGTAAGGTTCTCGAAAGTTGAATGAGAGCATCCAAATCAATAGTGGTCGGTATTCCCATTTCTTCACACATATTGACCAAATCTTCAGTACAGATATTTCCCGACGCCCCCGGTGCAAACGGGCACCCACCTAAGCCCCCCAATGCAGCATCAAACCGTCTTGCTCCAGCCTCGTAAGCTGCAAGAACATTAGTTAGCCCCAATCCACGTGTATTATGAAAATGTAGGGTCAGTTGCTCAGGCGAAATTAACGATAAAACGTGAGAGACAATTCTTTTCACTTGCACGGGGTTCGCCATACCAGTGGTATCTGCCAAGGTAATATTATGAATACCCAACTCTAAATAATGTTCAACTAAGCTAAACACTTCTTTTTCACTAATTTTGCCTTCAAATGGGCAACCAAATGTTGTTGCTACAGTTCCGTTAAACTGTGTTTTACCCTGTAGTTGTTCCACAATTTCGGTAAATCCTGCAAATGATTGAGCTTTAGTTATTCGCATATTGGCAAGGTTATGAGTTTGACTAGCTGAAAGAACAAGATTTAACTCATTTGCATTGGCTTCAACTGCCCGAAGCGCACCTTTTAAATTTGGAATTAACCCAACATAAATAATATCTTTATGGCGCGTAATTCCAGTAAAAACCTCACCGCCATCACGCAAATTCGGAATCGCTTTGGGCGAGACAAAAGACCCTGCTTCAATTCGAGAGAAACCCATGGTTGACAACTGATTAATTAAATCAATTTTCTTATTGGTGGGCACCCAAGTCGGCTCAATTTGCAAACCATCTCGTGGAGAGACTTCTTGTACAACAAGTAAGTCGGAAAATGCTGTCATTGCACTACTCCTGATACACGCAGGCTTTCAATATCTTCAGCTTGATAACCGTATTGTTTTAAAACAGATTCGGTATGCTCACCCAACTCAGGGCCACGCCATTTAACCTGCCCCGGTGTTTCAGAAAGCTTAGGAACAATACCCGGCATTTTCACCACTTGACCATCGGGCAACTCGGTTGAAAGCAACATATCACGTGCATGGAAATGCGGATCATTGACCATATCGGCTACAGAATAAATTCGCCCAGATGGAACCTCAGCCTGTTCAAGCTGCTGCAAAACTTCATCAATTGAATGCTGTCGACTCCATGATTCAATTGCAGCATCTAGCAAATCACTTTGTTGCGCACGTCCATCGTTGTGTTCAAACTCAGGTCGATTCGCCAAATCTTCGCGACCAATCACATGCATCAGACGTTTAAAAATTGGGTCACTGTTTCCCGCAATCACAACAAAAGCATTGTCCTTCGTTCGATAGGTATTTGAAGGTGCAATACCCGGCAATGAACCTCCAGAACGCTCCCGAATAAAACCATGCAAGTCGTATTCTGGGACAACACTTTCCATAATATTGAAGACACTTTCTGCAAGTGACACGTCAACAATCTGTCCATTACCGTTATTGGTTTTAATATTCACAATCGACATTAAAGCGCCAATCACTGCATGTAATGAAGCAAGTGAGTCACCTAAACTCACCCCAACTCGTGCAGGCGCAGAGTCTTGTGAACCTGTGGTATAGCGAATTCCACCCATTGCCTCACCAATTGCACCAAAGCCGGGTTTATCTTTATATGGACCAGATTGCCCATAACCAGATATGCGAACAAAAGTTAGTTTAGGGTTAATTGATTTTAAGGTTTCCCAATCTAGGCCTAATTTTTCAAGGGCACCGGGACGCATGTTTTCGACCAGAATGTCGGTGTCGACAATCATCTTTTTGATTAAAGCAATTGCTTCTGGTGACTTAAGATTAAGCGCTAAAGATTTCTTATTACGTGACTGTAAATACCACCACAAAGACGTTCCGTGATGTAACTTACGCCATTTACGAAGTGGATCACCTTTGCCAATAGGCTCAATTTTTATGACTTCCGCACCGAACTCGGCAAGAATGCGTGTTGCAAAAGGAGCTGCAATTAGGGTACCTATTTCAAGGACTTTTATTTTCTCAAGGGCTAGGCTCATAACAATCCATATTATATCTACTTCCGATAGAGTTAAATTTATGGCGCAATCAGCAGTAATACAATTCTTAAAAGATCAACAAGCCTTCGTGGTTTGCGAAACCTATAAAATTTATTCAGATATTATTTCTTTGTGGGGGTGCATAAAATATTCTTTCAAAAGCAAAGTTACTGGATTTAAAAACTCATCATGTTTGGACACCAGATATAAATCTCTTTTTGCCCAATCATCGGTTAACTCTACACTTGCCAGCCCCAAGGGTTTACCAAAGATTTCGAAAACTTTATGAGGCAAAATCCCAATGCCCATACCAGCCTGCACCATACGGCAAACCGCATCAAAACTCGTCACCAATATCCTGAGTTTAAGCTGCTTTCCTAGCGCTTCAGACTTTTGCTGCAAAATCCGATTAATCGCACTTTGAGTATGCAAACCAATAAAGTCGTAGTCCAGCGCATCTTCAAAGGAAATGATTTTCTGTTCACTTAAATATTGCTGGTTTTGTATAACCGCAACCAGCCGATCGCTACGATAATGATAATAATCCAGATCTTCTGATAAATTCTCAGCAATGCAGATGCCTAAGTCGGCAATTTTATTACTTACATTTTGGATAATTTCTATACTTGGACGTTCTTCAAGCTCAATCTTAATTTGAGGGTTTTCAACAATAAACGGATGCAAACTTTCGGGTAAAAACTGAATGATGGTTGATAAATTTGCCTGTAATCGTACAAAACCTTTAATGCCTATTTTGTATTCTTCTAACTCAACCGAAGCTTTATAAACCGAGTCTAAAATGGTTCTGCAATGATAAAGCAGGCTTTCCCCAGCAGGTGTAATTTGCATGCCTTTACCATCGCGAATAAACAGTTTGGTTCCAATCAAATGTTCCAAATCAGTCAAACGCTTACTTGCAGCAGATAGCGCAATCATATTTTTTTCAGCGGCCTTGCTCAGAGATTTTTCATCACAGACTGTTTGAAATATCTTTAAAGTCACTAAATCTAGTTTTCGAATAATATTTTCAATATGCATTACACATTACCAATCTTATAACTTGAAGCTCATAAGGCTATGACAAATATTTAGAATTATAGGAAATTTATATTTTCCCATTGTTAGACAGATAAAATATATTAAATTTAAATATTATCAATCATTTAAAACTTTAAACCAAAATCGAATGTAACTTAAATAGAACATCTTTCATTCCAAATTTATTTGTTTTAACTCCATCAAAATATGTCACCATTTCCGCTGACTTATCCCTCTTATCCGCCTGATCTGAGCTTAAGAGCTGAATAACTCCTTCTCAATCCACACTCTTCTTTTCATTATCTCTATTAGACTCAGTAGAAGAACCCAAAGCCATACTTGAGAATACGCCATCGCGATAAACCCATGCATGTAATAACGCAGCAGACAGATGACCAATAACGACAGCAAATAACAGCCAAGCCAAAACTCCGTGTAGAGTGCGAAACCATGCATAGAGCGTAGAGTTGGTTGGAGCGATTGGTGGAAGGTCCCAACCCGGAAATAACGTTACAGGCCAATTACCTGCCGAAAGCGTTGCCCATCCGAGCAATGGCAAACTAAACATCAAAAGATAAAGTAGCCAATGTGATGCATGGGCAATAAACGCCTGCCAACGGGGTACAGTCGGCGGCAAAGGTGGAATTGGAAAATAGAGTCGATTTATTAATCTTACGATGACCAACAATAAGATTGCGATTCCTAAAGGACGGTGAATATCGATTAACCACGGACGCCAAGTGATTGAGGTTGTCATTCCTACACCAATAAATAGCATAGCCAAAATTGCTACCGCCATAGCCCAATGTAGTATTCGAGCAGTCAAGTTAAAATGACGTGGAGTATTATCGTTAGATTTGTTTTGCATGGCTGATCTCTCCTATTTACCCACGGCATCCGTTGCTTTGCCAAATCCAATTTCACGTAAGCGAGCATTGTAAGACTGCGCATAGATACCTGCTCTTGCTGCGAGTACCGGATCATCTGATAACTCAATTCCGGGTGGAACCAAGGTTGGGTCAAAGTTAATATCACGGCAAACACCATTTACCTGTTCAGTCACATTTTTGACTTCCAATGTTCCCGCTATAACTTCTTTACGTTCTTTTGGCCAAGGTTGAGATGGGTCATTCACCGTGTCTCCCAGCTCAGCAAGTTGCAAAACTAAATCCCAATACAGCGGCCCTTCAGCTAAACGTTTTTTGATATCTTTAAATAAGAAATCATGGCCAGCTTGATCACGTTGTTCTTTGGTCAGACTAATAAATTTTGAATGAGGACGCATAGACCAACGCACTGGCTGTTCTTGTCCATTCGCAGCCCGCAATATAAAAGCATTTACCACATAAAATTCTGCGCCACTAAAACTACCAGTTAATGGCATCTTTGCCTTTTGTTCAATAGACTTACGCGCTTCGGGATATTCTTTTAAGAAAGCTTCAACAAGGCCTGGATCAGGTTTGCCAGTAGATGGAACTGGTTTAAATGCTTTTTGCTGCGCCAAAAAACCTTCAGCATTTCGCGTAGGGAAATAGGGAAAGTTGTTTAATTTCATGCGCCATTGTGAATGATCAGCTGCGGAAAGTAATAAAGCCATACTCACTGTTGCTGTAGAATTATCTGCCGCATGCGGGTTACCGCTTCCAATAGAAAATCGACCAATTGCTGGTATATCAGACTTGGCAAATACCGTGGCTTTAGAGAATGCTGCCGCTGCACCATTACTGTGGTAAATGCCATCAAAACAAATACCCTTACCGTGTGCACGTCGATATCCGGGATCAAATTTACTTAATGATTCGCCCAAAAATGTTTTGCTAGTGGTTCGATGTCCAAATAGACCAGCGACCCAAGCAAATGCCAATACTAAAGAGCCCGCGATTAAAGCAATACCTACAAATGGCAACCAATACTTTTTTAGAGTTTTAAAATTCAAATTATTCATTATTAATCCTGTGTAAATTGTATGGCTGCATCCCTAAGGAAGATTTTGATTAGGTAGTAGTAAAACAGGGTCTTCAATATCGTAACCAGTTTCTTCTGGAACCCCCAGATATTTAACGACAACCAACCTCTTATTTTGTTTAGGCACGCTATAATTTTGGGAAATTTTTATTGCTTTGGTGTAATGAACCGCAATGTGCGTCTTACTTTGTAAAGATGGCGATTTTACAACATATTGTGTTTTATATTGCGTGATCTTCCCTGAAGGATCAAACCAAGATGTTACTTGTTTCTGATGCGTTTTTAAGGTCTGAATTTTTACAGTCTTACTATTACTTACGTTCAAAGGGGTTAAATTTTTTTTAATTTTATTGAGAGCCTTATCAAACGCTGTACTATCTTGATCATAATCAATCTTATGTGTTTTTGGATTGATATAGAGAGATTTAACTTCAATAAGTTTGTCAGGCGATTTACTATTTAATAGATAATAATATAGTTGTGGTAGGCGTCCTCGACCATCTTCGTAGTGTCTTAATACATAAAGTTTTTTCTCTTTTTGCTGATAACCCAATACTTCAATTTTTTGTCCACCACTCACTGTCGCATAACTATGCGCGGACAACGTAAGAATCGTGCTAAAAGTTAGAAATTTTAGAAATTTCATCAGTTCATATCCTTGTGATCTTGTAATCATATTGTATAAATATCAATCAGATTAAAATTGCACTTCAGTAAGTGATACTTGCTGTTTTTATATTCTATTTGTACAGAGGTAGCCTTTTTAAGGGGGGGCTCTATTTATTATTTCTCTCCCCCTTCAAATCGATTCATCTAGCTTTTAGACCTAAGTCATCATAAATGAATGGTCTTATGCAGTATTACGTTTATAGGAGAAATAAGAACATCCTGCACACGATGCCATAATAATTGCTATTCCAACGATCTGAAAATGATTTAATCGTTCATCTAAAATCAGCCATCCAGCCAAAGCACTCACCGCGGGTGATGCACTCACTAATATTCCAAAAACTCGCGGATGCAGTTTTTTCATCGCAACCATATCTAATATAAATGGAATCGCACTCGCTAGCATCGCCATGAGCAAACATGTAAGAAGAATCTTATAACTATCAAAAATATGGATAAGGTGAGATGCACCTAAAGGTGAGGCAAACAAAGCTGCTAGAAACATTCCAGTTGCAACCGAGCTTCCGCCACCTTGGGCAACTTTAGACCCATAAATAATATATAGCCCCCATCCTACTGCTGCCAATAGAGCATACGTCATACCAATAAAGCTGAAGTTATTATTTGAATTGCCCATGGGTAGAAGAAACAAGCCAATAAGAGATACACCGCCCCAAAAATAATCTAATTTATTTTTAGACATTAAAATAGCAACCGTAAGTGGCCCTAACACTTCGATGGAAATCGCGATTCCAACAGACATATAAGAAAATGCTTTATAAATTAAAGTATTCATTAATGTGAGGATTGCCCCATAAATAATTAGATTTTTCCAATTGGTCTGTTTATTCCAGTCTCTCCAAGGTTTAAAGGCAATCCACAAAAAACATGCTGCTAAAGCAAGTCGAGTTAAGGTCACTCCTTCTGCACTAAGAATTGGAAAAAGGGCTTTTCCTATTGATGCACCTATTTGCACAGAAATTAAAGATAGAAATGCGGCTGCAAATGCCATGCCTTGCTTGGAGTTTGTCTCAATCATCATATTTACCGCTCTGGGAATGATTGAAATTTTAATTCTCTGTAATCAATATATTTCTTCTATTTCACTCAATAAAACGATTAAATAACTCTATATTTAAAGCTTAATGAGAGATTTACTCATGTCAGAAATTTCTTTAGATAATTTTGATTATGCAATCTTAAGAATACTGCAAAAAGACAATAAGACTTCGCATCGAGAAATTTCTGAAAAAATTGGTCTATCTGCTGCGTCTGTTCAAAGACGTATATCTCGTATGGAAGAAAAGGAAATTATTTTAAAAAATTGCGCTATTTTAAATCCGCTAAAATTTGGTGAAAAAATTACGTCTATAATTGAAGTCCGCCTTAGCGAAGACCGCTCTGTAGTTATGGACAGAGCGAAGCAATACTTTGCTTCTGTTGAAGAGATTCAACAGTGCTACTTTGTGAATGGAGGCGTCTCTTTTATCATTATCATGCTGAGCAACAACTTATCTCATTTTGAAAGTTTAGTTAGAAAACATTTTGCGGATAATGAAGATGTAAAAACATATCGGACCTTAATTGTTTTGGACCGTGTAAAAGTAAACTTTGAGTTAAATATCTAAACTTTTTTATTTTGGTTTTAAACATTTTAGTCGTTTTATAACACTTAAAAAGAGGCCGAAGCCTCTTTATTTTTACTGCACTCAAACTCAGTCATCAATCATGGCGAACTCTTGTTCAGGCGTACCTTTCACCAAATGGTGACGGCTATATAACAAGTAATAGAGTATAAATCCGACATAAATCAGCGCGGCCAATAACCAAACTTTTGGATTTACCATTAACCCTGCCACTACAGCAACAGCAGCAAGAATCAAAGCGATACAAGACGTCCATATTCCTCCTGGCGTTTTATAAGGACGTGGTAATTCAGGGCGAGACAAACGTAATTTGATATGTGAGAGCATCATCAACACATAAGAGATTGTTGCACCGAATACTGCCATTAAAATGAGTAAGTCACCCTCACCTGTTAAAGAGAGCAAAAAGCCAATAATGCCCGGAATGATAATGGCCCAATATGGCGCTTTATTTTCATTGGTAAGCGATAAGTTTTTTGGTAAATATCCCGCACGTGACAATGCAAAAATTTGACGCGAATATGCATAAATAATTGAGAAGAAACTTGCGACAAGACCCGCAAGACCTACAAAGTTAACAAAACTTGCCAACCATGTGTGCTGACCATATACGGCAATGAGTGCATCAACTAAAGGTGCTCCTGAATTTTTTAAAGCATTTGAGCCGGCAGCACCTGCGCCTAAAAATAAAATTAAAAGTGCAAACGACGCCAATATCAACATTGAACCAATCAAGCCTCGTGGCAACGAACGTACTGGATCTTTTGCTTCTTCGGCAGCCAGTGGCACCCCTTCAACTGCAAGAAAAAACCAGATGGCATAAGGTACTGCGGCCCATATTCCCATATAGCCAAACGGTAAAAAGCTACTCGCACCTGCATTAGCGCTGACTGGAATATCAAACAAACGTGCGCTATCAAAATGTGGAAGCATCGCGACGATAAATACGACCAGTGCAATACAAGCAACGGCGGTAATTCCAAACATGATTTTCAGCGCTTCACCTGCACCTTTCAGATGAATGCCCATAAAAACTAAATAGCAAATTAAATAAACGGCCCAACCGCCAATTCCAAAGAGTGATTGGCAATATGACCCAATAAATACAGCAATGGCAGCAGGTGCAATTGCATATTCAATTAAAATCGCAGTCCCTGTGAGGTATCCTCCAAAAGGACCAAATGCAACACGGGCAAAACTATAGCCACCGCCAGCAGTGGGCAACATCGTCGACATCTCAGACATTACAAAGCTCATGCAGAGATACATAAACGCGACGATGACTGTTGCAATAAAGAGTCCTCCCCAGCCACCTTGTGCCAGCCCAAAATTCCAACCCGCAAAGTCACCCGAAATGACGTAAGAAACACCTAGCCCCACTAAAAGTAACCAACCTACTGCCCCCTTTTTTAACTGACGTTTTGCAAAATACTCTGCGTCCTGTTGTAAAGCACCAACATCCACGCTTAATTCAGATTCTTTCATTGTCGTATGCCTTATCGACTAAATTTACACCACCAATAGTTGCGCAAAAGATATTCATAAAACTTGACAGCAAAACATCTCCCCGACCACTTGAAGTCAAGTTGATTCATTTTTTCTTTTATAAGATCGACGGCATCTCAACACGAAACGTGTTTAAAAATTAAATTGAGGAGATGGGTTATGTCTGTAGAACAAAATGAATTTTTAAGCCAAGTTCAATTACAAATACTGGCAGAACAAGCAATTAAGCAATATCCATCAGACTATCAAGGACAGGTCAAATTGCTGTGTCAGTCTGAAAATGCAACCTATCAAGTTTCGACTGGGTCTGCCCGATATGCACTTCGAATTCACCGTCCGAACTATCACAGCAAACTCGATATACAAAGTGAGCTTGAATGGTTAGATGCTTTAAATGCAAGTGGAATCCAAGTTCCTGTGGCGATTGCAGATCAGTCGGGTGAACGCGTCATTACCTTGAAACTATCGAATGATATTTATCGGTATGCAGTTCTTTTTAACTGGGTTGAGGGCGACATGCCGACTGTTGAAGTCGACCCCACTGCATTTGAACAATTAGGGCAAATTACCGCAAAGTTGCACGTACATAGTAAGACATGGCAAGCGCCTGAAAACTTTCAACGTATTGTGTGGAATCATGAAACTATGGTCGGTGCAGATGGACACTGGGGAAACTGGAAAAACGCACCTTATTTAAGACCGCAAGATCACGGCGTGATTGAAGAAGCCATTGCACAAATTTCGAAAGATTTAAACTTTTTTGGTAAAACCCAAGAACGCTATGGCCTGATTCATGCCGATTTGCGTTTAACCAATCTATTACTACAACAAGAACGTATCGGTGTGATCGATTTTGATGACTGCGGCATGAGCTGGTTTATGCATGATCTCGCCGCTGCGATTAGCTTCAATGAACATTATGCAAATGCACCTCATTGGGTTGATTACTGGTTAAAGGGCTACGAGCGCGTAGGTCATATTCAGTCTGAAGAATATGAAATGATCCCGACTTTTATCATGCAACGCCGCATTCAAATGATGGCTTGGAATGGTTCTCACGCACAAACAGAAATGGCTCAAAGTCTTGGAGACCAATGGTCCAATGAAACTGTTCGTCTTTGTAAAAAATATCTAAATGGCCAAATGCCTATCGGAATTTGAAAAGTGATTTAGATCGCTTTTCTTCATTTTCAATTTTTAGTTTTTAAATTTTATAGAATTTAAAGGAAGGGTTTATGCAAGCTACCCATCAACTGAGCAAAGTTGCCAAAGCACTATTACTCACCAGTAGTCTGGCAAGTATGCTTGCTCTAAGCGCATGTAACTACAGCCCTCTACAAAACACATCTCCCGCAGTCGCTATTCCCAAAAAGGAATATATACAAAAAGGTCAATGGGACGCTTTTAACTTTGACCAACTTAATCAATTAATTGCTACTTATGGAAAAGATAGCCCTAACTATAATTCTGAAAAACGCCCATATATTGTCACTGACTTTGACAATACTTCGGTATTTTTAGACATCGAAGAAGCAACGTTAATTTATCAGCTTGAACACTTAGCGTTTAATGTCACGCCAGAGCAGCTTAATCAGATTATTCGCAAAGGAATTAGCTCGCAAAATTTTGAAGCAGACTACAACAACCAGCAAGGCCAAGCCGTCAATATTGATAAAATTGCCCCAGATATTATTGCCAGCTATACATGGCTTTATCACCACTATAGCGGTCTAAAAGGTAAGCAAAGTCTGGATCAAATTAAACAAGATCCGCATTATCTCGATTTCATTACTAAAATGAGATATCTATATGCGGCGATTGGAGACACGTTTGACCATGAAGTTGCATATCCGTGGGTCACTTATTTATTTACTGGGCTTACCGAACAACAAGTCCGTAATTTGGTGAAAGCAACGGTGGCTTGGCAAATGCAGCAACCGATTGGACCCGTGACATGGACCTCTCCCGCTGCACTTTCGGGTCAAGCAGGCGTTGTGAAAACCACTTGGGAAAATGGTTTAAGACCATACCGTGAAATGCAAAATCTATTTAAGGCCTTTCAGGATAATGGCATTGATGTCTATGTCTGTTCGGCATCTTTTATTGATGTGATTAAGGAAATTATTTCTAATCCAGAGATTGGCTATAACATTAATGAAAAAAATGCCTACGCGATGGAGTTAGAACGAGATACACAAAATCGAATTTTACCCGAGTTTCGTCATGGCTATGCGCAAACTCAAGGTAAAGGCAAAACTGCAACCATCCAGCGTTTTTTAGTCTCTAAATATGGTTACGGACCAATTTTTATCGCAGGTGACAGTGAAGGCGATCAAAATATGATGCAAGATTTTGCGGCGACTCAGAAGGTTCTGATTATCAACCGATTGCGCAGCCCAAGTTCTGATATTGGAAAGTTTTCTCAGCAGGCTGTGCAGGGCTATGGTCAAGCCAATACTAAGTTTTTACTACAGGGCCGCGATGCCAATACAGGTCAATTTAGACCTTCAATGGCCAGTTTAAGTTATGGCGCACAAACGGCAAAAACTACAAAAAATTAGTATTTCACTTATTTTCTCATGCCTACAATACATGTTGTATGCATGAGAAGCCGCTTAATTTCTTGTTTTAGTTCTGCCCTTTTTGCCTATCTCTAATGCATTTTCTGCCTTCTTTTAGTTCGCTACCCAACGTTAAATACAACTCTTGATCTCTTCTTAAAGAATCAAACCTGAAACTTAAAACAGCAACACATAAGTCATTATTTTATAAAAGCTTTTAATAACACAAAATCAAGGACGCAAGCAAAAACTGGTATGGCTTTTGCTTAATATAAGAATAGTTAGGAATAAATATCATGAGACTTGACATGTTACATCTCAACCCAGCTCATCTTGTCGATTCAAATATGTGTAATCAAGGTGTATTGTCTGCAGCTGCCTCTGGATTAAGCGAGTTTATTCGTCAAAAAGGTGCAGATGTTGATCGCGTTTTAGGTATTAGTGGTATTAATCCTGAACTTCTAATCAGCCCAACATTGAGCTTACAACTGCCCAATTATTGCAAGGTGCTAGAACAAGCAGCGCTGGTTTCTGGTTGTGATAATTTTGGCCTGCATTATGGTCAACAGTTTCAACCGAAATCCTTAGGGCTCATTGGGTACATTGGTCTTTGTTCAAACACATTAGAATCTGCACTCATGAACATGACCAATAATTTTTATTTGCATCAGAAAGATACGCTTAATCGAATGGTAGATTTAGGAGATAGCTGGCGCATAGATTATCAGGTTCAACACGGTGCGATTTTAACTCGCCGCCAAGATGCAGAACTGACCATGGGCATGTTTATGAATGTGATCCGTGAAGTCATGGGTCCTCATTATTCACCACGCGCGATTCACTTTGAACATACTCGGCCTGAATTTTGGCAAGAACACAGCAAACTATTTAACGCGCCTGTTTATTTTGATCAACCTTTTAACTCCATCATCATTTCAAAAAAAGACGTCCAGCATACTATGCCGGGGCGTGATTCTATTTTATTAACAGTGATTTTAGATACGCTGCTTTTACTCAATCGCTCTTCTCAAAGTCAAAGTCTTGCAGATCAGGTTCGCTCTCACATCCAACTTGAACTGAGTGAAGGTGAACCAAATCTTGAAAAAATCGCTCATGATATTGGTTTAACCAGTTGCACCCTTACCCGCCGTTTAAAAAATGAAGGACTCACCTTTACCCATTTAGTCGATCAGGTTCGTTGTGAATTGGCCGAACATTATATTAAACAGAAAAATATTCCAATTTCAGAAATGGCATTCTTATTAGGTTACTCAGAAGTAAGTGCTTTATCTCGTGCATTTAAGCGCTGGTTTGGTGTGACTCCACGTCAATTAAGACACTAAAACATCGCAAATACAGGCCTTGAATAAAGGCCTTTTTATTGTTTAAGCAATTCGAGATAACGTCTAAAGACACATAAGATAATTGAACAACAAAATACCCTTCAAATTAGATTTAACATCCAACTTGAAGGGTATTTTTTATAGAAGGTCTTACTTTAATTTTGTTAATGCTTGATCCAAAGCACCAACTAACCAATCGATGTCTTTTATTTGGAAAGCCAAAGGTGGGCGCAGTTTCAATACATTGCCATAAGGACCTGCAACTGAAGTTAAAACTCGATGAGTATTTCTGAGCTCTTCAATAAGGTTCAAAGCCAATGCTTTATTTGGTTCTTTTGTGGCTCTATCTTTAACCAGTTCAAATCCTATAAACAGACCAGCGCCACGGACATCGCCCACCATCTCATGTTTGTCCATAAGTTTAGTGAGTTCTTTTAGAAGTAGCCCTCCCACATATTTGCTATGGGTTTGCAATTCTTCTTCCTGAATGACTTTAAGTACAGCCTGTGCCGCTGCCATAGAAACGGGATTACCGCCAAAGGTATTAAAATATGGAATTTTATCGCTAAAAGCAGCGAGGACTTCACTCTTGGCTAAAAGCCCTGACACTGGTACTCCATTACCCATTGGTTTACCTGTGGTAATGATATCAGGCACAACATTGTGACGACCAAAGCCCCAGAAAGAATCGCCAGTGCGCGCGAAACCCGGTTGTACTTCGTCAGCAATAAAGATACCGCCATTGGCATGCACAACATCAACCGCTTTTTGTAAGAACCCCACAGGATTAGGCATCACACCGTCAGAAGAAAATATTGAGTCCGCTAAAAAACCTGCAAACTTGATCCCTTTTGCATTCATATCATCAATTTGTTGCTGGATTTGCTGTGCGAACCAAGTGCCTAAATCATCAGTTTGAATTCGATAATAATCGGGTGCCGGAACTAGACGAGTTGTAGCATCTAAAGGCTGCTCAGTTCCAAGCGCTGGAGAGCATCCTGAGGTTAAGCTACTGGTTCCATGATACGACTCTTGAGACACAATGATTCCTGTACCGCCGCTATATTCACGTGCAATACGAATCGCTAAATCATTCGCTTCCGAACCCGTACACATATACATAGCGCGGTCAATTTCATCGGGAGTGGTTTGTAAAAGTTCTTCGGTATAATCCAAAATATTTTCATGTAAATAACGGGTATGCGTATTAAGCATTTTCATTTGCTCATTTACTGCTTCAATCACCGCAGGATGACAATGACCAATGCTGGCAACATTGTTGTAAACATCCAGATATTGATGACCTGCTGCATCCCATAAATATTGCCCCTGTCCTTTCACCAGATGCACGGGATTACGATAAAACAAGCGATAGGATTCACCTAAAATTTTATTTCTTTTATCGGTCAGTTTGCGGGTAGCATGGTCCAGCTCAGCAGCATGTTCTGGACGAAAGCTATTGGTATCCATAATGGTTGAACGCGTACCCATGAATGACTCCTCTATTTATATTCAGCATACTTTTGCACGAGACGATGACTGACGTAGGCAACTCATACGCTGATTCGAAATATTTCAGTATTTGATTGAAGTTACGCAAACCATATTGCTTAAGTATCTTTAAAAAAACTTGACCTTAGACCACTTAAGCCACAATTTGAAGTCAACTCTCAAAGCTCATCCAATCGCTATTTTAGAATTAAGGCTTATGCCTTCCCCCAAATAAGCCGAAACGTCTAAAGAAAAACATTAGAAATCATATTCCAGTGGCTTTCTCTGTTGTCTGCTCCATCTGGGCTTAGATACTGAATAATTGCGCCCTCAATCATATATAAAAATAGTTTTGCATCTTGAAAAGTCGCATCGGTTTTGAGTTTTATAAGCTGGCTATAGATTTCATTCATTAGCCATGTTCGATATCTCACCGCGATTTGATAGGTGTTTGGATAGATCAGTTTCGTTTCAAAAATGGCTTTAAATAATAGAAAGTACAGCCCCTCTATATCGGTGTGTAAGAAATAAAGTTTCTTGAGTTTATTCCTAGCGTTTGCGCCTTGGTCGTACTCAGCAATTGAAACCACTTTTTCTTTTAAACGTTCTTTTTGCACGATTAAACAGATTTCAATAAACCGCTCTTTTGAGTGAAAGTAGTTATAAAAAGTCGCTTTGGGAATTTGTGACTCTTTCACAATTCTGTCGACCCCAACTGTATGAAAGCCAAAATGGTGAAATAAATGAATCGACTTATTTACAACTTTTATTGCACGCGTTGGGAGAACTAAATTTCGCATATTTTTACCGTTATAAATTCTTGTTGTTTCTAAATGAGATACTTTTTTGGGAGAAAAAAAGGCACAGCAAAGCCGTAAAGACTGTGCGTGGCACATCTCAATTTTGTTATTGCTAAGTTTTAAATAAAAAAGACTTAAAGCCTGAAAACCTTAGAGTGATCAAGCTGCTTTAATTTTTTAAGCTGTGTCGTTATAGCTTTTGGCATTGAAAGCCAAGAAATAATGGATGTGCAAAGCCAACTCCTTTTTATTGGGAGTTCTGCCAGACATTAAAATTATGGTGGCAGAACGAGAAAGGGTTCGCGGACTGGTGAAAGATATAACCAGCACACCCGAAGGTGTCCCTCTCCCGTCCTACCGCAACGGGAGGAGACGAGGAGTTCACGCATAAGACTATCCCTCAGAAGGAATAACTCTGATGCGATCTTTCATCACGGTCCGCGACGACCGTCTGGCAATGTAGGCCAGCAGGCAAAGAATAGTGCCCAACCCTATTGCAGTCAAGCACGCAAATGCCCTTTGTTTTAAATTAAATCATTAAAAAAGTAAGGCTAAATAATGAAGGAGTTATTGTTAAGTGGGGTTATAAAACTTGTTTTTTTATCTATTAATGCCATGCTATTTTTATAATATTAATAAGAAATTTGAGATTCATTGCCTCTTTAATATGGCTTTGGTTTTAAATCTTCAACCCATACATTAGGTACACCTGAAAAATAATCTCTCAACCTATCTTCCACATGCTCTGGATCCCAGACCGCTGCACATTCTAAATCTTTAACTTCCTCATATGTTGCAGGCAGAATATTACCTTGGTGATAAATTGAAAACTCCTTGGTAATCACATCCTGCATGAAATATTTATTTGGTATCGCCAAATCTGCCTCAATAGGCTTATTGTCAATCACTACCCATTGACCAGAATTAATAGCATATTTCATTACGGGCAATCGAAATAATTCTTTTGCTGAATAAATCTTATCGAGACCAAGACTAGAAATATTATCTGTAAAAAAGTCATAAAAAAGTGTTTCCTCTTTATTTATGACCCGACCAAATGCATATTGACCATTTTTTAAGTCAATTTGTAATAAAGCACCCTCTTTAAGCCTTTGCTTTTTCATGTATTAAACCCCTTGTACGCTCAGTGTCATAATATTTTCAAGTGAGTCCTAATTAATAATTACCCCCATATTTCCCGCTTGATATCTGATACGCAATCTCCTTTAATATTTTAACTAGATAACATAAATTGATTGAATAACTCTTTAACCTCTGAAGTAGTGTTTGTTTTACCAAAAAAGAATGAAACTTGATTTGTTTCAAGCTTTATATGGAAAAGTACAGAATGCTTTTCTGTTAGAAAATCTTCAAATTGATCTGCAAGCTCCAAATTTCGACAAACTAGTATTACGCCGTATTCAGGATCTTCCATAATTTGTACATTAGAAATTAGGTTATTCATTTACTACTGCTCTAAAGTTAGATCGCGTTTATATCCTTTACTCTTAGGATGAATGTTAGGGTTATAAAAATATTAGATGAAAAATTTGAGCCTTCAAATATTATTAATTGGAATTTTAAACAAAATTCTTGGCATATTAAGAGAAATTGGGAAACTTATAGTAAATAGCAAAAACTCTTTGGAGTTGGGATTAGCTCCACCGCTCCCAAGAGTTCAACGGAACTAATATGAGTATTTTTCTGATCAGACATGCTGAAAGTGAAGCCAACATTAATGGAAAAACCTTGTCGCATGCTTCAATTACTTTAAGTGAAAATGGGCATAAACAAGCTCAAGAACTATGTTTAAAACTTCCAGAGATTGACCATGTGATTGTGTCTCAATATTTGCGTACACATCAAACCGCCGCCCCACTACTAGAAAAATATAATCTCACTTTTGAAGTAGATGAGCTTTTGCATGAATTTAGCTATTTGTCTGAGCGTAAATGTGCCAATACCAATATGGATGAACGTAAAGCTTGGGTAAATGCTTACTGGGAGAAAATGGATTATCAGCACAAAGATGCCGATGATGCCGAATCTTTTGAGGATCTATATATGCGGGTTCAAGCTTTCTATGAGAAGTTAAAGATATTGGCTGAAAATTATGTCCAAAAGAATTTGGCTGTGTTTAGTCACGGACAGTTTTTACAGCTTTTGATGATGCAAATACAACAACCTCAACCAATTTCAAAAGATTTAATGCGGCAATTTAGATACAATCTGGTCTATCAGCCAATTAGAAACACTCAGGTTTTTACTTATTGAACTGATAAATTTCATATAAGCTCCATTCAGTCTTTTAGAAAAATATTAAAGAACAAAATTTATGTGTGAATGTCAAACTATCGGTGAATTTTTTGTATGTCCTGACAGCTTTTCAAATATTTTCAGCAATAGCTATGAAATGAAAAATAGGTTTCCTCACTACATCATTGAAGAAGCTCCATGCGAAAAAACTCTTCCAAAATTTGACTATGGTGAGTTTTATTATGTCTGCTCTGAGTGTGCGCAAGCATGGTATTTTGAGTGTTATCCAGATACACCAACAGCACCTATTTTTGGAATTAAACTTTCAAATGTGAACCAAACGTTAAGCCAAAATCGAATAAACAGTATTAAGCAATTCTTAGTTGTTTTAGCTCATGAAGGCTTTTCAGAAAATAAGTGCATGCATAAAGGCTGTACGGACTACTCACTTAACGGTATTAAACTATGCCTTAATCATTTTGGTTATAAGTTTAGTACCTGATAAGTCCTGCTCTGGATCTAATGCCTATCATGGTGTAAGTCTGTAACAGGTAGATACAAATACAACAATCTCAACCAATTTCAAAAGATTTAATGCGGCAATTTAGATACAATCTGGTTTATCAGCCAATTAGAAACACTCAGATTTTTACTTATTGAACTGATAAATTTCATATAAGGCATATAATTTTAGAAACTCTTTAAAATAATGAATAGGGAAAATATGACTCAATTTCCAGATTTACTTAAGAAGTTACACCAACTAGATTTTGATTATGCTGATGGAGATGGCATTGATTTTGAACCATACCAAGATTTTTTATCGCCCGAAGAAACAACTGAATGGTTAACAGCTTGGACTGGAAATCCTCAAGCTGATGCTAGTACATTATTATTTTTTGGCCAAGATGGTACAGGTGGGTGTGCTGCTTTTTGGATAGTAAATAAAGATAAAAATATATTAGATCAACCAATTGTATTCTTAGGATCAGAAGGAGAAATGGGAGTTGTAGCGAAAGATTTTAATGATTATCTTTGGTTGTTGTCACAAAATCATGGTCCATTTGAATCCATCGAATATCCTGAAGCTAACACTCAAATTAATAATGATTTTCTGACTTTTGCAAAGCAGAATTCTAAATCTAATTCTAGATCAGTTACTGAAATTCTAAATGATGCTCAAAGTTCTTATCCTAATTTTAAAACTTGGATAGAAGACATGATTCGGTAATGAATATACCTATTAAGACAATGGGTATTAGATAAAACGAGATCTGGCAAAAAAACAGATAAGGTCACCCTTATCTGTTTTTATACAATTTAAGCCACATCTTCTTTAGATTTTATCTCTTCTAATACATTTACCAATTTAGTTAAGTTTTGCTCTGGATCTAACCACCAATCTACTGTCCAAACCGATAAAACTTCCCAACCTAGTCCATTTAAAACAGTTGGTCTCAGCTGATCACGGTCTCGTGCGGTAGCTGCTTTAGCATAGTTTTCACCATCCACGATAATACCAGCAATATAACTACCCGAATTCAAATCATCCTTAATAGCTAGTTCTACACAACTATCGCCCTGACCTATTCCAAGGTCCACACTCCAGCCTTGTTCTTGCAGCTTAGTTTGTAGGTACTGTACGAATTCTTTTTTGCTCTGCTGTTTACTTTGATCAGAATAATTTAAATGCAACTGACCACTTCGAGCAAAAATGAGGAAGTCTTTTAGATCCCTTACCCCTTCGCTATTGGTACGTGCCAAGTTAATTTCTTCTGGACTCAAGGCAGAGAAAACATGTAATCCTTGACGGGCACGAGTAATTGCTACATTTAAACGGCGCTGTCCACCTTGACGGTTTAACGCACCAAAATTCATTGATAAGCGACCATCCTGATCTTTAGCATAGGTAATTGAGAAAACGATAATATCGCGCTCATCCCCTTGTACATTTTCTAAATTCTTAACGAATAAAGGTTCAATGCCTGATTTACTCAATGTCTCTAACTCAGGATGATTTGCCAGTTCATTATCCAGTAAATCTTCAATCAGCTTTTGTTGGGTCATATTGAAAGTTACAACACCAAGAGTCAGAGGGTTCTCCTGTCCTAATTGTGACTGTAAATGCTGAATAATAAATTCAACAATTGCTTTCGCTTCATTACTATTGGTACGCGTATCGCCTTTATCATAGACACCCTCAACCATATGCAGTTTTACAGCAGTATCTTTAGCAACAGGTGCAGGGAAAGTAAATAAACCACCTTTGTAATATTTCTGATTACTAAACTGAATGAGGCTTTCATAACGACTGCGGTAATGCCAGTTCAAAGCTAATTCTGGTAACTGAGCAGCAAGACATTCATCCAAAATACTTTCTAAGTCTTCAGTTACTTCCTCATCGACCTCTTCTTCAGAATCTCCTTTACCAAAGAAACTTGTTGGGGGCATTTGTTTATTATCGCCCACCACAATGGACTGCTTACCTCTCGCCAAAGCACCAATCGCATCCCATACAGGAATCTGTGATGCTTCATCGAAAATTACCACATCAAATTTTGCTTCAGTATCCAGATATTGAGCAACTGATAACGGACTCATTAATAAACATGGTTTTAACCCAACTAACACGTCAGGAATCTGACGCATTAATTCACGTACAGGAATATGACGGCGCTTTTTACCTAACTCTTTATTGAGAACAGTCCACTGAGCCTTATGTTTATCTTGTTCACTAAAAATAGCATTCCAACGATGAATAATCTCATGACTCGCAGCAAGCTGGTGATCTTTGTCTTGTTGTGCAAAGGTCTGGATTTTCTGTTCATGCCGTTGACTGTTGAACTGATTTAATTCAGGGTGTTGACTAAATTGATGAGTAATCCAGTGTCTCGCTAAATTAATATTCAAGCGCTTTAAAGCAGCATCCAGTTCCAATGGAGTATCTAAAAGTTCAAAGGCCAAAGGTTTTAACCCCTGTTTAATTAACTGGCTCTTTATAGCCTGCCAATTTAACCAATGTCTCCAAGATGAACTGTGTTGTTGCAATTGCTGCTGTCTTTCAATAATTTCATTAAAATTAATATCTAGGTATGGAGTAAATTGAACATCATTTTTCAGTGCGTGATCATTTAGCAATTGACTGAATGCATTTTCCACTTGAGCTATGTTTTGTTTTATTTCATCCAAACTATTATTTTTACTAAATTCTACGGCTTTTAATAAAGTTGCTTGGTCTGTAATTGTTGATGCAACTATTTGCTTAATTTCTTGCCACTGATTGTGAATAGCTTCAAAACTTTGCCATGCGCTATCTTCACCCTGCCAGTAAGGACCAAGTTTACTTGCCAACTGATTTTCACATTCAGTGAACTGTTTTTGTTGACTTTGGATATGTTGCAAAATTGGTAAGTCATGTGCAACCGCCAAAGCTGTAGGACGTTGAGTAGAGCTTTGATAAGTTTTGACTAAGTTTCTCAGCTGGAACTTAGCGAACCATGAGAATGGGAAAATTTTTGATTCTGCTTCACGCCATTTAAAGGCAATTTGACTTAAATCTGCTTGATAAATTTGAGATTGATATTGTCCAACCAACGAAGAACGCTGCTGTCTTAAATCTTGGACTAACTGCTTCGCTTGCGTAATAGTGTTTAAATCTAAATCTTTAATAATACTTAGTAATTTTAAATCGGTTTGCTGAACAAGAGCAGATAATGCCGTAAAAATAGAAACATCATGTTTAACCTGATTCAGATTTTGCTTTTCACCAAACCCGAAAACTTCTTGCCAAGTAGAAACTGAATTTTGCAAACGTTGTATCTGGTCTACAAGTTGATCTTGTAATATCTGATATTGTTCTTGCCATGCTAAGCTCCAAATCGGCTCAGCCAAACCTTCTGCAAAACCATTCAATATATCTTTCGCATTTCCGTTGACGAGCTGACGTAAACCTATGGCTTGTGTCACGGTCTCATTCAGTAGCTCACGTTTTTCTGCTGTCAATGTTGCAATACTGATATCAAGAAAACGTAAATGCGGTGTATCCCGATAACGAAGTTCATCACTCATTGCTGCATACAAACTCCAACCAATAGGATGTGGTGTATGCAGGTTTTTTACATGTTGATTCAGCTCATCACGGGTTTGAATGAGTCTGTCTGAGAGTTTCTGCCATTCTGTTGTTTTAGGTTGAGCACTTAAAAAGTAAGGATCATTATTTTTCTGCGCTCTTTCTCTCAGTTGATCGAGTACTTCCATTTTTTGAGATTTTGATGAGTGTAGCTGCAAGCACAGTTCACTTAAGCCAATTTGTGTCAAACGGCGATAAACGACTTCTAAAGCAGCCATTTTTTCAGAGACGAATAATACCGATTTACCATCTGCCAAACATTGAGAAATCATATTGGTAATGGTCTGTGACTTACCTGTTCCAGGGGGACCTGATAACACAAAAGTACGCCCCAATGCCGCGGACATGACTGCCGCTAACTGCGAAGAGTCAGATGATAATGGCGTAAATAATTGTTGTGGCTTATATTGTTGGTCTAATTGAGCAGGTTGCGGGAATTCATCTTGTTTAATAAAAGGTTCCCGTGGGGATTCAATCAGATGATTTACCACAGATTGATTTTTTAGTTGATCCATCCGTGAAGACAAATCAAGCCACATTAAATATTTTGAGAATGAGAACTGACCAATTGCAGCCTCAGCTTTTACTTCCCATCCTGCTATATTTACAATCGCCTTTCGTACAATATGTAAAACCTTATTAACATCTATGCCGGAATCATCTGTTGGTAAAGGATTTAAGCCCGCAATATCAAGTTCAAAATCCTGTCTTAATAATTGTAGTAAAGTAGAGTTAAAACGTGGCTCATCATCATACATAAATAGACGATAGCCTGTTTTAGCTGTCTCACGTGTAATCTGTACAGGAATGAGTAGTAACGGTGCCTTAAATGTACGTTTTGAGCGTTCGGACTCTCTCCATTCAAGAAAACCAACCGCAAGAAATAAGGTATTGGCCCCTCCTTCTTCTAATGCAGTACGCGAAGCACGATAAATCTCAACTAAACGCTTGGTTAATGTGCCACTATCTAAAGAACTAAATAGTAATCTTCTTGCAAGGCTCTCATCTACATACTGATAAATATGCTGACTTTCATTTTCTCGTTGTACTCCTTTAAGAGAAATAGTATCAATACTTCCAAAGAAAAATCCCTCTTGATTTGCAAGCGTATCTTCAAGCTTACCAAGCGTTTTCTCAGAACACTGTAATGGGATGCTGTAACGATTATCTTTAAAATTTAATAGCTTGTTTCTTAGACTTAAATCTAACAAACGCCGTAACCAGCGATCTACTCTTGTCACTTTATTTTCGGTTGTCTGTGCTTCTACACCATACGCAGGGGTAGAAGTAGGTATCCATTCAACCTCTGTGTCATCCACATAACTTTTCTTGTCTTGTAATGTAGAGATTGGCTTAATTCCTCGTAAGCGAGATTGTCTCACATCTATTGCAAAATAAAATTTCTCAGCAACATCATTAATATGAACTAATGCAGCATCAAGAGCTTTGTTAAGTTTTGCTTGTTGGGTTAATAATGTTGTCTCAATAAAAACTATTTCCCCTAACACATTTCTTTTTCTAAGTGCTTGAACATCATCAATAATCAGGTCAATATTTGGAGTTTCACTCAACCAGACACCGAGGTACGCATGTCCCTCTTCAATAATAAGTAAAGTATCTAAACCAATTTGTTCAGCTAATGCGCTTAATAGCAATGTTGTATCTAAACAACATGCTAGCTTTTCTTCAAAAATTTGTTTCACTAAACGTACACGTTGCCCGCTTTTAACAAAGCTTGCTGGACTAACAATATAATGAATGTCTTGTTCCAGTAAGGACTCCCAAATTGCGTTCAACTGAGATAAAACAGAATCTCTATCTCGATCCAAATACCCATTTAATGAACCTAATTGTTTTGATTTTAGAATTTCACTCGCTTTAACAAGAATTGGACTAAGTGCTGAAGCATTAGGTTGTGAAAAACTTGCCAACAACTCAATTGGCTGACGTTCTCCGCCCCAAGTATCAATGGTCAATACATCGATTTCTATCTGTTGTTCTGCTAGTAGTTTTTCATTTTCATTTAACCAAACTACTTCGATACTTCCTTTAATATTCTCAGGTATCTCTTGCAATAATTTAATATCAAAAGCTAATTTTGGTTTATCAAGAGCCAAGACTTGATTGGCTTCCAAACTCGCGATATTGATGATGTGTTCTTTGAAATACTCAGGATTAGAACGAATAACGATTCGAGAACCAGAAATTGTTTCAGTTGAAGAGATTAGAACTTGTCGAATAAGGGGCACTGAATTTTGCTGTAAAACAAAGTTCAAAGCTGATGCACAATCAACCTTTAATGAATATTCAGGATTAGGTTGTTGTTTATTATCAATTTCTGGCACTATTGCCCCCTTATCTATTTTATTAAATCTAATTAAAGACGTATTTAAAAAACTAAAGTTACAATATTAAATGATATATGTCTTATTTTGAAATTAAACAAACCGCAATATTGAAATAAACAGCAAGTTCTTGCTGCGTTACTATGTGTTGATTCAGCTATTTTATTTATATGACATGAGACTCATAACCTCATAATATTACGGCGCAAGTCTGTAACACGTAGATGTAAATAAAGCGACTCTATTATTCAAGCCATCTGTTATCACTACTTCATAATGCGCAAATTTTTTACTACTTCCGACCTTGGTTGCCGTTGCAAATAACATTCTATCTTTAACACCGCTCATATAGCGAATATCTGCCTGTAGGCCAGTATATGGCGCATCCCCTGCATTACAAGCCATCGCAAAAGCAATATCGGCTAAAGAAAATATGACACCACCATGCACCCCGCCCAAGGCATTCGTGTGTTCGTCTTTTACATTAAGCTTGCAACGCGCCTCATCAAAACTGCGATGCAGCACTTCAACACCTAATAGCTCTGCGAATTGATCAACCGCAGTATTTTCCATTTTTTGCACAGACGTCTCCCTACTCGTGCGAGTATTCCTTAAGTATTAAACCTATGTGTATTGAAATCGACTAATTAAAAGTCGTTAAACGCTATCTTGTTTAATCTGATAGTTTGAAGAACTAAAGTCCTTATAGGTCAGGCGGTCATCCGACTCTGAGGTTAATGGCTGAACTTCTTGCATTGAGTTTAAGCAGCGCTGTGCAAGCTCAATGTATTCTTGCGTGCCTCTAGTTTTCCACTTTTTTTCTTGTTCTGACAAATCACGTGTAACCTTGGCAGGACTGCCCATTACCAATACATTTGCCGGAATAATATCTTTGGTTTTAACTAAACTATTTGCACCAATAATGGTGTTTTCACCAATTTCGGCATAGTCCAAAATTACGCTGTTCATGCCGACCAAAACATTTTTTCCAATACGGCAACCATGTAAAGTTGTGCCATGCCCAATGTGTCCCATTTCCTCAACTAAAGTCACGCTTTGCGGAAAGCCATGGATGGTGCAGTTGTCTTGTACATTGGCATTTTGCTTAATATGGATACGACCAAAATCGGCACGCAGTGAAGCAAATGGCCCCACATATACGCCCGCTTCAATAATCACATCACCAATTAACACAGCAGTTGGATGTACAAAAGCCTCTGGGCTAACCACCGGAATAACACCGTCAATACTATAACAAGGCATGATTTAACCTCTCATTTGTCGCCACCAAACCTCCGAAACGGCGCCAATAATGTGCTGTAGCATTTGGCATTGGTCCTTCTGCTGTTGCGGCAACAGACAAGAAGTATTCATCGGCAGGTTCAAATACTTTTTTATAAATATTCATTGATAAAGTTCGCGCACTAATCGCAGGCCAGTCAGTTGGCAACAACTCAAGCGGTAATGCAGGGTCTTTCAACAAAATTCTTCGATAATAATGAATCAGCAAAGTTCGAATTTGAAAGGCCTGAACAGGTTCGAGTTGTTCATTTTCTTGCATCAGCAACACACCAATTTCTCTAAAAATATCGAGAAACTGTAAATATCTTTGGCGTAATTCATCGATTGGCCAATTGGTTCTAAGCATACGACCAATGGTATCGACCGAATTATTAAAGAGCTGCAAGGTTTCGGCTTTAAACACTACCACTTGCTCACTCATATTTAAGTCAACCAACAAGCGTTGCAGTTCAATACGGTTACAACCCGGATAAGCCATTAAGTTTGTCGAAATATTGGCAAATCCTAACCATTCGAGTTCTTTCTTTAACAACGCTTTATTTTCAGTGTCGAGGCTAGACATCAGAATAAGATCCCAATAATGGTCCCACTCTTTCATCTGGTCGTTATAAATACGTTGCTCGGCCTGCAAATAGGTCGAACGGCTTGAATCGGTAATTCGATAAAAACTGGTTCTGCCGATTTTGTCTGAACATAACCAATCATTTTTAACTAAACGAAAAACAGAGGTTCTTACCGCACGGTCATTAAAACCAAATAGCTCTAATAACTGAATCAGGCTTGCAAGACTAATGTTTCCACCCCGATGAAGTACTGAATCTCCAAAAATTGTCGAAATAAGCGAAGTTCCACTTAAGGTTTCATTCTTTACAACAGAATCAATTATTTGCTGTATTTTTGCACTCATACTCATGTCTTGGCGTTTAGTTTCAGGGTATAGATTCTATACCCTGAATGATCTTGATGTTAAGCAATCTGACGCATATCGATTACCCGCTTTGCCTTACCTTCCGAACGAGGTAAGGTCGCTTCTGTAACAACCTCTACAGTAACGCTAATCCCAATCATGGTTTTAATGCGTTTCATCAACTCCTGAGCAAGTTGATTGGCCTGTATATTACAGTTATGACACATCTCTGTACGAATATGCAAAGTATCCATATGTCCTTTTTTAGTCACCAAAATTTCATAATTTGGAACTAAATGCGGAACTTGCAAAATTTGCTCTTCAATCTGAGTCGGGAAAACGTTCACGCCGCGAATAATCAGCATGTCGTCGCTACGCCCCACAATTTTATCCATTTTACGCATTGCCAGATTTTCTCCCGCCAGTAAGCGAGTCAAATCACGAGTACGGTAGCGAATAATAGGTAAACCTTCTTTGGTAATGGTGGTAAAGACTAGCTCGCCAAGTTCGCCATCTTTACAGACTTCACCCGTTTCAGGGTTAATAATTTCTGGATAGAAATGATCTTCCCAAATGGTTAATCCCTCACCCTCACCTAAGCACTGCATCGCAACACCCGGTCCCATTACCTCAGACAAACCATAAATATCGAGAGCTTTAATATTAAGACGTTCTTCAATTTCACGGCGCAGTTCATTGGTCCACGGCTCGGCACCAAAAATACCGACTTTTAAAGACGTATTACGTGCAGTACCAAATTGCTGTTCTAGCTTTTCAATAATACTCACGCAATATGATGGTGTAACCATAATTGCAGTCGGTTTAAAGTCTTGAATAAGCTGAACTTGCTTTTCAGTTTGGCCGCCAGACATTGGAATAACCGTTGCACCTAAGCGCTCAGCGCCATAATGCGCACCTAGACCACCTGTAAATAGTCCATAACCGTAGGCAACCTGAACCATATCTTTCGCGGTTAAACCTGCCATGCGTAAGCAACGCGCAACTATGTCCGACCAAGTATTAATATCTTTTTGGGTGTAGCCCACTACGGTCGGTTTACCCGTTGTGCCTGATGATGCATGCAAACGCACAATCTGTTCTTGCGGTACAGCAAACATCCCAAACGGATAGTTGTCTCTTAAATCCTGTTTGGTGGTAAATGGAAACTTCGCCAGATCGTCTAAAGTGACGAAGTCATCAGGATGTACACCCGCTTCATCGAACTTTTTCTTATAGACCGGACTATTTTCATATACAAAAGTCAGGGTTTGTTTTAACCGTTTAGTTTGCAGCTCTCTAAGCTCTGCAAGTGTTAATTGTTCAACATTATCTGTTGTAAGGCTGTCCATCGCCTATCTCCTCATTATGTAATTTTTAAAACCGTCTAAATTAATTTAAGTTTTCCAAAATCAGTGCGACGCCTTGTCCCACACCCACACACATCGTGCAAAGTGCATAGCGTCCACCTCGTTTTTTAAGCTCACGTGTTGCCGTAATCACTAAACGTGTACCGCTCATACCGAGCGGATGCCCTAATGCAATCGCACCACCATTTGGATTAACGCGTTCATCGTCATCTTTTAAACCAAGTTCACGCATACAAGCCAAAGATTGGGCTGCGAATGCTTCATTTAGTTCAATCACATCCATCTGATCTAGTGTTAAACCTGTTTGCTTTAAAATTTTCTGCACAGCCGGAACAGGACCTATACCCATATATTTGGGTTCAACACCTGCACTTGCAATGCCAATTACGCGTGCTAAAGGTTTTAAACCATGTGTATCTGCAAATTCACGGTTGGTAATTAATACACACGCAGCACCGTCATTTACACCAGAGGCATTTCCGGCAGTCACCGAACCACCTTCTTTTTTAAATGGGGCTTTTAGCTTAGCGAGTGCTTCAAGTGTCGTTTCACGCGGATGTTCGTCTCGATTAACAACGTTCACGTTTTTCTTACGATCTACAATCTCGACAGGCAAAATCTCATCGTTAAAGAAACCGTTTTGTTGAGCCACAGCCGTTTTTTGTTGGCTACGCAATGCAAACGCATCTTGGTCTTCACGACTAATTTGATATTTTTCAGCTACATTTTCGGCAGTTTCAGGCATGCTGTCTGTGCCGTATTGCGCTTTAAGTTGCTTATTTACAAAGCGCCAGCCAATGGTGGTGTCATAAATTTCAGGTGTACGGCTAAATGCTTCGGTCGGTTTAGCTTGTACAAATGGTGCACGGCTCATTGACTCAACACCACCTGCCAACACGAACTGCGCTTCACCTGCTTTAATTGAGCGTGCTGCAAGTCCTACTGCATCTAAACCCGAAGCACATAAGCGATTGACGGTCATGGCTGGCACTGTATCAGGTAAGCCTGCCAAAAGTGTTGCCATGCGTGCAACGTTACGGTTGTCTTCACCTGCTTGGTTAGCACATCCTAAAAATACTTCGTCTACCGTATTCCACGGTAGGTTCGGATGTTTATCTTTTAAATATTTGATGGGCAATGCAGCTAAATCATCTGCACGTACAGCACTTAAGGCACCTGCATATCGTCCAATTGGGGTACGAATAAAATCGCAAATTAAAACGTCTTCCATGTTGACTCCTGATTATGCAAATTCGGTCATATCACGTGAATATTGAGTAGCAATGTTTTGAGTTTTCGCTACATATTGCTTGAGGTAGATACTCGCGCGATATTTTTCCTCTCCATACAGTGCATATAAGTTATTTAAGGTTTGGAGCACATAAGCACCGCCCATTTGTGTCAACCACTGGTAAGGACCCTTAGGATAATTCACTCCATATTTCATGGCATTATCAATATCTTCCAGACTTGCGACACCGTGTAGGCTTGCTTCGCAGGCTTCATTAATGAGTAAAGCGATGGTGCGTAAGGTTAACAGTGCCGGATGGTCTTTAATCCACATCACGCTGATGCAAAACTGTGCAAAGTACGCTTCAACTTTAGCGAGATCACTTGCTTCACAAAGTTCGTTATGGCTGAGTACTAAAGCCTGCGCCTGCTCAAAATCATGGTGCCAATCCATCAAAACCACTTTACGGCTCAGGTAATGAATATTGGCAGACTCACCTTGGCTTAAACGTAAGTCGATATCATCAATTTGAAGAATATTGTCGTCGCTCGCAGATCCGCTTTTTAAACTTAAACGTGTTAAAAAAGCAGGTAGCTGAGACCAAGTCCCTTTTAGCTGAATATGGGCATCGACTGGCTTGGCAACCACAGCTTGAGGCTGAAATGTCTCGTACTGATTTTTTTCGTTATAGGTATAAAAGCCCTGTTTTGACTTACGGCCCCAAGCTCCTGCATCGACTAATTCTTTTTGAATGAGGCTGGGACGGTAGCGTGGCTCGTAAAAGAACTCTTGATAAACGCTTTGGGTCACTGAAAAGTTAACATCTTGTCCAATGAGGTCAGTAAGTTCACACGGTCCCATCGCAAAACCGCCACATTGCTTTAAAGCATAGTCTAGCTGGTCGTAGCTAGTGACTTGTTCTTGCAGTGCTCTAAAGCCTTCTGCATAAAACGGACGAGCAATTCGGTTAACAATAAAACCAGGAGTCGATTTGGTGAGTACAGGAATTTTTTTCCAGCCAAGCATCAAGTTTTTTAAAGCTAAACATAAGCTGTTTGGGGTTTTTAAGCCTTGTACAATTTCAACTAGTTTCATCACTGGCGCAGGGTTAAAGAAGTGTAAACCCACTACGCGCTCAGGGTGAGCAATGCCAGCCGAAATTGCAGTCACTGAAATTGAAGATGTATTGCTTGCAAAAATAGTTTGCGCACTACAAATCTCAGCGAGCTCTTTAAATAAAGACTGTTTAACTTCTTTTTTCTCAACAACTGCTTCAATCACCAAGTCAGCATCACGTAGTGCTTCAATTTGATTCACCACAGTTAAACGTGCCAAAGCTTCATCAGCTTGCTGCTGTGTGAGCTTGTTCTTTTCAACCAACTTTTTAAACGTCTGCTCTAAGCCATCAACTGCTTGTTGCGCTTTTTGAGCGTCCAGATCATATAAAATGGTCGAGTGCCCATTGACGATGGCTAACTGAGCAATACCGATGCCCATGGTGCCAGAACCAATGACGGCAATTCGGGCACGAGATAAGTCTAAATCTGTCATGCTTAGCGCCCTTTAAAATTTGGTTCACGTTTATTCATAAAGGCTTGCACACCTTCACGATAATCTTCTGAACGACCCGCGATGCGTTGTAAATCACGCTCTAACAGCACTTGCTCATCAAAGGTGTTGTTGCTTGATTGATGAATCGCTTTTTTAATGAGAGATAAACCAAATGTAGGCTGTTTCGCTAAACGTTCCGCGAGTTCAGTCACTTTTGTTTTAAGCTCGGCGTCTTCAACCACATCCCAAATCATGCCCCATTCTTTTGCGGTTTCTGCTGGGAGCTTGTCACCTAACAAAGTCAGTCCCATAGCACGCGCATGGCCTACGGCACGTGGTAAAAACCATGTACCCGCAGAGTCTGGAACCAAACCTAAACGGCAAAAGGCTTGTACGAAGTTTGCCGATTTGGCTGCAATCACCAAGTCACAAGCCAGAGCAATATTTGCCCCTGCACCTGCTGCCACGCCATTTACGGCGCAAATCACAGGCTTTGGCATATTTACAATCGTTTTAATAAGCGGGTTATAGTAAGTTTCAATGGAATATCCTAAATCTGGAGCTTCAGCATTTGGGTCAACTACACGGTCCCCTAAATCTTGCCCTGCACAAAAGCCACGGCCTTCACCACTAATCACCACACAGCGAACATCCGGATTTTTGGTCCACTGGTTTAAAACCTCAGCCACTTCGCGGTGCATATCAACGTTAAAGCTATTCAGTGCTTTTGGGCGGTTAAATGTCAGGTAGCCAACACCATTTTTTTCTTCAGCAATAATATTTTGATAGTCCATCACTCACCTCTAAACACTGGCTTTCTTTTCTCAAAGAAAGCATTAATCCCTTCGTTTCGATCTTTTGTAGCTGCCAGCCAGACAAAGTTTTGACGTTCAAACTTGAGTCCCTGACTTAAAGTCGTTTCATGAATACTTTTAATTGATTGTTTAATCACGCGAATCGCTAAAGGCGCTTGTTTCGCAATTTTGGCTGCAAGTTGCACTGCATATTCAACGGTTAATTCGGGCGGCACCACTTGACTGCAAATGCCATGTTGCTCGGCTTGTTTTGCCGAAATCATCTCACCTGTCATCGCCCAGCGCATGGTGAGTTGTTGTCCTACCAAGCGCGCTAAACGCTGTGTTCCACCTGCACCCGGCAACATACCAAGGCCAATTTCAGGTAAAGCAAAACGGGCATTTTCACCACAAACGACCATATCCGAATGTAAAACCAGCTCAAACCCAGCGCCTAAGGCATAGCCATTGACTGCACTAATCAGTGGCTTACTAAACGCATCAATTTTTTGCCAAAGCTTCGGGCGAATATCGAGTTGCAAAGTCACGGCGTCCATTGCAGCTAGCTCGCTAAGATCTGCTCCAGCCGCAAAACATTGTGAGTTACCCGTTAAAACCACTGCTTTGACTTGAGCATTATGTTCAGCTTCTTCGAGCAACTCGCATAAACACTGCAATGTTGCATTGTTTAAAGCATTTCTTTTTTCTGGACGGTTTAGGGTTAATAACAAAACACCGTCAGTTGCTGTGCTGGCTTTGATCAACTCTTGCATGACAGCCTCTACTCATCAAAACTCAAACGAACATTTGGGCCTTTCGGTAAGGTTTGACAGCTAAGTACATAGCCCTTTTCGACTTCGTCTTTTTCAAGGCTATAGTTAAGGAACATATCGACTTCACCAGAAACAACTTTACAACGACAAGTCGCACACACCCCACCTTTACAGGCATACGGTAAGTCAGCACCTGCACGTAAAGCCGCATCAAGAATACTTTCATCGTCCTGAGCCACAGAAACAATCAGCTCACGACCATCTAAAATGATGTTTACTTTTTCTTCTTTACGATTTGCATCCGCTTCAACGCTACGTTTACGAGCCTGCCCTGTGTGGAAACGTTCGGTGTGAATTTTTTCTTTTGCAATACCATAGTTTGGCAAAGTACTTTCTACGGCATTCATCATTTCATCTGGGCCGCAGGCAAATACATGGTCAAAACTTGTTTCAAGCACATCAAAATCAAAAAGTTGTTTTAGCTTTTCTTCATCAATACGACCATTCATTAATTCACTGTCATTGAACTCACGAGAAAAAATATTGATGAGCTGAAAACGTTCTTTAAACTGATCTTTCAAATCCATAATTTGCTCAGCAAACATGGTTTGTTTCCATGAGCGATTGCCATAGAGCAAGGTAAATTTAGCTTCGGGTTGTTCAAACAGAACTTGCTTAACAATTGATAAAATTGGAGTGATACCACTACCCGCAGCAACGCCTAAATAGTTTTGTCCGCCCATCTTGGCTGCTTTTTGAAAAAACACGCCTTGTGGTGGCATCACTTCAAGCACATCACCCACTTTCAAATGGTCATTTGCCCAATTTGAAAATTGACCCTGATCAATTTTTTTAACCGCAATACTGATATCTTCTTTTGCCGCATAGCTGCAAATTGAATAACAACGGCGGATTTCACCAGCTTCGGTTAAATGGCGAATAGTTAAGTGTTGCCCCGGTTGAAATTGAAATTGTTCTTGTTGTTCAGGTACAACGTCAAATGCAATACAAATTGCCTGATCGGTTTGCGGCGTAATACTTTTTACTTTTAATGGTACAAATTGGCTCATGGCTGATTTCCTTATCTAAAGACTTAAATACATTTGAAGTAATCAAAAGGCTCAAGACAGTCCTGACATTTATAAAGTGCTTTACAGGCGGTAGAACTAAACTCTGTTAACAGTCGGGTATGTCGGCTTTTACAACGTGGGCACACAACACCATCATTTAAATGAACGTGAGTACCACATTGATGCGCCAACCCTTCAGGTGGTGCAATGCCATAAACTTGCAGTTTCTTTTTACCCGCTTCAGACATCCAGTCCGTGGTCCATGCTTCTGACAAATCGACCATGACTTTGACTGGCGTCAAAGCTTCTGCGGTAAATGCCTCAGCAATTTGTGCTTTCAACATGTCTGTTGCTGGACAACCGCTATATGTCGGAGTTAGACGAACAATAATTTCTTGTTGATCGTTAATCTCTACACCGCGAATCATGCCTAAATCCACAACAGATAAAACCGGAATTTCAGGGTCACTTACCGTTTGTAGAACATCCCAACATTGGTCGATGCAATGACGAATCATTTGCATGGCTCACCTCCTTGTCTTACCAGGTCATGCCTGGATAAGTTCTTTGAATACTTTGCATTTCAGCCAACAAATAACCTAAATGCTCGGTATGCAATCCTTGTTTTGCACCGCGGCGATAAGCACCGTTCACAGCAACATTTAATTCAAAACGCTTAAGCTCATCTGCAATGGTTTGGTTCCATTGTTCTTTTTCATTTGAAAAATCTGGAATCACACCTTGTGCCACTAATGCTTGCTCGTCTGCATTAAGTTCAAATAACTCAGCGGTAAAGCGCCATAAATTATTTAATCCGTCTTGTACACGTTGATGCGCTTCATCTGTGCTTAAACTTAAACGTTCCATCCAGCTTGTCGAAAAACGGATGTGATACTTCACTTCTTTTAAAGATTTCACGGCAAGCGCGCTTAATTCAGGAAGTGAGCTTTGCGCTAAAGCAGTAAATAGATGAAGATGGTAATGATCCATCAACCATTGGCGTACAATCGTTTGTGCAAAATCGCCATTCGGTTGTTCGCACAACAATAGGTTTAAAAACTCACGTTCTGTACGGAAATACGCAAGCTGATCTTCATCACGCTTAGCTTCATCATATTGACCTGCCAACGTCAGGAAGTTTCTTGCCTGACCCAACAAGTCCAAACCGATATTTGCTAAAGCAATATCAACTTCAAGCTCAGGTGCATGCCCGCACCATTCAGCCAAACGCTGAGATAAAACCAGTTGACTGTCGCCAATATGTAATAAGAATTTAGATAAAACTGTATTATTCATTTCCATCCTCCCTTACATGTGCTCAATGCCATCTGGGATATGGTAAAAAGTCGGATGACGATAAACCTTGTCTAGAGAAGGATCGAAAAATTCAGCTTTTTCATCTGGCTGTGATGACTTAATCAGTTCAGAACGAACCACCCAAATGCTGATTCCTTCATTGCGGCGTGTATAAACATCACGAGCATGTTGTAGTGCGATTTCATCATCAGGTGCTCTTAAGCTGCCTACGTGACGGTGGCTTAAACCTTGTTTACTACGTACAAATACTTCGTAGAGCGACCAGTTGTTTTTATCTTCCATTTTGATTTCCTCAAATTTTTCCATAAATCTTGTTAAGCCACTTTGTTCGCTTCAAGCTGCTGTTTCTTCGCGTAGACCACTGCTGCATCACGAACCCATTTGCCGTTTTCCCATGCTTTACGGCGTGCTTCGATACGCTCGTGATTACATGGTCCACGTCCGGCAATCACTTCATTAAATTCGTGCCAGTCGATCTCGCCAAACTCGTAGTGGCCTGTTTCTTCATTCAGTTTTAAATCTGGGTCTGGAACTTCCAAACCTAGCTGTAAAATTTGCGGCACAGTGTTATCAACAAACTTTTGACGTAATTCATCGTTACTAAAACGTTTGATTTTCCATGCCATGCTTTGTGCGCTGTTTGGAGAATGCTCATCACTTGGACCAAACATCATGAGTGCTGGCCACCAGTAGCGATTTACCGCATCTTGTGCCATCTGTTTTTGTTCTGGTGTACCGCCTGCCAAAGCCATCATGGCTTCAAAACCTTGGCGTTGGTGGAAACTTTCTTCTTTACAAATACGTACCATTGCACGTGCATATGGTCCATAAGAGGTACGACAAAGCGCAACTTGGTTCACAATAGCTGCCCCATCGACAAGCCATCCAATTGCAGCAACATCTGCCCAAGTCAAAGTTGGATAGTTAAAAATTGATGAGTATTTCATTTTCCCATCAATTAATTTTTCCATCATGTCATCACGGTCAGCACCTAAAGTTTCTGCCGCGCTGTACAAATACAAACCATGACCCGCTTCATCTTGTACTTTCGCCAATAAGAC
Source organism: Acinetobacter sp. NIPH 817 (assembly GCF_000368405.1). Lineage (NCBI taxonomy): Bacteria > Pseudomonadati > Pseudomonadota > Gammaproteobacteria > Moraxellales > Moraxellaceae > Acinetobacter > Acinetobacter sp. NIPH 817. The sequence continues at coordinate 1,773,418 of NZ_KB849420.1, forward strand.
CGCTTTACGTTTTAAAGTTGGTGCACGAGTAATCCAGTTCCCTTCAGGCAACATACCTACAATTTCAGAATGGCCATGTTGCCCGATTTGACGAATCAATGTTTTGCGATAGGCATCAGGCATTTGATCCTTAGCCTCGATCGTAATTTCATTGGCAATATTTTGTTCAAATTTCTGGTAGTTGTTTTCCATTCTTTCATTCCCTGTAGGTATCACCCTTAAATCTATTTTTCGATACACTAAAAACAAAGTCAATCACTTTTTTGGTATCAAATTAAATCCCCCTCCTAAAAACACATTAAACAATTGAAATAAATATAATTAAAGTAATTGTAAAAAACTTTTTTACTTTTCAAAATCAAAATAAAGTTGACTTTTAGACAAATTAATCTGAAATTATGAATCATATTTTTGCAATTTTTATAATTGATGTATCACATAAAAAAGGAGTTTGGTCATGCTTGAACAAGCACACCTAGAAGGAACCTCGACAGACACAGATTTTCAGCAGTCTGAGCATCAACTACCTCATCTTGCTTCTTATGTCTATGGAACATGGCATTCGACAAGCGAAGAACTACGTCCAGTTTTCCATGCCATTACAGGTGAATCTATTTATGCCGTAAGTAGTCATGGCATTGATATGAAACGTGTTGTTCAATATGCCAAACAAAATGGTTCAGAGTTGGCAAACTGGACATTCCACCAACGTGCAAACGCTTTAAAACAAATTGCCCAATATTTACTTGAACGCAAGGAAGAGTTCTACAAACTTGCTTATGCAACAGGTGCAACTCGTAAAGATGCATGGATTGATATTGAAGGTGGGATCCAGACATTATTTGCTTATTCGAGTCTGGTTCGTCGTGAACTCAATGACGAAAAAATTATTACCGAAGACAGCTGGATTCAGTTATCTAAAAACGGCACTTTCGGCGCTAAACACATTTTAAGTCCTAAAGCGGGTGTTGCCGTTCACATCAATGCTTTTAACTTCCCAATTTGGGGAATGCTTGAAAAGATTGCACCAACACTACTTGCAGGTGTGCCATGTATTGTTAAACCTGCAACCGATGGCTCTCAGTTAACTCAAGCTGTTGTAAAAGCCATTGAAGAAGCACATGTATTACCAAAAGGTTCGCTACAACTGATTTGCGGTCAGACTTATGACTTGTTAGAACAGTTAGGCCCACAAGACTGCGTTACGTTTACAGGTTCTGCCTACACAGGTCAAAAACTACGTAACCACCCTCACCTCAATAAATATTCGATTCCATTTAGTATGGAAGCCGACTCGGTAAACAGTGCAATTTTAAGCCCTGAGGCAAATGAAGAAACTGTCGATTTATTTGTGCGTGAAGTCTTCCGTGAAATGACGACAAAAGCAGGCCAAAAATGTACTGCCATTCGTCGTGCTTTCGTTCCTGAAAATTTATTAGCCAATGTACAAGAGAAGCTCACTGCCAAACTTGCCAAAGTTGGGGTGGGTGACCCTCAAAAAGAAGAAACCACCATGGGCGCTTTGGCGAGCATTAAGCAAAAACATGACGTTGCAGAAAAAGTTGCCGAGCTTAGCAAAGATGCAAAAATCGTTTTTGGTGGCAACGAGACCTTTACGTTTAATGCAGATCATCCTGAAAAAGGTGCTTTTTTCGCTCCAACTTTATTGCTCTGCGAACAACCTTTACAAGCAACAAATGTTCATACCACAGAAGCTTTCGGTCCTGTATGTACCCTCATGCCATATCAAAACATTGAAGAGCTTAGCGATCTTGTTTCACGTGGTGAAGGTAGCTTAGTGGCTTCAGTCGTTAAAAATAACGATGAAAATATTGAACAGATTATTCAAAAAATTGCACCTTGGCATGGCCGTGTGCATGTACTCGATGCAGAGTCGGCAAAAGAAAGTACAGGACATGGTTCACCACTGCCTCATCTTGTACACGGCGGCCCTGGTCGTGCAGGTGGCGGTGAAGAATTAGGTGGTATTCGCGCCGTTAAACATTATATGCAACGCACTGCTATTCAAGGTTCTCCAAACAGCCTGACTCAAATTACCCACTCATGGACTGCTGGCTCGAAAGTTAACGAAGACCGCGTTCATCCATTTAAAAAGTCGTTTGATGAATTAGTGATTGGTGAACGTTTATTAACGGCGCGTCGCACCGTAAGCGAAGCAGATATTGTCAACTTTGCTGGTTTAAGCGGTGACTATTTCTATGCGCATACCGACAAAATTGCAGCTGCCGAGTCTTTCTTTGGTGAGCGCGTTGCACACGGCTATTTCATTGTGTCTGCCGCAGCAGGTCTATTTGTAGATGCAGCACAAGGTCCCGTCATTGCCAACTATGGTATGGACAACTTACGCTTTGTTGAACCAGTTAAAATTGGTGATTCGATTCAGGTTGAATTGACCTGTAAGCAAAAAACACCTAAGCCACAAAAAGACCCGTCTCAGCCTGCGCATGGCGTTGTGGTGTGGGATATTAAAGTCAAAAACCAGCGTGGTGAACTTGTTGCGACCTACGACATTTTAACTTTAGTTGCTCGTGATTTATAAGTAGAACTCAAACTGATGGATAGCTAATATCCATCAGTTTTTTTATTCAACATAGGCGTTAAACTTACACCACAAGAAATAATATAGTCTTCAAACTAGTGATAAGCCAAAGGCCAAAATCTTTTTAGTCATCATCCTTTTAATGGATCGAAAAATAACGACTTTAGAATTATGTTAGATGAAAACGTTTAGCCAGTTTCTTTTGCATAATAATAACGAGAATTGGAAACACTGCTGCGGAAATTGCGGATATCGCCAGTAACTTGTTTAGATTTTGTGGTGCCATGCCATGATCAGGTAATAGAAAAGCAGACAGAAAAAATGCGATGGTTGTAACGAGATACATAATTGAGGTCTGTAACGAAGAGAATCCAGCTCTTTGCCTATCATCAGGAAACTGAATCGAAACCACCGAAGATGACACCAAACGACTGTAAGATGCGCCGAGAAATAAACTAATAAATAACGTCGCATGCTGATGGCCTAAAATTGGTATCAGCAAACTCAGTATAAAGACGATCGTTGAACCTGTGGCCAACATCAAAGCCGAAAAACGGGAGGTCAATACCCCTGTAATTTTTGTAGATAAATAGCCCATTATGCCCCCGCTAAAAAATAACCAAGGTAGTAGGTCTTGCGAAGCGCCTAGCTGCTGTATCATTAATGGTGCCAGAATAGGAATAACCAGCATAGGACTAAACTGAACAAACGCATTACTTGAAGCGAACAGTAAAGTGTCCCTATCAAGAGGCAGCTTAGGGAACGTATCCAAAGAAACTGGGTCTTGGGGAATGATGGATACAATCAATGGCAGTGCCAACACACACAATGCACTTATGAGCCACAAAGCCACATGCCAACCATAGTGAGTGCATAGAAATAATATTGTGGGCATTCCTACAATGCTTACGATTGAAAATGACGCGATCACCGTCGCCAACATTTTTCCCCGTAAATTAGGCGGTGCGTTGTTTATCAATATACTTATACCCACACCCATTGTCGTACCACCCACCAACCCTGCACAAAATCGAAGTGCAAGTAGAAGACTAAAACTGGATATGCAGGTAGTCAAAAGTGTTAGTAGACCCAACAACGCTATATTGATAATTAAAAACCGCTTTTTATTGAAATGATCAATCCAGTAAAAAGCAATAATTCCCGAAAGGACGGCACCTAGTGTGTACATGCCGGACACATAGCCTGAGAATGATACTAGTACTGCGAAATCTGTTGCCATAAAAACAAAAACAGGATTGAACACCATATATTCCAGTGCATTCGTGAACTGGACAATAGCAATAACAATGGCTATCCGCATGAGAGCTTTATGATTAAATGTCTGCGTAATCGATGGCATAGCAAGCAACCTATGGATGAAAGATATCCAAGTTTAACTACTATCAATAGTGTTTATTACATGGTAGAAATGGCACTTATTATTATCAAATATAGGATAATTGATGCGTCCAGCTCTCGATTTTAATGCCCTGAAAGTGTTCATTGCTGTGGTTGAAAGAGAAAGTTTTGTTGGAGCATCGAAAATCCTTGAAATGCCGACATCAAACGTGAGTCGCTGTATTTCTCAGTTAGAAGAAAAATTGGATCTTCAGCTCATTGAGCGTAGCACCCGACATATGAAACTAACTCAGGCAGGACAGTTACTCTACACCCGAGCGAAGCCATTACTAGAGGCGCTTGAGCAAACTGAAATAGAATTAACGTTGCGGCAAATACAACTCAAAGGCCCATTGCGAATCTGTATTCCCAATGAAATAGGTCCTGCATTGCTTAGTTCTATTATTGCCGATTTCGCCTGTCAGTACCCAGACCTTGAGATCAGCTGTGTCACAAATTTATCAGGTTTCGAATCTTTGCGAGATGATCTGGATTTAGCGATTATTATTACCCGTGGTCAGATGGATAACAGTGACTACATCGCACGTCATCTGGTGACTATCCCTTGCACCATTGTTGCAGCCCCATCCCTCATTCAGCGTTACGGCACCCCGACTCATATCCAGCAATTTGAAGAATTACCCTGTATTACAACAGTAAGTGCACTCAAAGGTGCTCCTTGGCAGTTTGTGAATAAAAAGGGAGAATTCGAGACCATCAAGGTTAAAGGACATTATCGGGTAAACAGCGGAGAGATGGCAGGACAAGCAGCTGTAGCAGGTGTCGGTTTCGCAATTCTATCGAAACAAGCTTGCCAACCTTATATTAATGACGGTCGCCTAATCGAAATTAAGTTTGAACAAGCAGTAGCGCCATTGCAATTGTTTGCACTTTATTCAAATCGTCGTTACTTACCCGCTAAAACAAGAGCGATCATTGATTTTATGCATGAGAAATTGACTGATAGTTCAAGCTGATAAGGTTATTTTCTTTTTGCTGCTTATTTCCTCGTTCATTTTAGGAATCCTTTTTGCCAATCAGTCTCAATTTGTTAAGATGGCAACCGTGAGAAATTAAGTTAAGCTCACACACTGTTGACTCAATTTTGACATAAAAAAGGTACACTAAAAGGTATACTTTTTTCTTAGATTAAGTCCAATTTACACAGAAGTTGTTAGAATTGGTTAGATGACCAAACGTAAAATATTATTGATTTTTTAAGGGTTTATTACGCATGAATAGCGCTGAAATCATGGCCGATCTCTCCACCCACACTCCAATGATGCAGCAATATCTCAAGGTTAAAAAAGACTATCAACATGCGTTGCTGTTTTATCGTATGGGCGACTTTTATGAACTATTCTTTGAAGATGCCCATTTAGCAGCTAAACTTTTAGGTATTACCTTAACCCATCGTGGTAAAGCAAACGGCAACCCGATTCCAATGGCAGGCGTTCCATATCATTCAGCCGAAGGTTATCTTGCTCGTCTTGTCAAAGCTGGGCGAACTGTAGCCATTTGCGAACAAGTGGGAGAAGTAACAGGTAAAGGTCCGGTTGATCGTAAAGTTGTTCGTATTCTTACACCGGGTACTTTAACTGATGATGCATTACTCAGCAGTTATCAATCGTCTAATCTCGTTTCATTATGCATTCATCAAAACCAGATTGGTTTCGCGTTACTCGACTTAAGTGCAGGCATTTTTAAAGTTCAACAACAAGATTACAAGCCAGAACAATTACCTATTGAACTTGCACGTTTAATGCCAAGTGAAATCTTGATTGATGAAGACTTGGTCGACACAAATATTATCGAGCAAATTAAAAAACACTTAGAATGCCCTGTTACCAAACGCCCAAATGTAGACTTCAATCTAAATAACGCACAAAAAACTTTATGTGACCAGTTTACGGTATCAACGCTTTCAGGTTTTGGTTTAGACCCATTACCTTTAGCTAAAGCTGCTGCCGCTGCACTCATTCACTATGCAAAAGAAACCCAAAAAACTGCATTACCACATATCCGTTCAATTCAGCTTGAACAAAGTACAGACTTTATTGCGCTCGACCCAATCACGCGCCGTAATCTAGAAATTATCGAGCCATTGTTTGAACATGGAACATCATTATTTCAACTGGTAAATGATTGCCAAACTGCAATGGGTGGCCGTTTATTAAGCCGCACACTCATGCAACCTGTTCGTGATACGGCCTTACTCGATGCTCGTTTAGATGCGATTGAGCAACTCATTCAAGGCTACCATGAAAGTCCTGTTCGTTTAGTGCTTAAAGAAATTGGCGATATTGAACGTGTACTTAGCCGTGTAGCATTAGGCAGTGCACGACCACGTGATTTAGTACAGCTTCGTCACGCATGTGCACAAATTCCAGCTTTAAGAACGGCGTTAACTCCAGTCATTCAAGCGAAAAAATCCAAGTTATTAGTTCAACTTGATCAAGAACTTGGAGATTTCAAAGCGCTTCATCAGCATTTGATGGCAGCAATTGTTGAAAATCCACCAGTATTACTTCGTGATGGCAATGTAATTGCAGAAGGATATGATGCTGATCTTGATGAATTACGCCAAATTCGCGATCATGCAGGTCAGTTCCTGATTGATTTAGAAATCAAAGAACGCGAGCGCACAGGTATTAACACCCTTAAAATCGGCTATAACCGTGTAAGTGGTTACTACATTGAACTGACTCGTGCTCAAGCAGAACAAGCCCCTGCTGACTATATTCGCCGTCAAACATTAAAGAATGCTGAGCGCTACATTACGCCAGAGCTAAAAAGTTTTGAAGATAAAGTTCTGTCGAGCGAGTCGCGCGCATTAGCACGTGAAAAAGCATTATTCGAAGCTTTACTTGAAAATCTTCGTGAGAATATTGCTCACCTACAAATGATGAGTTCAGCAATTGCTCAAATTGATGTGGTGGCAAACTTTGCTCATCAAGCACGTTTAAATAATTGGGCACGTCCTGAATTTACCCCAGAAACAGGCATTAAAATTCAGGCAGGTCGTCACCCTGTGGTTGAAGCATTAAATAAAGCTCCATTTACCCCAAATGATACTTTCCTTGATGCTCAGCACCGTATGGCAATTATTACCGGTCCAAACATGGGCGGTAAATCAACCTTCATGCGTCAAACAGCATTAATTAGTTTACTTGCTTATTGTGGTAGCTATGTTCCTGCTAAAGCAGCCAAGCTTGGTCCAATTGACCGAATTTTCACTCGTATTGGTTCAGCCGATGATTTATCTACAGGTAAATCTACCTTTATGGTTGAGATGACAGAAACTTCGCAAATTCTGCATCATGCGACCAATCAATCTCTTGTTTTAATGGATGAGGTGGGCCGCGGAACCAGTACATATGACGGTTTATCTTTAGCTTGGGCTTGCGTAGTTGATTTAACGAAGCGCATAAAATGTTTATGTCTCTTTGCCACTCATTATTTTGAGTTGACTGAACTGGGTAGTGAAGCAGGTATTGATAACTATCATGTGACGGCGCAAGAGCTAAACGGCAATTTGATTTTATTGCATAAAGTTCAGCAAGGCCCTGCGAGTCAAAGTCATGGTTTACAAGTTGCAAAATTAGCGGGTATTCCTGCCAATGTTATTAAAGAAGCGCAGAAGCGTTTGCGTATCTTAGAAAAACAGCAGCAGCAACATCTACAAACCAGCTTTCAAAATGATTTGTTTGCTCCACCAGATGCAAACTCTGGTTCACAAATTATAGAAAAAGTTGTCGAGATCGAAGTTTCATCCCCTGCTCTAGATTTACTTAAGCAAATTGAAGTCGATAACTTATCGCCTCGTCAGGCACTTGAACAACTCTATGAGCTGAAAGCGGCACTGAAATCTTAATAAATCAAATTCGAATAAGTAGGCTTAGGTCTGCTTATTCATATTGGAGAATAATATTTATATGATCTTAAGATCTTTGCAATATTCAGAAATCGATCTTATTTGGCAGCAAATTAGCCGCCGTGAATTAATTACTCAAAACTACATACAAAAACAGCAACATCTAGACTTAGTTGATTGTTTTTTTGATGTACAACATTGGGACGCATACCATCTAGAAAATGACCCACCTAAACTGAAACAACTCTTTGAGCAAGGTTCAATATTTGTCGGCGTATTTGATGCTTTTGAAAAAATGATTGGTATAAGCGTAGTCTCAAATCAACTTATAGTGGATTACCCTCACGCAAAGTTACTCCACTATTTCTATGTCGATGCAGACCAGCAAGGTCAAGGCATTGGTACTAAGCTTATGCAAGCCGCAAAAGCATCCACCAAGCAACTCGGTGCAAAACAACTGTATATTTCAGCAACCCCAAGTCGGCGCACTGTAGACTTCTATATGAAACATGGTGCAGAACCTCTAAGTGCTCCAGATCAACAACTTTGGCAGCTCGAACCTGAAGATATTCATTTAATTTGTAACGTTTAACTCTCAAGATTTAAGGATTTTTAGCTAAAAAAGCTGAAAATCAAAATTTGTAAAAGAAAAAATGAAAAGTTAAGGTATTTATTAAAATAGATGCCTTGACTCAAATGACATCTAAATAATTAAATAAAATATTTTTTAAGTTATTGTTTTATAAAATATATTATTATTTTAATTTTATAGATTCGCAGTTCCTAAGGCTCGAAGATCTGTTTGATTATCAACGCATTAACTTATCTTCATATGCATGAATAAAGAATATCAATAAAAGCAATTGTTTGTTTACCCCTTTTTTGCCTAAAATAAGCTATTCGAAATGAAACCATATTTTTTAGGTAGCTGTCGCCATGACCTTTGTTGTCACTGAAAATTGTATTAAATGTAAATACCAAGATTGCGTAGAAGTTTGTCCTGTTGACTGTTTTTACGAAGGTCCGAATTTCCTAGTGATTAATCCGGATGAATGTATTGACTGTGCATTATGTGAACCAGAGTGCCCGGCAAATGCAATTTTCTCTGAAGATGAGTTACCAGAAGGTCAGGAAGTATTTATTGAATTAAATGCTGATCTTTCTCAAAAATGGCCTAACATTACGCAAATTGGTGATCAACCAGCTGACCGTGAAGAATGGAACGGCAAACCTGATAAATTACAATATCTTGAAAAGTAATTTCAAAAAAAGATCAGCAACCGCTGATCTTTTTTATACCCTATTCAAACATTTCATTGCAAATTCCTCGTAATTTGTGCACTGTTTTGCATTAAAATAGCCGCAATATTTATAAGTGCTTAATTTTTCTTATGCGGAAGTTTTTGCAGAGTCTGGTGCCCTTATGCATAATCCCAGCGGTTATGGTAGGTTGTGTCAGCTCTCCCCAACACACAACAACAGGCAAAACCTCTCCAAGTGGTAAACGAATCTTTATTCCACAAGAGCGCGTTATTATCGAGCGCCCGATCCCCCCTAAAGTTGAGCCTGCGTCTTATCGAGGCTGGTTAAGCTCTGGTGAAAATTACCAACGTGTTCGTGAATACGAAAACTTCTTAACCCGAAACAACGTCGCAGGCATTGTGCCAAGTTTTGAGTTATTACGCTCAGCACGTGATTGGCAAAAATGTGGCCGCTCAGAATATGCCGTGCCTAATCGCGAACTTTGGGGCAACTCTTTATCGACCCTACGCGTATTTAAATATTTAGTTGCAGCAAAAGTTCTAACTGACTTTGAAGTAACCTCGGTTTACCGTGACTTACCTTTAAATGAATGTGCAGGTGGCGCAAGCTCATCTAAACATTTATTTAACTCGGCAATCGATTTCCGTATTGGCCCTGAGTTCCCACAAGCTCAAGATTATGCATTTATCGAAAATACCAAGTTTAAACTTTGTCAGTTCTGGGCTCAGCATGGTCAAAGCTTAAATATGGGTATTGGATTATATAGCTCTGGGCAAATTCATATTGATACTCAAGGCTATCGCACTTGGGGACCAGACCTCACTCGAAATAGTTCGATGTGTAATTTTTAAATTAAAAAACTCCTTTCAATCGAAAGGAGTTTTTACTTAAGCCTATTACAAGCGTTTAGCTAAAGAGATAAGTTTTGAACGCGTTTTAAAACCATGCTTTTTATAAAAATCTTCAGAAATAGAATCTCTTAACGTGTGTAGAACAATGGTTTCTATTTTATTTTCCCTACACTTTCCTTCTATATGCTTTAAAAGCTGGGTACCTATTCCTTTGCCTTGATATTGAGGATGTATAAAAAAATCATCTAGAGAATAACGTATTCCTTGTATGGTCGGATGAATATGTCCCATCCCAATTCCAATTAATTGGTTTTCCCATTTTGCACAAAAGCCAAAAGAACATGCAGATTGAAAATAACTCTCAAAATATTTTCTCATTGGTTCTAAATCATCAAATTGCTCATTCCATGGCTCACGACTAAAAGCTAAACAATAAACTTCAATAGCTTCTTCAAAATCTACATTTGTGAAAGCACCCAACGTAATATTCATCTTATTTATACATTCCTAACTAATCATTTATAAAATAAGCAATAAATGAGCCTTTTGTGATCATTTTTTAATTTTGGTGATCGGTTTAGAAAAAGTAATTTGCTTATTCAATAATCAACCAAAATTTCTTGAACCGAAGGTTTTTGCACTCTAGACATAAACGTTTAAAATAGCCCGATCAACATATAGGTAAATTTGATTATGCAGCAGATGTGGACAGACATTGACCAATATATCGATTCACATTTAATTCCTGAAGACCCGCGACTCGAATATGCATTAAAGAATACCGACGAACACGGCTTTTCAAATCATCTTGCAGTGGCACCTAATCAAGGTATGTTCTTGCAGATGCTTATTCAAATGAATAAATGCAAACGAGTTTTAGAAATTGGAACCTTTGCTGCATACAGTACCATCTGGTTGGGTCGTGCTTTGCCTGAAGATGGTTATTTACTCACAATTGAAGGCCGTGCTACTCATGCAGAAATGGCTCAAAAAAATATCGACCATGCTAACCTTCCGGTAAAAGTCGATCTTAGAGCTGGCCGCGCTGCTGATATTCTGTCTACAATTGATCCTCAATCTATCGAGCCTTTTGATTTTATTTTCATTGATGCAGATAAACAGGGTTATCCTGAATATTTAGAATTGAGTCTAAAATTCTCTAGATCGGGTACGATTATTGTGCTGGATAATGTGATTCGCGCAGGTGATATTTTAAATCCAGATAATAAAAAACCGAGTATTGAAGGCATCCGTGAAATGTTTAAAGCTCTCGAAAATCACCCACAAATATTGTCTTGTACAGCCTTACAAACGGTTGGTTCAAAAGGTCATGATGGCTTCGCAATTGCAATTGTGAAATAATGGTTAAAAAATCATCTTTTTTATTTTATTATTTATAATCAATAAATTACTTTTATTACTGTTGCTTTTCCATATAGTTATCCACAAGATTTGCGGATAACTATATGGAAGTCTTATCATTTAGCCACAAGTAACGGTACAGTCGCGTTTCGGAATATGGTTGTCGCAATACTTCCTAAGAAGAATTGATGAATCTTGCTATGACTAAATGCGCCAAGCACAATAATTTGAATACCGTGTTCTTGTTGGTACTCTAAAATATTTTGTGCAACATCACCATAGCGATAAACGGTCACAACATCAATGCCCGCTTGTTTCAGGTAATGCTCAGGTTCATTTAATATTTCTGGATGATCACCCACATATACCAAATGACATTGCAGTGTTCGCAATAAATCACTTTGGGCAATACGGCGCATCATTTTTTGGCAAGTTGGTGAATATTCATAAGCAAAGATAAAACGGGTTGGTATTTTAAAGTTTTCCCCAATGGTTAAAACAGTACAATTGGCTCCGCGAATAAAGTTCTCAACATTACTACCGATTGGTTTATGTTTTTCGGCAGCTCGCTCCCCGACTCGGCCTAAAATGACGATGTCATTTTCATGCAATAGATTAAAACTTTGTTCTAAAAAATCACCTTTTTCTTGAATTTTTGAACTGGTAATACCATGTTTTTCTTGAATAAGATCAGAAATATGACGGAGTAAATTATTGCTATAGTCTAAAGCGAGTTCACTTTGTTTTTGTTCCAGCTCAGCTAACTCTTTTAGCAGCATTGCATTGCTTTCAAAGCCAATTACTCCACTAATTTCACCAAGATGATAACTTGCAGGGTAATAGTCTAGAATTTGTAATAATACAAGTTCTCGTCCGGTTGCTTTAGCCACCCATGCTGCTGCATCTGCAATAGCATTAATACACGGTGATGAGTCAATACACGCAATAACACGGTTCATGTTAGCCTCTCTTCTTAAGGTCTATTGCCTTGGAGATTATTATTAAAACTTAGCTTTAACTTAACATAGATAAAAATTGGTATGTTAAGGTTTATGTATAAAAATCAACTTTTTTGTTTAAAGATCAAACATTTTATTACATTCTTAAGACTGCATTATTCTCTTAAACGAATAAATTTTGCGGGATTTCCACCGACAATATGGTAAGGCTCAACATCTTTGGTCACCATACTATTCATCCCGACCACAGCATGCTTACCTACTTTAATCCCATCTTTAATACCAACATGTGCCCCTAACCAAACATCTTGCTCAACTTCAATTCCTTTAGAAGTGACAGGCTGCTGGTAAAGGGGACGGTCCAACTGCATCCCATGATCAAATGCATATAAATGACAATATGCTGCAATACGAACTTGGTCATGCAATTTTATGCCAGCTCGTCCACCATCTAAAATACAATGATGATTTATCGCGACCTCATTACCAATTTCAAGGGGCCCATGCAAACTACAATCTGCTGCGATAAAGCAATTATCACCAATAATAATTTTACGTCCTGGCTCAGCAAAAATGTGAGCTAACGGTGAAATAAAACAGTTTTCCCCAATCTCAACAGTTTCCATGTCCATCAAATAAGCTTGATATTCTTTTTGCCATTCTTCAGCCCAAGCACGATGTTTAGGCTTTAAAGTCCAATATAACCATGGCATATAGTTTAAGCGGTGCTTATGTTGCTCCCGATATTTCAATAAGGAATCAGTCATCAGTTAATTCCTCTTCAATTTTTAACTCTTCACGGCCACGTGTTACATCTCGGAGTTTCAAGGCAAGTGGTTCAATTTGATGTATTTGTAGCCTTGCTTCGATATCTACACCTGTTGCAGTGTAGGTTTCCTGATATTCAATTTGTTGTTGAGTAAGTTCATATTGAAATATGGCCCACTCATTAAAGTGACAAGAAAAGTAAATCGTTTTCTTTGCAATGAGTTCAATACGCTCAGCCAAAAGCAAGCATTGCCCAGCACAGCCTCCATATGCTCTAACAAGCCCACCTGTTCCAAGTTTTATTCCACCATACCAGCGGTTAACCATCACAATAATATTCGTCAGATCATTCCCTTCAATGGTAGCCAAGATTGGACGGCCTGCTGTTCCTGATGGTTCACCATCATCGTTAAAGCGTACGTTATGCCCAATTTTCCACGCCCAACATTGGTGAGTTGTCGAAATATCTTTATTGAGTTCTAAAAATTCTTTAACTTGCTGTTCATTTTCGACTGGCGCAGCAATAGCCTGAAATCTGCTTTTTTTAATTTCTTCTTCAAATGTAATCTGTGATGCAATCGTAAAAGCCATAAATTAAATAAAGCATAATAAAAATCAAATTATAACGTGAATTTAATAGAATCAAACCCATAAAAAAGCCCCGAATCTCGGGGCTTTTTTTATTATCTTTCTCGTAACGCTTCTTTCGCTTTATTAAACGGTTTAAGTAAGTAATCCAGTACGGTTTTTTCACCTGTACGAATATCTACTGTTGCCACCATACCCGGTGTAATTCCAAAAGCCTTACCTTCTTTATTATAAAGCTTGTCAGAATCAGTGCGGATATAAACACGATAATAGAATTGGTCTTGTTTCACTTCATCACGAATCGTGTCTGGTGAAATAACCGTAACCTTACCTTTTAAACCACCATAAATTGAGTAGTCATAGGCAGTAATCTTAACCAGTGCTTCTTGTCCCGGACGAATAAAGGCAATGTCACGCGGCAAAATACGCGCTTCAATAAGCAGCTGCTCATCAATCGGTACAATGGTCATCAATTTACCGTTTTGCGGAATAACACCACCATGGGTTGTGACTGCAATTTCTTTTACAACACCACGTACCGGTGCTTTAAACACTGCACGATCTAAACTATCACTACGACCCAGCACGATTTGTTGTTGCGTTTCACTATCCGTATTTGCTTTCGATAACTCTTCACGAGCCTTAACATAATACTGGTTCTGCGCATCATTCATTTTGTTTTGCAAATCATTTGCTTCACGACGTAAACGTAAAACTTCCACCTCGCTTGCCGCACCTTTAGCCACTAACGGTTCTGTCATTGCCAGCTCTTGTTGCACCAGTTGTAAAGCTTGTTTTAAACCCGCAAGTGTTTGCTCAAGATCAGCACGACGTGAACGATATAGCGCCGTTTCTTCATGTACAAGTTTTGGTTCTTTCATCACAATGTCAGGAAAAACCAATGGCGTACCATTAACTTCCGCACGCAAACGCGCTGCTGTTGCCTGAGCAGAGATCAGTAAAGATCGAGATTCACCCACATTAGA
>NZ_KB849420.1:1791601-1830303 GCF_000368405.1 Acinetobacter sp. NIPH 817
CTTAAGGAACCTTTGACTGACAAAGTTGGATAACGTGTTAAACGGGTCTGTTCCTTTTGTGCCTTGGCAACTTCAACACTCGCTTGCGCCGCAATCATTTTTGGAATGGTATTGAATTCAGGTTCACCATATAAATCGGACACTTTCACCAAATCATCTGAAATAATCCAGCCAGTTCGAGATACATCTGCACCTAGCAATGTTCTTAAATGTTGTTGGTACTGACGTAATAAAGATTGCTGAGCAATCAAACCAGACTGGGCAGCTTGCAAATAAGACTGGGCTTGGATTGGGTCAGCTTGGCTGCTAATACCGGCATTTGCACGTAAATTCGCAATATCCTGAATACGTTGAATACCTGCAATTTGCTGCTCGGCAATTTTATTTAATTGAAGGTAGCGTTGAATATTAACAATGGTTTGCGCGACATCAAGTGCAATATCATCAATGCTGACCAGCACATTGGCCTGCTCGACTTGAACCTTGGCTTGCTCAACATCTACACCTGATTTAACTTTACCAAAATCATAGAGCATCTGAGTTGCATTTAAGGTCAATAACTGCCGACCACGCTCACCACTACTCAAGTCACCTGTAGTAATTCCACCTGAAAGCTGAGGGTAATAACCCGCCTTGGCGTAATCAATACCTGCATTTTGACCAGCTAAAGTGGAAATGGCTTGAGAAATATCTGGGTTACGCTGGATTGCGATTTTCACCGCTTCCTGCAAAGTCATTTGCCTTGATGGCAAATTTGAATAAGATGCAGCTGATCTATCATTGAGTTGAACAGTCGGAAACTCCTGAACTCTAGAACGATCTAGCTTAAAATTACTCAGCTCTTGCATCTTGGCAACTTTAAATTCATCACTACTTTTAGGGGCAAAAAGTTGCGATAAGTTGTCTTTTAAAGTGTGATATTGCTCACTTGGTTTAGCAGCATATATCACCACAGGCACATGCAATGAAGTTAAAAGCATCAACCCTTTCAGGAAAGCCGGCTTTTTACATGTCCTTTTTACTCTTCTCTGGTTATATCCAATCATGCTTGTCTTGTTGATCTTGTTTGTTATCGTTTAAAAGCTTTTACATTCTACATATTTTTTTGCATAAAGAAGCATAATTGCAGGAATAATTCACACATTACATTTTCATCAAATGAATACGCTAATTTATTGTTTTTAATAGTTAAATACAAAAAAACCAAAAAGAGGCCTTGACCTCTTTTTAGACAAATAGATTAACTATTTTATTTAAACTGTAAAATCGTCACCTAAGTAGACTTTACGGACTTGTTCGTTGTCCAGAATTTCTTGTGGTGTACCTTCTGCAATTACAGCCCCTTCACTCACAATATATGCACGTTCACAAATTGCCAAAGTTTCACGTACGTTATGGTCAGTAATGAGTACACCGATGCCACGATCCTTCAAAGTCTGGATAATATCTTTAATATCTCCAACCGAGATTGGATCAACGCCGGCAAATGGTTCATCAAGCAACATAAATTTAGGATCGGCAGCCAATGCACGTGCAATTTCAGCACGGCGGCGTTCACCACCAGACACACTCATTCCCAATGAATCTTTAATATGACTGATTTTAAAGTCATTTAATAATTCAGTAAGACGTTGCTGGCGCTGTTGCTTATTTAGGTCTTTGCGTGTTTCTAAAATAGACATAATATTTTCAGCAATGGTGAGCTTTCTAAAAATAGAAGCCTCTTGCGGAAGATATCCAATGCCCTTGCGTGCCCGTTCATGCATTGCCAAATCAGACATATCAAGATCATCAAGGTGAATTTCACCTTTGTCCATGCGCACTAGCCCTACAACCATATAGAAGCTTGTGGTTTTCCCTGCACCGTTAGGGCCAAGCAAACCAACAATCTGTCCACTTTGCATACTAAAAGATACGTCTTTGACGACCCAACGCTTACTATAGTTTTTTCCTAAGTGCTTAATACACAAAGTTTGGGGTTGTTGAAGAGCTTGTTGCATTATTCACGCGCTCCTGGAAAGCTTTTTGAACTTGATGGTGGAATAATAATCTGCACACGATTTGATGATGAACCCTGAGCTTCAACATCACCTTTGTTCATACTATATTTCAATGAGTTACCACGAATACTTGAACCATCTTGATATAAATATGCGCCACCATTCAAAGTAATAATGCCGGTATCTGCATTATAAACAATGGTCTGTCCTTCACCGCGTGCCACGCCCTTATCAGCACTTATTTGTTGCTGAAACTTAGATGGTCGGCCTTTAGCGGTAATGGTTTGGATTTCACGCTTAGAGTTTAGCGTCGCAACAATCGAATCGGCTTGAAGCTTCATCGTGCCTTGCTCAATCACGACATTACCTGTGTATGTCGTCAACCCAGTTTTTTCGTTATAAGTTGCACGGTCTGCCACAAGTGAAATTTGTTGATTACGGTCAGACGGCAACGCAAAAGTCGAAGCTGATGTTAAAGCAACGAATGTAATAACCGCAGCTTGTTTTAGGAAAGCTGAAGAACGTTTTAAATTAAGACTTTGGTGCATACTTTCCTCGAATATTAAAAAATTCGTACTGACCATTATTCAAATTGGCTTTTAATCCTTTGCTAACAAAATCGCCTTGTGGAGATTGAACGACCACTTGATGATTCGTTTCAATTTCTCTGGTTTTTGGATAACCCGTTAACTCATCGGTTTGGAATTCAATTTTCCCTTGTGGAGCAAGTTTAGTTGCGACCACATCACCTGATAAGATAACTTTACTATTATCATCATAACCATTTGCCTGTTTCGCAAAGAACGTCGCATCAACTTTGCCATCTTTATACATAGATGCTTTGAGTTGATCCAACTTTGATGTTTTTTGTTGCATATCCTGTTCAAGCTGACGAACTTCAGCACGAATATACAAATTGCCTTGATCATCAGTTTGAGTCAAATGGACGCCCTGCGCTGAATATGTCATATTCTTCGCCGAAGCAATGTCTAGTTTTTTTGCTTTGCCACTATAGTAGTAATAACCACCACTTATAGCAGCAATAACTACAGCGACAATAGATAAAACTCTGGTATCCATGAGCAGGAATAGCCTACCTTTTTAAGTAATCTTATTATTAATGCGGTACTGCAAGATATTTTTCAAGAAGTTCTTGGTAAATGCCTTTTGCGATCAGCAACATATCACAGACTTCTCGTACAGCACCACGTCCACCCATCGACTGGGTAACCAAATGTGCACGGCGACGCACTTCTTCATGACCATTTGGCACAGTGACACTCATTCCTGCGATTGCAAAAGCAGATAAATCAGGCCAGTCATCGCCCATATACAAGCAATCGGAAGGCAAAATATTAAACTGTGCGCAAGCTTCACGTAACGCAGAACCTTTGTCTTCACGACCTTGAAAAACGAGGTCTACGCCTAAATCAGACATACGTTTTTCAACAATGTTACTTTTTCGGCCTGTAATAATGATGACTTTCATGCCTGCTTGCTGCACAAGTTTCATGCCTAAACCATCACGAATATCGAATGATTTAATCTCATCGCCACTATTGGTTAAAGTTACAAAGCCATCACTCAAAATACCATCGACATCCAGAACCAATGCCTGTAAGTGACGTGCTTGTTCTAACAATGCATAAGATGCCATTGATTAATTTACCCCTGCCTGAATAAGGTCATGCATACTAATTACACCAATCACTTTATTTTGGTCATCAACCACAACAAATTGACTGATTTTTTTCAGGTTAAGCTGTTGTAGAGCTTCTACCGCACGTGCTTCTTGAGAAATAGTTGACGGTTTTTTTGTCATTACTTCAGAAACAGGTAAATTCACATCGAAACCTTGCTGTTTATCAATTAAACGACGCAAGTCACCATCGGTGAAAATACCAAGCAAATGTTCCTGTTCATCTACAATCGTGGTCAAGCCTAAACGCTTATTAGAAATTTCGTAAAGCACTTGATTCATTGGCGTATCTGGTGAAACTTTTGGCAATTCATCGCCTGTATGCATGAGGTGTTTTACATGTAAAAGTAAACGCTTACCCAATGCTCCAGCAGGATGCGAACGAGCAAAATCATCTGCAGTAAAACCACGCGCTTCAAGTAAGGCAACAGCCAGCGCATCACCCAATACTAAGGTTGCTGTCGTGCTCGATGTCGGAGCTAATCCTAGTGGACATGCTTCATCAGACTCGCCTAAAGTTAAAGCGATGTCGGCATTTTGAGGCATCGGCCCTTTATCAGTACGGCTAATGGTAATGAGAGGTACACCAAGATGTTTGATGAGTGGCATCAACATCATGATTTCATCACTTTTTCCAGAATTGGAAATCGCAATTAAAACGTCACCACGAACCAGCATCCCCAAATCGCCATGCCCAGCTTCGCCCGGATGCATAAAGAAAGATGGTGTACCAGTTGAAGCAAAAGTCGCAGCCATTTTACGGCCAATATGCCCTGACTTCCCCATGCCAGTAATCACAACACGGCCTTTACACTGTAACAATATTTCACAAGCCTGACTAAAACTGTCATTAATTTGTGTTGCTAACACGTCTAGGGCTTGCTGCTCAATACGCAAGGTTGCTAATGCGCTGCTTTGAAAATCTGTAGGATTGGGCATACGAGTTTGACTCAAAATAATTGATCTGATCTCTTGTGAAGATCGGTGATTTTAATCAAAAGATTTGGGGGCATTCTAACATAACTCAATCATCTACACGTTTTTAAATGTATAGGATTTAAATAAACATGGAGAAAAAACTGGTTCTTATTTCAACTTAGTTAAAGAAGACTTATCAAAGAATCTTATTTCCCCGTATTTATTACCAATCTATCTGAATATGTCGAATTTCTTTATCTGTATAAGCAATAACATTTGCCTGACCCGATTTCCCTGACAAAGACATGCTCGAAACGTAATATTGAAAATTGGAACCAAGTTGTTGCCGAGCTAATTCTTTAGCCTTCTGCTCTGACTCTTTGCCTACAATAGTAAGCATTCCAAGCATAAATATTAAAAAAACAGAACCAAAGAAATAAGCTGAACTCTTTGTAGTTGCATACCCCGCTTCAGCAAACAATTTCAGCACTTCTGGAGTCGAAAGTTGACGATAGATCCATATAAGTAAAGAGAAAAATATCACTACAATAAAAAATGTAATTAGCGCAGATAATATATTGAGTTTAATTTGTATTTTTAATAAATCGAAAGGCATGATCAATATCATCCCAATAGCTCCTCCCACTAATATAATAGAGAAGAATAAACTGAACCATCTTGTTAATCGTGCAGTTTTTACACTACCTTTTAGAAGGAGAATTCCAACAATTACAGCAAATATATTGAATGATGATGAGTAACTAATCTTACTTATTATCGAGTAGATCATTAAAATAATATCTAGAACACCTATTGTAAGGAGTGCAATACCAGCCTTTTTAAAAGGGTTACTTGCATGATTCATATAAATTTTCTTATTCATTAAAAACTTTCTGCATCTTCACCTATAACGAATCATTTTTCAAATAACGATACTTATCTCAGCATCTTTTTTACTGATAACTTTATGAAATATGGTGTATACGTTATGATGGATGACGATTTTTTTAGAGTGTTTGAAAACCCTTATGCAACCGTTTGTTTTATATAACTCTGAGCAACGAAAAAAAGTTGAATTTGTACCTCGCAAAGAAGGTCACATCGATATGTACGTCTGCGGTATGACCGTTTACGATTACTGTCATATCGGGCATGCTCGAGTTATGGTTGCATTTGACTACATTATTCGTTTCTTGCGTAGCCAAGGCTGGAATGTTCGCTATATTCGCAACATTACCGACATTGACGACAAAATTATTAAACGCGCGAATGAAAATGGTGAAACCATTCAGCAGCTTACTACTCGTTTCATTGATGCAATGAACGAAGATGCAGCTAACTTAGGCTGTGCTGCACCTGATGAAGCACCTAAAGCGACTGAATATATTTATCAGATGCAAAACATGATTGGTAATCTGGTCAATAAAGGCTCTGCTTACCCTGCTGCAAACGGTGATGTTTATTTTGAAGTCACCAAATTTGAGAAATATGGTCGCCTCTCTGGTCGTAAGCTTGATGACATGCAAGCTGGCGCGAGTGAGCGTGTTGACGTAGAAGTTGAAAAGAAACATCCGTTTGACTTTGTACTTTGGAAACATGCTAAAGAAAATGAACCATCTTGGGCATCCCCTTGGGGCAATGGCCGTCCGGGTTGGCACATTGAATGTTCTGCAATGTCGACTTGCTGCTTAGGCAATCACTTTGACATTCATGGTGGTGGTTCAGATTTAATGTTCCCACACCATGAAAATGAAATTGCGCAAAGTGAAGCATCAACTGGCGAACAATATGTAAACTATTGGATGCATGTTGGCTTTATTAACGTTGATGGCGAAAAGATGTCTAAGTCTTTAGGCAACTTCTTTACGATTCGCGACGTAATGGAGAAATTCCACCCTGAAGTGATCCGCTACTTTATTGTGTCTTCACACTATCGTAGTCCTGTGAATTTCTCTGATGTGGCACTTAAAGAAGCAAAAACTTCTTTAACTCGCTTCTATCACTCATTTAAAGCTTACCAACAAGTGTATGGTCAAACGACAACTGAAACGCTTGATCAAAGCTTTATTGAACGCTTTAACAATGCAATGTGTGATGACTTCAATACTGCCGAAGCTATGGCGGTATTGTTTGAACTGAACAAAGAGTTAAACCGTGCTGTAAAAGAAGAGCAAGCTGACCAAGCGACTGTGCTTTATTCGACATTACGTCACCTCACCAACATTTTAGGTTTGGTACAACACAATGTAGATGATTTCTTAAAATCAGATATTGGACAAGAAGCACTTACTTTGTCTGATGCTGAAATTGAAGATTTTATTCAACAACGTGTAGATGCGAAAAAAGCAAAAGACTTTGCTAAAGCAGATGGTATTCGTCAGTCTTTGCTCGACCAAGGTGTTGTATTAGAAGACACTCGCCAAGGTACAGTTTGGCGTCGTGCTGATTAAATGTTCAATTAAATCACAAGAGTGTTGACACTTTAGTGAAACACTCTATAATGTGCTCACATTGCGGGAATAGCTCAGTTGGTAGAGCATAACCTTGCCAAGGTTGGGGTCGCGAGTTCGAGTCTCGTTTCCCGCTCCAAAATTTGTTGTTAAAAATCAATAAGCTGAAAGGTTCTAGTAATCTTTCGGCTTGTTTTTTATTGTCGATAGGTCAGCTATGACTATTCAAAATAGTCATATTTCACATTAAAAAACGCTTTATATTTCCGTGCCGCCGCCAGAAAAGTGGGTGTCATTTGTACATCTTCAATTTTTGTCGGCAGTGCGCCACCATGAAATTTGGAGTGTTAAAAATGCAGAAACCGACCCGTCGCGGCAACGCTTGGCGTATTGAAGTTCGTTTTAAAGGTAAACGTTATGCAGCTACTCGTGACACAGCGAGTGAGTGCGAACAGTGGGCCGCAACTAAACTATTAGAATTACAATCTGAACAACCCGTTTCAGAACCTGAAAAAATCCATATCTCTTTTCAAGCCCTTTTTGATATGTACTATCAGGATGAAGGCCGCAAAATGAAAAGCGCCCGCTTAATTGTTCAAATGCTTAAATGCCTAAAGAAAAATTGGGGCCAAATAGCTGATGAGTCTATCCACGATCTAACCCCTGCTTTAGTCAAGCAATGGCGTGATAAACGTTTAAAGCAAGTAAAAGGAGCAACGGTCATCAGAGAAATGGCTATGTACAGTTCAGTTTTTGACTTTGCACGAAAAGAACTATTTTTAACTAAAGAAAATCCATTTAAAGAAATTACTAAACCGTCAGCCCCGCCACCAAGACATCAACGTGTTACTCAGGACCACATTGATACCGTAATAAAAGGTTTAGATTATGAATGGGGTAAAACACCAACACAGCCAAGGCACCGTGTCGCATGGTCGTTTCTTTTTGCACTTGAGACTGCAATGCGTAAAGGTGAAATCCTTAGCGTACAAAAACAATTAATTTTTTCGGATTTCATCCGGTTGTTAGATACTAAGAATGGTTCATCTCGCGATGTGCCACTAACAGCCAAAGCAAAAGAAATGCTTTCTTGGCTACCAGAAGACCCAAACGATAATCGAATGGTTCCACTCACATCGAATGCCTTTAGGCTAATTTGGCAACGCAATTTACGCCGTGTTAGCTTAGATGGGGTTATTACCTTCCACGATTCAAGACATGAAGCAATCACACGTTTTGTTCATGACTATCGTTTGCCTGTAGAAATTCTCGCAAAAATTACAGGGCACAAAACGATTAGTGTACTGGTGAACACTTATTACAACCCGACCGCTTCAGAAATTGCCAAGATGCTTAATGCTGCATAACAAAAAAAAGCCCCTTAATTGGGGCTTATTTCAAATCCACACTAACGGGTAAATGCCAACGGGTCCGATTATAAATTACGGTACCATCTAAATTTATAGTCAGCTCATTACCGTTATAATCAAAAACCTTAAGAATATTGCCGCCCTTGCCCACCTCTGCCAAAAGATCAATTACTTTTGTATTCGCACGGTCAAAGGCTTTAATCATCATTTGGGCCATATTAAAAACTCATAGTGCTTTTATGCACAATGATACTTGAATGTTGTTATTAATTGAATGCGCTGTGCATCCTGAGAAAAGGAGGCACAGCATTGTGATGATCGATGCAACTTTAGTACGCTTACACATATAAGTCACTTCTTTAGAAAGAGTGCTCGTTCTGCTTCACGCCGACGGACTAGGCCTTTCATAACCTTACTGTCTGCTTTGTTCCATAAAAGGAACTGGTCCGCAGCGCCTTTGTAGTCGCCTTTGTTAAGCAACTTTAATAAAGTCGAACCCTTAAAAGCACCTGAACCAATGTTATAAGTCAGTGATACCAGAGCATCAAATTGATTTTGAGTTAAAGGCACAATGACAGATTCATTCACAGTCTTTTCAAACTTGGCTAGGTCATGTTTAAAGTAGGATTTAGCTTGTTCAAGTGTGCAAGTATCACCCTTCTTAACCTTTACGCCATTTGGGTAAACTGTGGTGCCAATGCCAATGGTCCAGATTCCTACACCATCGTCGTAAGCTTTAGTTCTAGTATCTTCAAAGCTAGTGATTAAATTAATACCAATATCACTTGTAGTTTTTACACCTGGTACAAGCTTATCGACAACTTTATTAAGATCGTCAACTTGTGCTTGTGTTAGTTTTCCGCCAGCAATAATACGGGCAGCATCAAAGAAGTTTTTAACTGTCATAATCAACCACCTGTAAGGTCGTTCTTAGATTTTTTAACCTCTTTGATAACTTCAATAATGGTCTTGCCTTCTTGTTTATCAATAAAGTTAAAAGTCCACCTAACCAAAGCCCATCCGGGAATGCCACAGACAAAGAAAAATCCACCCAAAGTCATCATTCCCCATATATCTGTAATCCACTCATGAAGCCCCCATCGAACAATAATGAATGAACCGCCCGCCAAACTAGACACCACTGTACAAATCAAACCAACTGCCCACTCTTGTGGTGAGCGTGGCATACGTGTCATCAATACTACTGCTGCAACCAAGGCAACTGCTAAAGTCACCATAATTGCTGCACCATAAAATTTTAATAATGCTGTTAAACCGCTTGTGGAAACTGGTTCCATGCCCTACCCCTAATTATTTGGCAATAAAAAAGCCCTAAGCTATTTAAAGCTAGGGCTTCAAGGTGTTTGTTGGGTGATATCTAAGAGAAAGATATTTGACCCGATAATGAACCACCGCTATTAAGCGAATAGATAGTCATAATACTATTTG
This sequence comes from Acinetobacter sp. NIPH 817, assembly GCF_000368405.1. Lineage (NCBI taxonomy): Bacteria > Pseudomonadati > Pseudomonadota > Gammaproteobacteria > Moraxellales > Moraxellaceae > Acinetobacter > Acinetobacter sp. NIPH 817. Next base: position 1,801,488 of record NZ_KB849420.1, read on the forward strand.
ATGATACCTTAACAGTATCACCATAAATGGTTCCAGTTAAAGGCGCATAACCTGACAACTTTAACTGATACTTAGTGCCAACACGTTGTATCGAAAGCACTGGATTTGTAAAGTGTTTGAACAATGAAATATTATTTACACTATCAATTAGGCCACCATCTAACTGAGTAAAACCTGTCAAAGTAGCTCCAACATATACACTATTTACAGCACCAACACTGATACCTTCAGCGCCTTGTGCTAATAAGCTAATTTTTGCGAGAGCTGAACCTAATACGATATTATTTGAAGTCTTCATTTGCATAAAGATATTCAAATCAGCACTACATGCTCTATTTGCTTGCGCTGTGATTGCCTCAAGTAATGAGGTTTCTAACTCACAAATAGTATGTACACCACCAGATAATGATGTTGCACTTACATAATCCTTTCTTGAAAGATCAAATGTTACGCGTGCTTCTGTATGTAATTTGGGAGCACCATGTCTACGTGCACTACCGCCACTAAATGTATTGCCAAACTGAGTTAAAACCTGACCCTCCGACCACATTCTATAGCCATTAGTCCAGTTACCAATGAAAATAGGAGGGGTTAGGTTATCTAAACCAGTGCCTGAAAGTGCTGATGAGAATTTAACATCACAATATTCTGGATCTGTTTTATAAATTGTTGATGCACCGAATTGATTCCCGATAAATGTAACACCGCTTGAATATTGAGTTGCTCCAGTCTTACCCAATTCGATCATGCATTTTAAAATTGGAACATCTTCAGCACTATTTCCTTCAAAATAGTTCCCAAAAAAAGTACCCGCATATGTAGCACCAAGTTTGGCGAATACACCGCCAGATTCCCATAGATTACCTTCGCATCTAACAACATTGACAGCTGGCGCACCTTCACCGTCGATATACAAACCACCGTAACAAGATTCTCCAAAGTTGCGATTAAAATTAATGTTAAAGCCACGCTTTGAATCAATAATTTTTCTACAAAGAGCTAAGTGATTACCTTCGATGGTTACTGACTGCAAATAACCTGTATTTTCAGAACGACGCGGAATAGTTGCTTTAACTAAAGCTGTATTTCTTAGATAGCGCCCCCCTTTCATATTTACATTATAAAGACGGTCTCCATTAATCACTACAGATGGGCTTGTACCGTCCCCTTGGAAACGCAAACCTCGACCGATTTCCAAAACCGCAGTATATAAATCACTATTTGAGGTCTCAAATCCAATCGATCTTTTTGATGTAAAAATTCCAGTATCTGAATAGACCCAAATTCGCGCACCGGCTCCGCAAATTTCCATTAGCATATCGCCAACGATACTGTTTGTAGGTAAGCCTACAGGGGTCATCATTTTGAAGTTTCTATCTGCATTCCCGAACCAAAGGCGTCCATATGAAACATCAATGGCTTTTTGAACTTGAGGTGAACAATCTACCAGACCTTTATAGTCAGCTCCGAACCAACATGGGTCCGCATGAGCATTCCATTTTCTTTTCCATCGGACACCGTTTAGTCCAACTAAAATTGTTCCATCATCATCTGCTGTTGTTGTATCAGTCAGGTCGGGAACAAAGAGTCCACCACCAAATTTATAATCATCAGCTCTTTGGCAGACAAAAACGCCTTTTTTATGTTTGCTTGATTTGTATTTTAATGCCCTTAATTCTGAAAATGTTGATACAGAATATTGTGATTGAGCATTAATTGCTTTCTGCGTTTCCTCTCCATCACGCACATTATCGGCATCTTGAAAGGATATTATCCACCCGCTTAATGCAGCATCAAAAGCATAGTTCCCTGTATTTTTTACATAGACGGTTCTACCATCCCAAACATTGGAAATTTCCTCAAGATCTTCAAGTGAGTCAACATGAGTAATGGCTAAAGCATTTATAGTGCCTTCATTAATCGCCTCATCCATCATCGCAAGAAACATATCTTTTAGAATTTTATCGTTTGCTATTCGGTCAGCAACTTCTTGCGATAAATCGAGTATCAACTGAGAAATATCAGCTGTATTTTTATCTACATTTCCTTGTAAATTACTAAGCCATTCATCAATTGTATTGATTTGATTTTGAAGATTTTCATCGCCATCAATACGGTCTGAGATCTCTTTAATTAAAGCAAGCCATATAACCTGATCACGATAGCCCAGCTCTTGAAGCTTCCACCAAATTAAATCAAAGTCTCTATTTACTGGCGAAGGTCGAAATGAATTGTCATAGGATTGATAGTTCGTTGTTCGTTGAAAGGGCGTGTTTCGTTTAATCGAAACCAAAACACCATTAGCAGGCGCAGTGTTAAAAATAACTGACCCATTGTTGAAAGACCATGACCCCACAGGTGCTTCAATTTCATCCAATGAAACAACTAAAAAATTTGAGTTATCACAATCAAACCCCAATGGGAAAACCGTAGTTGTCCCATTTGCCGTATACTCTCTATATGGCGTTTGTTCTGGTACTGGCATGGCCTACCCCTAATCAAAGTCTACTGTGGCTTCATACACGCCACCGTTTGTTCTCCAATTAACGGCTTCTTTAACAGCGTTTTTGTTGTGTATTTTCCCGATGCGCTCAGGCTGCTCAACTATTGCGCCAGCTGCCGAATCAAGAAAATCATCAGGCTGACTACTAATAGCTGGATTCCATTCCCGCATTTGTTTAACTTGTGGTGAATCCTCTCCTTTCTCATCTTCTAAAACTGAAATGTGCGCCCACAAAAGGCCTGATGTTAAGGGCCCTTCCATTGCTTCAAGAATTCGTTTGTTTTTATTTTGAATTGAGGGCTGGGGTGTTACCCCACATTGAATTCCACGTTTTTTTAGTGCACCTTTAAGAGATGAAGGCGCAAAACCACCGATGCCATTAGTTTCTATAATTACTCTTGGAACATTAAACTCTTGGATTAAATCGCAAAGCTGCCAAACCTGACCACCCACAATATTTCCAGCATCATCTGTCACTACATCAGGCCCAGTTAGTGCAACCGATCTATGCCAATATCTATTACCTAAAGCATCATGAAAAAAGAGTGCCACTGATGAAACATCTGACTTTAGTTTGCCAGATGAAGGATCCCATTTTAGGGATGCCCCAACCATTTGACGCTCGCCCAACATCAGAATGATTTCACCATTAGCACGTCTTAAGTGTGGCTCACAGTCATAGGCTAGAATCTTGTCAGGATCTAAACGTACATCACCAATTGGCTTGGCATGCATTTGATATTGTGAATCCCATTCATTAAGGGTTTTACACTCTTCTCGGCGAATCTCCATTTCAGCAGGTGTAAAGCGTTCTTCCCAAATACCTTTTGAGTAGAAGTCAATTAAGTAATGGGATTCAAGTAATGTAACTTCCCAAGTCTTATCTGTTTTTTGTTTACATAGATAATGTGTGCCTTTTTCTAGGTACTTAGAACCAACGCCAATACCAGCGAATGAGTGAATTGGTTCAAAATCTAAAATAACCTTTTGCCCTTTCTCGCCATTTTCTACACGACGTTCATGCTCAAACATTTTCAGAATGAATGTACTAACACGCTTCTGTTTTTTTATTTTTTCGTAAAGAGAGTCATACGTGTGAGGTGTACCAATCCATAATTTTTTTGCACCAGGTATGGCAATGTGGGTTTGTTCACTTAATTTTTTTGGAAGTTTCTCGCGCTGCTCAGGATTGGCAGTGGTTTGAGGAGTTTCTACGTCATCATTTTGGATGAAGTGAGCACGATGCCCCGTAACACCAGACAAAATACCCTTTGCTAACATCGTTCCATAACGCACATCATTCGTGCCATTGACGAACCAACGTTCAATTTCACCCTGTCTTATCGCAACATTAGGATTGCTTATGCATAGTGGGTGCCGTGAAAGTACATCTCGTGTTCCTTTACTGCATTTGTATGCATCAGAGTCAGTGGTACCTTGATGTAAGATTTGAGTTTCGGGCCAACAATAAATTACCCATGCATTGAAAACATCCAGCATGGAAGATTTTGAATGGCCACGCGGCATCATGAGTAATGCCGTGCGCCCATTTAAGTAGAACTTCTCTAGAAAAATACAAACTTGTATGTGGAAGTTTGGAACCTTCCAGCCTTGCAATTCGGCCCATAGAAGAAAAAAAGCTAGAAAGCTGATTTTTGGTTTAATCATCAGCTCACCCGTTGTCTAAGTTTCTCTGCTTCTCTTTCTGCTTTTTCTATTAATGACTGTTCATACTTTTCTTGTGTGGCTTGTGTTGCACTAATAGGTGGAATTTTTCCCGACTTAATATCTAGAATTCGCTGAATTGTTGCGATGACTCCCGCTTGATCTTTAACGATCTTGTACATGAAGCCCTTATCACCACGATTCTGTTTACTATCAAGTGGAGTATCCAAGGCAACATAAGCAGTTTCGAGCATGTCGTCTGCAATGTCTTCTGACATTTTTTTGATTTTTTCTATTTGATCATCACGCATAAAAAAGCCCTCGCATATATGCCATATATACAAGGGCTTGTGTGGCGGTTTGTTGTGTGGATTTACTCTAGTAGCACTTTAAAGCAGTACCTTGCAGTATTACTCGCCCCATAGGTAGCTCTTTTTTTGTGGTAATCACAGCAGAATCAGCGCCATATCTATCGGAGGCAATTTTTTTAAACTCAGTTTCTGCTTTAGAGTAATAATTTATTGGTCCACCTCTGGTATCTGTATTCAAAGGTCCTAATTTTTTACACCCATTTATTAGTGTGCTATCACTTTCAAGCAATTGAACTTGCTGTTGATTGCTGGGCAGAGAAGCGCAAGCTGAAAGAATGCCCGCGCTAAGAATCAATGCCCCAATTTTATTATGTTTCATTATTGAATAACCCTCTCAAAATCTGGTGCTCTTATATCTTCAATATCATCGCCCCAGAAGCGCTCACGGTCTTGTGTCCGCTCTGCTTTGCGTAAAGCTTTCTTACGATAGCCGGGGGCAATGGTATCTTGAATTTCATCAAAGAACATACGATTAATTGCCGCTTTTGTATACCACAAGTTCTGTGCTGGTATTTTGCTTTTCACAAATTTGAAAGCTTCGTTGCCGAAATTTGTGTCTTTGCCTTCATTGTATTGGGTGAGATTTCCCACAGTTAAACCTAACAAAGAAGCAAAATCACTACCAAGCGGCCCAGACACAAACGAGTTTGCATCACGGCCAGAAGTATCAGTACCAGCAACAAGAATATCGCCTAGAACTGGTAAACCACCACCAGCAACAAGCGAACGTAAAAAGAAGCTACCCGCCTTTTTAGGGTCGCTGCTGTCATAAATTGTTTGTGGGTCATTACCATTAAGTAATTCACGCAACTGAACAACAAGCCCACCGAGTAAAGTCATAGTTACAGCTAAAGGAATAGCATAGGCAGCTTTTCCTTTTAAGCCTTCTTGTGCCATAGTTCGACTACCTTGACGCATTAAAAATGCTGCCGAGAAGGATTTAAACTGAGTTATACCCCTAAAAATCTCACCCATTCTAGTTCCTCTAGCTCCAACATTTATTAAGGTCTTTTCACGAAGCCCTGCTTCAATTACTGCCATGCCCTGCTCATCAAGTAAGTGAGCTTGAAGCTGTGAGGCGACTTCATCCTTAATTTGTTTTGCTAGAAGTTGCTTTTCACTATCAATGCTATCTGTTAAGCGTTGCGAAATAGAGTTTCTTCGAGCTTGTCTTTCATTAATTTTAGATTGATATTCATTAAATTCTTTATCTAGATCATTTATCTGTTTATCTAAATCTTTATATTTTTTCGAAATCGTTTTATTGGCTTCGCTATCAGCTTTACGCATCCTAGATCTAAGCTCAGTGATTCTACGCTCACTATTTCCTAGGCGATATCCTAACGATTCTGCATTATTTCCAAACTGACGGGCATTACGTTCAACATTTCTACGGGTGTCTTGCGCCACTTTGTCAGAGTGTCGCCCTTCTTCAACTTGCTGTAGAAAGTCCTGAACCCTATTGGCCTGTTTCTCTGCCTGCAAATATGTATTTATATCTGCACGAGCCTTTGCATATTCTTTTTGAGCATCGATCAAATCGATACGGTCTTGCAAAGCCTGTTTCTCTGCCTGTGCTTTGCTGTCTTTTCGGTTGGCATAGTCTAAAAGACGTTGTGATAATTGACGTTTAATCTCATCGTTTCGCTGTGATTTATTCGCGATGCGCTGGTCATCTAAAGCGTTACGACTATCAAGTTCTTTAATTTGACTATCGATACTATTAACCAGTGTTTTAACATCACTATCCATTGTCGCTAGTAGTTTTTCATCTGGAATTTCATAGATAGATCGAGCTGACATTAATTGATTGCCCTTGCGGTCCACAACTGGCTCAGCCAATTGAAACACTTGCCAAGCACGTTCATTTAAGCCCGTATTTGAAAGCAATTCTCTATCTTGTACATCTAGATCATTCCAAGATTTTGAACGGCTTAAGCGGCCGTACTTCTCCATAAGAAGCTTAGTAAATCCAACTTTTGAGGCAGAAGTAAGAGCATTCAAAAAAGACACTCTCATTACTTGCGTTGCAACACCGCTTGATATACGAGCCAACTTTTCAGATTTTCCATGTGTTGATGTCAACCCATCATCTGACCAGCGTGCAATCGAGCCTAACATTTCATCTGTGGCCAGTCCCAAACTATGCGCTAGTTCACGATCTGACTTATTGGCTGGGTTAAGTTGCCCTAGTAGTTCACCAAATGATTTACGATATGAAAGCCCATGCACATGTGCTGTTTTTGCAATAGTTGCTTGATCAGCAATCGATGCAATTGTGGTGCCGCCTAGCATTGAGGCCACATTCATTGATCGATATGCAAGGCCAAGGTTAGCCAGTACCTGAGATTGTGGCGAATTACCCCCGCTAAACTCATCAAACATAACTTGTGCACGTTTGCGAGAAGATTTAGTTTTGTTGTCTTCTATTCCTTTTTCCCAGTCTTTATTTGCTGCAGCATCCATTAAAATTTTTAATGCTGTTTTTGGATTGCTTCCCAAATTTTCTACCATGGCAATATCTTTAGATAGACCATTTACATGAGCTTCTACCAGATCTACAAACTGCATGCCGCCGAACTCAGATTGATATTCAAGCCATGCATCAGCATCTTTAAAATGGAGAACGCGACTTTCACCATGGCGATTTGTCACTTTTGATGTGCCTGCACCAGTAGCTTGTCGGCCAACTTCAATTTTGTTTGCCCCATCACTGGATAACGTATCGTAGGTATATTCAAGTAATGAGCGTATTTCTTGCTGTGAGTAGAAATCACCATTCTCATGCACGTATTGACGTGTATCAATCAGTGATTCAGCCTTACTAACCCAAGCCTCTTTACCAGCCTTAGCAATTTTTTCTAAGTTATGCGTTTGTGGTAAACCCCAATTATCAAGCTTTCCAATGTCGCCCCCGTTCCGGTTAAAACGGTCACGCATGGCTTCAAAAACATCACCCATCTTATCGCTAATTTTTTTGGCTAATGGGTCGCCCGTATTATCGCCGAAACGCTCACGCACAATTTTATGAACTAATTCTTGATCTGTGAAAATTCCTAAACCGCCTTTAATATTGGTGTAGAAATCAACGAGCTCACCGCGATAAATTGAAGCAATACCACGCGCTTTTGAATCAATAGATTGAATGCCTGACATATCACCATGTGCAGCAACCATACGGTCTACAACTTCCATTGACGAAAGCTTGCCATAGTCTAATGCTGCAATATTTTGGGATTGTTTAAGAATGTCTTGAGCTGCAATTTTATGCTTGCGTTTTAATTGTTCTTGAATATCGATAGCAACTTGTTTTGAAGCCTCTGTCAGTTTTTCAGCATCGGAAAGATTACGCCATTTATCACGATCCTTACGCGCCATATTACGCATAGTTTCATTAATACGTGTTTCAATGTCTGTTGCTTCTTGAGCAGTGAGGGATTGCTTGCCGAGTGCTTTAGCTACGGCTTGTTTGCATTGTTCTTTCATAAAAAATGCCCAGATAATTTTAGCTATCTGAGCATTTAGTTTGTGGGGTTTTGTTGTGTTATGAATTAACCAAATTGCAAAGCACAGTTCAATGCGGTTTGAGTTGCTAATATATCCATATCCGCTTGCTTAATTTCTGCTTCAAGTTCGGCGTGATAGTCACGTAATGTCATCGTAAATTCTTCTGGTTCACCAAGTGAATTAATACGATTCACTGCAATTGGCTGATCTGGATTTGAGAAGATCACATCAAGCGCGGCTTGTCCTTCTGGCGTGTCACCAAACAACGAGCCTTGTCGCGGGTCGCCCATGTTTTCAACGGCCTGAACCTCATTGTTAATGGATTCACTAATCGCCTTTGCGCTCTTGCGGTTATTATCAAATTCCTCAAGAAATCTTCTTGCTCCATCACTTAATCCATCATCAATAAGTTGGCCTTGATCTAAATAATCTCGTACGGTTTGCCCATTGGCTTTAATGTCAGAAAGCTTTTGCGCGGCTTGTGCCAAGTCTTTTGAAATTGAATTTTCAAAGCGCCCGCCCTGCTTCACTAAATCGTTAAGCTGTGACAGTTGGGGAGCTGCACGGAGTAAAGCATTTAAAACATTTTTACTATCATCATCTAGGTTTTCAGAAAGTCGAGTTACTAAATTAGAATCACCGTAAGCACGCTGCACAATTGCCGATTCAATTCGGCGCTTACCTTCTTGTGATAAGCGACCATCACCAGTAATTACTGATCCACGCTCAGACTGTGGCAACTGATCAACAAAGCTACGGACATAATCCATTGAACCATCGATATTGATAGAGCCATCACTATTAATTTTGAGTAGTGTTGAATCTGGTAAACGATATGAATCACTCATAGCGCGCTCAGTCGCACTGAATTGAGCCACATCGCTTTCATTTGCAAGTCTAGCGAATTGCACGCGGTCAACATCACTAAGGCGTGTACGCACTAATACAGGCTGTTTCATGCCTGTTATATCCATACCACGTTGATTAGCCCAATTATTAACAAAGTCCTGATATGCACTTGCCCGACCATTTTCATATGCTCGGCCAATCGCTAAAGTTCGACCATTGCCCGATTCAACGATATTGTCAGGGCCAATAATCGGCGCACCATCAGAAAGCTTATAAGACTCTCCTAATAATTCAGGCTTCAAGTCATCGGCCATGCGCTCAATTTGTTGGCGCGATGCCTCACGGGTTCGGTCACGTGGTTGTAGTTCACTTGGGTAAAGTGGGTTTACACCGTATAAGCGGTCATTAGATGCAATTAAATCACCCCAGTCTTTTACCTCATACGCAAAGTCATAGCTAGAGCCATCCATTCCATAAGCTGGACTAGACTCCCCATAGCGTGAGCTTAACTGGTTCCACTTATTGCGCCATTTATCGATAGCTTGACCTACAGTCATGCCAGCCATGCCATTATTTTTAACAATTGCATCTGCATTTTTCTTATCGTACGAACGAACCACATCAATTAATGGTCGGTTTGGGTCTGCCTCAAGTACTTTGACTGCTCCGCCTGGTCCTAGCAAATGCCCCAAGTACTGCTCATGTGCTACAGGTTCACGGCCTAAGTTCTTACGGATATAACTATTGGCTTGTTTAATATGCTTTAAACCAATGCGAATTTGTTCATCAACATTATTACGATCTTTACCGCCTAAGTTCTTCCAAGAGTCATCTAAGACTTGGAATAGACCATAAGCGCTTGAAGTCGGGTTCTTAGCTGTATGGCTAAATCTTCCGCCTGTCTCAATATGGCTAATGGTTAGTGCAACACTTGGGTCTACTCCGTCCTGTTTTGCGCGTAGAGCGATTTGTTTTGCATTGGTAGGTAAAGAGCTATTCGCATAGTCAAATGTGGTTTTGCGCGGCTCTCCTTGTACTTTAGTCGGCACACTAACAGGCTGCCCTTTTAAAATCTGGTCAGTTGCAGCATCCAAGTTTTGATAGTGGTTATTTTTCTGTACTGGATCTGTCGTACGCACTGGTAAAGTTGTGTCTTCAAACTCAAAGCTATTTTTAACGAGAGTGTCATTTATCGCATCATTGCGAGCTTCGAAATCATCTGCATTAAGCTGGTTAATTTCCGTATCAATATCTTGGTCTAATTTGTTTTGGCGTGAACCCAAATACCGCGCACCACCAAACATAAGAGCATTTAGAGCAAGATCAGTAGCAATAGACTCGCCTGTAACTTCAAATTGTTTTGCCTGTTTGTCATAGCCCTCAGACTTGAGAAGCTGCTCACTTGCGTATTGTATACCAGTATTTAAACCAGTCGCACCACCAATGGATAAAGCAGCGTCACCAACCAAACCGCCCGCACCTTTAAAACCATAGCCTATAGGCAACGCTGTGCCGACTGCATCACCGATCGCATTTACACCAGCAACTTGCAAAGCTGTGTTTTCATCAACACCTTTACGGGTTAAATCGGTATAAACAAAGTTTCCAGTTGAACCCCCTGTAAGAGTAGCCGCCCCAAGTGTACCACCAGTTGCTACGCCTAACGCACCGCGCCATAAGTAGTCAGAAGCACCGACACCGAAACGACCAACAATGCCTGTATTTTCCTTATCTTCTAACTTATCAATAGTTCCATAAACTAGATTATCTCGAGCCTTTTCGCGCTTAGCTTTGTACTCTTCATATGGTTCGATAAACTCATTTGTAGAAACATCTTTTAAGCTGTAGCTAACACGGTCAACAACTGCATCGATTGGTGCGGAAAGTGCATCACCAACTTTGTTTAAACCAATTGCAGCACCCCGAAATGGTGAAGATATTGCACCTGAAAAAGCGCTAGGCTCATTAGGTCGAGTATCAGGATGTTGCAAACCTTTGCTATTGAGTTCTTCAAAGTCTTGCTGATTTTCGCTTGATAAATCTGATAACCAGTTACTCATTATTTAGTCACCCCAGTCATGCGAATACGCCAAACAGCACCCTTTACGACTAGAGGGCGACCACGCTCATTGATCAAGTCATACATCAAATCGCCATTAGACGCTTTAGTGGTTGAACGAGCTAAACGGAAGTTATCAAGATCATTTACAGATAAGCCAGTAGCCTTAGAAATATCTGAATAACCTTTCTGAATTTTTGACTCAAATGTTGAGTCAGTCATTCCATAAGGCTTTGAGACTTTCCAGTCTGAAATTCCACGATCTGTATAATCCTTGAACCGCCCGCTTTGTGTATAAACGCCACCTGTGGCTAAGCCCAATGCTGTACGACCTATATCTTCCTTGTACTCATCTGCATCTTTGTGCGTTTGACCGCGCGCTTCGGTGAGATAAGCATAGATAGACTGGAATGCAGCATAGTTAAGATTGGCTGTTTCACCAGATACAGATTGCCCTACATACTTGTTAAATTTTTCTTTAAGCAAAGTATCTTTCGGTTGAATCATTTGCTTATTTTTAAGGGCCTGTTTCCCTGCCACAATTGCCGTTGCCACATCCAATCCTGCATCAGAACGGAAGTTATTAGCACGTGCATAACCAGCCATTTGATAAGCTGCATCACCATTACCCAACTGGCCTAAAGCTTCACCCCAAATTTTTGCACCGTTTTTAATGCCTTTGGTTTGAGTGATCATAGAGCTAATTAGGTTAAGCTTTTGATCTACACTAGCCTCTTCCCATGCTTGTTTTGCAGCTGGTAGTGCTTCATTCGGGATAGGTTTAATTGTTGCATTTGGATCCTTATCACGTTGAGCAACTTGATAAGAACCAATGGTTATAACTTTTTTTGCAAAGTCATCAGGATTTGACTTAACCATTTGCGCGTTTACTTCTGGCAGTTGTATGCCCTTTTCTCGCAAAGCCTGAGTTGGGTTTTCTTTAGCAGTTTTTAACTTATTGTCATAAATACTCTGATAGGTAGTCATGATTTTGTTTTCTGCTACAGGGTCAGCCGATGAGCTATTTTTCATCTTCGCTTTACGGCTGTTAATTTCAGCAAGTTGCTGATCAGTTGGTAATGCTTGAAATCGAATGAAATCAGCAGATTGTTTCTTATAAAATTGGAACTCTGCTTCAGATGGCGTGCCCTTCACAGCTTCCTCAACATTGCTTTGATAAGTCAAGTCAAGTGGACGGCCTGTTAAAGTGCTTTGAATATAATCATTTACTACTTTCTCAGCCTCATTCACCCGTTTATTTTCATTAACTTGCTGGCGTTGCTGAAGCGTAGTAATTTTACTTTGAATTTCGGTCTGAAATTTCTGAACTGTTCCGCCATCAATAAACTTGTAATCTTTTAGACTGGTGGCCGTATTTTTTAAGGCATCAATATCATTGGCTGCAATGGCTTCAGTAATTTTTGAGTTGACGTCATTAATGTCACGTGTAGTTTCATACTTGATAGCTAACTCGTTTTTTTGAGCTTCTGAAAGCGGCAAGCCAGTTATGTTATCGGATAAATATTTTTTACCTTCCTCTCGACTCATACGTGTAGCAACATCGAAATAACGGTCAGCTAGCACACCACCTTTTTGCTCATCTGCACGTAGTTGCAATCCCATAAATGAAGATCGCTGACGCACTACATTACTATCCCAATATTTCTTCAATTCATCCTGAGCATGACCGGGTAAAGTAGGCTGCAATTCTGCAAACTTTTGCGTTGAGAAAGTATTTAGTTCCTCATCTGCCTGTTTAGCATTAATCACACCATTGCCAAGACGGTTTTTGATATCAACCACTTTGTCATTGAAGTCAGTAGATAATGATTCATCAAGCTTTAATTGCCCTTCTTTTTCTGCAATCTTGTTATTGTAAAGCTCGATATTTTTATTGGTTATTTCCTCTTGGCGTTGTTGCTCATCTTTGATACGTGCCTGCTGAGTAACAGCTTGCCCAAAGTTACCAACAGCATCAGCAAGCATATTTATATTACTTGCAGGCAATCGAGTTTCTTGCACATCTGGCAATGCATTACCAAAATTGCCCATAGGGATTTTAGCCATTTTTACTCATCCTCCCTTTCCAACCAAGTCCAGCCGAAACCATATTTAGAGTACCTGAAGCTAATGCAGTGTTAGCATTCTTACCAAACTGATCAGCTTCTGCCTTTAAGCGTTGGGACGCATTAAATCCAGTTTGTCGTGCTATTTCTGCATCGTATTGGCCAGCACGCTCAATCTCATCATTGATTTTGATTGCAGTACCTTCATTGACATCTAACCCACTTTCGGCAGCCGCAGCACGTGCAATAGATTGCTGTTTTGCTTTTTGCCTTAAGATTCGCTCAGCCTCAAGCCGACCACGTGAAGCTTGAGCAGACGCATCTGCTTCGGCCTGCCACTCTGCCGTTTTGGATTGTGAATAAGCTGAATACCCTGCTAAAGCTGCACTTGCCACGGCAGCTGCTGCTGCACCTGCTGCTAACCATGACATAGTGAAATCTCCTTAGGCTCATGCCCAATTGATGCTAGAAATTGTTCAATTTCTTCATCTGGAACGATTACCTCACGCTCAATTGCTGCAAGGTCAGTTTCATGAGTCGGATGAATGGTTATCCAAGTAGTATCTTGATGGAAATAACCTACGCGCATTGTTCCGGGCTTTGACTTAATCACTTGCGGAGCTTCTAAGTACACCAAGCCGTCTTCAGTAATGATGGTTAAAGCACCTTTTAACAGGATATTTTGATGCTCAGTGCGATGCATTTTGCTTACGCAGAATGTTCCCGCCTTGGCATCCATTTGGCGCATGTAGACACCATCTGAAAAGTGATGGGTAATAGGAAACTCTGCTGGTTCAAGCTCACCAGATTCTAATTTTTGCTCGGTTTGCTGCTTAAGATCCCGAACGACATCGATATAAAGTTTGTTATGAATCTCACCTAAAATATAAGTGAGAAGTTCTGTATTATCTGGCGAAATAATTTCACTCATGGTTTAGCCCCATATCAAGTACAGTGCCGTATTCGCGAAAGCCAAAATGCTTATAAAGACGAATACACCCTAGAGATTCAATACCTGTTGTAGTGCCGCATTGGATGCGGTCAGCTTTCATGAGCTTGCACCAGTTGATGAAGGCATCAACCAGCATGTAAGCAATCTTTGTCTTGCGGAACTCAGGAATGACATACATTACGTAGTCAAAAGCAATTCTTTGATTATTAAACCATTCCTTACCTATTCCACCAGCAAAGCCACCACAAACATGCTCGTTATGTTCAACAACGAAAATCACGCCATTTTTTAGGAGTTCTTTGTAGTGCTCTGCTGCTTTTTCTGGAATATATTCACGGTCACGATAGTTTGGCGCCTCACTCATAAATGATTTGCCAAACTCGACTAACGTAGGAATATCATCAAGGGTAGCCACACGAACTTTCATGCTTATCGCTCATTAACTGAAATCTCTATAGCTAAAGCTTGCATGTGGAAAGGTAGCGGTTTGTTGAGTGTTATTCGGAGCCGTGTTTTGTAGATATCATCAAAGCTTCCACCTTCATAAAGATGTCTGCCTGTAAAGAGGTTTTGCCCATCCATTGGGGTGTGATCAAAATCAAAAAGCTCTAATGTCTGATCGTTGAAAATTGGGCCTAAAGTATTTCTAAATACAAATGCAACACGAGATACTTTAGCTTTACTAAACATTGTGGTTGCTGGATTTTGCGCCACTTCTGGCGGGAATAGATCTACAACACCATTAAACGCTTTGCCAAGCTGAATAGTTCCAGTTTCAGGGCTATTAAGAATCTTTAAGCTATTGCCTTCTTGCTGATAAGAGACAGTGTAATAGAAGTTTTGCGGCTTCATTAATAGCGAATAACTACCAAGATAAAGTGCATTCGACACATCTACAGCATTATTTACTATTGATACAGAGCGCTGTGAATCCATATTTGCGTCTTCATGAACTTCTTCCAGACATACAGATCCATTTCGATTAATCAACATGAAACACTTATCACTACCCAATTTTGTAGGTAATGAGCACATTGAAATTACTGTGCCACCAAAGTCATGTTGCGCCCAAGCCAACACTTCTTGGTCTCGGTTGAATGTGATTGATGCGACTTTGCCATCACCTAATTTGCACCAGACAATTGATTGCGGCTCCTGCTGGTATGTAATCTCATCAATACCACCATGCGCTTCACCAATATGCGAAGCCATTACACTAATTTCAGGCGACACCAATCCGTCAACTTCATAACGGTATGACAAAGCCCTAAGACGCTCACCGCCACGCTGCACAAATAAAAGCTCATTACCCACTCGACAAGGTCGGGTTGTAGGATAGGCACCGTATGAGGTGTGCTCATTGATTTCTACCGATGTAGGCGTCAAAGCTCCATCAGCACTAATCATGTATTCACCACCAGATGTTAGGCAGATAACCCCACGTGTTGCCTCAAGAAAAAGTATTGAGTTAGATAGACCAGACGCTGATACCACACTAAATGCATCTGCATCTTCTGTAGTTTCCAAGAAGCTTGAATTACCACCTACCGCACTAAACCAGATTTTGTTGGGTGAAGTTTTTGTACTTGCTAATACAAGGCGCTGTTTAAAGAATGTCACACATCTTGGATAACCATTTGTGGCATTAAAAGCAGGAGGTGTAATGGTCCATGACCGTTCAATAGCAACTGTTTCAGACTCAAGCGCTTTTACAATTTCACCCTGAACTTCATTGGCATTATTAAATTTGGAGATCTTTATAATGCCGCCATTCACTTCGATATAGCTTCCAACATCTGAAGCAGAGAACACATCAGAAACCGAAGAAGGAACAACAATCCAGTATTCAGGATTTGTTGAAGGTGGTTTATTTGTACTATCTTTCAGTGCTTGATAGAACTGCCCACTATATATAACGACATCGCCCTTAATATAACTAATCGTCTCAAGCCAATCAGCCACATCATTTAGAGTAAATGTGACAATAGCACCTAAGTCTTTTCCACTTGAAGTTCCCTTACGGTATGGGCTGCGGGAACTTTCATCGTCCAATGGCGGATGCGTATAGTTAAATACATCCATTTCCCAATTAGTGTAATCATCTGAGCACCTGAATCGATGTACAGGCACATCACTATGCGTCATGAACATACTGTAGCGGTACTGTACAAACTGCACATCATTAATCTGCGCTGCCGTATATGGAGACGTCAGAGTTGTGACAGTTGCATACGTTCTAGGGTCATAAACAACGATTTGAGCAGCTTTAAAAATAACTAAATATGTTCGCTCAGAGTTCACTACAAATGGGATTAACCGGATAGCACCTGCAAATAAGGATCTAAAAAACGTGCCTGGTCTTGACTTCACGCCACCCTCAACCAGCGGGATGACATTAGTTAGCTCACGTGCACCATTCGCATACTGCTGAATGTCCGTTCTTGTCTCAAGAAATGGAGATAACTCGCCAGCGCTAAAATTATTCTTAATGACTGAAGTTTTCATTAATAGCGCACCTCGACCAAATTAGCCTCACCAGTGAAGAAATCTTGAGCTGGTCGCTCTTGACCATTGATAGCTCTAGCCTGCTTCAAAAGGTTCATTAGTTTTTGATATGCGCTGTCCGACTCCGCTTGGCTTCCTGTAATTGGCTTAGCGATTTTGGAACATAAATATAACGCCATAGCCTCAACGAGCAAGGAATCCCATGTTTCTTCGTTGTCATTGTCATAGATGTATACCAATTGAATTGAATCTTGATTAGAAAGGATGTGACGGTTTTCAATCTCAAAACATTGTGTATTTGGGTCATAAACTCGTAGAAAATCCTTTGGTAAAGGAAATGCATTTTTATAACCAAAGGTCGGATGTGTTGTAGTGGGCGCGAGTACTACACGCTTTTTTGCACAAGACCACGGATGCATGCGCAAAAGTGCTTTACGTGTTGAATCATATAAGGCAGCACAACGTCTTGCGTTATCTGTACCGTCCTCTAAATTGATAATCGACTTAGCCCCACAAAGATTTAAAGCCTCATTGCAGATGCTTGTATTTGTGATAGTCATAAAGAAAAACCTCAGCCATTTTGGTTATGTTGACTGAGGTTTTGAATTGCTTTGTTGGGTATAAAAAGCACCCCACCGCATGCCCATACAGTGGGGTGAAAGCACTTACACGATAAAATCGATTTGAACTACTTTTTGCTCATTAGCACGACCAGCACCATAAGATGCGATACCGCCAATTTGCTTAACGTTTTTCTTGTCTGGACGAGTTGCAATGTCAAAGTCGTGAATTGAGTTACGACCGTAATGAACTGCACCTTGTGCATACGCGAAGGTTGTTTGAGTGGTTACAGCTGGAGAACCTGCTGTTACTGATGTGATATCTTCGTATGGAAGCCATAAGAAGCCAGCCCATTTTTTCGCAACATCACCATCTTGAATTGCTTGAATTGTTTCTTTATCCCATTTAGTCAACTCATCATCAACTAAGATTTGCTCCAAGATTTCAGCGTTATAGATCATATATAACGGGAACTTGTCAGCATGGTTTTGACGGAACAATTTACGGGCACGAACAATTTTAGCTTTGTTCATTGGTGTGGCAGCAGCTGCAATTTTTTGACTTGCTGGCAATGGTGTAGCTGTATAAGTTTCACCATCAACCTGCTTACGCTGAATTGAAGCACCTAATGCATTGAAAATAATACGGTCACGTTGACGCATTTCAGCCGCCAAACAAGCCTGCATGTATTTATCAGTTGGGTTCGCAGAAAGCTTAGGAACATCGCGCGGCTCAACTGGTACGAATAAATCATAATCCGCCATTAGCGCCAAACGTGTACCAGCATCAGCAACAGACCAAACAGTATCACCAAAGCGTGAGCCTGAAGGCTGCATTTCCACTTGCCCCATGTCATTAATCGTAAAAGATGAGCCATCAATAGGGCCACGATCTTCTACACCAACTTGCAGCACTGATTTATCTTGTTGACACTTCACCTCAAAGGTGGTGTGGAACTGACGCTTGAATGCTGCTGTGATCATTGCGCCATTAGTAGCCATATCTTGAGCCATAACTCAATTACTCCATTCTAATTTTCAGGATATAGTTTTGCGAAATGGCGCTGTACCAATGCATTCACACGTTTATAGTCTGGATGATTTGGATTGCCGTACGCTTCACCTCTCATCAATTGTTCAACATCCTCACCTTCGCTTTGCTGTGTGTTCTGAGGTGGCACATCTTCACCAAGCTGTTTACCGAAATGAGCAAGCATCTTGATGACTGCGGGATTGTTGCCAATTGCAGGGCTTTGAATATCTTCAGGACTTAGTCCAGCCGCTTGAGCTGCCTTCATCGCCAAACCAATGTTTGCTTGAGTCTCTGCACCCCATAGTTGATTCAATGCTTCTTTGCAATTTTCAGTTTGCATTTCAGCCATTTGACCCATGACTTTAGGAATAATTTCGTTATATTTCCCAAGCACAAAGCCAAGCTGATCATTTGATAAACCAGCTTCATGAGCTTCTTTTAGAAATTCTTTGTTTTCGTCAATTGCTTTGAACTCTTCAAAGTCAAAACCTTCTAGCTCAACCGCATAATCATCTGGTGTAGCAATGGTTGCAGGTGTAGCAATTTGCTCTACTGGTTGATCACCACCTTGATTTTGATCACCTCCTAATACAGTGGTGTCTGTCGGCGTAGTAGTTACTTCAGTTTCAGTTGTGGTTTGTTCTGGTGCTTGGGCTTCAGTTGTCATCAGTTGTTACCTCATATTGAATTTGTGGAGCTTTGTGAGCGTTATTGATTTGCATGAGAATGTGGTCAACTACGTATTTCTTTCCTGCTCTAAAGCACGATTCTCGTTCCGCATCTTGGCCACCGCGAACATAGGTCACACCACCGAATTTATTGACCAGATCATCAGAAACGATCCTGCCAATTGGGTGTGCTTCAAAGATTGAGTAGTAGTCTTCTGCCGATGGCTTATGCTGGTATCGCTGCCTAATGGCTTTATCTGGAACTGTTTGAATATCAACTTTCTTTTGACGTTGTAATTCAGTGAGTTGCTTTCGTGTTTCCGCATGATCACGGACTTCATCCCAAAGCAATACCTCTACTTCTTCATACTTAATTTGCTGGTAGGCAATGATGGCCACCAAAATAATTGAAACCACTACGAACATTAGATAAATCATTGCATCACCCCGCTTACCATCCCTGTCATAAGGCTTGGATCTTGATTAATTGCGGCCTTAGCACCGTCAGCAATTACGCCACCCATCTGCTGAGCCATTTGTTGTTGTGCTGCTTTTTGTTTTTCCTCTTCCAATGCCTTTTGACGGGCTGCACGTAATTCGCCCACTTCTTCATCGGTACGTAGAATTGATTGAGGAACGCCACGACCACGAGCAACCACGTTTGCTGCTGCATCAAAATCGACTACATCGAGTACAGATTTATCTACTTCAGCAAATTGACTTAGGGCCATTACGAATTGTTCAGTCGCAAGTACTTCATCAAGGCGCTGAGCGCGTGCTAGAGGGGAAATAAATTTGAAAGATAGATTTGCACCCCATAACTCTTTTGGAGGCGGTTTAAGCGCACCAGAGCGCAAAGCAAGACCAAAACAACGATCCAACAGGGGCATTAAAAATTCAGACTGCAAACGACCATACAAAGGCCCTAATTGCTGGCGAATAATCTCAACACGTGTATTGATTTCTGTTGCTGTCATTTGCTGAGCACCAATCGGCGGCAACTGGTCAGCCATGAGCTTTTTACGAATACCGTTTTGAAGGCTATTCAATAGATATTCAGCTATCTGGAAGTTCACACCATCATCAAGGCGCTTCATTGATTCAACATCATTAGCAACGATGACTTTGCGTGGACCAACACGTACAACATGTGGATTTAATACACCATCATCTTTTGCAATCCACATGCCGCAAATCTGCATATCTGCTGCGCGAATTGTTTGAAGCACCAACTCATTACAGGTCTTAGCATCTGGCAAAGCCACAGACATTTGACCATTGCCATAAGAAGAGTTAGGCAAACGTCTTAAGCGTGGAATCGAGCATGGAAACTCGTGATAGCCTGATTCTTTCAAAACAACTTGATGAGAAATGTCCACGTGATAAGAGGCAAAAGGCATATCTTTATTTAGCTGCCCTGCTCCTTTTGTTTTTCGTGGCTGAATCACATGTAATAACTTGAATCGGCGTTCGGGTTCTGTGGTTGCTGCATTAATAACATCTGGCGCACACTTATCTTCGTAAGCATTGACCATCGCTTCGGCTGTCATTTCATGTTCACGGTAAATGATGTCAATCATGCCGTTGGGTTGGCTTGAGCCTATCCAGCAATTACCCGTAGGCCATGCTTCAAATACATAGCCACCGCCTTCTTTGTGATTAATATCGGTGTAGAGAACGCCCCATCCTGCAACGGTTACGTCTGTGATAGTTTCAAAAGCTTCGCTATCAAAGTTTGCAGCATGAATATTGCGCCACATGAATTGACAAACTTCTTCTAACCAACGTTCACCGTCAGTTAGTTCCGAGACATCATCCACACCATCAGGCGCAGCTTGAAACCAGATAGAGTTAGCAGGCGTAACACCTGACATGATCATTGATACAAGTAGCTGGATTGCTTCGGCTGCTGTTGAATCAACAAGGTCTGCTCGTTCTTTTTCACGCTGTGATTTAGGATCGGAACCTACAAATGATTGTTGACGCTCTGGAGCACCGTACTTGTAGCACTCACCCCAATGCGCCTCATAAATAGATCGGCTGAGCTTCATTTGCCCCAACCGAGCGCATAATTGCTTAGCCTGAATATCCATTAACCACCGCCTAAAGTTGTTTTGCCGTTTGGCTGTGTTGGAGCTGCTGCACTAGAGAGCACGCTTTCTTGGCTCCAAACTTTGCGCTGAGCTTTCTTCTTGTTGGCTTCTTGTGCTGCCTTATCCGCTGCCGCTTGTGCTTCAGCCTCTGGATCAGTCTGTACTGGCTTTGAAGGTCCGCACATGGTTATTCCTCCACCCAAACATGACCTTTGCCTTCAACCATTTTGAATCGGCCTTTAGCTTTAGGCTTTGGTGTTTCAGTACCAGATTGAGACAGAACGGCATCAAGTTTTTGCTCAATGCGGGCTTGGTTTTCGAGGATTTGAGAAACCCAATCAGGCAGTTGAGGAATGTAAGAGCCTTCATGTTCAGCGTTCTGAATATCTGGCTTCTCATCAGTTTTAGTGATGTGTGCCAACGCAGCATCAGCCTGATCTTTAGTTGAAGTGTCTTGGGTTGTATCTGGTGTTTCTGTTTGTTGTTGATCTTGGTTCTGTTCAGCAGTTACACCTGGTGTCTGAATTTGTCGTTTGCCAGCCATAAAAAAGCCCCATTCGTTGTGAATAGGGCTAGTGTTGAGTTTATTAAGTTGGGGTTTGTTGGGTGATTAGTTCACTTGTCTTTCTTGGATTTCTTTTTAGGTCTAGAAGTTAATGGAATTAAAGCCAAACCCAGTGCATAACTAACAAGTAGAGTTATGACTAAAATTTTTTCAATGACCTCCTCACTCATTTCTTTACCTGCTTCATAGATTTAGACAGTTCATTTAACTCAAATCTCTTGCCATTTTTTAGCAAGTCATGCATTTTTTGAATTGCTTTAAGTAATTTTTCTCTTTCGACTTCTCTTTTATTCATTGGCTCTTCCTCATCTCATCACAATGAATACATAAATACGCCTTATAAATCCAGCAGTACTGATATTCGTGGTTGCATTTAGTCATTGCCACCACCTAGGAAAAGAAAAAAGAACACTTGCCATTTCCGCTTGGTACTTTTGACGTGCTTTTTGGCGCGCTGTTATTACGGCAACCTCTACCGTCTGCCGCATCGCCTCATCTTTTAATTTTTCAATCCTTGCGTGATAGTACTCATCGGCAGTGAGATATTCACCCTCTACCGATTCGACTATCACAACCTCGTTTTGAACCTCTTTGAATGTGGTCATTGGTCAGCTCCAAATTCTTTGTTGACGAAATCTGAAACGCTTTCATTAACAACTGCAAAGGTTGCTAATGCCGAAATAAGGCCTTGGATGAAAAATAAACCCCTTATAAAGTCGTCAGTAGGTTCATTGCCTTGTGTGTAATAAAGTCCACCAATTACCACAAACTCAACAAAAAGGATTGCAACCAAGTTCATAGCTATTTTGATTAGAAGTAATTTCATGCCTCCCCCTTGAGCGCTTGCTCGTACTTTTTTCTAAACTCTTTTGTCACATCGCTGCCAGTTGTTATCTCAATGACCTTCTTGATATCACCGTCAAAACCTAACTCAGCTATATATCCTATAAAGTCAAAAGACGTACCTTTGATTGTAACCTTCGCGCTATTTACTTTAACTTCAACCATTATTTTCCCCGTCTAATACCTGTTGAATTTTCTCCCTCATCGTAATTAGACTTGATCCTTCAATCCTTACTGAATCAAGACCATGCAATAAACACTTTTTTAGAGTGCTTTCTAAATAATCCACCCGATTTTGCAGCTCGTCACCATAGTTACGCGAACCAGTAAGCTCTTCTTCAAAAGCCTTTACTCTTTGACGTTGTAGTGACAATTGAGTTTGCAGCTCCTCCACTTTCGCTTGCTGCGACTGCTGACCTGCTTCATAAGATTTTCGGCAGCAATTTGCATGAACCAAAGCATCAAAACCTAAAGTTCCCATCCATTCGTTAAATGTCATTGGTTTATCCATCTCAAACATCCTTTGCTTTGCAGTTTGGCGAAATGTGGTTTTCTAAATGCTCATCATCACCAATGTCTTCGATTTGCTTGGTGTCAATGCGGTGGCCAGCTGCTATTTCTTCGGGGGTGGCGTGTCTGATCATGTTTCCATGGTTCCACGAATCATCATCACGAGATGCGTCATAAGTCATGATGCCATCAAAGTCATCCCAATCCGCCAAATAAACAATAAGATCCCCGACTTTAAACTCACTCATGGCTGGTTCCTTGAATCGAAAATGAATTGAAAAAGTCTTTGTATGGTCATGCGTAAACATACCCGTCGCTCAAGCTTTGATAAACAACCATCTTTGGAAACTTCTCGTTGTCGCACTTATTGGCAACTACAACTAGTGAGTAGAGATTTCCAGTTTTATTGTGTTTATAGATCATTCCCTTCTCCGTAGATCGATTCGTAATCGGCGATGGCTTGCTTAAGCTCTTTATATAAATCCGTTTCAGGTAATTTGGTTTCAACTACCCAATCAGCATCTTTTCTGCATTGCTCGATACCGCCATAAGTCTTAACCAAATCCACCGACTCCACGAGGCGTTTTAATTCAGGATAAGTAAAACCATTAGCTGTGCGATGCCACATACCATTAATTACTGTGATTTGCATATCATCAGGGCAACCAAGTTCATGTAGTCGCTTTAATAACTCTCTCGCCTTCTCTAAACCGTGGTCTTTGATAAATTGTTGTGCTCTCATCCCTTCACCCCGTCACGTTTGCCCAATTCGTTATCCAACTGCGCAGCAAAATCATCTAAAACACCAAGTAAATCCTGCTGACCAACTGTGTATTTGTATGTCAACCACTCATCCTCACGCGGAAAACGCTGCAATCCTGTCTCTGTCTGCCAAAGCAAGATAAATGCATCACCGTTTTCAAAATTTGGAACGCCACCACGTGCCCACTCTGACACTGTAGAAGCCCCTGCAACTGGCAGAACAAACGCAATCTTTTCATGCGTCCATCCAAGATTAAGTAGGTCTAGAATCATGCGGTTGAAGTCAGGTCTTTTGTAACCACGCATCGCAACACGAAACTGTTTTACTTTCTTTTTCGTTTCAAGGTTTTGAAAACGCGCGCGCGCGCGAGGAGATTCGAGAAAAACGCTATTATCAACCAACATATTCATCCCCTTAGATCTCGCTCACATGTAATTGAATGAGTCCGCCCTTAATAATATTTCCGCGCTTAACGACTAGTTCATCGAACTGTTCATCGTCTACACACAGACCGCATTTGACTAAGCTATCGATGGTCGCTTTCAAGTAATTATCGATGTCTCGGCATTGCCGATTTGGAAAGTGAAAAGTGACTTCAAGTTTCAACCGTGCGATTGATTTATGAGCTGGAACAATGCTTCTGATCAGGTCATGAAAATCACGTGCTTTGTTGCTTAAAAATCGTTTCTTTCCACTTGCTACCCAGTAGTGATTAACTGAAGGAGCCATACCGCTAATTTCACACTTCAAAATCGTTTTAGAGTCACGTTCGCTAATTCTCTTTAATTCGTCCGTAGAGACGTTTTTATTTAATTGTGGTACATACACACCACTTTTCGGTTTATCGATCTGTAATGTGCGTTTTTCTGCGTTATTTCGCTTGTTTTGTATCGATTCATACTGCTGTTCAGTGATTCTCATGATTTTCTACCCCATTCCGTTGTTTCATTCTTGTTGCCCAGCCACGTCTTAATAACTTGTGATAAAGCGCATTCACCTGTCTGGTTTGGTTATCTCGAATGCCTAAGTTGTAAGCTGCTCTAAGTTTCATAATTTGCGGGTAGGTCATGGATCCGAATAACAATGGTTCTTGTGGTGTTGTTTTACTCATACCGCCCTCGCATCTTTCCAGTTGCACTCAATGATCGTTAGTCCACCGTGTTGAAAGCGAGACCATAGGCGATCACCTAAATCGTTTTTGAGTTGCTCAAGAGTCATGTTTGAGATGAGCATCGTTGCTTTGCATGCGTCATAGCGTGAATACAAAACTTTGTGGATTAGCTCTAAGCGCTTTTCACGGTCATGCAATCCGTACTCATCAAGAATAAGCAAATCGTATTGAGTGAACTCATGAATTACTGACTGCTCTGATTGATCTTTCGTGTCCTTGTCCCACGCTTTCATAATGCGTTGAGCCAATTCTTCGCTTGTGATGTAACGTGCATACTTGCCTTTCGCTAAAAGCGTTCTTGCAGTTGCACATGCCAAATGTGTTTTACCTGTTCCAGTACTGCCAACCATCACCAAGTTTTCAATTGCGCCATTCACGATTTTTTTCGCAAAGTTTGCTGTTTGAGTTAGAGCATTTTTTTGCCCTGCAAGCTGAGTGATGTAATTTCTAAAACCTGCATCCTTGTGACGTTCAGGAATCATTGCGCCTGCAAAATGTTTTTCACGAACTGATTTTTGAACTTCAAAGCCATGTTGTTTATTTGCTGCATTCACGTACTCAACTGCACACTGTGGGCAACCTTGGAAACCACCCATGATGATTTCTTTCGTGTTGTGCTTAGTGCAAAAGCCTGAGCCTTGGAGAATTTCTGGATTAAGCATCGCGTTCATAGCATCCAATCCTCCAATTCAACTGGCTCTACAGGATCGTAAGGAGTTTGTTGGTTAGCCCACGCATCATTCACGTTTCGAGAATCCATTTGCTGTGGTGCTGGTTTACGAGTTGAGTAACTGCGTTTGACCCACTTCACGAAGTTTGTGTACATCTGGGTGTCGTTCAAAAGACCAGCTTCAATTTTTGATGAGTAATACCCGTTGATTTCAAGCAACCAAGTTTCAGCTTCCGCTTGAGTCATGTTTGCGATGCCAGCTCGTTGCAACCAAGCATTCAAAATTTCAAGTTTTGGAACCCAAAGTTTTAAAACCGAGTCAACTGAATTTTCCTCACATAAATTTTCTTTAAAGTTTTCTTTAATACTTTCTTTTGTAGTGTCCCCATTTTTGGGAGTAGTCCCCTCCCCATTTTTGGGAGTAGTCCCCTCCCCATTTTTGGGAGTAGTCCAATTTTCAGGTACTACCTTATTTTGGGATTGGTTTTCGAGTAAAAAATAGGTGTTTAATCCGCCAGTTTTGCGCTCAACTTTGATTAAACTTTTCTGTTCAAGTTCCTTAATTGAGGCATAGACCTTGTCAGTTTTTTTGATACCGCACGCTTCTTGAAATTGCGAAGTAGCAATCTTGTTTGAGTTGCGATTAAAACCTGAAGTCTGACGAATTATTAGCATCAAACATTTGAATGCTTTGTCGCTTAATTGCGCCATTATTTGCTCGTCAATTAAAGAGTTAGGCATTCGGGTATAGCCTTCTTCTTTCTTTGACATATCTTGTCGCTCTTGTTTTGGAAACTCGATCACTTCACCTTGTGGAGAGTCGTGTTTATGTGCTAAATTCATATTTCAGTACTCATTTCATTGCTTTGCTGTGGAATGGCAAATTAGGTTCAACTGGTCGCACAGTTGGGCCTTTTTTGTGCCTGTGTGTTTTGGTGTTACGTCTCTTAAAGGAGGAGAAGGCATTAATTCAAAATCACTGGTATTCCTTGTATCTTCGGTAACTGTGGTCAGATCAAACTCAGCCTGTAGACTTCTAAGCAATTCCTCTACTTCTTGAATGATCTTTATGCCAGCGTCTCTCATTAATTCTGAAATTGTCACTTTGCGTGAACGCGCTATACGCTCTAGCAGAATCTTTTCTTCATCTGTGCACTTAAAGGTGACACTTGCAGTTAATTTTTCGCCCATGTCATCACCTAAGCAGCTTTGATCGTGTGTGGAATGTTGGGATTAATAAGCAATAATTTAGAGGCTGAACCTTCAGGAACCATATCGCCCCATAAGCTAACTGCTTGTTTACTAATCCCTATTGCTTTTGCCACACCGACTTTAGTTTTGAACGCCTGAATGGCGTCACTTTTCTTCATCAGTACTTGCACTTTCTTTACTCCAGTAAACAAAGACAAGTAAAGCATACTTTACTTAATAAAATCAAGCAAACTTTACTTATTAAAAGTTAAGCTAGCTTTACTAATTTGGGAATTTTTATTATGTCTTCGCTTCAAGAACGCATGCATCAAGCAAAAAAGCACTACGAATCAACTCGTAATAAAAAACTAAAAAACACAGAAATGGCTGAATTCTGTAAAGTAAGTAAAGCAAGTGTTGGTCAGTGGTTTAATGGACCAACAAAGGAACTGGATGGCAGTAACTTGACTCTTGCAGCTGAATTCTTGGGTGTTAACCATAAGTGGCTTGCTGGCGAACGTGCACCAATGCTGCTAGATAAAAAATCAGTTGCGAATGTAGTATTTAATAATGATGAAATTAGCAAAATTCCAGTACTTGATTATGTTCAGGCAGGGATTTTTAACTCAGTTGGGTATGATGGCGTAAATCCTATAGGCGAAACTTATACAACTTATAAATCAGCAAAAGAAAAAAGTGTATTTAGTCTCACCGTGCAAGGCGATAGTATGTTGCCAGACTTCAAACCTGGTGATCTTTTAACAATTGATACTGCATTAACTCCACATCCTGGCTCTTTTGTAGTAGCTCAAAATGGAGAATATGAAGCTACTTTTAAGAAATATCGTGTCATTGGGTATGATGATTTCGGAAGAGAAATTTTTGAATTAGTTCCTTTAAATCCAGACTATCCAACACTTTCATCACTTAATCACAATATATCAATTATAGGTGTGATGGTCTTACACATGAGGAAATATAAGTGAATAAATTAAATAAAATATGGGAATTTGGCTCGAAAGAGCCAATTCAGAGGATAGGTATTTTAGTTTTAACAGTGGGGATTATTTCTTTATTATCGTGGGGTTATAAGGAGAATTTAGATTTAAATCAAATACTAAATCCTGAATATTTTCCTCAAAAAAGAGATGGCCTTTTCTTTCATTTATTTTTGTATTTTCTACCGGTTGGCTTTCTGCTTTCTTGGGGATATTTCTTATTATTAAAAATTAAAAGGTGGGTCTTTTATAAAAAACCATCTGCGGAAAAATTAATTTTTAAGGACAATCTGTCAGCCTTTTCTTTTGCAACTACCATTCACAAGCCTTTATTTGAAAAAAATCAAATGAGTTTCGGGATTATTCAAGAAGTTATTCATAATAATAACTCAATCCAAGGTTTTTTAGTTCAATTAGCAAATAGTGAAGGTATAACCTTTGTCGCTGGAATTAATGATAAGTATCAAAACTCATTAGGTAAAAATGACTTAGTTTTTTGGGGTTTTGTCAGTCCATCAAAAGAACATTTTAAATTTGAGGCGTCAGGTTATATTTTGGCTTTATTAGAACCAGAATACGATGTTGATAAAAAAGAATGGTTAATTGCAAAAGACTTAACTAAATAATTACAAAATCGCTTCATCTGAACCACTATGCATATAGTGGTTTTTTATTGCCTACATATAAAAAGTAAAGTGCACTTAAAAATAATTAGTAAAGTAGGCTTTACAACACAACCAAGGTAAAGTATGCTTTACTCACCAGACAACAAAAAAGTCCCAGACATCTGACCGACGGGACTTTTACTCAATGAGTGAGAATAGTATGACACAGAAAAAAGAAACAATCACTAGCTACAAGGGTTTTGACAAGAACCTACGGTGCCGTGGTTTCCAATATGAAATTGGCAAGACTTTTGAACATAAAGGCAAAGTAGAGGCTTGTGGTTCTGGTTTCCATGCTTGTGAATATCCTTTAGATGTATTTGGATATTACGCACCGGGTGAATTAAACCGCTTTGCTGTAGTTGAGCAGTCTGGTGATTTAAGCCGTGACACTAATGACACTAAAGTTGCTAGCAAATCAATCACTATTAAAGCTGAAGTGGATATCCCATTCTTAGTTAAAGCAGCTATTGAATATACAACCTCACATTGTGAGCCAATTAAAAAAGAATCACCTGCTTACACTGATCAAGATCGTGGACAAGCCGTTGCTACTGGCTACAACTCGGCAAGCTCTGCTACTGGCGACAACTCGGCAAGCTCTGCTAC